>CAZXFH010000054.1:0-18141 GCA_964640055.1 uncultured bacterium | reverse complement strand
TCAATCGATCAAAAACCTGCTCAAACAGATTCTCACCCGTCTTGATAAAATGATCGTTGACCCGGTTCTGAAAATTAAACAGAGTGGCCATACAAAAGGGCATACTCTCAATATCATCCAGACCAAGCGCAACTCGATGAAGGAGATGAAATTGGATATTATTAAACAGCTCCGCATAGGTCCAGTTATGATGCTTCATCAGAATCAGGCCCGATACCATCGCGTTAATCGCCGAATTGGGACGGCTGGCCTCATCCGAATAGAGACCGGCAAATAACGGCTCGTCTATCTGACAGTAAATCAACCTATAAAAGAGATATTCGGGCGAATTTGTGATCTTTTTGACCATCGTTGCGGATACCGTGTTGCTTATTCCAAATAATTCCCGCTGCAGGTGACTCTTGTTTTCCCTAAACATCAATACCTCTATTTATGTCTGTATTACCACCTGTAAATATATGTATTATCAGCGGTTTATGCAAGTTTTATCTTAACCTCGTCAAACCTTTTTAGAGTGGACTCATAGTATTATTTAACATTTTAATTATATTTATGCGCTGAATTTTTCTTTTCCATATTTATAACCCTTGTCAAAAGCACGCAAATTTAATTCCATATAGCGGGAGGGCACAGATTCCGGAATACTTTTCTTCATTGATTCGATAGTAACAGCCGTGGTAAGTGCTGTAAAAAAGCCCATCATGACGACATTGGCAATAATCCGGGCGCCTAATTCTTCTGCAAAACGAGTGGCTGGAATGGGATAGAGGTGACACTTTTCCGGTGGGTTTTTCAATTTGACCAAATCCTCATCATAGAGCAACAGACCGTCCGGTTTCAATTCCGATTCGAATTTTTCGTAACCTTCCTGTGACATTGCGACCAGTATATCGGAATGAGCGACATAAGGATAAAGGACCTTCTCATCGGAAACAATCAGTTGCGAACTGCAAGCCCCGCCTCTTGCTTCTGGACCGAAAGATTGGTTCATTGTGGCAAATTTATCATCATAGATAGACGCTGCCTTGCCCACGATAATACCCGAACGAATTATCCCTTGTCCGCCATATCCTGCAAATCTTATTTCTGTTTCAGCCATGCTTGATTACCTATATGGTTTAAATTTATCGCCTAATACTTTTTCCAAGCGTTTATTGTAGGAATCCATGAAGGTTGGTCGGGAAGATTCTGCGAATTTTCCTACGATGATTTTCTTGTCCGGTTGAATTTCGATATTGCTGGTATTTTCATCATCTTTTTGCTCGGAATTTTTATAAAAGAAATCTAATACTTCCGCATTATTTTCGATATCATCGGTTCCGGGAAAGTAACCGATACCCGGAGCAATGACCTCGATGGTAGTAAAACCCGATGATTTAATAGCTGCCGTCATGGAGCCGGTTAATTCGGGAACATGCTTTGCTGTCCAACGCGCAATGTACACGGCCCCACAGGAACGCGCCACATGAGGAACATTAGGGGGTTTCTCGAAAGTCGCATATTGGGAAAAGGGAATTTCCACATGGGGGGTGATCTGATTGGCCACCTTTGGATACACAAAGTTGTTAACACAGATTACAGTCAAATCCATGTTCCGTCGACTGGCATGCATAAAATGATTTCCACCCAATGTAATTAAATCACCGATCAGTGCAATGACTTTTACTTCGGGATTTCCCAGTTTTAATCCGGTACCAAAAGCAATGGAGCGTCCACGATGGATATGAAAGGTATCCACTCCCAAATATTCAGAAATATCCGGTTGATGCAGGAAGTCGGAGATCACACATACCTTAGTGAGATCTAATTCCGACTGCCTTAATGCATTGGCGAAACAGCTGTAAATTGGATGATACTTCATTCGTGTAATTTATACCCCTCTTCAAAAATTAGACGGTGTAATTTTGTATTTACCTGGATCATGCCTTCCGGCTTCTTTTTGGCTTTAACGGCCATTTTTATGGCTGTATAGATATCTTCCGGGTCATGAACCGAAGCGCCACCGTGAGGTACCAAAACGGTATGGGCCTCACCATGGGCGCACCGTTGGACTTCATAAGCCACTTGTCCGTAATTAATTTCCGGGACCACAAAAGCATTCACTTTTTTGGCCAGCTGCGCAATGCGTTTTTCCGGAAAAGGCCAGACCGTTATCAAACGTAGACTGCCGACTTTAATACCATCGGCTTGTGCTTTTTCAATGCCTCTGATGGCCACTCGCGACGTTATACCGTAAGAGACTACGATGACATCTGCACCATCCAGTCCTGTTTCTTCAATTTCAATAATATCATCGGCATTCTTACGGATTTTATCTACCAGGCGCCGGGTGTAATCTTCCTCATTTTTAGATTCCAGAATAGGATATCCTTTTTCATCATGGGCCAGGGCGCTAATGTGTAATCCATATCCATCACCAGCTTTAACAATAGGGGGAACAAGATCTTTATCCGGTTGAAAAGGCAAATATTGATTTTTATTGCCCTGAAAAAATCTTCTCTGGCACACCTCAATTTTTTGGGCTTCGGGAATAACCACTTTTTCCGTCATATGGCCGACACATTCATCTGACATCAGCATAACCGGACAGCGATATTTTTCAGCCAGATTAAAGGCTTTAATGGCAAAATCGAAACTTTCCTGGGGTGAATCCGGAGCTAAGGCGATCACTTCATAATCTCCGTGCGATCCCCAACGGGTTTGCATCATATCCGCTTGTCCGGTACGGGTGGGGACGCCTGTAGAAGGACCGCCCCGCTGTATATTGATGATTACAAAAGGTGTTTCCAGCATTGCTCCCAAACCAATTGAGTCCATCATCAGGGAATAGCCAGGCCCCGAAGTAATCGTCATAGATTTCTTGCCGGACCAGCTAGCGCCCAAAACAGCGGAAATAGAACCCAGTTCATCTTCCATTTGGATAAACATGGCACCGACATAAGGTGCCTGCTTGGCAAAGGCTTCAGCGGCCTCAGTGGAAGGTGTAATGGGATAACCGCCTAGAAATTTACATCCGGCTGCAATTGCTCCGTAGGCTGCGGCCACGTCGCCATCTATATAGTGGTCACCGGTAAAAACATCTGGGGAATTAGTTTTCATTTTGCACCTCGGATAACCAGTTATTATAGAGTTCCTGATAGGTTGGTCTCTCCCGGTCAATAAATTTTCCGACAATAATTTCTTTTTGGAAATCGAGCTCAAGATTTTCAGTGGGTTCATTGTGTTTGATAATTGAATTCTTATGATAGAATTTCATCATATCCAGGCCGTCACCCAATTTATTGATACGGGAATAGTATTGTGCGCAGGGAGAGATGACTTCTACGACAGAAAACCCGGGTTTCTGCAAGGCTTCGGCAATGGAATTGGTCAATCGTCGTATATGCAGGGCTGTCCAACGCGCCACATATACTGCACCAAAGGATTCCGCAAGTTGAGGAATATTGGAGGGCGGTTCAAAATTACCGAAAGGGGAGGTGGTGGCATAGGCGGTCAGAGGAGTCGTAGGTGCCACCTGTCCGCCGGTCATAGCATAGATGAAATTATTAACGCAGATAACCGTGATATCGATGTTACGACGTGCAGCGTGAATAAAGTGATTGCCGCCAATAGCTACAATATCACCATCTCCGGAAATAACCGCCACTCTCATTTTGGGATTACCCAGTTTGATTCCGGTGGCAAAAGCAATCGGACGTCCATGAGTGGTATGAAAAGAATCAACCTTTAGATAACCAGCCACCCGACCGGTACATCCAATTCCGGAAACAACACAGACTTCATCTAAATTCTGGTCAAGTTTTTTTAGGGCGTCGATAAAGGCGGTTACTGTTGTTCCGATCCCGCATGCAGGACACCAGATATGAGGAATCCGGTCTGCCCGGAGTATTTCCTCCATGGGATGATGATCGGCGTGTTCCTTTTCTTTTACTTTACTTCCTTTTTCAGCCATTTTTCCTCTATCAATAATGTGGTTATTAGTTCCAATTATTATTCATATTCAATGATTCCGGTTTTCTTTTCTTTCTCTTTCGAAGCCATAATAATGGCATGCAGAATATCCACCGGTTTGGGGACTGAGCCAACCGGATAGGGCAGTGAGACTACCGAACAATTACCCGCCACACTGCGGTCCACTTCGTATACGATCTGACCGTAGTTTATCTCTGGTACAATATAGGCTTTGGCTTTTTTTGACAGTTCCCTGACCCTATTTTCAGGGAAAGGCCAGATAACTTTTGGCCTGAGAATACCGGTCTTAATGCCTTCTTTGCGGGATAGTTCAATGGCTTTTTCAACTACGCGAGAGGTTATGCCATAGGAAAGAACGATTATCTCTGCATCTTCCGTTCCTTTTTCTTCGTAATCAATAATTTCATCGGTGTATTTATTGATTTTCTCAAGCAAGGGCCATACGCAATATTCTTGACATTCCGCATTCATGATGGGATAGCCGCGTTCGTCGTGAGTAAGACCGGTGACATGAAAACGATGTCCGTCGCCGACTTTTACAATAGGAGGCACCATATCTTTATCCCGTAAAAAGGGCAGATAATGATTTGTTTTCTTTTTATAGTATCGGCGGGGAGTCAATTCGATTTCCTTGGCCGGAGGAATGTTGACAGCTTCTACCATATTGCCTACTCTCTGATCAGAGAGAACTACTACCGGAACGCGGAACCTTTCGGAGAGGTTAAAGGCCTTAATGGTGAGGTCAAAACATTCCTGCGGGGAATTGGGGGTCAGGGAGATTAATTCATAATCTCCGTGGGATCCCCAGCGCGCCTGCATAATATCTCCCTGACCGACCTGATTGGGCAATCCTTCACCCGGTCCGGCGCGCTGAACATTTATAATGACGCAGGGAGTCTCCAGCATTACTCCCAATCCAATATGCTCCATCATCAGGGAAAAGCCTGGTCCCGAGGTGACATTAAGGGCTTTCTTCCCGGTCCAAGCAGCGCCTAATACAGTGGCTAAGGCAGAAATTTCATCTTCCATTTGAATGAAGGTACCTTCCACTGCGGCACTTCTTTTTTGAAATCGATTTATAGCGCTAAGCGATGGTAAGATAGGATAGACACCCAGGAATTGACATCCGGCAGCAAAAGCGCCTTCAATGCAGGCTTCGTTACCAGATAAATTATGTCTTCCCGTTAAAACAACTTTAGAATCCGCTTTCAAGATCAACCTCTTCGCTTATAAATATCTTTATATTTCAATTTTCTGTCAGCATGGATAATGGCCTTAATATTCTCCGGAAAAATCAGGTTTTTGATATTTTCCAAAATAAGTCATATAAAACCGGTCATCCAGAATCTTGCCCAAGTCCTTTTGAGATACAATACCCACCAGATGTTTATCCTCCACGACCGGGGCATGGCGTACCTTGTGACTGATGAGCAAATGAAAGGCTGCACCAACACTTTGCTTCGCATCAATGGTGATTAATTGGGTGGACATGACTTCACCGACTTTTATTTTGGCGGGATTTTTACCAGCGGCTACTACCCGGTTTACTAAATCTCTTTCCGTAAAAATGCCGACTGGTTTGTCCTCAGTTACAATAACAACTGCCCCAATATTATGATCAGCCATTTTTTTAGTGGCAAAAATTACGCTATCATCCCGCTGGCAGGTGATAACGTCCTTAATCATATGCTGTTCAATTTCCATAATGGTCTCCGGTATTTTTAAAAATAAACATCTTATTAAATGATTTAGCTGGTGGCCTTTTCAGTCTCAATTTCAGTGCTCCAAATGGCAAATTCAGGACAGATCATCTCGCATAAACCGCAATTGACACATTCATCTTCATGTTTAACATAAGGGGGATGATACCCTTTGGCATTAAATTCCTCAGATAGCTCGAGTACATCCTTGGGACAGTATTCCACACAGAAAGCACATCCTTTACACCGGTCCTTGATGATATGCACCTCACCTTGCGGGATTTTTACCTTATCCCAGTCTAAGGGTTTTCTAGAAAAATTTAATTTCTTGGTATCCATAGATTTACATTCCTTTTTAACTTATAGCGGCGGAACATCATAAGTATATAGCGCTTTTTCTGATAATTCCTTAAGGCGGCGTTTGGCATCCTTATGATTGGGGTCCATGGCCACTACTTTTTCAAATTCTTTAGCGGCATTTTCCAGATCCGAAATACCTAAATAAGAGCGCCCCAAATGGTAATGCACTGAGGATAGATTAGGATCATCCTTTAAGATACGGTGCAGACATTCAATCGCCTTTTGATATTCACCGGCCGCTTTATAAGCAATCGATAATTGGTAACATCCCAGGGAAGTAGAAGAACACTTTTCGCGCAATTTCAGGTAGGAGTCAATAGCGGAATCAATATCGCTGATATGGTAATAGGAAAGGCCTTGCCAATAATAGGACATATAAAAATTCGGGTCTACTTTGTTGATTCGTTTGAATACGTCAATGGCTTGGGCAAATTTTGTAACCCTAAAATAGGAAATGCCCAAGCGGTATAAAGCATATGTATAATCAGGATTTTGGTTGATAACTTCCTCAAAAACTGTGATCGATTGTTCCATATGCCCGGAAGCGTAATAGAGTTCAGCTAATTTCACCCTTAACAGGAGGTTTTTTTGAGATTTCAGTATCTGTTTGATGAGGTCTATTGCTTGCGGTATTTTGCCTTTGATTTCATATTCTGCTGCTTTTTGTTTTAAGGCTTCTATTTTTTCCATTAATATGTTGCTCCGCAATTATTGTTTGTATTTTTCAACACCTAATTGATAAATATCATTACCTTGAGTATCATTGGCAACAAAAGCCGGTAAATTTTCAACCTCCAATTCTCGAATAGCCTCTGCTCCCAGATCCTCATAGGCAATAATTTTTGCCGATTTGACTGCCTGGGCCATAATCACTGCGGCACCCCCTATAGCTGCGAAATAGACCGCTTTGTGGGTTACCATAGCATCAATTACAGCCTGACCACGAGGCCCCTTACCAATCATTCCTTTTAACCCGGCCTTAATCAAAGTTGGCGAAAAGGAATCCATGCGATAGCTGGTAGTCGGCCCGGCTGATCCGATCGGTTTACTCGGAGGTGCCGGTGCTGGTCCCACAAAATAAATGATAGCGCCCTCAATTGGAAATGGTAATGATTTGCCTTGTTGAACCAAATCCACTAGCCGCTTATGGGCTGCATCTCTGGCCGTATAAACCCTTCCGCTGATGAGTACTTTATCGCCCACATTGAGGGACGTCAAAGCATCGACGGTTAAGGGAGTTTGTAAATCTATTGCATCTGACATGCTGAGCCTCGTTTAATTAAGGGTAATACTTTTATGTCGGTGACAATGACATTGCATGTTTACCGCAACTGGCATGGAGGCGATATGGCAAGGTTTGGCCAGAATTTGAACCGCAAGAGCAGTTGTTCTGCCACCAAAACCCTGCGGCCCGATCCCTAACTGATTGATCTCTGCCAATAGGTCTTCTTCGACAGAAGCCCATTTGGGATCAGGATTTTCCTCGGTAAGTGGTCTTAAAAGTGCTTTTTTAGCCAACAGAGCGGACTGTTCAAAATTTCCACCTAATCCCACACCTACTATAACCGGTGGACAGGGATTACCACCGGATTTTTTTACCCGTTCCACCACAAATTCTTTCATGCCCTCCAGGCCATCTGCCACTTTCATCATTTTGATCTCACTCATATTCTCCGCTCCACCACCTTTGGGGGCCAGTGTAATTTTAAGCGAGTCACCCGGCACAAGATCAATATAAACAAGTGCTGGTGTGTTATCAGTGGTGTTTTTTCGCTCAATAACCGGATCGTCCACCATGGATTTACGTAAATAGCCAGCTTGATATCCGTGTCGAACCCCCTCATTGATAGCGGTGTATAAGTCACCTCCGGTCAATTGAACTTCCTGACCTAATTCCAAGAAAACCACCGCCACACCGGTGTCTTGACACAAGGGCATTTTTTCGGCGGCGGCCATTGCATGGTTTTTAAGGATCAGGTCAAGCATTTCAATCGCTGTGGAAGACTCTTCTTGGGCTTTAAATTTATTAATTCTATCAATAACATCCTGACCAATATGGAAATTTGCATCAATGGAAAGGTCTTTTAGTGCCGCTGTAATCCGGGATACATCAATCTGATTCAAATTACCCTCCCAAATGTTTCTATAAGAATATATTTTCTGATAGTTTGATGAAAAATATTATTTTTCCTAAAAGTATCATGAAACCACATTTTGGACTGTTTTACCGATATCGGCTGGACTTTGGGCAATGTGCACACCTGCATCGGTAAGGGCTTTGATTTTTTCCTTGGCGGTCCCTTTACCCCGCGCAATTATGGCCCCGGCATGACCCATCCGTCGGCCGGGAGGTGCGGTTTTACCGGCAATAAAAGCTACGACGGGTTTACTAAATTGTTGTTTTATATATTCAGCGGCTTGTTCTTCGGCTTCACCCCCGATTTCACCGATAATAATAACCGCTGCAGTTTGCGGGTCCTGTTCAAAGAGTTGCAGAAGATCAATGAATGAGGTACCCACGATCGGGTCACCGCCAATTCCGATACAAGTGGATTGCCCCATTCCCAAGTTCGTGACTTGTGCCACAGCCTCATAGGTTAGAGTACCACTGCGGGAGATGATTCCAACGCAGCCCTGCTGATGTATGAAACCAGGCATAATGCCAATTTTAGACTTTCCTGGTGAAATAATCCCGGGACAATTGGGACCAATTAAGTGGATTTTACTCTCCTTTAGTAAATAATTGACTTTGACCATATCAGCCGTGGGAATACCTTCCGAAATACAAACCACCAGATCTAATTCTGCATCTGCGGCTTCTAAAATCGCATCGGCGGCAAATCGGGGCGGAACAAAGATAACAGAGGCATTGGCTTTGGTCTCTGCTTTACAATTCGCAACGGTATTGAAAATCCGGATCCCTTCCTCGGTCTGTTGCCCTTCTTTTCCTGGCGTTACGCCACCGACAACTTTGGTACCGTAGGCTAACATTTTTTGAGTATGAAAAGAGCCTTCTTTTCCTGTAATTCCCTGAACTATAACCCGCGTGTTTTTATCGATCAATATGCTCATCGCTCCAAAACTCCCTTAAGGTTTTGCGGCGGAGACCGCCATTTCGGCTGCACTCCGTAGATCTTTGGCTACCTTAAATTCTAAGGATGATTCCGCCAAAATTTTAGAAGCCAGTTCAGCATTCGTACCCTCCAAGCGGATAATAATTGGTAGATTTAAATCAAGTGTTTTAAGGGCTTCTAGGATTCCGGAGGCAACTCGATCACACCGCACGATTCCACCAAATATATTGATTAGTACCGCTTTGACCTTTTCATCGGATAAAAGAACCTTAAAACCATTTGCAACAGTTTTTGAAGAGGCAATGCCGCCAACATCAAGAAAATTAGCCGGTTCACCTCCATAATACTTAATGATATCCATGGTGGCCATGGCCAAACCAGCACCGTTGACCATACAGCCTACATTGCCTGACAAACGAATATAATTCAAATGATGTTTGGAAGCCTCTACCTCGGCGGGATCTTCTTCACTAATATCGCGTAATTCTGAAAAATCTGGGTGGCGGTAAAGGGCATTATCATCAAAGGAAATTTTTGCATCCAGAGCCAACAATTCCTGGTCAGCGGTAATGACCAGCGGATTATTCTCGATCAGAGTGGCATCCGTGCTCCTGAAGACATCATATAATTTGGCGAAAAATGTTATGGCCGATTTGAAAGCAGGGCCTTTTAGACCGAGTTTGAATGCCAGACGACGCAATTGATAAGCCTCAAATCCAAAACCGGGGGTGC
Organism: uncultured bacterium; assembly: GCA_964640055.1. Classification (GTDB taxonomy): domain Bacteria; phylum Fidelibacterota; class UBA2242; order UBA2242; family JAFGTP01; genus CAZXFH01. The sequence goes on along the minus strand of CAZXFH010000054.1, from coordinate 8,303 downwards.
CATACTCTTTAATGATTTTTTCGGGGCTATCAGTGGCAATTTTTTCAATTTCTACACCACCCTCAGTCGAAGCCATAATCAGGGGCAATCTTTTTTCACGATCTGTTAAAATGCTGGCATATAGTTCCTGTTGGATATCAATTGTTTCCTCAACCAGTAGGCGATTTACCGTTTTGCCTCGCGGACCTGTTTGAGCTGTCACCAAAGCATTGCCAAAAATATTATTAATGTAAGTTTGGGCTTCAGACTTGGATTTAACAATTTTGACGCCACCGCCTTTACCGCGTCCACCTGCGTGGATTTGCGCCTTGATTACACATGGATATCCGATTTCGTTGGCCTGATTAAGTGCCTCTTCTTTGGAAAATGCAGGTTTACCTTTTGGAATGGGAATATCATAGGTGGACAAAATATGTTTAGACTGATATTCGTGAATTTTCATTAAATTAATCCTATTGTCGTATTTATGATATTACTAAAATTTATCTGAGATAGGAGTATTAAGAAAAGAGGAAAATATATAAGGAGGGAACAAACCAGATGTTTAATTGTCATCGGCTAAAGAAAAAAATAAAAGTTGATTATTAATGGTATTAATAAACATATACTGCTAGATCAATTTAGAGTAGTGCTGTGTCGCAGTAAATAAGACAAACGCCATTTTTTTTGTAAGAATGAGCTTACTATTTATGTGGTTGTTTGTCCTACATAAACAGACATAAAATTCATTTATGTAATTATTTTTATTTAGACTGCATTTTATATTTAAACAGTAAATTAAAAAGTTCAAGGTTGTTTATGTTATTTCTCGTGGTTGTTAAATAAATTGAACTTCAATTACTATAGAATATAAATCAAGTGTATTTTTTTGGGAAAATAAGTTAGTGAAAAAAATAGATTTAGAGGTAAGTACCATTAATAATTCTTTCCGTCGTGGTAAATTGAGCTCCCTTCTTATGCAACAACTCACGTGCTTTTTTCCCGACTTCTGGATCAACCGGTTTGATCGCATCAGCTACAATGAATACATTTTTATTATGATCTAAGAAGCCCTCTGCCGCGGCTTTAATACAATAATCGCTGGTAACCCCGAAAATCACAATAATTTCGAATTTATTGATACATTCCTTTATAGCGGGATTTTCAAAAACATCATAGGATTGTTTCTCAAAATAGACCTCTCCCTGATGCAACATGATTTTACCTATCTCTTCCGGAGTATGTGGCCTATTTTCTACCCACAGCGGATTGATCGGTTGAGTGGCTTCGATTTTTTCCTGACCAGTTTGTCCTACCATACAGTGATCAGGGAAGGGACCTTCATTGCGGTTTAATTCTTCGTCTTCTGGATGGTGAGCATCAACTGAGCCCCAGAGGGCAATGCCCTTATCACGGGCATGTTTGATCAGTTTTTTGAATTTGTCGATCAACTGTTCCGCGCCATTTACATATAGATTACCGTCAGGTTGGATGAAGTCTTTCTGTGTATCAACATCAAAGAATAAAATTTTATCTTTTCGATTCATCGCTTAACCTTAACTTTTTTAGACTAAAAAATCAACGAATTTTTAATCATATCCATTAATGGTCTGGCGTATATTCCAAAAAACAGAATACTCGTCATCAGTAATAATGTTACGGCAGATGATAATATCCTTTTACCTGCTGGTTTGACCTTGAAATATTCTGTTTGGTTCATAAGCGCAGAGGCGAAATGAATTTTAAATATTAATAGCAGCCAATTAAAAATCAATACTACACTCAATAGAATGAATACGGGGCCTTGCGCCAGCAAGCCCTTAATCAATTCCAGCCGACTAATATAGCCAGCTGTAAAGGGAAGTCCGATTATGTTGAATATAAAAATAATCCGTGGAATTTTAGCCGGAGATAATTTTTTAAAATTAATAGTCAACTGCCGGGAAGAAGCCAGCTCCTCCCTGAGGATATGAGAACTGTATATTCCAATGATTGATATTGTATAAAATAAAGTATAGAAAATGCCCGCACTGGCGCTGCTTTTACTTAGACTGACTATCCCAATTAGACCAAACCCAAAATGGGTGTTTGAGGAAGTCCATAAAGCGGCCGGAAGACTCTCTTGATTGAGGCTCCAAATGTTACTATAGGTCGTAAAGATGGCAATAATTATCAGAGAGAATATTAGAGATAGACTAACCGGGTTCCAACTAATATCCAGAGGATAAAAAATAATCATGCATATTCTGCCTATAAGCGCTAAGCCGGCGAATTTGGGCAGGATTGAGAGCATGATGGTTGTTTTGGTATTTAATTGTTTAAAAACAATAAAATTATCATTTGTAAAGTGAAAGATCCTGGTTTTGGCGATAATGGTAAAAATTAGGATGATCATCCCTAAGGCGAATAGCAATTGTTCCCCTTGTCCGGCCTGTTTAATGATAATCATATCTGAGAAGTAGATTGCGCCGGTAGTGCCGTACAATAGGGAAAGGCCATAGAGGAATATCGCTGTGATTATTAATTGAAAAATGCCGGTTTTAGTCATTTTTTCATGGCGGAGTGAGTGAGAACTGGTACTCATAAAGAAAGAAAAGGTTAGGGCGATGAATTCGAGTGTCAGGAAAAGGATGAATAGGCTTGTAGTGGAAACTAAGAGGAAGGCTCCTAAGACCTGGATATTAATAAACAGATATTGCTCAAAGGTAAGTTGTTTATCATGAGAACGATGCGTAGATATCAGGATGCCAAATAGAAGCATACTTAAAATCAGTTTGAACAGATTTCCATAATTATCAAAAATCATATGACCTGAAAAAAGAGTCTGTAATGTAAAGCTCCGATAATAAATTAAAATGAATATAATGACAGGTAGGAACAGAGATAATAGAAAGTGATAAAATCGGGGAGATAACTTCTTGAAGGATAAGTGGATCGTAAGGCAAAATAAAACCGTGAGAATGAGGATTATTTCAGGCAGAACATATAGAAGATTTGTCGACTGGTTCATATTTATTTGTCACTTTTTTTACATTATGGCACTAATCAAGCGAGTTAAACTGGGGGTGATAAGATTGAGTGTTAAATGAGGCAAAATGCCTAAAATTATAGTCAGCAAAATAAAAGGTATTATTAGTAAAAACTTTCCGCTTGTAATAGCTTGGTGACGTTGACTGGCTTGTATTCGATAACCATAAAAAATGTTATATAAGTTTTTTAGGACGAAAGCAATGGGGAATAATATGCCCAAAATAAATATAATTGAAAAAATACGGATAACCGGTGTATTATAGGCGCCGACCAGGATTAATAATTGTGAAATAAAACCAGCGGTTCCCGGAATCCCGACCAGGCTTAATAGTGTGATTACCAATATGGTGGTTAACACCGGCAGATCGCTGAAGCTGATTTTGTGATTCTCCGGACTTAAGTCAATATTTTGTTTGTTCAAATAATAAACCAAAATAATCAAGATAAAAAATATTAAACTATAATTAAAGCTGTGCTGGAGAGCCCCGGTTAAGGCCATGAGTATCGTGTTAAAATTTCCGGCAGCTCCAGACCGGATTGCAGCTATTCCCAGAAGAACAAAACCAGCATGGCAGAGAATCAGATAGGGAATACTGTCTTGAAAATGGCGCCGACTGAGGGCGTTGATGGATCCGTAGAACAGGTTAATTATGGCAAAAGTGGCCAATATGACCGCTAAAATATTTATGGCCTGTGGAAACATGGGTAGACAAATTCTAAGGATACCGTATATACCTATTTTGGTCATCAGGATCGCCATAATAGTGGTGATCAAGGGATTCTCCTGTTTGAAGGTGGCGATTAACCAGGCGTGAAAAGGAAAGATAGGTACCATTGGGGCAAATCCTAAAAATATTAGTAGCATACCGGTTATTTGTAATGTCACGTTCTGATCAGGTTGTTGCGCCAGAGTCAAAATGTTGAAGCTGGTAGCGCCGTTTTGGAAATAAATCAACAGAATACCGATCATAATGACGATATAGGCGGGAAAGAATATCGTTAAAGATTTTATCGCCCTGATATCATCATTATAGATAAAGAGCACCAGCAGAAAGACAGAAAACAGAAAAAATCCCAGAAAAGAGAAGAAGAGAAAAAGATCCAGGGCAGTAAAAGTTCCGCATAGTCCTATGTCAGCCAATAAAAAAAGAATATAAAAATATTTTTTCTCCAGCTTCTTTATATGGGGTAAAAGGGTGATCGTAAAAAAGATTAAAGCCGTAATGACTAGGAATAGCAGGTTGATGCCGTCAATTCCCAGGAAAAGATTAATCGACAAATTAGGTATCCAACTATAGTTTTCGGAGAATTGAATGCCTGAATATCGCGGGTTGAAATTCAACATTAGTTGGATAATAATCCAGAGTTGTAAACCCGTGGCAGTAGAGACAGAGGACTTCATTAGATCGTTACGCCGTTTGGGTATCAAAAAGATGAATATTGAACCGATTAATGGAATTATTAGGTTAATTAATAAAAGATGTTGATTCATGGCATCTGTCCTCTTGAAAGTTTAGATTAACACAACAATCAGCCCAATAATTATTATCAACAGATAGATAAGGCTTACTATTAATAAATTGCTGTTCCTTAAATATTGTATAGGTCTGCTCGGTGAGCGGGAATTACACGCCAATATTTTGTTGATGCGGATGCATATTTTATTATTCAAATAGAGTATTTTCTTTACAATAATTTCCATACCTCGATGGGGAAAACCACCCATTATTTTTTCTTCCAAATCCTTGGTTCTTAATACCACTGATTTAATTGGTAACACAATGAATTTTGAGAAATAGTTTTCAGGAATTATACCCCGCAGGAGCAGGTTATACAGATCGTTAAATCTAATTTTTAAAAAATACGGAAATTGCCTGTTTTTGATTACAACAAACCAAGCTCCGCATAAACCGGTTATAGATAGAACAAGAATTAATATATAAACCAGGTTTAAGGTGCTGGTATTTAGGGGTAGCCTGGTTTTACTTAAGGGGAACTGTACCAGTAAGTTCAACCAGGTTTTACTGGCCAGTGGATTGAAGTGGGGATAGGTGTAAAATAGATATAAACCTAAAAAACTTAAAATGACCAGAGCAAGATAATGATGATGAGATAAACCGAATCCGGATCTTGGTTTAGTATTGGTTTTTCTGCCCGGCGGATAAATAAGTACTAGGGATACACGGGCGATGTAAAAAGCAATCAAAATATTAGCGATTAAAGCAAAAATAAGGGGCCCCCAAAGCTGAGCTTTATTTGTGGTTACTTGAAATATTGAGGTATACAGATCAATTTTTGCGATAAAAGTAGCGGTCAATGGTATACCCACTACAAGCAGGGTTAACCATAGAAACATCCAGGATAAGAAGGGCGACCAATCTGTATTTTTTACCAGTTGGGATAGTGTTACGTCCTTATATTCTTTTTGCGATTTGTGACGGAGCCCATGCTCAAATAAAAAGTCTAAAAGTAAACAAAGTAAAATACTGAATAGCATAAAGCAGATTAAATAATTAATGATCGCCTGATTACTGAAAGTGCTTAATCCCAGTATGATTAACCCGGAATGGCCTAATAAAGAAAATTGAATGATCGCTTTTACTCTCTTGTGAATGGATGCGATTGTGAAATATAGTAACATGGCCAGACCGATATAGTAGGCCCAAAAAACCAGAACCGCACTTAAAATTATGGGATATAAACGGATTAATATGTAAAGGGGTACCAAAATAATAGCAAGGATCTGTATGATAGCACTTTTAACAAGCCGACCTTTTAGGGCGGTTCGAAACCAAAAGTGAAAAGGGAAATGGGCACCTTTCAGAATTACACTTATCATGATTAAGATACTCCAGGCAGGCGCTGCAAAGGGGGCGTTTTTTGTTGACCGTAAGGTTTCATTGATAACGGATAAATCAAAAGTAGTGGTTTGGGAATAGATGATCAAAGTCGCTACTAAAAATAAAATATCTCCGGTAAAAGGAATTATAAAGTTATTGACATCCTTGTTTTGTGAGGACAATCTATTTAGATTCAAATAACTAAAAAACGAGCCGAAGCTAATCAGGAACCAAAAAACGGATATGATCAAAATATTATCTGTTAAGATGATCATAAATGTTGAAAATAGGATTAACGCCAGGATTTTATGATGATTCTTATCTGAGGTGTGGTCATTTTTCATATATAGTTGCACAATACTTGTTATCAATGTTACAATAAAGAGCACAACAATAGATAAATTTGTTAGGATCAGCTTGAATTGTAGATTTAATTGATTGATAGTCAGCCAATTCCAATTGACTTCCACTTTATAATTTGAATCCTGCACGAAAAAGAGCATGAACAGGAGCGCTAAAGCCATGGCCGTGACTATGAAAATACAAATATTGAATAGCCCATAAGCGTTAATACTGAAGCGGTGCTCCAACAAGGAAATCAGAAGAAAGGTCAGAAGAGGCAATAAAACCAATGTAAGGATAAAACTGTTCATTTTTGATCCAATCTAGAGTTGGTTTTTAATCTGTTTTTATAGGTGATTGTTATCAATGTCAGTAGCTGCAGACTTATTGTTATAAGTGCGATGGTAATGAAAACCGTCATTTGGGAGTGATCGCCATGATATTTAGAAAAAGCCATAAAGTTAATCATTGCTGAAAATACAATCAGATTTATACAAATTAAAATTTTCGATCTCGGATGACTTCCGATAATACCGAAAAGGCCAATGCCAAATAACACTGTAGACGAAATCAGATAGAATAATAAAGTATTCATTGCTTATTTCTCATCAGCGCAATAATGGTGATTATATGGGCTAAAATAAAAAAGGAAAAGATGATGACTACGAATTGAATATCTGGGCTTACCCATGCGGCTAATTCATCCGCCGCAAGACCGGCATCAAAGGAGACCATTTTTTTATAAAATGCATTGTTATAACTATATAATAAAAAAACCAGAATAATAAAGACACAAGAAAATAATATATATTTATTCACTAGGGCCCTTGATTTTATCTGAACCGGTTGAAATATTTGATAAGCATTAATTGAAGTAATGACAATTAAAAAATTAATGATAAAATTGACCAATGCTAAAAAATAGCACCGGAGAAATGCCAAGGTAATTGATAACCCGATCACGAGAACTGTATAGCTAACCATTATTTTATTTTCACTTTTAAGCAGACAAAGACAGGCTGCCGCGATCAGCAAGAGAAGGATTGTCAGGAAAAATAAAATCGGGAGCATCATAGTTCCTTTAAATAATTATCTTGATTTGAGCCAAGATGATATTTAATAAATTAATAGGAATTAGATATTTGAGGTTTAATTGAAATATTTGACGACAAGATAGATTAGGCAGATGATAATTGACCTTCTGGACTAGCCAATAAAATAAAATTGTTTTGAGAAAAAATAGGATTATCGCTAATGATGAATGGTTTTCCAGACTCCATTTCTGATAGGGCTCTAACCAGCCGCCCAGGAAAAAATGAGTGCCAATCATGAAAAATATAAATATACTTGTTTTTAGAAATATTCCCATCAGATTGTTAAACCAGTGATCTTTTAATTCGCTATCAGATTCTAAGTGCGAGATAAAATGTTGACTTTGCTGTAAATATATAATTCCCAGATAAAAATAGATAAGGAAACCCAACAAGCCACTCAGCGAGCCGATAATATTCCAGTTGGGTAGCAAGGGAGCCAGGAATTGATTCTGACCGTTAACAATAACGCTGAAGTGCATGCTTTTACTTTTTATGATTAAGGGGACCAGTGTCAGAAGCATTAACAGGACAGTCATTATCTGAGTTAGCCCGGATTTGAACAGGAGACTTTTTGATAACAAATTAGTATGTCTATCTGTTGACAGGGTGAATGTAATGCTAATTAATACGAGAATTATCAGCCCGGTACAGAGGATTGAGTTATATTCTGATGGGATGATTAATATATATTGATTAAAAGGGATCAAGAGGAAGATAAAAAATAGGGGTAGGGAAGCCATAATAAACAGGATGATGTGTATTGAGGCCGGTTTTTCATTCGGTTTTGACCTAAATGTAAATGGCTGTTTCAGGATTTGCATCACTCTGGCAATCCTTTGTTTGAGATTATGGTGGTTTTCAAAGTTAGAGTTGATCAAAGTAATGATACTAGCTGTTAGCAAGATAAAAAGGATTCCCACACAGGTGGTTAATACTAAAATCAAAATAAATATCAGGATTGCCAGCGGTGCTTTATCTGGCAGTGTATATGTTAAATGTTGCCAATAATCGTTTAACA
>CAZXFH010000053.1:0-18171 GCA_964640055.1 uncultured bacterium | reverse complement strand
TAAAATCAATGGTCTCTACGATATCATTATTGATACCACCGGTTCGAGATTTGCCTATTCCAACAGTGATGTAACTTCCGGAGAAATATTGATCCAGGTAGCTCATGATCATTTTGAATTTGCCAATTTGATTGGCAATTTTTTCAATCAAAATCTATGTTCCGGGTTTTCCGGCATGGAATTGAGATTGGTAGACAAATATGGCACCGTAGCGGATTCCGTATCCGGCGTATCGGTAACCTTATCAGCTGTGGAACTGGATGGAGAAACGGCCGCACCCTATGACTTGGCCTCGACTGAGGGATTGACCAAAAACCTGACTAATGGGAAGGTGCAGTGGGGGAATTTAACCTATCCCCAGGAAGGCCCTATCCGTATTCTGGCGACCAGCGACCTGTTAACAGATGCTTCCGATACACTGATAATATTACCTTATTACAAACGGCTGGTTATCAGTGAAAATGAAGCTTATTCTCAGTCCATGGATGCTTTGGGATGGAACCATGATTACTACCAAATGGATTATACGAATAATCAATTTCCCGATAGCGCCCAATTGGCCAATTACAATACAGTTTTTCTGATTCCTTCCTCTTCTTTTGCCTATTATGTTGATACCACCGCTATGAAAAAATTTCTAATTTCCGGCGAAGCGAATGACGTGAAAAAGCTGGCCGCCCTGGGGGAATATGCCCTGGGAAATCATACCAATTCGGCCTTTGCCGAAACCTATTTGGGTGGCTATCAAACCGGATATTTTTCCCATCAAAATACTACTTTCTATGGTGTTGCCGGAACTGAGATCGGGGATGGGTTGCAAATCGACGCCTATGCGGGCTGGACCAATGTTTTAACCGCAAATGATAACGCACAGGGTAGCACGATCTTCTTAGAGCATCAGGATCCCTTACAGACGCTGGGAATTCTGAATCAAACCGGGACCTATAAAACTGTTTTGATGACCCTTTCTTTTGATTTATTCAGTAATGTCAGCCAGCAGGACACCCTGTTCAATCGGATATTGCAATGGTTTGAAAGGGAGCAAAGCAATACAGCGCCAGTATGGACAAACTTACCCGATACCAGTGTGTATGAGGATTCAACTCTGGTGATTCCTTTTGATAACTGGTACCCATATGTAGATGATCCTGATACACCAGCAGAAAATTTGAGTTGGAATGTATCGAATGGGAGTTTGATTGATGTTTCTGTCACGGCGGACAGCGTTTCTTTAGTGCCCCGCTCCGATTTATTTGGTAAGGATACCCTCTTAGTCTCGGTTTCCGATGGCAATAGTGCGGATACGACGACCCTTATTGTCACCGTTATATCGGTTAATGATGCTCCGATACTACATCCCGTGGGAACATTATCTACCCGCGAAGATTCCACGGCGGAATTTACATTGACAGCCGAAGATATTGAAAATGATAGGCTGGGATATGCCATTCTGAATCAACCCGTCCACGGGATTATCCGCTCTGATGTCGATACCCTGGTTTCTTTTGATATTATGAATCTGGAAGCCGGTCCGGCTGATGGAAACTGGATGTTTGATAGTGACTTTACCCCCTTTTCAGAGGATGGCGATCAAAATTCCAATTATGCTTATACCGGTTTCCAGTGGAATGCAGATGGCCATGGCGATGGTTCCTGCCTCAACAATAATCCAGGCAGTGGGGCGATCTCCTCTTCATCTATTAGCAAGGAAAATTTAGCTATCCTGGATGATACCGCCGGAGTTCGCGTCTTTCTGGATGACCTCGAGCTAGCCGCCTTTCAGCACATTAATGTGATCGACCCCCATAACGCCTGGGATATACTGGGGGAGGCTGGAGATCGGCGTCTATATCATCAGGGGATTGGCGAGATCCGGATCAATGGAAACACGAAACTGCGGGTTACAAATATTGTATTACGCTTGACGAATTATTATCCCGATCCGATTGGGCCGGGAGGCGCTGATGGCTATGGATTGGGCATTGGGTTTGGTGCTATCGACACTTCGCATAGCGACCCTGATTGGGTCACTGAATTTGATCCTAACCATACGGGCCTGGTGGAATTTAATTTTCAATCTTTATCTCCGACCATTCAGGAATGCTACGGGGCCTACGATGTCGTCCAGATCAGTCTTAAACCAGTGTCCCATAATAGCTTTATCTATGAACCACAGCTCAACTATTTTGGGACGGATTATTTTACCGGGATTGTGTTTGACGGTCAGAGCTATTCTAATGTCGTGATGGGTGAGATCACGGTTAATCCTGTTGCTGAAAACCAGATCCCGGATATTGTCGTCAATGAGGATGCGGGAGATACGGCGGTTGCTGATCTGGCCACCATATTTACGGATCTGGGGGATCAACTCACCTATAATTACACCAACTCCGATACCAATTTGATGCAGATATCCATTACCAATGACTGGCTGAACTTAAGTTTTTCTCCGGATTCGAATGGAATTGCTACCATAACCATAAGAGCTGATAATAATTCCGGTCAAACTGAGTCTGATACAGCTTTGGTCACAATCCTTCCCGTCAATGATGCCCCTTATTTCACTGCCATGATGCCTGATACTCTCTCCTTCTCTGCTGAGCGGGAAGACACTTTACGATTAAAAGGGTTGGTGGGTGATATTGACTCGCCGGACTCCGGTTTGGTATGGTCTGCTGTTTATAGCAATTTCGTTTCTACAACTTTCTATGACTCCATCTTAGTGCTCTGGACCGCAGACGAGCAGGCTGGGACCGATACCTTGATCCTGAGTATATCCGATCAGGAATATACAGTAACAGATTCCATGCTTATTAATGTCATACCCATAACCGGCGGGGATTTTCTGAGCGGTACTATACCGGGACAATACCAACTGCATCAAAATTATCCCAATCCCTTCAATCCCATGACCACGATCCGCTTCGGCTTACCTGAACAAGCGCTGGTAAGCATCACGATCTACGATCTCTTAGGACATAAGATCAGAACCTATGATAAGAAAATATATCAACCCGGCTATCACAAGATCACCTGGGACGCCACACAGGATAATGGGAATCCGGTTGCCAGTGGCGTCTATTTTCTCAGCTTATCGACGCCCTTATTCCAAAAAACCATAAAGATGGTGTTTTTGAGATAAATCTTACAGAATTTACCAGGAGTACTATGACCATAAATCGTGCTGAAAATTATGCCCGGGTTTTCAGCGCTGATACGGGACTCCTTCTCCATTTACTTATTCGTAATTCAATAGCCCTCTGGCCGGGTAACCGGGGACCGAAATAATTAGATAAAAATTAAAATTTTGTTATGAAATTAACACGGAGTTTTTATCTTACAGACAAGTACTAATTGAAAAAAGGAAACATAGGAATATGGATCCAAAAAAAGTTGATTACAAAGTGCGTTTTAGACATTCACGGGAAACCCAAGTCGTTTCTCTCCAGGCCTTGCGGAACAGTATTATCAATTTTTTAGATAATTTTTGCGAGCCACCAGTGGTTGACAAGGAATTCATGCGACTGGTGGGGAATGGCACCGGTAAGGAGAAGTTCAAGCATCTGCTGGAACAGACCAATTATGCCGGTGACCCGCAAGGATTCTTCAAGGAATTGCTTCCCCAGCTGGAAGCGGTGCACCACAAGGCGGATCACTATATCAAGGTTAATAATGTTAAACTACCCTATCAGCTGCTGTTACAACTGATGGAGCTCTTGATACCGGAAAATCGTATTATGGATATCAGAACCGTTGGTCAGCTCCAAAAAGCTGCTAACCTGGAAATTAAAACCGTGGAAAGAGAGAAATTTCAGAAAGTGCTCCAATTATATCCGGTGCGGTTCTCATCTCATACTGTCAGAGAGATGCGTCTTTCGGCGGCCATTGCCTATCAATACATGCCTTTTATCGATGAGCTGAACCGGGACGGCCTGGTGCATACCTGGGTGGGACAGTTTCACCGGGGTGTGATTGAACAAATGTATAAAAACCGGGTAATCTTTATTTTGAACATGAAATGTCCGGTATATTGCCGCTTTTGCTTCCGTAAACACAAGGAATGCCGCAATCAAAAGCAGCCCCTCAAACAGCATGTGAAACAAGCGATCGCCTATATTAAAAATAACCATGATATCAAAGAGATCGTTCTGACCGGGGGGGATCCTTTTATGAACCGGGCCACCTTAAATGAGGCCATCGATGAATTGAAAAAGGTACCCCATGTAGAAACACTGCGAATAGCGACCCGTTCGATTTCCTATTTTCCCGATCTGTTTTTCAGAAATGATTTTTACTGGCTCTATTTCCTCAAGCGAAAATGTATGGACTTATTACAGCGGGATAAAAAAATTGAAATCGCGACACATTTCATTCATCCCCATGAGGTTTCGATCAAGGCCCTGAATATCATTTCGGAATTGGTGAGCAATGGGGTGCCCGTTTACGTTCAGACACCCTTCTTAAAAAATTGTAATGATACCGGGGAAGAGTTAAGAGAATTATACTCCCAGCTACGCGGTGTCGGGGCCGAAATGCACTATATCTTTATGCCCTGTAGCCCCTTGAAGGGCAACCGGCGCTATCTGGCCACGATAGCCGATGGCTTACAGACTGCCAATTATCTCCGTGCCCATCTCTCAGACCGGGCCTGCCCCCATATCTGTACCGCTACTTCCATTGGGAAGATCGATTGGAACAGCAGTGGCTGGGCTGTGGAGCAGGATCAGGAAAATGAAAAATATTTCTGGATACGGACTCCCTACACTTATGAGTACTTTCAGGATTTTGCCCCTATCTTACACCTTTCTAAAAATACGCGTATTAATGAAGAAGGCACCATTGAAGTCAAATTTCGGGCCCGGATAGGCGATGACTCTATTTATTGGGGCAAAAAAATTCGCCACATGACCTTTGAATCCTATAATCATAAACGACGACTTACAGAGCAGGCGGTGCGGGATTCGCTGGAATCTTTGCAGGAAAAAGCACAAGCGGCGCAGCTGCCCGAGCGCAGCATTATACCGACGGGAATCGCCGGGCTCTATCGGATGCATAAAACCCGGGTAGTGTTGGACTATGAACTTAGTGATAGGGATCTGACCGCGGCGATTGAATACATACAGAACCATCATCAAATCTCTGATGTGGTCATCAGCGGTGAGGAAGATGCTATCATGAATTTGAATCCGGTGTCAAAAATAATCAAACAGTTGGATAATATCTATCATGTAAACGCCATTCGGATTAAAAGTCTGGCATTTAATTACCACCCACAGCTTTATAATCTGCCACTAATCAAAAAACTGGCTTCTCTCAATCGGTTATCAGTCACCAATCCCAAACGGCTCGAGATCGAAACTCAGTTTCTGCATTCCAGTGAATTCAAGGCAGCGCATAAAAGCATCCTTAAAAGCCTGCGCCAAAATGGCATCACGCTTTATAATAACACCCCGGTGCTGCCCCTGATCAATGATACGGCCGAGGAAATGCTGGCGATTGCCGATCAATGCCGGCGGCTGGGAATTGAATACAATCATTTATATCTCTGCGGGTTACCGCTGCAGCAGGAGTGGAGCCAGGATCATCCGCTGGATGTGTTGACCATTATATATATTGCCACTTACCTGCGCCGTTATGGTAGTGGCCGGGAACTCCCGCGCTATATTTTTCACACGGTTTTGGGTGATGTCGATTTTGGAATCGGCGGTCAACTGGTCCGGACTGCGCAAAAGGATCAGGCCTTGCTACGCTTGAAGCCCTATTCCTTGGAGTATTTTAAGACGATCGACCCGGATTATCAGTTGCCCGATGAGGTGATGCAAGATGACCAGGGCCAGCTGAGTTTATCCGTAAAAGGTATCAAGGTTATTTCTCCGTTATTTGAATGAATAATGCGGACGATAATTAACTAAATAAATAACCAGAATTTATAGATTTTTATGAAATATTTGCGGATATTATTATTGATCTTTTCGCAAAATAAATTGCTAAACGCTTATGGAGATGTGTGTTCTTGACGGGGATAATTGAAGCGGCTTAAAATATGATCACATCTTTTATTCACTTCTTCCAGTGTGGTTTGGGAGTGCCGATATTGTGCAGGTTTATAGGTGCGCTGGGATTGAATGTAATCCCGGAATTGCGGTTTTAATTTTTCAAAACCCGGCCAGTCGAATTGGGTATAAATGCCTTCCAGTGTTTTAAGAGTATGTTGTATGAAATCCTCATAGCGAACATCAATAAAGTTATCAGCCGGAATATCGGCCTTCGTCCGGTCAAAGGAGCGATACAACTCAGCATAGAGTTGTCCGACTTTATGTTTCAGGACAGCATAATCCCAATTTTGCAGCGCAAATACTTCACAGGTTTTATGATGGAAGCGTAAGGTGGAGGTATAGACTTCATAGGGATTGCGATAGAGATGAATAAATTTAGCCCGGGGAAACATTTCCTGCAAATATTTAATGCGATAGCTATTGGCTGGATTCTTAAATATAATCGGGCGGTTGTCGGAAATCAGGGTCATTTTTTGCACAAAATAATAATAGCGTTTTTTCCAGCGTTTTAACTCACGGGAGGGGCATTTTTTAAAGGAAAGGAAACTGGTGAAGAAATCGAATTTTCCGGGAAAAATCATACTGTGAAAAAACCCGTATTTGTCATAAGCCCCCAGAGAATGTTCCTCTTCGCCGGGTAGATCCGGACCAATTTTTATTTTATCCATGGGTCGGGTTTCCGGCAGCGAATGGGTGATAATGAACCGGACCAGTTTAGGAAAGGCCAGAAAAAAGTGGGGACAATAGGTCTCTTTGTTGGAAACAAAGGCTTTGCTTTTATCCAGAGTCAGCAGTGTATTCAGATAGGTCGTGCCACTGCGCCAGTGGCCGATAATAAAAATGGGATCCGGCCGGGGTTGGGTACGCTTTATTTTGCGGTGAAAACGCAGAAATTCGATTAGCCTGAAAGGCAGACATATGCAGCTGAGCACCAGGGCATAAAAAAACCGCAACCAGTATTTGGGATGCAACTGAAAATCAACATGCCAGAGCAGACGGGCGATATTGCTCAGGGAAAATCCGGCCATGGGTTCGTGTTTGACAATCCAGTGCTTTTGCATGCTTTTTTCCGGAAGAGTTAGTTGATAATTCAGCCTCTATGCAGAACAATCAGATGGAATATAAGTGAAAATACTTGAAATTCCAGGTTAAATATCCTGGCAATTATTTACCGGTGTTCAAGTCCAGGCGCTTAATTCCAAAGTGGATACGATTCACCAGGGATGGCTGTATGGCGGGACTATAGAAGCGGAGCAGCTGATTGTCTGGCTCGTATCCCTGAAGCTGACCCAGAGCCAGTAGATCGTCATGCTGATCGCATAATCCAATCAGAAGATTGGATATTTTCGGACGAGCGGTCAGCTTTGGTATGTGTCCGCACAAGCCCTGTTCGGCAATTGAGATCTTCTGGTTCTTAGCCGACTGAAAATACTGGCGGAATTTTTCCTGGCGGAAGCTTTGACGTTCCCGGGATGATTTAACTGCAAACTGTTCCCGGGAGATTAGGAGTCGATGACAGGTGACGGTCGGATCGGTTTTAAAGGGTAACAACAGCGTATCCAGCTCATGGGATTCCTTCTCCAGGGCAATCAGGGTCAGAGGGCGGAGAATGCTAATCAGGTTATATTTGAATTCTCGGGGCGCCTGACCGTGAACCATACCACAGCTGTCAATAACCGTTTTAACAATACCCTGTGCCGTGGCTCTTTCAGTCAAATTTTTGACAGCTACCAGCATCTGTAAAAAACACCCCTTGGGGGATGTATTTCCAACAAATTTAAGAACTGGTTTGCGGCTCTTTTTGTTTTTTTGGGCAACAGATAATAACCCTACGGTAGCAGGTGGGCCGATCTGTGATTGGCCTAGATCGGCATCCAGAAGTGCCGTGGGGAATTGATGTCGCAGAACCTGTACCAGATAATGGGCCAGGGTGGTTTTGCCGGTGTCTACGTCGCCAATAATCAGAAGACGACCGGGTTCGGTCTTCTTTTTCAGTTCCCTGCCTAACTGATGCCAGGTGTCTGGAATAGGTAATGCTGATTCCAAGCTGTTGTACCCACTGGCAGTCATTGGTATTGTATCCCTTATTTAATTGGAATGACAGTTGGCCTGCTGATAAAAATTAATGAACTCGTCGGTTGCTCGGACCACATTGGAAATAATTTTTTCCGCGCGCTGCTCGTGATTGCCATGTCCTTGTCTCTGCCAAGCCGGGACATTAGAGTAGATATAAGTGATTTTTTCCAGGGGATAAAGGACTTCCCGGTGGAACGCCAGCTGCCAATGATACGTATGCGTCTCTATTTGAACATGAATTTCCAGATAATGATCGGGGTAGGCATCATGAATCGAGTAATTTTCCCGGGCAAAGTAGGTTCTGAAATCACTGCTCTCGATATCATACCGGCTGAATCGTCTGTTAAGTGTGCTCTGCAGAGTGGTTTCATTCAGCAGAATAGCAGGACAATTATTCGAGACTTGGATTAATACGGGCAGCTGCTCATAATCGCACACAGCCAAATCGGATAAACACTGGGTTGAATCCATATCGGTCACGCCCTGAGCCATTATTGATCCATTCATCAATAGCAAGCTAAGTATAATTGTTATGGTTTTTTTCATCACCTTTGGCTTATGGCTCCTGCCTGGTTACAAGTGATAAATAATCAGGTGTTTTAAATTATATTGGGAGAGGCTTTTTGTCAATAGCAAATTGATGTCTCCGCTGGTCTGAAAAAGACTTGATAATTAACAAATTAAATAATACAATTACGCTTGGTATATGTGCATAAGGTATTTTTAGGACAGGACTAATTATGGGAGAGCCTAATGACAAGGGGAATCAACCTGTAGAAATATTGGTCGTCGAGCACAATTCTGCTGCGGCCCGTAAACTGACCGCACAGCTGACCGCGGCCAAATATAGTGTGCTCAATGCCACTGATGGTTTGGAAGGGCTAAAAGCCGCTCAAAAAAAGCATCCTACATTGGTCATTAGTGGAATAATGCTGCCTGAATTTAATGGTGTGCAGTTATGCCAAAAAATCAAGCGGGATAAAAAAATCGGTAACACTCCCGTTATTCTATTAACCGAATTAACGGATCCGACCAGCGTAGCCCGCGGCTTGGCCGGTGGCGCGGACAGCATTGTCACCCGTCCCTATGATATTGACCTGCTACTATCCCGTATAAAAAATATTCTGGTTAAATACAAAGTTTCGGAAATAGGTAGCACCCAATCGAGTCCTTTGCAAGAGATTGTTGAACGGGATTACAGCCCCGGTGAAACGATCTATCAACGCGGTGACACCCGTATGGAGGCCTATTTTATCGTCCGTGGCAGGGTGGCCGAATATTCCCAGTATAAGGGGGGTAAACGCAAGATCGTGAGCGTGATGGGAGCGGGAGATACCTTCGGGGAAATGTCCTTAATTGAGGAACAACCACGCCTGAATACCACTGTGGCTGTGGAACCGGTGACGCTGAAGATCTTTCACCGGCGGGTATTTAACCAGTTATTCAAGGACCGGTTGAGTGAATTGCATCCGGTGGTCAGTTTATTATTCGAGCACCTGCGCATCGCCAATGCCCGTTTGTCGGAAATCGACTTTACTAAAAAAATATCCAGGATCAAGAAACAGGATCAGGAATCTTTACAGAAATATAATGTGCGGCTACAGGGTAAAACCAAGCTAACCCTGCAGGCCTTAAATAATAACATATTGGAGATCAAGCGATTTCCCTATCGGATCGGTCGCTTTTCCATGGATAGTCAGGGGGATGTTTCCGCACGCAACGATCTGGCCCTGGAAGATAGCCGACCCTATAATCTTTCCCGTAACCATTTTGCCATCGATATCATCGACGATCAGGTTAGTGTTGTTGATCGGGGGAGTATGCTGGGTACGATCGTGGATAAACAGCTGCTCGGCAGACGTTACGAAAATCAAATGATCCGACTTTGTCCCGGCAAACACACCGTTATCGCCGGCGCCTTGAAATCTTCTTTTAAATTTCAGCTGATCGTAGAAAAAAGTAGTATTGATGGTCAAGTCTCCTGAAAATTATTTCAATATATCGATAATCATGAATTCAATTTCAAGAAAATACTGCGATAAACGCTACGGCTGGTATGCCAAAAAAACAGGGGGCAATATGGAGTTGAAAATTGTCTCAAATTTTGATGAATTATTAAAAGTATTTATGGTACGGGGTATTGTTTTCATGGAAGAACAGAATGTCTCTTACCGTTTGGAAAAAGATGAACATGAATTCAGTGCACTCCATATCCTGGCCGAAATCGATGATGAACCGGTGGGAGCCGGCCGATTACGCTTTGTAGATGGCTGGGCTAAGTTGGAACGGATTGCCGTACGGAAAAATTTCCGGGGCCACGGTTACGGCCGTCAGATCGTTGATTATATGATCCAAATCGCTAAAGAGAAAGGATTCCACCGCTATAAAATGCATGCCCAAGCTTATTTGAAAAGCTATTATGAAAAACATGGTTTTAATAAAAAAGGGGCCGGGTTTCAGGAGGCCGGTATAGACCATTACCTAATGGTTCGTATCGATGCTTAAGCCCAATGGATATGATGTTATAAAAGAGTGAATCGGATAAAAGGAAAGAGTATGACTAGAAAAGTATTAATGGCTATGATGATCGGAGTAACAGTGCTCAGTCATTGTTCGCTGATTAGGACCGGGAACAGGGGCTATGATTATTCGGAAATGGATCTGCATACCTATCGTGTCCACAAAAAAAGTGAGCGTTTTCTACGCCGTTGTACTCGTAAGAAAGAGCCGGTTTCAGTACCGCCTCAGACCCGTATTGATAGTGTCAGGGTGGACAAAGGCGAGAAAGATATTCACGTTTATTTTAGTCAATATTTTTCTTACATCCCCTTACGTCTGTCAACCACAGACCAGATATACCAGGATTTCCGGGAGAGGTTAGGTATGTGGTACCGGAATTATTCTCTGGAATTGTATTCCCTGGAAACACCGCTTGAACAGTTGGTCCCTAATTTCTATCGTAAGGACAATAGCGCCTATGATGTGACCCGCATGCCTTATCCTGATGAACAACTGGTTCCGGTTGTACACAATATCAGTTGTCCTTACACGCCTAGCAAAGGCCTATTTGGACATCACATCGCTCTCTGGCATAGCCATGGCTGGTATTTTAATAACAAAAAAGAGCGCTGGGAATGGCAGCGGCCACGTTTGTTTCAGACTGTGGAAGATCTGCTGCCCCTTTCCTTTACCATTCCATATTTAATCCCTATGCTGGAGAATGCCGGTGCTAATGTATGGGTACCCCGGGAACGGGATATGCAAAAGCATGCCATAGTTGTGGACAATGATCATGTTGATTCCACCAGCGCCTATCTGGAAGTCGTCCGGGATACGCTGCATATCTGGCAAGCAGGCCAAAAGCCGGGATTTGCGATTGGCAGTCCGCCCTATGAGAGCGGAGAAAATCCCTTTTTAATGGGCAGTTATCGCCAGGTTCAATGCGATACCGTCGCTTCGGCTCAAATCAGCTGGATACCTTACTTGCCGGCGGCAGGTTATTATGGTGTGTATGTCTCTTACGCCCATAGTGACTCCAATACAACCGCGGCTCAGTATACGGTTTATCACCGCGGTGGAAAAACAAGCTTTGCAGTCAATCAACAGATGGGCGGAGCGACCTGGGTTTACTTGGGACGGTTTAAATTTAACAAAGGCCGTGATGATGAACAGGGTAAGGTCGTCTTAACCAACAAGGGGACGCATACGGAGGACTATATAACGGCTGATGCCGTACGGTTCGGTGGCGGGGTAGGCAATATTATGCGCGAGGGGAAACAAAGCGGCCGGGCCCGGTTTATTGAAGGCGCCCGCTATTACTTACAATATGCTGGCATGCCTGATACGCTGGTGTATAGTTTTAATAAAGATACCAATGATTATAATGATGACTATACCAGTCGTGGTGAATGGGTTAATTATCTGCAGGGCGCCCCTGGCGGCCCTAACCGGGACAGGGATGCGGCCGGATTGAAGGTCCCAATCGATCTCTCCTGTTCTTTTCATACGGATGCGGGGATTACCCGCAATGGCAAGGTCGTGGGAACCCTGGGAATCTATAGTTTGACTGACGATGACACCGCCACTGTTTTCCCTAATGGAGTCAGCCGCTTGGCCTGCCGTGATCTCACCGATATTTTACAAACCCAGATCGTACAGGATTTACGGCAAACTTATACTTCCGATTGGAATAGGAGAAGTCTTTATAATGCCCGTTATAGTGAGGCCTACCGGCCCAATGTACCGGCTGCCTTAATGGAATTCTTTTCACATCAGAACTTTGTTGATATGCAATATGGTATGGATCCCCGTTTTCGTTTTGATTTCAGCCGGGCTCTTTATAAAGGCATGCTAAAATTTATCAGCAGTCAATATCAGAAAGCCTATACGATCCAGCCCTTGCCTGTGGATCATATGCAGGTTGTCTTTAGTGATAGTCATGAGGTCACCTTAACCTGGCGACCCGTAATTGATACGCTGGAAGAAACCGCAGTTCCCGACCATTACGTGGTCTATACCCGGATCAATGACCAGGGATTTGATAACGGGAGAGTAGTCACCGAGCCGAAATGTGTCATCCGGAATTTGGTTCCGGGTAAAGTATTCAGTTTTAAAGTCACGGCGCTTAATGCCGGCGGAGAGAGTTTCCCGTCGGAAATTTTGTCGGTTGGATATCCGCAGAATGCCCGGGATACGGTTCTGATCATTAATGGATTCGATCGGATCTGTGCACCGGAAATGATCGATCTGAACCATTTCAAGGGTTTTGCCAATTTTCGTGATGAAGGGGTGCCCTATCAATATGACCTGGGATATACCGGTCCTCAGTTTGATTTTTATCCCTTTTCCAAATTCGTAACCAATGATGCCCCCGGCTGGGGCGCCAGCCAAGCAAACTATGAAACCACAATTCTTGTCGGAAATACTTTTGACTATCCGGCCAGACATGGCCGGGCTATTCTGTCCGCCGGATATGCCTATATTTCGGCTAGTGATGAAAGTGTTATGCATGATCTGATCGATATGAAGGAGTATGACTTGGTCGATCTGATCATGGGTGAAGAACGCACCACCCCTTATCCCGATAACCCCGCGGTGAAAGAGTTTAAGACTCTGCCAATCGTATTGCAGGCCAAGATTGTCGATTATTGTCAAAGCGGGGGCGGTCTGTTTATGTCCGGAGCCCATATCGGCACTGATCTTTTTGAGGGACGGAAAGAGGGTGATCCGGATATCCAGTTTGCCCGGGATATTCTCAAATATCAATGGGTTACCAACCATGCCGCAGCCAGCGGCGCCTTCCATTCAGCTGATAGTAATTTTATTCAGTTACCCTATAATTTTACCTATAACATCACCTTGGGCAAGGATATTTACCGGGTGGAATCACCGGACGCGATTATTCCCGCCGACAGTCTGGCAACCACTATTCTGCGCTATACTGAAAATAACTTCAGCGCTGCTATCGCTTATCAGGGGGACTATCGATTGATTATCATGGGATTTCCTTTTGAAACGATTCGGGGGGCCATACAGCGACGAGCCCTGATCAGAGATGTTTTACAATTTTTAGCACGTCCCAAAGAAGTTAAAGTGATTAATGCAACCAGTGAAAGAATCGGTGGCAGCCACTAATTACAGATTGGCTGGGTAATCCCCGGATTAACGAATACTGAAACTAAAAAAAGGGGCGATTCAATTGAATCGCCCCTTTACGCTATCATACAAATGGATCTAAACCACTTTTTTACCCCGGGCAGTATAGTGGGTGTGCAGTAACTTATGGGGCTTATCAGTGGCAGGACCTTGAGTGAAGAACTCGCTGTATAGTTTTGTGATCGCCGGATTCTCATAGGATTTGCGTACGTCACTGGCTTCATCTTCCTTATAGATGGCTTGTGCTCTGGCTGCTCTGATCTTTTTATCGGTGGGGATAGGCATGCCACCGCCGCCTAGACAACCGCCCGGACAGGCCATGAATTCAATGAAGTGACATTCACTGAGTTTGCCCCCGGACTGGATATTTTCCAGAACCCGTTTTGCGTTGGCGGTACCATGGGCAACAGCCACTTTCAGAGTGGCTCCTCTGAGCCATTCGAAATCATCAAAATGGCCTTTCAGAATATCCGGTACCGGTCCCACTTCTTTGATTGGTAATTCGGCATAACGAATGCCGTCAAAACCCCGTACGGGTTTAATATTAGCGTGCTCGAACAGATCATCGATGCGTTTACCGGTAACCAGCTCAAATACAGTCCGGATCGCTGATTCCATCACACCACCGGTTGCCCCAAAGATCACTCCGGAACCGGTCATGGTACCAAAGGGATCGTCAAAATCCGATTGCTGCATGGCGGGCAGATCAATGCCGGCTTCTTTGAACATTTGCGCTAATTCCCGGGTCGTTAAGCCATAGTCGATATCTTTGAATCCGGAATCATTCATCTCAGGTCGATTACATTCAAATTTCTTGGCCGTACAGGGCATCAGGGCCACGGTGACAATATCAGCCGGGTCGATGTTATTGAGTTTCGCATAGTAAGTTTTAATTACTGCTCCGAACATTTGCTGCGGGCTCTTGGCTGAAGAGACATGCGCCAGCATATCGGGGTTGAAATGCTCAATATATTTGACCCAGCCAGGAGAACAGGAAGTAAATTGAGGGAGGGCAGTGGGTTCTTTTTTTGCCAAGGCCTTATGAAGTCTCTGGATAAGTTCGGTGCCTTCCTCAATGATCGTTAAATCTGCCGCGAAATTTGTGTCAAATACCCGGTCAAAACCGCAATAACGAATCGCAGTATTCATTTCAAAAGTCAGGGGTTTACCCGGTTCCAGTCCAAAGCACTCGCCAATAGCGGAGCGGGGAGCGGGTGCGGTTTGAATGACCACATGTTTTTTGGGATCATCAATGGCCTCCCAGATGGTATCCGAGGGGTCCTTGGCGTGCAAGGCTCCGGTCGGGCAGCGGTTGATACATTGGCCGCAGTTGATGCAGATCAGATCGGACATGGCGCGATCCAGGAAAGTACCGATGTGGGTTTCATCGCCACGTTTCAGCGCATCATAAACACCCACTTCCTGTAGATCCACACAGGTCCGCACACAGCGTCGACACAGAATACATTTATCCATGTCACGAACAATCGCATAACTGGAATGATCTGAAATTTCCTGGGGCTTTTCAATATGACCAAACCGGTAGAAGTCAACCCCGTATTCATTGGCTAGACTTTGTAATTCACAATTATTATTACGCACGCAGCTGTAGCATTCGCCATAGTGCCTGGAGAGTAGTAGATCCAGTACATGTCGACGGGCCTGGCGTACTTTCCGGGTATGGGTATGCACGGTAATTGGTGAGGTGATTGGAAAAGCACAGGAAGCCTGCAACGTGCGCATCCCTTCGATTTCCACTACACAGATGCGACATACACCAGCCACGCAAAGATCATCATGATCACACAGCGTGGGGATATTTAGGCCCAACTCCTTGGCGGCTTCTAGTATGGTGGTACCCATAGGTACTTTGATTTCCTTGTCATCAATTTTGACTTTGACCATTGCACCGATGGCTTCAATGTTGTCAGGCTTTTTTACCTGAGAAGGAGTGGTACTTCTGGGAGCCCGTGATCTGTCTTCCTTTTTAAAATCTTTTTTATTGTTTGTCATGCTGATTCCTCCTTATTCTTTTTCCGGCACGCGGCCAAGAACTTCCGCTTGAAAATTTTTCATAATGGACAAAAAGGCATTGGGACTGGACTGACCCAGGCCGCACTTGGAAGCGATTTGCATGGTCTCACCTAATTGCATGAGCTCCTTGAGATAGGAATAGGAACAGCGTCCTTTTTCCAACATTTCTATGCCTTGCAGGAGTTTCGGATTGCCCTCCCGGCATGGTGTACATTGCCCGCAACTTTCTTCTATGAAAAATTCCATGAAATTTTTAGCAACCGCCAGCATATCCGTATCGGGTCCGAATACAATAATAGATCCGCCGGACGGAACATCCTCATAAGCAATTTTACGATCAAAGTCCTGCCTGGGGATACAACTTCCACCAGCACCACCGACTTGAACCGCTTTGGCATCATCCGCGCCAACCTCTTTCAACAGTTCCCGAACGGTAATCCCATAGGGCAACTCATAAATACCCGGATTTTCACAGTCACCGGATACGCTGAATAACTTGGTGCCGGTGGATTTATCTGTTCCGTGCTCCTTGAACCAATTGCCGCCTTTAACACAGATCAGGGCTGCGTCAATAAAAGTTTCTACATTGTTGACAATGGTGGGATTCTTCATAAATCCGGTATCCACCGGGAAGGGAGGCCGATTACGGGGTTCCCCGCGATTACCTTCCAGGGATTCAATCAATGCGGTCTCCTCACCACACACATAGGCGCCTGCACCCAGACGCATCTCAATGTCAAAGGTAAAGCCTTCTTTTCCCAGAATTTTTTCCCCAAGTAATTTATTTTGGCGGCGGGCACTCAGTTTTTCTTCCAGATATTTTTTTATATAAAGATATTCGCCTCGTAGATAAATATAGCCTTTCTGGGCGCCGACAACATAGGCCGCGATTGTCATCCCATCCAACATTATATCGGTGTGATTATAAAGCAGATAGCGATCCTTAAAAGTTCCCGGCTCGCCTTCATCGGCATTACAGACGACAAATTTTTTCTCGCTTTTGGCCGCTGCGGCCAACTGCCATTTGACCGACGTAGGGAACCCGGCGCCACCCCGTCCTTTTAGTCCTGATTCTCGCATCAGGTTGATGATGCTGGCCCGTTTCATTTCAAGTCCCTTCTCCAGGGATTGCCCGGAAGCAATATCGTGGGTCAGGATCGGTCCGGACTTTTTAACATCTGACGGCACTACTTTGGGAAAGTCGGACTTAAGGAAATCCTGCCGACAATCAGCAATGATCTGAGACACTTTGTCAGGGGTGACTTTTGCAAACAAACGGTCATTGATCATCATAGCCGGACCTTGATCACACATTCCCAGGCAATTAGTGTATTCTATGGTGAACATACCATCCTTTGTGGTTTCTCCAAATTTGATTCCCAGCTCGTTTTCCAGCTGCCGGGCCACATTCGCTTTGCCGGCCAGGTCGCAAGAAATGGTTTGACAAAGACGGATGACATATTTGCCTTGGGCTGTTTTGGTTCTGAAAAAACTATAAAAGCTGGCAACTCCTTCAACTTCTACTGGGTGAATGTCCAGCCCATGGGCAACTTCCTGCATGATTATATCGGACAGGTAAAGATATTTATCCTGTAGATTTTGTAAAATGGGCATCAAGGCTGAGCGGTTATCGCCATATGCTTTTTTCAGCTTTTTTATTTCGCGATTGACTTTTTCGCGTTCTATTACCTGCATAAGCCTCTCTCCTTAATTGTTAAGCAATTCTTTTACGATAGCGAGTAACTCCTTGGGCATGATCGGTTTGGCTTCAAAAGCATCGACAGGTACCATCTCATCATCTTTATCATAATCCATTCCGGTAACCTTGCCGATACTGGAGAGCATCAAAATAACAGCCTTGGGATGCTTGTCTTTCAGTTCCTGGGCCATGGTGAAACCATCATCAGGTTCGTCCATCATTACATCCAAAACCACCAGGTCCGGTTTTTCTTTTTCGAATAGTTCCATACCCTCTTCTCGCGAGTAGGCTGGTATGACTTCATATTCAGCGCTTTCCAAAACCACCTTTACACCTGATACGAAATCGTAATCGTCATCTACTAATAATATTTTAGCCATGCAATGTCCTCCTTTAAGAAGAATTCTAAATTGAGTTCAATTGTTATGATCACACGTTTCTCAACACTTCCCGACCCTCAAGGGCCAGAAGGTAATGAGTTTTTCTCGAATTTCGTTCCCGTTATCACCTGTATCAAAATTCGCCCAAAACTAATAAAGCGGCACTTTAATTGCAAAGAAAATCGATAGCATGAATATTATAGACTAAAAAAATTAAAGTAAGTAACAGTGCATAAATAACTATAAATAAGTATTGCGAATAATCGGTTGT
>CAZXFH010000052.1:0-18848 GCA_964640055.1 uncultured bacterium | reverse complement strand
GATCATCCGGTCTTGAGATCCTCTTTCATTCTTTCATAAAACTTTTGACACTACCCTACAATTTTAACTTGACTGGAATCGGAAACATCATATTGTCCCACGGTGATTAATTTTTCCCCGGCCTTTAGTCCGCTGAGCACTTCAACTCGGTCCACTGTAGTTATACCAGCCTCAATCTTACGCTGCCGCGTACGGTCATCCTGAACAATAAAAACATACTGATCGATTTTAAGCTGAGTGTTACTGATCTCCCCCTGCAAATATTCCATGCGGGTGCGTTCGATCACGGCATGCTTGGGGATGGTAATTACATCATTGTGCACTTCGGTGATGATATTAACGGTCGCATACATCCCTGGTTTTAACTTCAAATTATCAGTATTGAAAATATTAATTTCAGCTCTGATGGTCCGGGTCATGGGGTTTAAAATGGGATACACCTTAACCAGATGGCCTTTAAATGTTTCTTCTGGATAACTTTCAACCTGAATTAGACAGGGTTGACCGGCTTTGACAATACCAACGTGTTTTTCAATAATATTAATAATTACTTTGACTCTATCCATATTAACCAAAGTGAATACCGGCCGCTGCGGACTGGTCTGATCGCCCAGATCATAATTGCGACTGGCAATCACACCGGGAATCGGGGCTTTGATAAAAGTGTCCTGATACTGTTCCCGTGCGGTTTGTAACCCGGCCTGAGCCTGTTTCAGGGCTGATTCAGCCCCCTGCTTTTGGGCTTTAACTGCATCGTATTGAGATTTACTGACGGCATTTTCATTGTATAATTTTTGAATACGTTCCCATTCTGTGAGCATATTTTCGTACTGCGCTTTGGCAGATTCCAAAGCCGCTTCAGCCTGTAATAAACCCTGTTTGATCTTTTTATTTTCAATAACAGCTAACAAATCGCCTTGTTCAACGTAATCATTTACATCCTTTTTCAAAGTAGTTATTCTGTTGGGAATGGGCGCAAATACCATCACTTTATTGATGGCTTCGATATTACCCATATATTCAAGCGTATTTTTAATACTACCTGTATTCACAGTTTGGACTTTGACCGGAATGGCACGCTCGCTTTCGGTTCTACTCTCATCTTGCTGAGAACCGCAATTGAAACAGGACAAAATCAGTACAAAAACACCAAAAGAGATTATCCGTTGCATACTTGTTTTAGACATTTTGCTTCTCCTATAGTTGGTTGATTGCTTTTTTTAATCCAGACAGCGCCAGATTATATTCCAGTAAGGATTGTTGGTAGTTCATCTTGGCCTGTTTCAATGCCAGATTAGCATTCAAAACATCCAGCTGGGTACTGGCACCTTCCGAATACATCAGGTTAGCCAGACGCAGGGCCTCCTGGGCCTGTTCAATGGTTTTGCGTTGCGTGGCAACTTTCTCTTCCGCCTCTTTCATCTTATAATAGGCTGATTTCACTTCCAGTCGAATGCCATTTTTCAGGGCGGTCTGCTGATGATCAACCTCTTTGATCCCGATTTTAGCTTGCTGAAGTTTAGCGGAATTCTTAAAACCGTTAAACAAGGGAATACTGATACTCAAAGAAGAATTAAAAGATTTATTCAGGTCTTCACCAGTGAACTCCAAATTATCCCGCATACCCTGATACTGATAAGAGGTACTAAAAGATATTTTGGGTAACAGTGTTGAGCGATTGATCGCAACCTGTCGTTCAGCGATCTCTTTCTGGTTTTCGATCATTTTAATCTCAGCACGATTCTCTAAGGCAAGTCGGGTCAGTTCTTGTAAAGAAGAATTCAATAAATCGTTCTGAAGGTAAGTTAATTCACCTCTGAATTTGAAATCCGAATCTTCATCAATCCCCAAAAGATTGGCTAAATTGGACTTGGCCAGACGGAACTGATTTTTAACCGAAACCAATTGGGGTTTAAAATTCGCCACCTGGACCTCGGCACGCAGCACATCCAGTTTGGATGATTTTCCGCTTTCATAAAATTTTGTGACTTGATCCAGATTTTTCTGAGCCGAGGTGAGTGCCTGTTCGGTTACTCCGACGGCGGATTTGGCAAACAATGCACTATAGTAGGCACTGGTAACATTATTTAAAACAGTCTGCACTGTGGTTTCCAATTGTGCTTCGGCAATATCGTGGCTTAAATGGGAGATCTGGTATCCATTCCAGACCGCACCGCCGGTATACAGGGGCTGTTGCAAATTCACGCCATAGACCAAGGTATTCTCCAGACCGAAGGCCATTTCCAGATAATCAGGCATCTCCTCATAGGTTTGCATATAGTTGGCATTATAAAGGGCTTTATAAATGGGATCCAAGGATGGTTTCAAAAAATTGGGAATTTTGTTCCGTTGCAGATCCCAGGCATGCTGTAAGGAGGTAAATCCGTTCAAAGTGGGTAAAAAACCGGCCCGTGTCTCGGTTATTTGAGCTTTGGCCTTTTTAACCCTCTCACGTACTTTTTTTACCTCCGGATTGTTTTTTAAGGCAATTTGACGAGCGGTCTCCAGATCCAATTCGATGGTCTCGCCCGGTAAAATATTAAAGAGAAATAGGGCCATATAAATCGATAGCCAAAGGGTTTTTCTTTTTAACATATAAGCTCCTCATTCTTTGATTTCAAGGCCCCTCGTAATAAGGTATCAACCAAGGCTCGTGCTTCCTTGCGTGTGGTGGGCGGTTGATCCATGATATAATGATTGCGCGAATGGATGTTCATCGCTCCCACCAAACAATATATTAATTGTTTTATGTTTAAATCGGGGCGAAAGATGCCTTGGTCAATTCCCTCTTTGATTATTTTTTCCAATCCCTCACGGTGTTTGGGAAATTTACGCTTCAAATCCATATCTATTTTACACTTCAACCCCCCGGTAAATATCTCTGCAATAAATTTTTTGATACTGGGAATTTCAGGAATATCCTTGAAGCGTGTCATAACGACATCAATTAATTTTTCCCGCACGGTTTTATCGGATTGAGCAATTTTTTCTAAACTTTCATAGGCCCGATTCATTCCGAATTCAATTAATCCATTGAAAAGGCTTTCCTTATCCGGGAAGTAATAGTAGACCGCGGGCTTACTGATCGCACATTTTTCAGCGATCATCCGCATGGAGGTTTTCTCATAGCCATGCTCGGCAAAGAGTTCCACAGCAGCTTTAAACACTTTTTCTTTGGTATCAGGTAATTTAGTCAATTTAGGCTCCTTTGCTTTACTTACCGGTCGGTATAATAATAACAATATTTTAGAAAATCAAGCCCTTTTTGACTTACCGGTAAATAAAATAGTTGTCATGCCATTAGCTGTTAAGGAGAATATATTGAATTAATCGGCCTGTTCGTTACATATATCACAAAAATTGCGCTAAGCAGATGAAATGATTCTCAATTTTAGTCCTTAAAGTTAATCTATTTGTTTGACTTTGATGTTATAAGAGTGTAAACTGATTGAAAAGAAGGAGGAGATTATGCAAGTAAATATGGGTACCATTGATCGTATCATCCGCATGATTGTGGGATTATTTGTTATTTCGTTGGTCTTTTGGGGACCGCAAACGCCTTGGGGTTGGTTGGGACTGATTCTAGTGGTCACCAGCTTGTTGGCCCGTTGTCCACTTTATTTGCCCTTTAAAATTTCAACTTTAAAGAAAGAGCAGCAGGATCAATAGTCCTTTGTTTTAGCTGCGGATTTTTTTAAAAAAACGATCCAACAGATTCTGGCAGAGTGTGGCTTCTATTCCCCCTTTGACAACAGCCTTATGATTCAGCAAATTCAGATCGCACAGATTATCGACTGAGCCGCACATTCCTGCCTGCGCGTCATAAGCACCAAAGATAACTCTGGGAATCCGAGCGTTCAGAATCGCACCGGCACACATGGCACAGGGTTCCAGGGTCACATAGAGGCTACAGTCATCCAATCGCCAGCTGTTTAAGGTCTCGGCTGCAGAGGTAATGGCCAGCATTTCGGCATGTGCGGTGGGATCCTTCAGGGTTTCACGTAAATTATGTCCCTTGCCAATCACTTGCTTTTCCTTAACGATCACTGCGCCAACCGGAATTTCCTTTTTTTGATAGGCTTTTGCGGCCTCTTTGAGCGCGAAGTTCATCCAATATTCATCTTGGTTGCTAATTATTCCCATCAATTTTAGCGAATAAGATTATTTTTATCACCGAAGTATTTTTTTGTTTCCAAAATAATTATGGGTGACAAGGCCAGCAGACCAATTAAGTTGGGCAGTGCCATAAGACCGTTAAAAACATCAGCCATCGCCCAGACCAGATTCAATTTCAAGACCGCCCCCAGGCCTACAAAAAGCACAAAGACAAGACGGTAGGGCCGGACTGCTTTCTCTCCCAACAGGAATTCAATCGATTTCTCTCCGTAATAGCTCCATCCCAATAATGTGGAATAGGCAAATAATATCAATCCCAAAGTTACGATCAGGTCTCCCCAATAGCCGGGTAGTCCATTTTGGAAGGCAAAGGAGGTCAAGGCAGCACCATTTTTACCACTGTTCCAGGTACCGGTCAGGATAAGTACCAGGCCGGTCATGGTACAGACCACCAGAGTGTCGATAAAGGTCTGGGTCATGGAAACCAAAGCCTGGGAAACCGGATTTTTAGTTTGGGCTGCTGCGGCAGCGATGGGTGCACTGCCCAGCCCGGATTCATTGGAAAACACGCCGCGGGAGATTCCCATGCGGACAGTTAACATCACCGTTGCTCCTAAAAAGCCGCCCCGCTGTGCTGTAGGAGTGAAGGCCTTTTCAAAGATCATGGCAAAGGCGGCCGGAATCATATCGATCCGCAGGATCAGAATGGTTAGGGCGCCGCCGACATAGAACACGATCATGATTGGCACCAGGGTTCCGGTAACTCTGCCGATACTCTTAATTCCACCGAGGGTTACCAAACCGGTCGCAGCCATTAATATAATACCGGTTATATAAAACGGAATGTTAAAGGAGGCGTTCACCGCATCAGCCACGGAATTGGATTGTACCATATTGCCGATCCCAAAAGCGGCGACGGCTGCAAAAATAGCAAAGAGGACTCCCAGCCAATCCCAACCAAGACCGCGGGAAATATAGTACATCGGCCCTCCACTCATGGTTCCCTGTTTATCCTTGATCCGGAATTTAACCGCCAGCACGGCTTCTGAATACTTAGTGGCCATACCGACCAACCCTGTAATCCACATCCAAAATAATGCACCCGGTCCCCCAGCTGCTATAGCGGTGGCAACCCCGGCGATATTACCTGTTCCCACTGTAGCGGACAAGGCAGTCATCAGTGCCTGGAAATGCGAAATATCACCTTCACTATCCAGCTCTTTACGTTTAACCAAAGCCAGATAGAGCGAATACCATAACCGCCGGAATTGCAACCCCTTGAGGATAAAGGTCAGCCACAAACCGGTTCCGACCAACATGATCATCAAGGGCCAACCCCATATGAAACTACTAATTGTTCTGAAGAAATTCTCTACCAGTTGTAAAATATTAGTCATAACATCCCACCTGATTTTTAGAATTGATATGGTTTATGGGCTGCCTTTGCATCATAAATTTGCCTGAATTTAATTCCCTGATTGAAAAAGTCAAACGGAAACTCTTAAAAATAACCTGGTTGATACCCAGTGATAATATTAATAGTTGCATATATAAAAAAAATTGTGTTGATTAAGTTTAGATTTGAAAATAGTTATTATTACTGTTCATTATTAACCGGAAGACCAAGGATATCATGCTTGAACAAACTCTCATGAACAATATGTTTAATTTGGCTCTGACTGCGGCACAAAGTGCCGGACAATTTATTGTGGAAAGTATTGATCGTGCCCTGAATGTTGATTTCAAAGGACGGGCTAATCTGGTCACTGAAGTAGATCGCAAAGCAGAGGAACTGATCGTTAATATGATCAAGGCCAATTATAGTGACCACCAGATTCTGGCTGAAGAATCACCACCGGTTGACACCCCCTCGCCTTTCAAGTGGATCATTGATCCGCTGGATGGCACCACCAATTATGTGCATGGATTCCCCTTTTTTGCCGTTTCCATTGCTCTCCAATATCAGGGCGCACTCATTCTAGGGGTGGTATATAATCCATTTTTTGAAGAACTGTTTACCGCGCGCAGCAGAGGCGGCGCTTTCCTGAACAAGCGGAAAATCAGGGTTTCCAACACCTCAGACTTAAAACAGAGTTTATTAGTGACCGGATTTCCCTATGAATTATCCGATATTTTCTATAAAAACATGCAGTTATTCCAAAAATTCTATGAAAAGTCCCAGGGCATCCGACGAATGGGGTCAGCGGCAATCGATCTGTGTTATACGGCTTGTGGCCGTTTTGACGGGTTTTGGGAATACAGTCTCAATCCCTGGGATATGGCTGCAGGGAGTTTGATCCTCCACGAAGCTGGCGGACAATTGAGTAATTTTTCCGGTGAAGAATTTTCAGTCTACGGCCAAGAAATACTGGCTTCCAACAGCCATATACATGCTGATATGCTGGCAGTTTTGGAACAAAATAATTAATTTATTAATGTACGATCTTTTGTGTCTTAGTTATTTTAACAAACGACATTAGCAGCAGGTCTTACCAGATGAGTCAAAGGCCCCAGCCCTTATATAATGAAGCAATCAGCAAATTATTTACGGCCCTTTTTTATGTTGTTATTGCCACTTTTTCCTTGTCGATACTGACCTACGGGGAGAGCTTTCATTTCTGGTCCGATGCACTCAGTGATCTAGGCACCACAGTAACCAAAAATGGCTTTTCTAATCAAATTTCTTTCATTGTCATAGCAATTGGCATGATCCTCAGTGGTTATCTGACACTCAAAATCAGTGCCTATTTTGCCCGTCACTCCGAGCTGCAACATTATCGCTCAAAACGCCTGATAACCCTGCTGGCAGCGATTGGTTTTTTGCTATTTTCTGCCCCCCATAATATCTGGTACATACTGCATTCTGTCGGTGCGGGTCTCATGGTGGGTGATCTCTGGGCTCTGGGGAGTCTGATACTTTTAGAACAAAAAGTGCAGCTGAGCGTGCGTGAATTTATTCTGTATCAGTTGATTTTACAGATCACGGTTCTGGCTTATGCATTTACCTTTTTTATTAATGTTCCCATCCGACAGGCATTCCAAAAATTCGCTGTATTAGGACTTCTGTTTGTGCTTAAAAAAATCACGGCAATTCCACAGAAGCTGGCAATTAAAGAAGTCCTGGCCGCTATAATTGGCCGCTGATGGACTTAATTTATAACTTTATAAGTTAGATGTATTTTAATGATATACTGGTAATTAAAGTTGTTTTTATATGTATGCTCACCCCCATAACGTCCCGTTAATCTGCATGTAAACAAATCCAGATATTTTTTGCTAATTTGGGACCGATGCCTTTGACGGCACGCAATTCCTCCGGCGAAACTCCCTTCATGGCAGCCACTGATTTAAAATGTTTTAACAGGGCCTGCTTCTTTTCTTTTCCCAGCCCCGGAATATCATCTAATATCGAATGGGTGGCACTCTTTTCGCGTAGTTTCCGGTGATAGGTGATAGCAAACCGATGGGTTTCATCTCTGATTTTTTGCAATAAAATCAGGGCCAGGCTATCCTTGGGCAAAATTAGGGATTCTTTTTGGTGGGGCAGGACAATTTCTTCCAGCCGCTTGGCCAGCCCGATGATCGGGATCTGTCCTAGTCCCAGTTCCTCCAATTGAGCATTGGCGGCTGAGAGTTGTCCTTTACCGCCATCCACGAGAATAAGGTCCGGTAGGTTGCTTTTTTCCTTTAAACAGCGCTTATAGCGACGTTGGACTACTTCCGCCAGCATAGCATAGTCATCAACCCCTTTTACTGTTTTAACTCTATAGCGTCGATACTCGCTTTTCTTGGCCACACCATTAATAAAAGTAATCAGTGATCCGACGGCATATTTGCCCTGAATGTTGGAGATATCAAAGGCCTCGATGTGATATGGTAATTTGGACAATCCCAGGCATTGCTGTAATTCAAGTAATGTCTTGGGAACATATCCTTGTTGCTCCCGTTTCTTGAGCAGGTATTCTTCAATTTGCAGACAGGCATTTTTCTGGGCCATCTCCATCAGCCTACGTTTTTCCAGCTGGACTGGTTTTATCAGTTTGACACGTTTTCCCCTTTGCTGGGATAACCAGTTCTGCAACAGTTCCTTTTCTAACGGGTAGGCATTGATCATTATTTCCGGAGGTATGAATTTGGTATTACTATAATACTGTTGGATGTAATTCCGCATGATTTCTGAAAGCTGGCTATTTTTTACTCCTTCCAAAAAGAAAACTTCTCTATCGATGAGTTTTCCTTTGCGGATACGAAAAAGAACCGCACAGCCATATTCGGCTTCAACCACGATATTAATCAAATCCCGATCTTTAAAATCGGTTAATTCCACGGATTGACGCTGGTTGTATTCCCGAATAGTTTGCAGACTATCCCGATACTTGGCAGCCCTTTCAAAAGCCAAATCCCGGGAAGCCTGATCCATTTTGGCTTTGAAATAAGCCCCGACTTCAGCTGTATCGCCATTTAAAAAGGCTTCAACCTGAGCGATCATATCATTATATTCCTGTTCACTAACTAAGCCCTGACAGGGTCCTTCACATTTCTGGATATGATAATTAAGGCACAAACGTATACGACCTTTCCGAACCGTTTCTTCGTCGAGATTGTATTTACAGGTTCTGATTGGAAAAAGCTTTTTTATAATACGGAAAGTCCGCTTCAGGGAGCTGGCATTGGTGTAGGGCCCAAAATACCTTGAGCCATCCTGTTTTACGTGCCGGGTAATAAAAATACGGGGAAAGCGTTCGTTTGTGATACGCACATAGGGAAAAGTTTTATCATCCCGCAGGACTACATTATAGCGGGGTTTATGTTTTTTGACCAGTGTATTTTCCAATATCAGGGCTTCGACTTCGGAGTGAGTCACAATATACTCGACATCAGCAACCTTGGCGACCATACTGACGGTTTTCGGATCGCTGACTTTCTCGCTGAAGTAAGACTTGACCCGTTTGTGTAAATTAATGGCTTTTCCGATATAGATTATGGTATGCGAACTATTTTTAAACAGATAACATCCCGGATCAACGGGGGCATTTTGTATTTTAAGTCTCAATTTCGCAATTCTTTTGGACATATCGTCTTAACAATTTAATCCAAACCAATTTTTATCTATCTAGCACTGATAATCCTATTCTGATTTAAAATTATACAGCAGAGTAACGATTTGATCCTGAATTTTGTTCACCAAACTGGTGGGGGTTGGATAGTGGTTGACCATTATGGAGAAGATATAATCGGTGCCATCCTTGGCATTGACGTAGCCGGATAGGGTTCTGACCCGCCCCACATATCCGGTTTTGGCATGGACATGTCCTTGGGCATTGGATCCTTCCAGCCGGTTTTTTAGTGTGCCGTCTACTCCGCCAATGGGCAATGAATTAAAAAATATCTGATTATGTCGGTGATATTTCATGGTGCGCAGTAGTGTGCCCATTTGATAAGGTGATACCAGATTATGTCGCGATAATCCGGAGCCATCGACGATAAAGATATTATCCGGTGGAATACCGATTTCTGCGAACCATTCTTTCTCGGCCTTAATACCATCTTTTCTGCTGGCTTTTCGATGGGTCGCTAATCCTAACGTTTTTTGAACTGTTTCTGCGTAGAAGTTCTGACTCACCTTGTTTATAGTGCGCACTATTTCCGACATGGGTACAGATTCATGTTGAGCCAGTAGTTGCATTTTTTTGTAGTCAGGTTTGTTTATTTCCAGATCGTCTATATCCTTCGTATTCAGTAAGGTAATGCCAGAATCTTCAAGGCATTTCTTAAATGTATTCAGGAAAAATAAAGTTGGGTTATCAACCGTCACCCACTCTATGACAGTGTCAGAATCCACCGGAATTGTACCAAACAAATGGACTGTTTCTGTGCCCGGATAACGATAGAAGTCAATATATTTTTCTGAATCGGCAGGTACAGTTTGGAGCTCATTTTGTATTTGCATATAGTTAATGGACGGTTTAGTTAGAATTTTGGCCGGTTGTCCTACTGAATCGGCGGGTATCAGATAAAGATCCTGACAATTATCATTGAAGGAAATGCCACTGATTTTGGCGGCATAATAATAACTCAGATCATCCCAGGCCCAACCATAGCCTAACTCTTGTTCCTCGAAAAGATTATCATCGCCGATCAGACGGCCTTCTATCTTTTTTACTCCCTGCTTTTTTAATTCGCACGACCACCGTTTGAAAACATGCAGCATGTCACCGTCATAATGTCGACCTGAAATAGTCGGATCACCCGACCCTTTTACATAAAGATCCCCTTTTGCAATCCCTTTCTCAATAATACCATCCAAGTATAAACCGGTGTTATAGGTATAATCCGGTCCCAGAATTTCCAGAGCAGTAGCAGTGGTAAATAGTTTCATATTGCTGGCCGGCATGAATAATTTGTGCGGATCATGGGCAAATATTACTCGCCTTTCCTCCGGCTGTTCAATATATATCCCAAAATAAGACGGTTTGAAATGCGGCGCCTCAATAATATCCCAAATTTGTTGATGCATAGCAACCAATTCGGGTTGGTCGGCAGTCCGGTATCTATCCAGTTTAATTTCAGGTGCCTGGGTACAAGATGTTAGCCAAAAAGTTGTGATAATAATACCGATATAAATAGCCCTTTTCATGACGGTCAATCCTTTCTAGTGATTCATTAAGAGAATTAACCTTGAAATATACAATAAATTCCCGGGTTTTAACAAATGGTTCTGCTGAAAAGCATCCTGCTTCCCCTACTATCAGACCACCTAAAATACTATATTTATGGCGATCCTCTACCTCAATTAATACTATAGTACTATTATCCATCTCATTGATATACTGGTGGTTAAGTAAATTATATCTGAATTATAGATCAAATGCCATCGGGTTTCAATTACAAAACATATCTTGCGCCAAGTTCAATATTTGTTTATTTTTGCACGCGATGAAAACAAAGGAGCACAGATGAAAAGTAAAAGACCGGTAATTTATGGTGAAGTGCTTTATGATCTATTTCCGGATGGAGCTGAAGTTCTGGGCGGCGCCCCTTTTAATGTGGCTTGGCATCTACAGGGCCTCGGTTTAAAGCCCCTGATGATCAGCCGGGTTGGTAATGACCGCCGGGGAGATGAAATTATCGCAGCCATGCGCGATTGGGATATGGCGGTGTCCGGTATCCAAAGAGACCCGCAACATCCGACAGGCACCGTATCAATAAAATTCGAACAAGATCAACCTCAATTTAAAATTAATATTGATCAGGCTTATGACTATATCGCGCCAGAAAAAGCCTTTGAATTTATTCAAAACACCAGTATCGGTATGCTCTACCACGGATCTTTGGCCAACCGGCTGCTGACCTCTAACCGGACTTTGAAAAAAATAATATCCCTGTTAAAGGTAAACACTTTTTTTGATATTAACCTGCGGGCCCCCTGGTGGACAAAAACCCTATTGAAACCCTTTCTGGTTGCGACCCATTGGCTCAAATTGAATCGAGAAGAATTGATTACGTTGGCAACATTATTCCTTGATGATAAGTCAGACCAACTCACTCACCTAGGGCATCGACTGAAAAATCAGTTCAAAATCAACAGTCTGATTGTTACCCAAGGAGCGCAAGGTGCTTTTGTCCTGAGTCCTGATGATGAAGTACTGCAAGAATCCCCCCCCAAACAGGTGGCGATCAAGGATACGGTTGGTGCCGGAGACGCCTTTAGCGCCGTCTGTATTTATGGTATAACCACTCATTGGGCATGGCCAAAAACATTAAAAAGAGCAGTAGAATTTGCCGGAGAGATCTGTGGGATACAGGGCGCCACCACCCGTGACAAATCACTTTACGTCGCGACTTTAAACCAATGGAGTCAAGATGACCAAAAACGGTGATGGGATCCAGACCCTTATTTTCGATCTGGATGGCACTTTGGTTGATTCCAGCCGTGATATAGCTGCTACCATGAATAAAACCCTGGCATACTACGACTATCCCCCTCTGTCGGTTGACCGGTGTATCCGGCATGTGGGCGGCGGGATCGCCAATACTGTCAGTCGCGCTTTCGGTGATTCGGCCCATCATGACCCACATTTCGACTGGGACGAGAACTTCATCAAACAAGCGGTAAAACGATTCAGAGATTATTACGACCATAATTTTTTGAACACCACCGCTCCCTATCCCGGTGTTTTAGAAACCATAGCCCGGCTCAAGGAATTGAAGCTGGCGATGATTTCCAATAAGGCCTATGTTTATAGTTACAAAATTATGGCCCGGTATGGTCTGACAGAGTCTTTTAATATCATTCTGGGGGGTGACTCCCTAAAAGTGAAGAAACCCGATCCAGGGCCTATTCAGCACGTTCTGGCGCAATTCGGGGTAAAACCAGAGCAGAGCATGGTGGTGGGTGATAGTGAAAAAGATATTCAGGCCGGACAGGCTGCCTCCACATTAACCTGCGCCGTCAGCTTCGGAATGCGGACGAGAAGTGAGTTAGAACAGTTAAATCCGGATTATATGATTGATCGTTTTAGCGATTTATTGCAACTACCGGTGATAAAAACAACCCAGCCCTAGACATTGCGGTCATTAAAACTTACTTTCAGCGCTTTGCGCTCAGTGTGGAGCTGTCGGGTTTTGACCCTGGATTGACGAAACATCAGTTTGGAGGCCTTGACAATGTCAGTGGTAGCATATTTATCAGAAAGATATACCACCTCTTTTATGCCAGCCTGAATAATGGCTTTGGCACATTCATTACAGGGAAAAAGGGCAACATAAATCGTACAATCTTGCAGGTTCCGGTATATACTATTCAAGATGGCGTTTAATTCGGCATGACAAATATAGGGATATTTGGTATTTAAAAAATCCCCCTTTCTTGCCCAGGGCAGGATATCATCGGAACAACCAATGGGAAAACCATTATAGCCGACGCCAACAATTTTTTTATCCGCATTGACAATACAGGCCCCTACCTGGGTGCTGGGATCTTTACTGCGCAAGGCGGATAGCAGGGCCACGCCCATGAAATATTCATCCCAGGATATGTAATCATCGCGTTTGCTTACTCTGTCAGTCATCAAAACCTCCTGTGGGTTTTAGCTCGGCTGATTCAAATAGGTATCATCTCCCTAATCATAGTAAATTCCCCTTAAATCTATACATTGAAAGGTATTAATCAATTGATAAATTTATGCTTTTCAGAATAGCATGATGAGCATCTCTGATCTTAAATTATTCACTAAACTTAAATATTTAAAGATATATGCCATAAAATCCTATTGGTAAATAATATATTTGCTTATATTAGTATTCCGACATTGTTAATTAAAGGCTATTGGGGTTGTTATGTTTGCACAGATCGAAGAAGTCAGAGAATTCATCAAGCAAAAGGGACTTCGGTTTATAGATTTAAAGTATTGTGATCTGATCGGGCAGCTGCATCATATCACCCTGCCGGCCGCTCGTTTTAATAAGCGTTTGTATACAGAAGGAATCGGGTTTGACAGTTCTTCCACCCCCGGGTTTAAAAGTTTAGAAGCCGGGGATATGGTGCTTATTCCGGTTCTCTCCACGGCATTCGTCGACCCTTTTTTCACTGATATGACTCTGAGTTTTTTATGTAATATATGCGAAGCTGATAGCCGAGTTCCTTACCGTCGCAACCCCCGATATATTGCTACTCTGGCCGAAGAACACCTAAAATCTACGGGAATTGCCACAGAAAGTCGCTGGAGTCCGGAATTCGAATATTATATTTTCGACCGCACTCAATATCAAAACAATCCTGCCCATTGCTCCTACCAGATCGACTCTCCGGAAGCCAACCATTTTCAGGATAATGCCCGCAGCCATTCCTTCGGATACCAACTTAATAAGGGGCAGGGCTACCATGCAGCCCCACCCAATGATATTTTACAGGATATCCGCTCAGAAACGGTCCGGATCATGGAGCAATGTGGCATACCCGTCAAATACCATCATCACGAAGTAGGTCATTTCGGGCAGGTGGAGATCGAGGTTCTTTCCGGCGGACTCTTATTTATGGCTGATGTTGTTATTTTAACCAAATACATAGCCCGTATGGTGGCCCGGCGGCATGGAAAAACAGCCTGTTTCATGCCCAAGCCGATCTATGATGAAGCTGGGAACGGCATGCATTTCCATCAGCAACTATATAAACATGACACACCCATTTTTTATGACGAACAGGGGTATGGCGGTCTGAGTTCACTGGCCTTATCTTATGTGGCCGGAATATTAAA
This sequence comes from uncultured bacterium, assembly GCA_964640055.1. Classification (GTDB taxonomy): domain Bacteria; phylum Fidelibacterota; class UBA2242; order UBA2242; family JAFGTP01; genus CAZXFH01. Next base: position 4,476 of record CAZXFH010000052.1, on the reverse strand, counting down.
ACATGCGCCTGCCATGGTGGCCTTTACCAATCCTGCAACCAATTCCTATAAACGACTGGTTCCGGGCTACGAGGCGCCGGTCAGTCTGTTTTTCAGTTCAGCCAACCGCAGTTCGGCCGTCCGGATTCCCAAATATGCAACCCGTCCGGAGAATAAACGGATTGAGTTCCGCCCGCCTGATGCTACCTGTAATCCCTACCTGGCCATGTCGGCCATGTTACTGGCTGGGGTTGACGGGATTAAACACCAGTTTGATATCAGTGAAGAGGGCTTTGGCCCCTACGATATGAATCTGTTTGCCGAGGAGCATGCCCATCTGCGCAAGAAGATTGCCGCCCTGCCAGCCCGCTTTGATAAAGCGCTTGACAATCTGCGGGAAAAACATAACTTTTTAACATCGACAAAGGTCTTTCAAAAAGACGTGATTGATGCCTGGATTGAATATAAAATCGCCCATGAAATAGAGCCACTCAGGAAGAGACCAACACCCTTTGAATTCCAGTTATATTACAGTTTATAAGTTCGCTTCAAAAAATTGCTGGATAAAAAAATATTCTATGTAAATTTAATTATGAAACCGAAAAGTGATTAGGAGGAACTATGCAGAAAGGATTAGGTGTTATGATGCTGATTTTGCCGCTGTTTTTCAACTGTGCAGCAAATTCACCCAGCGCTACCGAAGAAACAGTTGCTCAGGCGCCTGAACAAAAGAGCGCTCAGCCGACAGAAAAAGAAATACCGGAAAAGTATCGTTGGGACTTAACGGATATTTATGCCACAAACCAGGATTGGGAAAAGGCAAAAGAGGCCGTTGTCCAGGAATTTGATAAGGTATTGGAATACGAAGGTAAGCTGAACGAATCTCCCCAGATGCTCTTGGAATGTCTGGCTTTGAATTCCCGGATCTCCAAAGAGATCTCGCGGCTTTATTCCTATACCAGTATGCATTTTGATCAGAACATGCGTGTATCCGAATACCAGGCCATGAAACAGGAAATCTCTCAGCTGGCTACTGATTACAATTCCAAAGCATCTTTTATTGAACCGGAAATTTTGAAAATGAGTGCTGCTAAAATCGAAGAATTTATTGGTGCTGAACCAGGACTAAAGGATTTTGAATTTAATTTAAAAGATCTCATGCGGGAGAAAGAACATTATCTATCCCAAAAAGAGGAAAAAATCATTGCCGAAGCCGGCCTGATGTCAGGTTCGGCCGCCTCCATCAGCACCATTTTCCGGAATGCTGATTTTCCCTACCCTACCATAGTACTCAGTGATGGCAGTAAAGTCTATCTGGACAATGCCGCTTATGTCCGTTATCGATCCACACCTAACCGGGAAGATCGGGAGAAAGTATTCGACGCTTTTTTCAATAAGATCAATGATTTTCGCCGTACCTGGGGTACGCAACTCTATTCCAATATTAATAGTGATCTCTTTTATAAACGGGTCCGCAAATATGAGAGTTGTTTAGAGACCTCTTTATCAGGTAATAACATCCCCACCGAGGTCTACCACAAGCTGATTGAGAATGTCAATAATAACCTGGATACTTTTCATCGTTATCTGCAGTTACGTCAGCGAATTATGGACGTTGACACCCTGAAGTATTTCGATATTTACGCACCGGTGGTTAAAGGTCTGCAGGAAGAATATACCTATGAAGAAGCCCAGAAATTGATATTGGATGCCATCGCGCCTTTGGGTAAAAAATATCAGCAGACTGTGAAAAAGGCTTTTGACGAGCGCTGGATCGATGTTTTTCCGGTGCGTGGAAAACGCTCAGGTGCCTATTCCAACGGCAGTATCTATGACGTGCATCCTTATATTTTACTGAACTGGACCGATCATTACGATGATGTGAGTACCCTGGCCCATGAGCTGGGACATACCATGCACAGTTATTTTTCCAATAAAAATCAGCCCTATCCCACCTCACGCTACTCAATTTTTGTAGCTGAAGTGGCCTCTACTTTTAATGAGAATCTACTTTTCCACGATTATCTGGAAAAGATTGACGATGATGATAAAAAGCTCACCCTGCTAATGGAATTTTTGGACGGGATCAAAGGCACTCTTTTCCGTCAGACAAAATTTGCGGAATTTGAACTGAAAATCCATGAAATGGTGGAAAACGGAGAGCAACTTACCGGGGATGTAATGAACAAACTCTACCACGATCTGGTCCGAAGATACTATGGTCATGATCAGGGTATTTGTGTGGTCCCAAATTATATTGATGCGGAATGGGCTTATATACCCCACTTTTATTATAATTTCTACGTATATCAGTATTCCACTTCCTATACCGCCTCGACTGCCCTTGCCAAAAAGGTCCGGACCGGTGATGGGCAAGCCACCCAAAAATATCTCAATTTTCTGTCCGCCGGCGGTTCTGATTATCCCATTAATATCCTGAAAAAAGCGGGTGTGGATATGACGACCGATGAACCCTTCGAATTGACGATGAAGGAAATGAACTGGGCCATGGATGAGATTGAAAAGATTCTGGATAAAAAGGGGATGTAAAATCTTGTTAATGCTCTGCTACGGTAACTAATTCTGATTCCGTAACAGAAATAATCCAAGTTCCCATCATTAAATCTCCCGGGAGTAAAATACTTCCGGGAGATTTTTTATTTCAGGAAAAGCATTTTCCGGGAGATAGAAGTCTGGCATGTTTTTAAAGTATAGAGGTAAATACCACTCGTCACAGGATGACCGTAATTATCCGTGCCGGCCCAGTTTACATTATGGGTCCCTTGGTTTTGATGAGAATTGATAAGGGTGCACACTTCACGGCCCTGTAAATCATAAATAGTCAATTCAACTGGTGCTCGCTGAGGAATACAGTACTGAATCCGGGTTCTGGCATTAAAGGGATTGGGATAATTGGGGTCAAGGCGCACTTGCTGGGGAATACAGGGCTCTTGATCGGCAATGGCGACGGCATTTGACACAACCACGGCACTTTCGTTGTTAAGTCGATCCAGCGCTGCAACACCATACCGATAGCCATTATAATTCAGATCGGCAATACTATCCGCTGCACCCGGCTGAGTAAGGTAATAAATAAACTCTGCATCAAGGGTATCCGGCGCTAGAGAAGCCGGCCATTTATAGACCAGGTAGCGATAGGGCTCCTGATCATCTTTGGTGGGTAAAGGCGGACTCCAGGTGATATGAGCCGTATCTCCCGTTACAAAAACATTGATCGCAGCGGGAGGCAGCGGTGGAATACTATCATTCCAGGTCATCCGGGGCGTCAAGGCTGGATAGCGATAATAATGGTTTCGTAGAGAATCCAAAAAACCTTTGGGATTATTATTAACATGGTTATAGCGAAAATATATGCTTCCCAGCGAGGCGATTGTGTTCCGGTTCAGACGGATTTGACGGGGCAGTTCGTTGGCGGACCAATCACTGGCCTTGTAGGCGGCGTGTCCCGGATAGAAGTGTCGTTGATTATTAACAGCCTTGCCCGCCCACCAGGGCATTAATTTACCGTAATCCTGCCCCCCACCAAAGGGCCAGTAGAGTTGGGGAGTCAGATAATCCACATATTGGCCTTTAAGCCAGGCGACAGCATCACAATAGATCTGGCTGTAGGCATCCAGCCCCACGATTCCGCTGGGAACTCCATTCTTCCAGATCCCGAAAGGACTCATCCCGAATTTGACATGGGGTTTGACGGCCTTGATACTGTCATAGACCGATTCGATCAGCAGATTGACATTATCCCGGCGCCAGTTGTCAATATTGGTAAAACCCCGGTTTTCTTCGTTAAAGGTCTGTTGGTCCTCATTGCTGATGCCACTATAGGGGTAAAAATAATCATCCATGTGGACCCCATCAATGTCATAACGGTTGACCACGTCCATGATTACTTTCAAAACGTAGCTGCGTACGTCTGCTTTCCCCGGATCCAGAATATAATCGGTGCTTTTCGGTAAGTTTAATTCCCGAATATCCATTGGTGCAGTTTGCGCAGATCCCTTTTTCGAAATGTTCAGCACCCATTCCGGATGCTCGTTAGAGACATGCTCGCTACTGACTGCAGTATTATTCCCTTCTTTGGCCCGGTAGGGATTAAACCAGGCATGCAATTCCAACCCGCGTTCATGCGCGGCTTGCACGGCAAAGCTCAAGGGATCATAGTAGGGATTGGGGGCCTGACCTTCTGTACCGGTCAGCCAGTTAGACCAGGGCTCATAAGGTGAATCGTAAAAAGCGTCACAGGCGGGCCGCACCTGGAAAATAACGGCATTTAAGCCCCAGGATTGCAGCTTGTCGAAAATTTGTTTCAATTCATATTTCTGACTGGTCACCGCATAGGATCCCGGCCAATCCAAGCGGTAGACTGTCGTTAGCCAGACCGCCCGGAACTCTTCTTTGGGAGCAGTCCTCAACACTGATAAAAGTATTACCTAAAAATCCCATTTATGGATCAGAAAAAGGTAGCTAAAGGTGTCCCTA
>CAZXFH010000051.1:12950-18975 GCA_964640055.1 uncultured bacterium | reverse complement strand
AATGAGGTCCCCTATTAAGGAGGGAACAACCCCCTTTATCCCCCTTTGATAAGGGGGACCTTATCTTTGAGTGAGTGTCATTCTATCAGGATCTTTCATAATTCCTGCAAACTTTTACAACATCCTGTATCCCCCAGGGGGACCTTACTTTTAGGATTTGGAATGATTAACCATATCTCTGTTCTTTTTGTCGTTACAAAAAGAACCCCAAAAAACAGGTCTGAAATAAATATGATGGAAATGGATTGAGATAAGGAACGCGAATTGGCAATTCACGCTACGTTACCAATTCGGAAAACCAGATCCGGCAGAACCCCGGCAGGGGTGTAACTTGAATAACGCCGGATGAAATTCGGGGAAAGAGACATAACACCAGGACGATACAAAGAATCAAATCACAAACTCCAAACCACAAATACCCCCGATACACCCCGATCTACGATACGGGATTTCACTACGTTCAACTATCGTTATCCCCGATACGATCGCAAACTCTCTATCAGGGCAGGCGCGGCAGGCGGAAGACAGAGAACGGAAGACGGAAAATGGAGGACCCCAATACAGTCGCTATACTCCTTATTCCCGATACAGTTGCACTGCTTACTATCAATCTGAGCTCATTGCTCACATTCAACCTGGTCACACCGCTCACATTCAATCTGATCATACTGCTCATTATCAATCTGCGTTAATCGATCACTTTTAATCTGGCCACAATACTTACTTTCACCCTGGTCATACCGCTCATTTTCAACCTGGTTACACCGCTCTGCGGTGTGACCCTGTGATCCAAGACTGGCAATGAGGCGCTAAAGCACCCGTTTAATTTGGCAAGCACTATGAATAGTGCTGATTTGAGATCTATTCTCAAAAATAAAGATGATGAAATAAATGAGCGAATCTGATAGAAATGGATTGAGACAGCACCCCGATTCATCGGGGTGGTCATGATGACCCAAAACCAAGCATAGCGTTAGTGCGTTTTAACGTAGTTCTCCAGTTTAAAATTGAATAAAGTATAAGCCTGCGGGCTGAATCACGATTTCCGGACCAGTGCAGATCAGACCTGACTGAGCTGTTTGACAATTTTGCGGAAATGAAACCCGTATATGGAAAAGGTAACTGCCAGGGGAAATTTTTCAGGATATTTAAATAAGCTGGTAAACAGCAATTTCCAATAGTAGCGCCGTCCGGAGGAGAAAAAGCCTAATTTCCATATTGATCTGATAAAAGCACGCAGTTCAGAAAAGTTGAGTTTTTTTACACCACAGACCGGCAGTTCATAGTTCTGCAAAAAGGTCTTGACCCGTTCAAAATAATTTTTCGGGGCATAGATAGACTCCAGAATCTGTTTATAGCCGCGGATCAATTTCTGGTAATCCATACGGGGAATAAAATTAACCGAGCCATCCAGATTATCACCACTCATGAGACCAAGTAAGCGCCGCTCCTTTTGCATACGGTGATACAGTTTAGTGCCTTTGGGCGCATTCAGTAAGCCCACCATGGCAGTGACAATCCCGCTACTCTGGATCAGCTGGATCTGACGTCGGAAGATATCCGGCGGATCATTATCAAAGCCAACAATAAAGCCACCTGAGACGATCAAACCCTTCTGTTGTAAATTTTTAATGGAGTCGTTTATCTCCCGATTCAGATTCTGGGCTTTCCCGCAGGCCGCCAGACTCTCTTTATTGGGGGTCTCAACCCCGACAAAAATATGTCGGAAACCAGCCTGTACCATCAACTCAGCCAACTCATCATCATCCGCCAAATTGAGCGAAACTTCGGTGGTAAAATTGAAGGGGTAGTCTTTGGACTCCATCCACTGGATCATGGCCGGTAAAATCACTTTTTTAAGCTGGTGCCGGTTTCCAATAAAATTATCATCCACGATAAAGACATTGCCCCGCCAGCCAGTTTGGTAAAGAGATTCTAATTCTGCCATAAACTGTTCCCGGCTTTTTGTCCGCACACGCCGGCCGTTCAGGGTGGCGATACTGCAAAAATCACAATTATAGGGGCAGCCCCGGGAGAATTGCAGGCTCAAAGAGGCATATTTACTGATGTCAAGCAATTCCCAGCGCGGAATAGGGGTGCGGGCGATATCAGGAAACTCCGGGGTGCGATAGGTTTTTCGGGGGCATCCCTGTTTTAAATCCCGGATAAAGCGGGGCAATGTCAGTTCCGCCTCATTCAGGATGAAATGGTCTACTCCAAGAAGCTCGCTATAATTAAGCGTGGCGACCGGGCCACCGAGAACCACTTTTACATCCAGTTCATTGCAGCGTCTGATCACTTTTTGCATAACCGGCAAATGTACATTCATGCCACCTAAGAAGACATAATCCGCCCATCTCAGGTCTTTGTCGCGCAGCCGGGTAACGTTCATATCGATCAGCCGCTGGGGCCAATCCGCCGGTAACAGCGCAGCAACGGTAAGAATCCCCAAAGGTATTTCCGAGGATTTTTTGGAGATAAATTTAATTGCATGGGTAAAACTCCAAAAGGTGGGGGGGGTGCGGGGATAAACCAATAAGATACGCATAATATTTCCTCCGGTATTAATTTTGATTTCATACAAATATCATCTAACTTATTTTACGAAATTCGTGGGTTTTATACTGTAAAAGTAGTGTAAAAAATGGTTTCCCAAGTTCAGTAGCGAGATATCATGCGCGACAAATATTCATCGGTTTATGCAATCATTCTGTTTGTCTTTATTCAGGTCGCCTGGCTGGGACTGCTGGGTTTGTGGATCGCCCGCTTTGTAGCCAACCATATTATCTTCAAGCGGATCGGTGAGCGCTATGCCATCCATATCGAATCGGGTGGTGCGGTGGCTATTCTGGTGATCGGACTGGTCTTAATGGTGGCCGTTTTCGTCATGATCTCGCTGGTTTTCAGACGCCTGACCATCCAGGTAAGGCTGACCCGGCTTTATGACAATTTTATTGCCACAATGACTCATGAACTGAAAACACCCTTGAGTTCCATCCTGCTCTATCTGGACACTTTAAATTCCCGTGAATTACCAGCCGATAAACAGGCCCATTTCATTCAACTCATGCAGGCAGACGCCCATCGCTTGAATAAGCTGATCAATTCTATCCTGGACATTGCGCAGCTGGAAAAAAGTAAAAAGATGTTCAACGCTGAAGTTTTTCAACTCCGTGATCTGGTAGAGCAGACTTGTGCCGAGATCCGTTCTTATGCCAAGCTGCCTGACCAGGCGATTTCCCTGAGTGGGCAGGGTGACTGCCGCTGTGTCATGGATAAAGAAGCGTTCCGGATTATTCTGGATAATCTGGTGGATAATTCCATCAAATACTCTCCGGAAACCCTGCGCATCACCATAGACATGAAATGTAAACCCAAGAAATGCATCATCAATTATCAGGATCAGGGGATCGGCTTGCCGGCGGGCGAACACAAAAACATATTTAACAAATTCTACCGGGTTAGCGATAACCGGGTGCCCAGTGTCAGGGGGACCGGTCTGGGATTATTCTGGGTCAGGGAGATCCTTAAATACCATGGCGGTCAGATCCAGGCGGTCAGTCCGGGTGTTTTCCAGGGTACCCATTTCCGTATTGAATTACCCCGTTACCCCTATACCAAAAAGGCCTTTTTAAAGGGCTTGCTCAAAAATTCCAATACCCAAAAAAAGTAACAGGATTGTCCTATGCCAAATTCATCTGACACCCACACTGCCCGTATCCTTTTTGTTGAAGATGAAGAGGCCCTGGCGGAGGGCATCTGCTATAACCTGTCGGCCGAAGGTTATCAGGTGCAATGGGTCAGGGACGGTGCTGCAGCCCTCCGGGCTTTTCAGGAACAGGCTGTGGATCTGATCATCCTGGATATTATGCTGCCTTATATCGATGGATTTGAGGTGACCCGGCAGATCCTGAAGGAAAAACCGCAGATGCCGATCCTGATGCTGACGGCCCGTACCGCTGTGGCGGACCGGGTTAAGGGACTGGAGATCGGCGCCGAGGATTATCTCACCAAGCCCTTTCATTTACAGGAGTTACTGGCGCGCATCAAAGCCATGTTACGGCGCAAAGCCTGGTATCAATCGGCCACAATTGACCAGGAGGTCTACCGCTTTGGTAACAATGAGATCAATTTCAATAACCATCAATGCCGCTCCGGAAATCAAGAATTTCATCTGACCCAACACGAAGCCATGCTGATGAAATATCTTATTCAAAACAAGGGTAAGATCCTCTCCCGGGAGGAATTACTGGAACGGGTCTGGAATATTTCCGCAAGTGTGGAAACCCGTACGGTGGATATTTTTATCGCCCGCTTACGCAAATATTTTGAGCCCAATCCCAAAGATCCTGTCTATATTAAGAGCATCCGGGGCTGCGGATATCTGTTTGAGGATTAATGTCTGACCCGGCCAGGCTCAACGTACTTTACGAGGATAATCATCTGTTGGTGGTCAACAAACCGGCTGGTTTACTGGTACAAGGCGACTGCACGGGCGACACCACCCTGGCAGAGACCGCCAAAGAATATATCAAAGGCAAGTACCACAAACCGGGGCGGGTCTATTTGGGGATTGTGCAGCGTATTGACCGGCCGGCTTCGGGAGTGATCCTCTTTGCGCGTACTTCCAAGGCAGCCCGGCGACTGAACCGTCAGTTTCAGCAGCATTCTCCCAGGAAGTATTACTGGGCCCTGGTAAGCGGTCAGGTTCCGCGGCAGGAACAGTTGATTGATTATATCACCCGTAACGGCCCCACCAGTCACATTACATCCAACCGATCCCGGGGTAAATATGCTGAATTGCATTTCAAACGGCTGAAATTCAAAGATAATATTTCCTGGGTAGGAGTGGAATTGCTGACCGGACGCCACCATCAGATCCGCATCCAATTTGCCCACCGGGGTCATCCCCTGCTGGGTGATTTCCGCTATGGATCGTCCCTAAAGTTTCCCCAGCGTGCGATTGCGCTGCATGCCCGTTCCCTGACCATCACGCATCCCATTAAAAAGGAGCGCCTGACTTTTATCGCCGATCCGGCTCCCTTTTGGCCTGCAAATTTTCGTGAGGAGCAATGAGCTCGCACTTCACCGACGCCCCTGTCATTCAAATTGCCGGCATCCGTAACCGACAAGAGGCGTATCTGCTCATGCGTTGCGGAGTGGATTGGTTAGGCTTTCCCCTGCGCTTGCCTGTGCACCGGGAGGATATTGAGGATAAACAGGCGGCCCGGATTATGCGCAAGATCAAGGCTCCCCATCAGAGTGTGCTGATCACCTATCTGGATACTGCCAAGGAGATCGAGCAGCTCTGTCACAAACTAGCTCCGGATCTGGTGCAGTTACACGGGACCATATCATCGTCGGAATTAAATGCGCTGAAGCAACGCCTTCCGCAACTGAGAATTGTCAAGAGTTTGATCGTGCGACCCGGTAACCAGGCCGCTTTAAAACAGCAGATCCGGGATTTTCACCCTCTGGTCGATTACTTCATCACCGATAGCTACGACCCGCAAACCGGCGCCAGTGGTGCCACAGGCAAATCCCATGACTGGCAACGCAGCCGGGAGCTGACGGAACTTTCGCCAAAGCCTTTAATTCTGGCGGGAGGACTAACCCCTCAAAACGTATATCAGGCCATCCATCAGGTCCGGCCAGCCGGCGTGGATGCGCATACCGGTGTGGAAGACACAGCCGGACGTAAGGACCCGCAAAAGATCCTGCAATTTGTTTCCCGGGCACGTAAGGGTTTTGGCGAGATTTATTCTCCGGAGGCGGTTACCATGCCCATTGACGGGGTCCTTGACCTGCATACTTTTCCACCGGCCGAGGTCAAGCAACTCATCCCGGATTATATCCAAGCCTGTTTAACAAAAAACATCTACCAAATTCGCATTATCCATGGCAAGGGCCGCGGTACCCTGCGTACCATCGTCCATCAGACACTTAAGCGTCTACCCCAAGTGGCGCACTTCCGACTGGCAGGACAACAAGCCGGCGGCTGGGGCGCCACGCTAGTGGAATTAAA
>CAZXFH010000051.1:0-12850 GCA_964640055.1 uncultured bacterium | reverse complement strand
GCGGGCAGGCAGGATCGCCTGCGTCGGGCAAGCGTTACAGGTAAAGGGCGCCCATATTTATTATTTATATTTTTCGGCTATTTTTATTTCTATCGGAATTGTAATATCCGGGATTCTGCTCAGTCGTTATCCGATTCTCGGGAGTCAGTTTCCGCCGGTCGATGGCGGATCCGGAAAATCAGGATGCCAAAAACCAAAAATGCCAGAAAAGCAATAATACCTGTTATTTTGAAGAATAGCTTAACCTTTTGCATGTTAAAACCTGCAAGGCTCCGGTTTTACAGGTCAGCCAACAATTCCTGGGCTTCCTGATGCATGACTTTATCGGAATCAGAGGTTATTTCACATTGCAGGGCTTTATCCAGATACTGACGGGCCTGTGCTTCCCGGTCCAGCTCGATATAGGTTTTTCCCAGCCAGAGCAGATGACGGATATCATTGGAATTCAGTTGATGGGCTTTCTTGAAAAACTGGGCGGCTTCCTCAAAGGAGGCCTTGGGCGGGGTAGCATAGATCACACTGGCTACCTGACGTTCGATCCAGCTCAGATCGGCCAGAGCAAAATGCCAGCGACCCATAACATGGTAATTGGAATCGTTATCCGGATCCAATGAAATGGCTTTCAGGGTGTGTTCCTTAACCGCATAAGAATTTTTAATCTTTTGTTTGGTGCCTTCGATCTCACCGATCCGGCCGATCAAAATAGCATAATACTGATGTCCGCCGGCCACTTCCGGTGCCAGTTCCACACAGCGCTTAGCATACTCAAAGCCGGGATAGAGATTCTCCTTCTGGACCGCCATATTCTGAGGCTGCTGATCGGCAAACTGAAAATAATTACGGGCCAGGCGCCAGAGTACCTGCGGATTATCGGGATCCAGTTCTTCCGCCTGTTGTAAGACTTCCATAGACTGTTCATATTGTTTATTATCATCGTGCTGATCGGCTTTGCGGAGCAGTTCCGCGACCTTAACCGCCGGCTGAGCCACAGCCCAGGCTCCGCAGAAAAATACAGCGACCAAAAGCAGACTAACCATGCGTTTTAAAAATATCATTTCAACCTCCCCCATAAAATTATAAGTTACTCAATATCTGACCGCAGAATAGCCTGAACCGGCTCTTCTGGATCATAATGGCTTGTTTTCTTTTTGGCATAAAATCCCGGAATATTCAATAAAGTAACCGGTTACGACAATCCGGATATTACATCATACCAAGGCTGGCCGGAGGGTTAGAAAAATTCAATAAAGGTTACTTTTAGTTCGCGGCTGAAATAATCCACGCCCTGCTTATTCAGTAAAATATTATTAAAATCCACCTCCAGATGGAAACCGGATACCATAGTCCAGCGCAGGCCGGCATTCAGATAGCCACGCCCCAGTGAGAGTTGATTGGTGTCGTTATCATTCAAGGCGGCATCATATTCGGCCACGATCGAGATTTCAGAATTAATATCCTTGTCCAGCCCCACAAAGAAAGAGGGATCGCGGTCCCCATCCTCTTTTTCCAGCGGATTGTAGTTCACGCCGCCGTGCAAACCGAAATTCCCCAAAAACCGGAAATTCTTACTGGCCACGACGTAAAAGCCCTTGGCTTTGACTTCATAGCGCTTGAGGCTGTCGAGATAGGTGCCATAGCCACGGGAGGTGAAGCCTAGCAGAATGGCCGGCATTTTACCGGTTTCATCGATAAACCGGTACTTGACCTCGGCCCCCGGCTGCCGATTCCACTGAATGGCTTGGTCGCCGATAATACGGGAGCCACCATAGGAGACGCCAAACATAAAGCGTTGAGAAATGCCGGCGGAGACCGCGGCAGTCAGTCCGCCATCATGAAACAAATTGACTTCTATGGCATAGGCGCCACGGGGAATAATACCGGCCGTGGGTACGGTCACCAGTTTGGTGGGTTGCGGATACACGGACTGCTCCTGGGCCGGCAGAAAACTGGCCCATAAGAGGCTCAGACAAATCAAAACAAGACTATTTTTTTTCATAATTCACCATTGTTTACGATTTTGAATATAGAAGCTGCTCAATTCAAATGCAATCTGAATTCCGGGATTAAATATTTTGTTAATTTTTGATAATAATGATACTGATTCATTGACACTTATAAATTAATATTCTATATTTTTTATAGTAAGTTATTTTTGAAAAGTTAATTAAAAGAGGTGACCATGCGCAATTTAGGTGTTATTGTACTCATTATCGGTTTATTATTGTTAATTCTGCCGAAATGGTTTATTACTGTGGTCGGTGTTCTCGCCATCCTGTGTGGTCTTTTTGCCATTGTTTATCCCGAAAAAGCCACCGATCTGATCGCTAAAATCAGTTCAAAAGAGAAAAAAGAGGAAAAAGCCGCCACGCCCCCCCCGACCGAAAAAAAATAAACTGCGCTTTTACAGGCCTACAGCCTTAAAGGCGGTATTAAGCCGGCTAATAAAATCATATTGTAACCGCTTTTCTGCGGTTGTATCCAACTAGGTGTAGTGCTGTAAGTACAGGGGATAATGTATGCCGCTTTATGAATATAGCTGTCAAAATTGTGGTCATCTTTTCGAAGAGCTAGTGCTTTCATCCCAGCAATCCGATGCTGAGATCAAGTGTCCGGAATGTGGCCAAAAGCAGGCCAAGCGCCAGCTGTCAGTCCCATCGATCGGCAGTTCCACTGCCACCGGCTCCGGTTCAGGTAGTGGGGCGCGCTGTGGTAGGGGTGGATTTACCTGAGGAGCCTGATACCGGCAGTTGCCGGTCAGATAAATAATATTCCAAGCTAAATTAATTTTTACCGATTAATTTTTTTATGTCCGCGATATGGGGTTCAGTAGCGGCATAGCCCTCCCGGATGGTGGATTCCGCCTGATCAAAATCCAGAAATTTTAAATGTCCCAGTTGTGGTTTGACAGTCAGTTCCGGCGGATTGACCAAGGCATTAATGGTCGCGATACGTTCCTGCATAATGCTGAAGGAAGTACCGAAAATATCAAATATATTGGGAAGCGGTTCTTCACTGCTCAACCATTGGAATAATCTTTCACGAATCGCACTATCCGTGGATTTAAAATATTTTTGTAATTTCTTGATAAATTGATTGGAGCCGAGCTTTTCAGAGCTGCTACTATTGCTTTCCATTAAAAATGCTTTCAGTGCTTCCCGGCGGGTCTGCTTTTTACGGCGGGCAGCTCTTTCACTGGCGCGGTTAACATTCAGATCCACGGCAATTACACAATCGGCTCCCATTTGTTTGACAATATTGACCGGGACCGGATTGACCAGGGCACCGTCGACCAGTAAGCAATCGTTGTATTTGACCGGTGTCAGGATACCGGGAACAGCCACACTGGCCCGGACTGCTTCGGCTAAGTTACCACTGTTCAAGACTACCTCCCGACCGGATAATAAATCAGTCGTCACAATTCGCAAGGGATGCGCCAATTGAGCAAAGGACTGCATATCTTTCTGATCGGAGATCAATTGGGTCAGTTTTTTACCGTCCAACAAGCCCGATTTGGGGAAAACAGGATCAAAGGAGGTCAGGATCGAGCGCCAGTTCAGCTGCCGGGTATATTCTTCCAGGAGGGCTAATTTGCCAGCACAGAAAAAGGCACCCACAAAGGCGCCAATACTGACGCCGGCAATATAATCAACGCGGATATCAGCATCGCTTAAAGCCTTGATGACGCCGATATGGGCCCAGCCGCGGGAGGAACCTCCGCCCAGAGCCAGACCCAGTGTTCTGGATTTCCTTTTTCCGAACATATGCCTACCGTTATTTAGTTTTACGCAGGGTCAGGCCCAGTTCTTTGAGCTGTACGGCGCTGACCGGGGAGGGTGAACCGTCCATGAGGGAGGCTGCGCTGGTGGTTTTGGGAAAAGCGATCACATCGCGAATATTTTCAACACCGGCCAGGATCATCACCAGCCGATCGAATCCCAGGGCAATACCGCCGTGGGGCGGAGCGCCATAAGTCAGGGCTTCCAGCAGAAAACCGAATTTGTTGCGGGCTTCCTGCTCACTGATATTCAAAGCCTTAAACATACGCAGTTGCTGGTCAAGGGTGTGGTTACGAATGCTTCCGCCCCCGACCTCATAGCCGTTAATGACAATATCATAAGCCCGGGCACAGACCTTTTCCGGCTCCGTGGGTAGGCGTTTTTCATCCTCAGGATCAACAGCGGTAAAGGGGTGATGGGTCGCCAGATAGCGCTGTTCATCGGCATCCCATTCCAGAAGCGGAAAACGGGTAATCCAGACCGGTTTAAAATACTCCCCTGTTGGAATCAGATCCAACAGCTTGGCCAATTCAATGCGCAGATGTCCCAATAAGGGATAGGTTCGCGGGGTTTCATCGGCAATAAAAAACAGGATGTCTTCCGGAGTGGCCTCAAATTCAGCAATCAGTTCGTCGGCGATGGGCTCAAGAAATTTGGCTATCCCTTTTTCCAAACCTGCTGTGGTTACCTTGGTGTAGGCCAGGCCCTTACCCCCCCAGTTGCGCACTTTTGCCGTTAGATCATCAATCACTTTACGGGAAAATTTATCACCCTGTGGCACACATAATCCGGCTACCGTGCCCTGCTTTGCTACCATCCCGGTAAACACCTTGAACTCTGTTTTTTCTACCAGGTCGTTTACACTATGAATTTCATACCCGTAGCGCAGGTCCGGTTTATCAGTACCATAGCGCTGCAGGGCTTCATGGTAGGAGAGCCGGGCAAAGGGTTGTGCCAAATTGACGCCCGCGGTTGTGTTAAAAACATGTCCGAGCATCTTTTCGGTGGACCGCATGATATCTTCTTCTTCCACAAAGGACATTTCCACATCGATCTGGGTGAATTCCGGCTGACGGTCGGCTCTCAGGTCTTCATCCCGGAAACATTTGACCAGTTGAAAATACTTATCAAAGCCGGCGATCATGAGCAATTGCTTATAGGTTTGGGGTGATTGCGGCAGGGCATAAAACTTGCCTTTATGGATCCGGCTGGGGACAATATAATCGCGGGCGCCCTCGGGTGTGCTCTTCATCAGAAAGGGTGTCTCTATTTCATAAAAGTCTGCGTTTTTATAATATTCCCGCACTTGCTGAGCGGCCAGATGCCGCAGGCCCAGGGTACGTTGCAATGCTGCGGTCCTGAGTTCCAGATAACGATATTTCAGCCTTAATTCTTCCAGGGCGCTGCTGCGATCCGTGACCATAAAGGGCAAGGGGCGCGCCTCATTCAAAATCTCCAGCTCACGGGCCAGGACTTCCACGGTTCCGGTCGCCATCTCAGGATTATGGGCCTCCTCCGGTCTGTTGCGAACCAAGCCTTTGACGGCCAAAACATCCTCCAATCCCAATTTTTTCGCCTGCTGAAAAACCTGCTGATCCGCATGCGGATCAAAAACAATCTGGGTCATGCCATAGCGATCGCGCAGATCGATAAAGATCAGCCCGCCATGATCCCGGCGCCGGTTCAGCCAACCGTTCAGCACCACAGTCTGGCCCGCCTGCCGGCTTCTTAATTCGCCACAGGTTTTGGTTTTTTTCAGCATAAATCTTCCCTTACTATGACCCGTAAAACGTCAGTTCTCTGTTTATTCTTGCATTACGACCGGATTTATTGTGCTTTCTCTGCGGATTTGTCAGCAGTATGCTCCGGGGATTTTTCCGTAGCGGTATGCATATCGCATTTACCTTCAAATTTGGCCCCATCTTCGATAACGATCTGTGAGGCCTTGACATCGCCGATCAAATAGGATTGGTCTTCCAGGATGACCTTTTCACGGGCAAAGACATTGCCTTCGACCTGACCGCCGATCTGGATCATACCGCCGGTCAGCTGCCCGTTAATATGGGACCCCTGAGCAATATTAATAGTACCCTTGGTACTTATATCCCCTTCGATTTTACCATATACCATAATATTTCCGTGCAGCTGGATATTACCGGTGATATGCGTATCCTCACCAATAATTGTATTTATAGATGAAACCGGTTTCTTTTTTTTCATGCGCTTACTCCTCTATTTTTCCATCCTCCGTCCCTCAGGCAGGTATTTATATATCTCGGTTCTAACAGATGAATCGCCCCAGGTCCATTTATTTCCATCCGGCTGCAGATTGCCCCATCCCGGACGGCAGGATTACTGGGTAGAGATATCTGAATGGCGATAAGAATAGATCATACTTTCCGGATCAATGGGTGTTCCGTTTTTCCAGATCTCGAAATGAAGGTGCGGTCCGTCACTGATCCCGGTATCTCCCACCAGTCCGATCACCTGACCTCGCTCTACCAATTGATGTTCCTCAACTAAATTACGCTGATTATGTCCGTAAACAGTAAAATAGCCGTTGGAATGGGAAAGAATCACTGTATATCCGTAGTGAGAGACCCAGTTGGCAAAGATAACCACCCCGGCGGCAGCCGCCTTGATGGGAGCACCTTCCACAGCGGCGACATCCAGGCCATAATGGTTCTTGTCAGTGAAAATATGATCATTAATAAAGCCCTGAGTAATATAACCGTTGACCGGCGGAAATATGGGAATATTATCTAAATAACTGACATTCAGGGCTTGTTTTTCCGGATGAATATTGACACCCAGGGGTACTGAAAAAGAATCCAGAGATACAGAATCCATAGGTGGTAAAGTTAACTCCGCCCCTAAAACGGAACGAATATATTGATCCATCTGCAGAATGCGGTTATAATCACCCAGTATTTTCGTGACTTTTAAGCGATCCTGGATCAATTCCTGATTCTCAGCCAGGACTTTATCGTGTTGGCTGACTTTGGGGAGCGCCCAAATAACAAAAACGAGCACGGCTACCGGGAAGAGGGCCACAGCCGCCACTAAAATCCGCAAGCTGGTGGCGCTGAAGCTGAGTCGTTTGGGTTTACCTTTTCCGTCGGAGATCAGGTGCAGGGAATAATACCGTTTCCTCACGGGTTAGTCTCCTCAAGCGTTTCGAATATTTCTACCAGCCGGGCCAGATCATCAGCCGAATAATATTCAATCTCAATGCGCCCCTGCTGCTGACTACCTTTTAACCGTACCCGGCTGCCAATAATGTGCATTAGGCGGTCTTCCAGGCCTTTAACAGCGGGAGGCTTGGCCCTGCTTTGGGGCTTGGCAGGTCTCACTGACCGATGGGGTTTGACCTTTTTCGCCAGGGATTCCACCGCGCGGACACTTAACCCCTCAGCCTTGATACGTCGCCAGAGATTGAGTTGTTGCTGCTCATTTTCCAGGTTCAAGAGCGGCCGGGCATGTCCGGCACTGAGGCCCCCTTCCTGCAGGTCCTTGATGATCGGCGCCGGTAAATTCAGCAACCGCATGGTATTCGTGATGGTAGAGCGCTTTTTACCGACCCGCTCTGAAATTTCCTCATGAGAGAGATCAAAGGTTTGCGCCAGGGTCAGATAGGCTTGTGCTTCTTCAATGGGATTCAGATCTTCCCGCTGAATATTCTCAATCAGCGCATACTCCATTTGTTCCGCATCACTTTCCACCGGCAGCACATAGGCGGGAATATCCTCCAATTCCACCGCCCGTGCCGCCCGCAGACGCCGCTCACCGGCGATCAGCTCAAACCCCTCCTCTGTCTGACGGACGGTAATGGGTTGCAAAATCCCGTGACGCCGTACGGAATTCTCCAATTCCTGCATGGCCTGGCCATCGAATTGCTTACGTGGCTGGTTGCGGTTGGTTTTAATCTTATTGATATCGATCTCTACAATCTGGCGTACACTCTCTATTCCCTCGGGAAATTCAGGAATGATCGCGCTGATGCCTTTACCCAATCTCTTGGCCGTCATGCTCTAATATCTCTCCTACTAAATTCATATAGTCCTGTGCACCGGCGCAGGAAGCATCATACAAAATAATGGGTTTTCCAAAGCTGGGGGATTCACTCAGGCGCACATTGCGTCTGATCCTGGTATCATAGAGTTTGTCCTTGAAATGGTTTTTCACCTGTTCGGTCACTTCCTGTGATAACCGTAAACGCGAATCATACATGGTGATCAACACCCCTTCAATTTGAAGGCGCGTATTCAGGCTGCGTTGCACCAGACGAATGGTGTTCAACAACTGTCCCAGTCCTTCCATAGCATAATACTCACATTGGATCGGAATGATCACTGAATTGGAGGCTGATAGTCCGTTGATGGTCAGCAATCCCAGAGAAGGCGGACAATCAATAATAATGTATTGATACTCTTTCTGCAGCTGTTTAACCGCTTTCTTCAGTACGGTTTCCCGCCCGATCATGGATACCATCTCAATTTCAGCCCCAACGAGCCGGGGATTGGAAGGGATCACATCCAGAAAGGGAATCTCCGTGGGTAAAACCGCGCTATTGATATCCTGCTCCTGAATCAGGATCTCGTAGATACCCTTATCCACATTTTTATAATCAACCCCGCATCCCTGCGTGGCATTGGATTGGGGATCGACGTCAATCAGGAGCGTGGAAACCTCGGAGGCACCCAAACCGGCCCCGATATTCACAGCAGTAGTGGTCTTGCCGACCCCCCCTTTTTGATTTGCCAAAGAAATTATCTTTGCCATTCTAAATTACTCTAAGTTCTTTAATATCAGTAAATAACAACTTTAAAAGTACCCGTAAGCACAATTAATTTAAATCATTAACCGGCTAAAAAACAAGCATAATAAAGCGCCTGTGCCAGGTTGTTTATCTGCGGTTGAAATCGTAAACACCCTCCATTTCGTGTCAGCAAATATAAGCATTAATCCCCAATATTCAGAATTAATTTTACCCCTTTTTATGACTGCAGGGTGAATATTTTTACAGTATAATCAGCTCCCGAATAGCTATTGCCATTTTAAAAATTAAAGCGGATATTATAATCAGAGATCCCGGTCCGGTAACCCAGGGAGGTTAGAGTGCGACAAAAAGTGAAAAATTTCATTGCCATCTTGAATATCGAATTAGACGATCTGATCGCAGATATTAATTTTTTGATTGAACGAACCCGCCGGCGACATGATAAAGGTGAAATCACCAATTATGTTTTTTATGAAAATCAGGTGGTTTTTAAGAACGAACTGAATGCGATCAACAATTTTAAAAAAATTCTGGCCCGGATCAATCCAGAGGACTATAATGACATCCCGTCGCTAATGGAGCGGTTACGTCAGGATTTTGCCATTGCCGTACAAAAATATGGTTATGCCAAGGCGGCTATCCTTTATGCCGAACGTAAATTACGAAAAGTGGAAAAGTATTGCTGCGGGAGTGTTCAGTCAGAGTCAGCGTAGATTTCCTGCCATTTATTGCCCACAAAATAGACAAACAGAACAATCAGGCCCAGCGTGCCAAGCATCAGGAGAGGAGAATGGATACCCAGTCCGGCCGGGATATAGCCCAGAAACATGGCAAAACCAGCGGCTGTCAGGGCATAGGGGATCTGGGTTTTGACATGATCGATATGATCCGCCCCTGAAGCCATGGAAGAGAGAATCGTTGTATCTGAAATGGGCGAACAGTGATCGCCAAAGGTCGCACCGGATAGCACAGCGGCAAAACTACTCAAAAAGATCTGAGAATTAATATCTCCATTGGTCAATCTAATGGCCAGGGGGGCGATCAGCGGCACCAGGATAGACATGGTACCCCAGGAAGTTCCGGTGGAAAAACTGATCAGGGCTGCCAAAATAAAGGTGATGATCGGCAAGAGCACCGGGCTGATAAAGTCCCGGGCATGGGTAATAATGAACTCTGCGGTTTTCAAATCTTCACAAACCTGTCCCAGGGTCCAGGCCAGGACCAATACCAGGGCGGCCAGCATCATAGAGCGAATCCCTGAGAGCCAGGCATCGAAGGCCTCCTCCAGGGAGAGTAATCGTTGCACCATAGAAAGTACAATGGCGATCAATCCGCCCAGGGCCGCGCCCCACATAAGCGAGGCATAGGAATCGGCATTTCCGATAATATTGCGCAGACTCCGGCTGCCTGCTTCCAGGGCTTCCACTCCGGTAACATAGAGTCCCCCGATAGTAGTCAGGACAACCACTATAATGGGTATTATGGCATTCAGCCAGTGGGAGGCCCGCTGGCCGAATTCCCCCTTTTTCAACAGGGAATCGTCCATTAGCGGCGATGCACCGTCCCGCAGAACCTTTTTTTCCTGAATGGCCCGGGCTTCGGCCTGATACATGGGACCGAAATCCCGCTTCATAACTCCCAGACAGTAAAGCAACCAGAGCGCAAAAATACTGTAAAACCCGTAGGGAATGGATTTCAGGAAGGTGATATAGGGACTTTGAGTAATGCCGGCATTGGCATAGGGCACATCCAGCAAGCTCATCTGGAAGACCGACCAGGTACTGATAAACGCCAGGTTGGCTACCGGTGCTGCCGTGGAATCAACAATATAGGATAGTTTTTCCCGGGAGATATGTAGTTTGTCCGTAAAAGGACGCATGGTATTGCCTACCAGCAGGGAATTGGAATAGTCATCGAAAAAGATCATGACCCCCATCAGGGAGGTGGCAATTTGGCCCCGGCGCCGGGAACGAGCATACTTGGAAGCGGCGGTTACGATCCCCAGCATACTGCCGTTTTTGGACATAATACCGATCATACCTCCGAAGAGCAAACTGAAGATCACAATAGCCGCGTGGCCGGGATTGGCCAGTGAGGTTACAATATACTCATCCAGACTGTGAAAAAAGCCACTGATAGGATTATAAGCATAAATAATCGTCACGCCGGCCCAGACCCCGACAAAAAGCGATAAAATCATCTGACGGCTGATTAATGCCAGGGCAATCGCAGCGATGGGCGCGATTAGCGAGAGCAACCCGGGAATAACCCGTACGGTATAGTCAAAACGGGCGGTTTCCAGGGTCAGGGTGATCGTCCGACGTCCCACTCTGTCCATGATCAATCCGGAGACGGTGAGGGTCGGTTTTAAGAGGGTGATACGCCGCGGTTCGCCTTTCAATCCAGTGATCAGCAGCTCCTGCCCGATATAGTCCGGAGCGACTGTCAGGGTGGCGCTAAAAGGCACCTGCCCTAGGATCAGCCCCTCCGGTTCGAAGCTGACCCGGGGGTCTTTGACCGTCGGATCAGGGTCCTGTGCCATGGCACAGTTAAACAAGATTAAGACCAGCAATAGATAGCGTAATAAGCGCATCGGCGGTAATATAAATAATATTTTCCTTAATATGGTAGATAAAAGATTGGATAAAAAAGCTATCGGTGATTAGATTTCATACCGGGTGACCTATGCCAATTCTTGATCGCTACATATTAAAACGATTCCTATTGATTTTTCTGGCGGCTATGGTGGTTTTCATGGTTATCTTTCATATTATCGACGTAATCGAAAAAATCGATAAGTTTCTGGAAGCCGCCATGTCTCTGTCAACAATCGGGACCTATTATCTCTATCAGCTGCCTTACTATATCAACCTGGCAGTGCCTATGTCCATTTTACTGGCCTCGGTCTTCACCATTGGTATCCTGGCCAAACATAATGAATTAACCGCTATCAAGGCTTCCGGCATCAGCCTCTACCGGCTCTCCACTCCGGTCTTGATCCTGGGCCTGCTGACCAGTATGGCCTCCTTCTTTTTTGAGGATCAGGTCGTGATCCCCGCCACCCGGGTGCGTATCGACATTGAACAAAATAAAATGGACCGCTACCGCAAATACAGTAAAAAGGTATTTACCAATATCACTTATCAGGATTCGGTCAACCGTAATATTGTGATAGGAAAATTTTTAACCAAAAATAATACCGCCCACACGATTACTGTTCAATATACCCAAAATAATCAGCTGGCTAAGCGGATCGACGCCAAGAAAATGGTCTGGGAACCCGCCCGTACAGGCTGGCGCTTGTATGATTTCAAAATTCGTCAGTTCGATGACCAGGGAAATGAGCTCACCACCACCTTTTTCAGTGATTCACTCTTCCATTTCAACTTACAGCCCATGGACTTGACCCAAGCCAATATGAAACCTGAAGAAATGCGCTATGCCGAGCTGGTGCAGTTTATCCATCGGCTACGCAACAGCGGCAATGACCCGCGGCGCTGGGAAGTCAACCGCCATTTTAAAATCGCCTTTGCCTTTACTAACTTTATCGTAATTATGTTTGGCCTCTCCCTGACCGCCATGAAAACCCGCAAGAATATGAGCTTTGGCGCGGGTATCAGCCTGCTGATCATTTTCATGTATTACGGGTTTATAAAATTCGGTCAGGTACTGGGATATAAAGGTATTCTCACGCCCTTTCTGGGAGCCTGGCTGGGCAATATCATTTTCTTCCTGAGCGGAGCCTACCTTTTCTATAAAATCAGACAGTAGAATAAGCAGCGGATCGGCAATTCGCGCTATGGTTCAGTCTCAAACTACAAAACAAACCGGTTTATCCCCCCCTGAATCTCCCTTTGATAAGGGGGACTTCAGGTGTCACGCCGCAGAGCGACGTGACAAGAGTATGGGGGTATCTGGCTTTGAGATCAGTGGACAGGCTGGAAGCCTGTCCTGCCACTGCGGGTCACACCGCAGCCCAGTGTGACCAGAGCTATAGTGAATACAATATGGTAACTATTTCATCCGGTCAGCGGTGGTTATTCACCTTTCCCTATGATAGCCAATATGCAGGATATCTGAGTTGGACGGGTATTTTTAAAGGCCTGATGAAAACAGGCGTTAAAAAATGCGACCGGATGAGCGTAAAAAAGCAATTAATGTATGAGGACCGAGCGACTGATCGGTCCGAGTTTTAATTGCTTTAGCGAAGCAGGAAGCATTTTAGCCTGTTTTTATCCAGCCTGTTTTTTTGGGTTCTTTTTGTAACGACAAAAAGAACATAAAGAAATAATCC
>CAZXFH010000050.1:0-19015 GCA_964640055.1 uncultured bacterium | reverse complement strand
GTATAAATAAAATCAAACCCCTTCTTCAGGCCACTTAATTTACATATTCATATATTTTTTCAAATCCAAATCTTTAGGCGCCTGGCTTGTATTGGGCCGAATCATAATAGCTTTCAGCCTGTAGTGCCCGCCGCCAAAAGGGCACCAAAACCCCGCCCGCAGACAGTAATCCCCATCCCCAGAAGGCGGAAATCCACGATAAGGGAATTAATATCCGGATGAGGCCGATCAGTATCAGAAAAAGTGAGCAGGTCATTAAAATAATAAACTTGAGACGCCGGCCAAATTCCTGCGTCGCCCTCTTAGTATCCAGCCCGATATTTTGCCACCATCCCAGGGGACGTACTTTTTGGTAAAAGTGTTGTAAAATCCGGTGGTCCGTGGGAGGCGTCACAAAGGTGATGCCCACGGCGGTTAGCAGCGATACCAGTACCACGATACCCAATCGCATCCATTCGGTTTCCACCGTCATCAGGGTTAAGGGTGCCACCAGTAGGGAGGCTCCCATGGCGGCAATCTCGGAGTAGACATTGATCCGGGACCACAGCCAGCGCAACATAAGTACGCCACCGATACCGGCCCCGAATACCAACGAGACAAACCAGGTGGCCTGGATCGAACCCAGGTTGACCATTATTAAAAGGGCCAAAATTAGAATGACCCCATTGGAAATGCGGGCCACCAGGACCAGCTCCCGTCCCCGAGGCCGGCGTTTCAGCCAGGCGCGACAGACCAGCCGGTCGTAAAGATCATTACTCCAGTAGGAGGCGCCCCAATTCAGATGGGTATCCACTGTGGACGCCAGAGCCGCCAACATGCCGGTGACCATGATCCCCCGTAAGCCAACCGGCAAAAGATCCTTTATTCCGGTAACAAAAGTGAGTTCGCGGGCCGCGGCAAAGCCCTCGGTAGCCGCCTCCCCTGGATTAAAAGGATATAAAACCAGCAGTCCAACGCCAATGATCAGCCATAGCAGACTTCGGACCAGGATCTGAGCCCAGCCCAGGATAATACCGGCAATACGGGCATCGTGATCGCTACGGCAGGCCATTGAGCGCTGGGCCAGGTAGCCGCTGCCGTCACTGCTGATCCAGAAAAGTCCCTGCAGACCAATTAGCATCAGGAAAGGAAAAAGGACTTTTTGCTCCGTCGGCATCAATGCCAATAGCTCTGCACTACGCGCCTGACCATAGAGCGCGACAAGCCGGGGTGCCAGAGCATCCATCCCGCCTACTTCTAGGATGATCATAACGGCATACACAACCGTTCCAACCATTATAAAAATAAACTGCATCACATCGGTAGTAACTACAGCGCGCAGTCCGCCCACAGCGGAATAAAGCAGTACAAAACTAACAATCAAAAAGATACTGATGAAGCCATTGGCAGCAGCGAACTCCAGTGGTAACCCCGTCACACTATGTCCCAGGGGCAAATCCAAAGAAGAAATTATACTCAGTATACCGTTATAGAAGAAGTTTGGCAGCCATAAATGCCAGGGCAGAAAAACCTCGGCAATGCGCACTGCGGCAATCAGAACCATGGCTAGAAAGAAACAATTCACGATTGTTCCATAATAAAGCGCTTTTAAGATGCGTAGTATCAGTGCGCCGCGCCCACTGTAGCGTAATTCCGTCAATTCTGCATCGGTAAGTACCCTGGCATGCCGCCAGCCTTCGGCAAATACCAGAGCAATCAGTAAAAATGCAAAGCCATAGATCCAGTAACGCCATAACAGGTAAATTCCACCGGTTGCCAATAGACCGGTTGCCAACAGCGGCGTATCAGCGGCATACTGGGTGGCTGCCATACTGACTCCAGCTTTCCAGCCACTCACCTCTCCGCCGGCCAGAAAAAAATCACGCAGGTTCCGGGATGCTTTGCGGCGGGCGCGCCAGCCGGCTATAATTGAGTAAGCAACGAATATAACTATCAGAAAAAAATCAATCATTTATTTCCATGTAAAATACCCCCTCCACCCGACAAAAACGACAGCTTCAAAATTTTAGGGATGGAGTCGGATTCGCTTGTATCAAGGATTTCTACTGCCTCGACTCTCCAGCTATTGAACGTTTCCAGCAAATCATTGACCTCACCATATACTAGTTCCCAGAGAACCAGATCCTGAAAGACAAAGCCCTCCTTCCTTGACCACTCATAAAGCTTCTTTGATCAGCTTTTTCTTATCCTTGACACTCCTCACTTCATGAAAAACCAAGTTACTAACAACAACATTAAAAGGCAATGAAGCCGCACTTGCTCCTTCAAAAGTAAACCGTTCTGCCACCCCTTCAATTTCCGCATCCCGATTACAAACATTTTTCGTATATCCTCATGAGCACCTCCGATCGTCTATACCGATAACTGCTACCTGAGGGATAACGCTAGGCTATCCGGACCGCTAAAAAACCATTTCCACAACCAATATCAAGGACATTATCGGTTCCATCCCAGTCTTAAACATAGGCTGGCACTAATTCTTGAACCCTGACTTGGACATTCCTTCCCCGGGGTGAAAATAGGTGGCGTGCATATGCCAAAGTAGACAGAGCATTGAAAGAAAAAGACGGCAATAATGCTTTATCCACGCAGTGGGAATGACAAACCTCCGAATGAAAGATTTAGCACGAGCGGTTCGTAGATAAGTCTCAGAGAAACCCAATTCCCACCGTTCTCTTTTGTGAGATTTATTTTACTTATGACTTTATTTCTCTTTTCGCATTTAAAAAACTTTGATGTGGCCAGAAGACCTAAAAGCCCATCTGAAAAAGCTTCTTTTGTGAAGGACCATGACGGGTTTCAAGCAGGAGATCTTTGTAACAGGATTATTATTCAACTTGCTCCATCAGATCTGTTTCGATCACAGTACCTAAATTAGTGTCAACTCTGAGCGTCTTGATCTCAAAGGGCTGTAATGTCACAGTCTTGTGAATAGATCGATGACTCACCGGGATATGCAATTCTGTTTTCTGGCGCTTCCCTGTAGGTTCAAACAGGCGAATGATCCAGGCTTGTCTATCTTCTGCCTGCTTGAGAGTGCTGATTACAACCTTCTTGTTGGATAAAACCGCAAAGGGTTTGGAACGGTCTCCCCGCCTAGAGGGGCTGAACCATTGGATCATCGGTTTCTCATTGTGGATCTGGGCTTCCCGCGCAATGGCATCCATGCGTTCATCCACCGATCCGGCATTCAACCAGAAGGTAAATATTCTCTCACCCTGATCAATACGAGGGCGAAACATATTATCCGGCACAATAGGCCAATCACTGACTGGATGGGCGGCATAGGCCGGGGAACGCAGCAGTGTAAGCCGCATTTCACCATTAGTAAAAGATGAGGCATAAGTGCCATCATTCACAAAGGTCATCGCCAAATCATTGCGTTCGGAAACAACTGCCGTCCACTTTTGGGCAACCAGTTCACGACCTGTAGCCGGTAGTATCTCGCGTCCATAGGCCACGTCGCCCATATAAACAGGCTTCTGCAATACTGTCGGTACGGATAGTTTCAGTAGCTTATCCTTTTCATTCCAGAAGACACGGGCTTCCAGTTCAATCTCAGTGCCTTCTTTTGGCAGTTTCCAGGTCAGTATCAGATAGGAATCATTGTATCCATACAATGCTTCAACAACCGTCCGCACTGATCCCTGTTCAACAATACGGACGGGCTTAAGATTTTTGGTAGGCACCCCTGATACTTCCGCACTCTTAGCTGCCGACAGCAGGCGGAATTGACCAATGACACTATCAAATTTATCCGTTGTCATGCCCCAAGGATCAGCGGAATCATTTATAACCAGTGCTTTGAAGGCGTTTTTACGAACAACATCCTTGCCGGAAAAGCGCAAATGCTCGATCAGACCGGAGTGAGTGTTGATCGCCCAGTCAACCCCCTTACCCCGCAAACGGATTATGCCATTCTGCTCCCTGTTCTTGATGAGCGGCCGTTTAGATTTACGCGTCAGTATGATATCAAAGCGATTCATTACCCCGGGCGCTAAAGTTGCTTTAAAACAAATCCGCTTCCGCCAATCCATGGGCATATTGCTATTAGGGCGCTCTGCCTGGATAGGCAGCCGCCCCCCCTCATACAACAGATCCGGCACCCAAAATGTGTCTGGACATTGGATAACATCCGGTAGGTTAAATTCAGCTGTGATGGTTGTCTGTATCTCCCAGGAATGAGGATTATACACAAAGACCGGAAAGGTGTCTGTTTTGGCCGGGGATTGGCCTTTTGTGAGGCAGAAAAAGGCCTTTGCTTTAATTTGTGATAATAGCGCCATCCCATGTCCTATCTTATAGAGGGCGTGTTTTTCTACAGGGGCGGTTGAGCTGCCGGGTAATACATCGTGAAAGGCAGTCCAAAGCATATCTTCCTCAGCAGCCTTCAATTGAGTGCCGGGATAGGGCATCAGATTCTGAGCTGCCGCTGTTGCGGCCATCTTTTCAGCCACGAATAGCGCGTTTTCCATGGCGCGATAGCCCTGCTTGATCCGAATCATGGAACTGTAACACCCCACCGCCCAAGGGTTTAGATCTTTAGACCAACGGGTCAATTTGTCTCGGTGTTGTTTAAGATCCCTGAAATAGGCTTCCGGGGTAGAGTGGTGAATCGTCCAATTTTTTTCACGGGTGATGATTTCTTTAATGTCTTGAATATCCTTCCGGCTGGGACCGCCACCATGATTCCCCACACCCCACAACATTAAGGATACTCCTAAACAGGGAATTTCCTTAAGTCGGGCGTTGAGCTTTTCGCCTGCTTTACCAAGCGGTGAATTATACCACGACTGGGGGCGCGTACAGATGATCTCCGATCCATCATAGCCGATCCAAATATAGTCATCTGCTTTCAGAGCGGATTCTGCTTTTCTGGGTCGGCAGTGGATATAGGAATCATACCCGCTTTTAGCCAGGATCTGGACAAGCCCGCGACTATGCCCAAAGGGATCAAAATTAATAGCCGTGGTCGGACGGACATCAAACTTCTTCTGAAAGTATTCTCTTCCCGCCAGAATCTGACGGACCAATCCTTCACCCGAAGGCATATTACAATCCGGTTGAAGATACCATCCTCCCATAATATGCCACTTGCCTGCTTTTACCAGTCGCTGAATCCGTTCAAATAGTTTGGGATCGTGCTCTTCAACCCACTTGTAAAGAAGCGCTTCATTGTGGTTGAAGGTAAAGTCTTCAGCTTCTTCACAAAGATCCGCAGCCGTGCGGAAGGTGACCAAAGTGGCACTCACACCTTCCTCCCATTCCCATTGCCAGACCGGATCAATATGGGCATTACACACGAGATGTATAGTTGGTTTTCTCATTTAGACTCTTCCTTCACTGAATAACGATCCACGCTTTAACACACTGCGTAATAAAACAATAATCCTTTATCTAATCTGTCCAAAATGCTTCTAATTCTAAATACGCCGTTAATAATAATCAGAATTAGTTGAATACTAATTTCCCTATTGAATCCCAATATAATATATATTTAAAACTCCGGATCTCCAATTTTTCGTGATTGAATTTACCAGTAGGTTGTAAATAGCGTCTATACTGATTTCATCTCATACTCATTATTTTCATTATGTTAAAAATAATTAAATATTTTATCAAGAAATTAAAACCAAAACAAACAGATCTATTGCAGAATAAAGCTATATTTAACCATACAGCCCTTGTATACTTAAAGACAAAATGTCAATATATGCCATAATCACATGACAAAACAACATCTTAGACTATTTTCAACCCGTCCAGTCAGTTATCTTGATATCATGTCTGTCACAATAGCACTCTTATTCAGTGGCATATCAATTGTAACCATAATAGGTGGTTATTGAAAATAGAAAATTAAACGTTATGGAGGTCAATTATGGCTATAACAAGATGGATACCCAGAAGTTCTTTAACAGATTTCCGTTCTGAATTAGACCGTTTTTTTGATTCCTTTTTTACTGGTGAGGAAGAGGAAACTTCACTCTATCGTTTTACACCGGCTGTTGATATCGAGGAAGGTGACAAATCCTATCATGTCACCGCTGAATTACCAGGCGTTAAAAAAGATGACGTTAAAATAACTGTGAAAGATAATGTATTAACCATTAACGGCGAAAAGAAACATAAGAAAGAGGAAAAAGGTAAAGAATATCATCGTACCGAGCGTGCCTATGGTTCCTTCCAACGGTGTTTTCGACTGCCTGAAATGGTGGATCAGGAAAATATTGACGCTCAGTTCAAAGATGGTATGTTGGAAATCACCATTCCCAAAAAAGAGGAAGCCGTATCCAAAGAAGTGAATGTCAATGTAAAATAACCTGAGCTTCTGGTTAAGCGAAAAAGTCCCGATACTACATCGGGACTTTTTTTATCGAATGTCTTACGACACCTCTGCTTTTTTCCATAATTTATAATAATCACGCTATAAACTGCTACGGCTTGATGAAAATCACTGGTTCATATTTTTAATAATGCGCTGCATCCCTAAAATGATAATTCCCAGAATGCCTAAAAAGTAAAAATCCAGAAAGCGCCATCCCAGCAACACGGTCCCGATAGCCTTTTCCGGTAAGAGTGCTCCGAATAAAATTAAAAAAGCCGCCTCTGCGCCCCCGGTAGCCCCAGGTGTCGGGATCAGGGACATCAGGGTAAACACGGCCCATTGCAGCAGAAAAAAACTAACAAAATCCACTTTGTATCCCAGACTGAGAACCAGAGCTGCTACGACCGAATAGCGGGAGGTCCAGTGAATAGCCGAAAGCATCACATTTGTGGCAAATCGCAATTTACCCTTTTTGATCATGGTGTTATAAAGCAGTGAAAAATCCCGCCAAAAGCGTACCAGTTTATATTTGATATTGGCCAGATAGCCTGCTCTTCTGAGAAACAGGATCACAAGAATCAGTAAAAGCAGAACACCGCCGGCAATGGGCAAAAAATGGCCTGACTTTTCTATCACCCGTATCACCAGGTCGTTGATTTTAGACAGATTTATCTTTTGAGAGAACACCAGTGCAATCGGGATACCGATGAAATAGAAGGTTAAATCTTCCACCATCGGAATACTGGTTAACGAAACCGCTTCACCAGCCGAAATACCCCGTTGATAAAGCATGCCCGCCTTGATGGGTTCCCCCCCGATAATCGTTGGGCTAATAATAGCGCCCAGTTCCGACATAATTGAAATACGAAAGCCCTCCCAAAAGGTAAAGGCATGCTGCCGGAGGGCCATCCAGTTCATCAAGCGGATGGTTTTGGTTACCCAGGGCACAAAGCGCAGGCCCGCGGCCAATAAAAAGAATCCCCAGGAAAAAGATTGCAAGCGCAGTAGCTCCGATCGGTCGGTAAATATCAGGGTTATCGTAATACTAATAAAAACACTGATGGGAAGTAGAATCAAGAGGTGCCTGATAATCTTACGCGTGTTGAAACTGGTTATCTTATCTAAAATATTTTGCTCCTTAAGTCGATTAACGAGCGGATCCTATGGTTCTCTGTCAAGCGGACAATAGAGTGTGGTAATTTTGCAATAAACGGCTATATACATTTTTCCAGGAATAGGTCAGGACTAGCTGTCTGGCCCGTTTCCCCATTTGGCTTCTTAGTTGTGGTCGTTCCAGCAGGTATTGCACTTTTGCCGCTAAATCAGCTGGATCATTGGGCGCGGCTAAAAGACCATTCTGTCCCGGCCGGATCAGACTCTTCACTCCGCCCCGGCGCACACTCACCACGGGCAAGCCGGAGGCAAAGGCTTCCTGTACAACCAGTCCGAAAGTTTCCGTAGTCGACGGAAAAACAAAGAGGTCTGCCGAAGCATACCATTGAGATAGTCGCTTCCCGGTGATCATCCCGGTAAAATGTGAGTCAGGCAGTTGCTGGGCCAGACCATCCCGCATCGGCCCTTCACCTGCAAATGCTAATTTAAACCGGAAACCCTGTTTATATAAGATTTGATAGGCGGCTACAAGATCATCCAAATCCTTCTCCTTTACCAGACGCCCCACATATAGTAAGAGCGGTTGTCCGGCTGGCGATAGTTTTGCTCTTAATTGCTTACTCCTATACTTCGGGGCAAAGCACTGGACATCAATGCCATGCGGCAGATGTACAACCTTCCGGACACCATGTTGTCGGAGTTCATACATAATACTACGCGAGGGAACATAGACCTGGCTACAGCGACTATAGAACCAACGCAAATAGTGCCAGCCCAAGCCCTCCAGGAAACCGATGTTATAATATTTAAAATAAGCCACAAAGTGGGTATGATAGCTACCCACAACCGGGATTTTTTTTCTTTTTGCGTAGAAGATTCCAAATATACAAAGGGGCGTCAAGCTCATTACATGGACCAGATCTGGCTCAAAATCATCCAGATAGGTATAGATGCCACTGATCATCGGTAAACTGATCCGGTATTTCGGATAAAGCGGAAAATGCAAAAAACGGGTCTGTTTGACCAAATCGCTTAAAGGCTCAGGCGAAGATGGTTTAAAAGGAGAAATAAAACAATGTTCATGTTCTTTTTTATTTAGAAAATGGTCTAATTTAACTAATGTATGACTGACACCATCTGTATTCGGCGGTAAACTCTCTGTAAAATAAGCAATTCGCATGGCTTTTTGGCCTATACCAGATCCCGAAGATACCGCTTAAAAAAGTGGTGAATCAAGGCTAACACAATCACACTTAAGAGCGTGGTAATGATAATGCGCCAAGAAAAGACTTGCATCGCCATTCCCAAAGCTGTTCCGGCGGCCGGTGGGTGTTCCGTATCCGTGATAACCATCAGAAACATGGCCATGCCGACCGCCAGAGCATAAGCCCCGACCTCATAATGGATGATATGTAAAGGAATGGCAGCGCAGACAGCACCGATAATCACACCAATCAGATGACCCCCTACGATATTCCAGCTATTAGCGGTAAAATTCTTAGGCATGGCAAAAACAGTAAAAGAGGTTGCTCCCAGGGAGGCGATAATTACTGAATGTTCTTGAATGCTTAAAACCAATAAGATAAGATAAATAGAAGCACTAGCCAGTAAGCTCTGAAATAAATACGGCTTCCAATGATAGCGCAGCTCGATGGTAAAATTTTCTTTGATCTGTTTCAAATTCAATCCTCTTTACTATCTTTGCTAAATCAAGATCGCTTCAATATGGTTTCTTTACAGGTATCCTGCAATTCTTATGCCCCGATCAAATCCTTATTTTTAAATGGAAATAAACAGAGGACGGCTTTATCAGTTTTTATATTCAAGCAAACTGACCTTCCCGTCCATGGCACTGACGATAACCATCTGCTCCGACAGTGGACAAACCGTGTTAATCAGTCCATAGCTGAGCCGGTGTTTCCATATTAGTTCCCCATTGCATGACTTCAGGGCGTAAACATCGCCATAACCAGTACCAAAGAAAAGCACCCCATTTTTCTCGATGGGAAAGGAGGAGTCAATATCAAATCCGTAATTCATTGACCGCTTCCATTCATAGGCAAAGCTTTTCTGCTCAGCATTAATGGCAAAAACCGTATCCCACATACAGCGGGCAAAGACCAGTCCTTGATCAGAAGATATCCCAATACTCTCCCGGACTTTATCCTGACAAGAGCGCCACAGGGTTTTACCGGTACGCACATCAATACAACTCATACACCGGTCAGGCGCTACAATATAAACCCGGTTATCCATGGCCACCGGCCGACAGACAGCGGGTGAATAGAGAATTCCCTGACGGCCATCATTCCATTGCCAACAGAGCCGGCCAGTAGTTTTATTCAGAGCATACAAATAGCCATCCCAGGCCCCAAAAATAACCTTATCTCGATAAATTAAGGGCTGTGTTTCCACAAAGCCTTGTAGGCCATTAAATTTCCATATTTCCTTTCCATTCTTTAGGTCCAAGGCTCGTAAAGTACCATCACTCGCTCCGCAATAAACCCCTCCCTCCACGATTGCCGGACTGGCAACCACTGCAGCTCCGGTTTTTAGCTGCCAAAGCAATTGGCCTGAACGGGCGTTTAAACAGTAGATGGTGGAATCAGCGGAACCAAAAACCACTTGCTCATCCTGCACTGCGGCCGTACCATATATCCCCGCATCACTCTGGAAAGACCACTGGATGGCACCACTTGTAACATCGAGCGCCATGAATCGGCCACTACTATTGCCGATAAATAGAAGCTCTCCTTCTACCACCGGATCTGCGGTGATGGCATAGCGTGTGTCGGTCTGCCAGCGACATTTAACCCCGGGATACTGAGTGTTTATTTCACAAAATTGGGGTGGTTGCGGATCATTGACATCCTGATAGTCACGCTTTTCCAAAGGAATCTGATGCCAAGGGGCTTTAGGCTGTTGATGAGTGAGGCGCTCCTGAAAAATGATTTGGTTTTTTTGCACATTCACCAGATTATATCCGCCAGGCTGCTCCCCCCGGGTTAAGGTTGAACGCCCCATTACGCCTGGGATTCCACCATAATAGGCACTGCGATTGGCATGTCCGTGTCCATGCAAGATGACCTGGGTGTTGTATTCCCGTAAAAGATTAACCAGCTTAAACCAGTTGCCGACCGAGGTATCAAGCGGATAATGGGTCACAACAATTATTGGCTGCTGCGGATCTTTAAGGTCCGCTAATACCCTCTTAATCCAGCGCAAATCTTCCGGCGCAATAAAGCCGGGTCCCATACGCATTATTGGTCCCTGGTGCAGACCGATAAACAGGATACCGTTATGGAAAAAACGGAATCTATCATTTCCGAATAACTCTTTAAACTCGGTGCATCCCGATGCGGACCACTTGGTATCATGATTCCCGGGAATTACGTAATAAGGAACCACGAGACTATCCAGAATCTGCTTGGCAGTTTCCAGATAACTCCCCACCTCCAATTCAGTCACATCACCCGAAACAATCACAAAATGAATATCATCCTGACAATTGATATCTCTCACTGCTTTGCACAAATTATATGCGCCATTAGAGGCTCCTACATGGGTATCACTGAGCCAGGCAAACCGAAAGCTGTGCTCTTCTTCCTGTGCCTGTAAAGACAATAAGAAGCAGATTAGCAATATGTATATGCGAAATTTCATATAGCCCATCAATCATCCTTTATGTAAATATTTTTTATTATTAAATAATAAGTTGGCAAAAAAACAGCTGTGATCACGAGTATAAATATTATTTACAATACACACCGATAATATTCAAATATATAACCGGTGTTATTCCAGTTATTAAATTTACGCACTACCTGGCTCTTTTTAACGAAGCGTTGGGAAACTCCTTCCAAAACATGCCCGGTCACATATTCATAGCCTTTGCGTCTTAAAGTGTTCTGATAGACACGTTTGAGCATTTTAGCTACTCCGAGATGGCGGTGATCTTTTTTGACGACATAGGCATAAGTGTATATGGTATTACCTTTCTCAAGGTTTTCATCACAACGGGCCCACCCCTCCTTGATAAAATGTTCCAGGGGAACCCCTACGATAAAGCCCTGGATTTCGCCTCGATAGCGCACGATAAAGGGGATGGTTTTCGGATAATTGAAATATTTTCTGATGCTGTTGCGGCTGAAACGGGCGTTATCGCCAAACTTATCCACCAGTGTTTCTGAAATCTTAATGATCTTGCCGTATTCGTTTTCGCCTAAATGCTCTACCAATTCAATGGAAATCCCGGAAGGAGAAGCCGCCAGGGTTTTGCTTTTGGTAGTGGTTGAAGAGAGCTCAAACAGGTGACGGGTTTTTTCATCCATACAAAATAAAATAGTGGAAATGGCCCATATTTTCAAGGTTATTATTCACAGTATTTGCCCTATAATTTAGGTAATATGAGATACACTTTGTCTGTTTTTTCAGCGTTTAATGAATATTCCGGTTATCTTCCCTTTTAATAACGATGTAAATACGAGCGATACTTGTCAATTAAGTGGTCAATTATTGGTTGGTAAGCCTCTCTTTTTTAGCTATATTAAGAGCGGTATTTTTTAAGGCGAAAGAGCATCCATGACAGATGAGATTACGCTTACATTAGAACCCTCCGGCAAACAAATTTCTGTTAAGCAGGGCACTCCGCTCCAGGAGGTTCTCTTTCAGCAAGGGGTGGAATTCCCTTGTGGCGGTCAGGGTACCTGCCAGAAATGTAAAGTAAAAGTATTAAAAGGAAATCTGGCTGTTAACAAACTTCAGCAACGCATTCTGGGGAAGAAGGCCATTAAACAAGGCTGGCGCTTGGCTTGTCAGTGCCAGGTTATGGCCCCCCTTATCCTGGAAGTGGAACAATGGGAACTGGCTATCCTTAGCGATGAGACCGAGCTCCAGGTAACCCCGGAAGCGGGACTTGGTATTGCCGTTGACCTGGGTACCACAACCTTGGTAGCACAGTTGATCGACATGCAGAATGGACAGATTCTTAACGTGAAAACAGCCCGCAATCCGCAAGCCCGCTATGGTGCCGATATCATGAGCCGCATCAATTATGCGCTTGATACCAAACAAGGTAAAAAACTAACCGACCTGATCCGGAGTGCTATTGGAAAACTGCTTGCGGAACTGCTCCAGATACCTCCTGAAAAAAAGATTAAGCCTGCAGCACTGAAGAAAGTCAATATCGTAGGTAATACAGCCATGCACCATCTCTTCTGTGGTTTGGATATCACTCCGTTATCCCGCTATCCCTTTCAGCCGGAACATCTGCAACAAGTCAATTTTAATACAAATCAGCTTCACTGGTCACTACCCGGTAATCCGGAAATTACCTTTCTACCCTGTTTAGGCGGTTTCGTAGGTAGTGATATCTTGGCTGGTATTTTAGCTACTCAACTGCATACTCAAGGTTCCTATCAGGGCTTGATTGATCTGGGAACCAATGGTGAAATACTCTTTGGCAATCAGAATAGCATCATTTGTGCTTCCACGGCCGCCGGGCCGGCTTTTGAAGGGGCGAAAATCACCATGGGTATGTCGGCGATAAAAGGGGCTGTCGCCGGTGTATCTCTAGTCCAAGATCACTTTCAGTGCCGTATAATCGGTCAAGCAAAACCACGCGGTATCTGCGGAAGCGGTCTGGTGGATGCCATCGCCACGGCGTTACAATCCGGTAAAATTACCTCTTTCGGAAAAATCAATAATTCTCAAAAATCTCTGTCGCTGTGCCCTCCGGTGAAACTTACCCAAGCGGATATTCGCGAAATGCAACTGGCTAAAGGCGCCATCGCCGCTGGCATTCAGATACTCCTCCATAAATTGGATATTGTGCCCCGGAAAATCGAGAAAATACATCTCGCTGGAGCCTTTGGAAACTATATTAATCTGGACAGCGCCCGGCAGATCGGTCTACTCGACTTTGATTCTGCTCAAATGAAGTATGCAGGTAATACCGCCCTGCAAGGAGCAAAAATGTCGCTCTTCAAAACGGTTGACCACCACACACTTCTAAAAAAAGTAAAGCACATCTCCTTAGCCAGTGATCCCCGGTTCCAGACAATCTTTGCCGAAAATATGACCTTTACCACGTCTTAATTATTTATAAAAATTAATCTGCCTTATCAAAATCTGTGGAGGATACTATTTATCGGCCCTTAGCATGATCAGTTGCCTGCTGAAGTCATCACTTATCGCAGCAAGTCCCTGATAGAAATCAACCCTTTGAAACCCATTATCTTTGAGTAGCGATTCATACTCTGTACTTCTATAGGCCTGATAACTCTGCAGGTATTGCTTAATTCTCCTTTGAGGAATAGTAATGATCGTATATCGTTCCGTAGCAACCATAGCTTGCTCATTCCAAAAGCACTCTTCCAAATAAAGATAGGGCTGATCACAGAATAATCCAGTCTCATGGCGCTGCCATACCGCTTCCTGATTACCGATCTCCCGAGCGCCCTGAGTGCATAGACATTCGATAAGCAAAACCCCCTGGGGTTTTAATGCCCGAGCTATTTTCTGGATGATGCGCTTGGCTTGCGGTTTTGGGAAATAATTAAAGGCGGCAAAATTAAAAAAAACAAAATCAAAGTCCCGGTCATAGTCCAGTTCCAGAATATCTCCGCAGTGATACTCACAGGCTAAATTGCTGGTTCGGGCCTGCTCCCGGGCATAATCAATCGCGGCCGGAGCGATATCAATTCCATAACACTGATGGCCCCGTTGTGCAAACCGTTGGGTATAAAGACCAGGCCCACAAGCTAAGTCCAGTATCTTAGACGGTTTCTTTTGCAGCAGTTGCTGATGGATCCAGTTTATTTGCTTCCTGATAGTTGGTGTTCTGCGGCTGAAGACATCATGATCCTGACTCAGATGCGCATGCAATGCACGCTGGCTAAAATCAGGCGCCCCCCAAGGAATTTGACGGGCAGTATCCCAGGCAAAAGGGGGTGCTTTCTGATGAATAAAGGCTTTTAAATCCATGCAACTTTCTTAAAAATCAATCCCATGCCTGGCAGCAGCCCTACCTGCATTTTTGCACATCTTTAAATATTTTAATCTCATGACGGTTAATAAGTAGTTTGACTGACAGACCATATTTTAAGCCGGGAATATAGCGGGTTAATATTTCGAGGGTATAGGGATCCTGAAAATGACATTCTTTAGTAGCCGGGTGGGGATAATAAATGTATCCAGCAGAATTAAGTCCCTTGCAAAGTACTTTACACCTGGCAAAGGAGAAATCTTCAGCCGGAAACTTCTCAATCCATTTGACCTGCCGGAAGATATAGCGAGGAGCTTTCATTCGAAAGCGATAGGGATATATGGAAACATTCAGTGTGGCCGGAAAGAATTGGTACAGATTCAGTCCGCGCTTTTTAAAGGCTGGCAACTGCAGCGTTATCGATCCGGCCGGATAGGGCGAATCAGCTGCTGTCCCGGAAGCGACACCATGACCTTTTTTAACTTTTCCGGTAATACTTTTCCAGCGGGCACGCATAGCTTAATTTAAACAACCAGGCACCTTTTTTCCATGGCAAATTAGTTCCTCAAACTGATTTAAATAATAGTGACAGCTACATAATGATAAGGCTGAATTTACTTTATTTTTAGAACCATGATAACTAAATTGATCCTCAGATTATTGATAAAAGCTGTTTATAACTGAGCGATTCAATTGAGGCCTTCATGCTAAAAATAATAAAGATATCCGATATCCTACAACCGGAGTATATCATTGATATAAAGTCAGCCAATAAACACGGAGCACTCCAGGAACTTTTAGACACCATTTGTCAGGATGATAGGATCAGCGATGAAAAGGCTTTTCGCACAGCCATTTTCGACCGGGAGAAATTAATGAGTACCGGAATTGGTTACGGGATTGCCATCCCCCACGCCCGTCACTCTTCCGTATCGGGTTTTGTTATGGCTATCGGCAGAAAAAAAGATGGTATCCCTTATGCTTCTATCGATGACAAACCGGTTAAACTTATCATTATGATCGGCGCTTCTGATAAACAAGACAAAGATTATATCCGGCTTCTATCACGACTGATGTTGCGCCTGAAAAACCAGCGTTTGATGCGAAAAATATTAAAAACCTCTGATCCGGCAGATATATATAACATCATCAAGCAACAACCCTAATTACAGGACTCAGTCTGATGTACATGATTTTACATTTACATAACGAACGCTATTTGGATGATGTCCTTATGGCACTTACTGAAGCCGGGATCGACGACACAGTTGTATTATCCGGTCAACTGGCCGGCCAGAAGCTGACTTTTGAAAACCCTCTGTTCGCTGGCTTTCGCCAATCCATGGTATCGGAGAATACCTATCCCAAAATTATTATGGGATACGCCCGCAAAGAACAGGTCGACTTTATGCTGGCCGAACTAAAAAGTTCCGATATTGATTTTCTGGGAGATAACATCGGCAAAATCGCTTTGTTTCCCGTTGAGCATCTTTATGATGGCAGCCCAACAACATCCTAATTCTATTCATTAAGTTTCCGTGATGAGTGGCGAATTATTACTTTTCTTATTCAGCATTTCTATCCTCTTTTCTCTTCTATGTGCACGCGGAGTCAGTGTCGCCAAAGCACCCCTGATTGTGGGCTACATCATTGCCGGGGCTATTATGGGTCCGGCAGTTTTGAATCTCATATCCAAAACCCAAATTGCCCAGCTGGAGATCATATCCGTAATTACCCTGTCATTTATAGGCTTTGGGATCGGCAGTGAATTAAAATTCAAGGAACTCAATAAATTGGGCCGTTCTATTCTCTTTATTGTTATTTTTGAAGCCAGCATGGCCTTTTTACTGGTCGGTATCTTTACCGCCCTGCTCTTAAAAAGCATTCCTTTGGGTCTGATCTATGGTGCCCTGGCCTGTGCCACGGCGCCGGCTGGCACTGTGGAAGTTATCCGGCAATACCGGGCCCGCGGAACTCTAACGACAACCTTATACGCAGTTATGGGGCTGGATGATATTTACGCCCTGCTGGTCTATACCTTGATCTCACCTCTGGCAATTATTGCTATTGTTGGCAAGCAAGCGGCCCACACGTCTGTTTTAGCCGCATTAGGGCATGCCGGCCTGGAAATTCTGCTGGCTATCGCTATCGGCGTGCTCGTGGGATTTCTTTTGGTCAAAATTGTTAAAATTATCCACGACCGGGTTACCGTATTGCTATTTAGCCTGGGGATGATCCTTATCAATTGCTGGCTTTCGGAAAAATTACATATTTCACCGATCCTTTTGAATATGTCCGCCGGCATCGTGGCGGTTAATTACAACGCCATGAGCGCCGGAAAAATATTCAAGGCCTTGGGCAATTGGTCTCCGCCAATCTATGTATGGTTCTTTGTATTAGTGGGTACGCGCTTGGATTTTCAGCTGATTATTAATTATGCTCCTTTAGTGATTATATATATCCTGAGCCGTAGTGCGGGCAAATGGAGCGGCGCTTTGCTGGGCGGTAAATTGGGAAAAGCAAGTGCCAAAGTGCAGCAATACCTGGGATTTACCCTGTTATCCCAAGCCGGTGTGGCGGTTGGCTTGGCCCTGGCCGCCTCAAAATCCCTGGAAAAAATCGGACTCCAGCACGAAGCCATACAGGTCATGAGCGTAATCACCGCCACCACCTTTATTGTAATGCTGGTCGGACCGATCCTGGCCAAAGTAGGACTTCAAAAAGCCGGTGAAATCAGAGTACCGGATTAGGAGAACAGACATGGCTGGAATCCTACCGGATACTGATAAAACCACTGCCATAATCAAAAGGTTTGGTTGAGGATCTTATTTATAAATGCATAGCACTTTATCAAAAATATTATTACTATGATCATTAACCGATGATTGGGATTCCATCCAATCATACTACAAAATCTTGTGAAGAGGAAAGCCATGCCAAAACAGCATAAAATATTTGTATTGGATACCAATGTAATTCTGCATGACAGTTCCTGCATCTATCAGTTTCAGGAGCATGACATCGTGATTCCCATTCCGGTTTTGGAAGAACTGGATCAATTTAAGACCGGAAGCCAAACCGTTAACTACCACGCCCGTGAATTTGTCCGCTCTGTGGATTCCCTAAGCGGCGCCAATCTCTTTGACGGCGGAGTTAGTATCGGCCCGAACCAGGGTAAAATTTCCATTAAACTGGAGCAGGAATTTCACCCCGATATCAAACGCAATTTTTCCGCCGATAAAGTAGACCATCATATCCTGAATACGGCGTATCGGCTTTCCCGGGAAGAAGAAAAAAAGCACATCGTGCTGGTCTCAAAAGATGTCAACCTGCGTATGAAATCCAAAGCGATTGGCATACCGGCCGAAGATTACCGGACCGATCATGTGAAGAATATTTCGGAACTATACCGCGGACATCGCTTAAAGGAAGCGGTTGCCAACCCGATAATCGATCAGATGTATCAGAAGCCCTATCAGGTGGCCCCCGTGGAATTACCACTGGAAAATCCGCTCCAGCCCAATGAATCGATCATTATCCGCAATCCGGATAAATCAGCCTTGGCCTACTATGATCCTTTCGATGAAATGATCAAACACGTGGATAAAAAACCGGCTTACGGGATAATCCCCCGCAATGCCGAGCAAACCTTTGCCCTCAATATTCTGACCGATCCCCGCATTCGTTTGGTCACCCTCAGTGGCAAGGCCGGCACTGGCAAAACCCTGCTGGCTCTGGCCGGAGCCCTGGAATGTCGTAAGGAATACAAACAAATTTACATGGCCCGTCCCATTGTTCCACTTAGCAATCGCGACATCGGTTATTTACCAGGTGATATCAAATCTAAATTGGACCCCTATATGCAGCCCCTTTATGACAATCTGGGGGTCATTAAAAACCAGTTCCCCGAAGCTGATAACCGGGCCACCCTGATCGATAAACTGCTGGAAGAAGACAAACTGGTAATTGCCCCGCTCTCTTATATCCGTGGCCGCAGTCTGGTGAAAATATTTTTTATTGTGGACGAAGCGCAAAATCTTACCCCCCATGAGATTAAAACCATTATAACCCGTGCTGGTGAAGACACCAAAATGATCTTTACCGGTGATATCTACCAGATAGATCATCCCTATTTGGACACCCATTCTAACGGACTTTCCTATTTAATTGACCGTATGCAAAAACAAAAAATCTATGCACACATCAATCTGGAAAAAGGTGAGCGCTCGCAACTGGCGGAATTGGCCAGCGATCTACTTTAACAAATACTGCTTAAACTTTTCTTTGGTCAACTGATAGAATAGCAAAGTGATTTAAACCCTTTGATCCACAACTGCTGATATATACATATCTAACCAGGTCATTCATCAATTAACATTATTATCGGAGTTATTATGAAAATCAATGTCAGAGCTTTTGCCTTCGCCTGTGCCCTGGTCTGGGGCTGCGGATTATTACTGCTTACATGGTGGATTATGCTGTTTGAGGGCGCTACTGGTAACCCGACTTTTATCAGTATGGCATATCGCGGTTATAATATCAGTTTTCCCGGCAGTTTACTGGGACTGGTATGGGGTTTGGCTGATGGG
>CAZXFH010000049.1:0-19135 GCA_964640055.1 uncultured bacterium | reverse complement strand
GTGATAAACGCGGGGATGATCGTATGAAAAGGCCGTTTCCCGGGGGCATAACAGTTGTAGTGCTCCGGATCCAGGCTGAACAGTGCGCCCCGGTTCTGCAAGGCAAATCCCAGACCGTCGGGCACCAGGCCGGATCCAAATCCCCAGTAGATACTTTGGATCAGGGAGACCATATTGCCCTGCTTGTCCGCCACGGTTAAATAGACCGTATCGCC
Source organism: uncultured bacterium (assembly GCA_964640055.1). GTDB lineage: Bacteria > Fidelibacterota > UBA2242 > UBA2242 > JAFGTP01 > CAZXFH01. The sequence continues at coordinate 18,920 of CAZXFH010000049.1, read as the reverse complement.
GGCTTTAAGGCGACCCGCCGGATAACTGTCGGCCGCCTTCCGGGGGTCCAGCAGCTGGCTGCGTTGGCGGGCATAGTCTTTGGATATCAGCGTGGTTACCGGCAGCTGATTAAAAGCGGGATCGGCATAAAAGCAGGCGCGATCTTCATAGACAATCTTCTTGGCTTCGATCAAATGGTGCAGATAGTCGGCACTACCAAACCCCATGGCGGCAATATCATATTGCTCCAGAATATTAAGGATTTGTAATACAGCGATCCCCTGACCATTGGGCGGTAATTCCCAGATATCATAGCCGCGGTAATTTGTGGAGAGCGGTTCCACCCAGGTCGATTGATGCTTACGCAGATCCTGCCGGGTTAGATAGCCGCCTTTTTCTTTTAAATAAGTTGATATTTTTATCGCAATCTGACCTTCATAGAACGCCTGGCGGCCTGCTTCAGCGATTTGCGCCAGTGTGGCGCCCAGATCCGGATTGCGAAATATCTCTCCGCGGACGGGAGCCTTACCGCCCGGCAGATAGGTTCTACGAAAATTGACATATTGATCTAAATAAGAGGCGCTGCGCTGCCAGGCATGGGCGATGATCTCGGTGACAGGAAACCCCTCCCGGGCATAAGTTATGGTCGGTGCTAATATTTTTGCCATGGGTAGCTGGCCAAAGCGTTGATGGAGCTCATACCAGCCGTCCACGCAGCCGGGCACGGTCACCGGCAGCGGACCCCGCACCGGGACCTCCTCCAGACCCTTGGCTTTTAAATCTGCCAGACTTAATCCCGCCGCAGAACGACCGCTGGCATTCAACCCGTATAATTTTTCACTTTGGGCGTCCCAGACAAGGGCAAACAGATCGCCACCGATCCCGCAACTCATCGGCTCCACCAGCCCTAACATGGCATTGGCGGCTATGGCCGCATCAACGGCATGACCCCCTTGCTGGAGAATATCGATAGCGACCTGCGAGGCCAGGGGATGACTGGTCGCTGCCATACCCTTACAGCCCATGACTTCTGAGCGGGTCACAAAGGCTTTCCCAACGGAGCGATCCTGAGCCCGGAGCATACTCACTCCCAGAAAAAATAAAACTGGTATGATCCCTTTCATGCTATCTCCTCAGTATTTCAAGAAAAATTTAATTCGCCTGAAAGCTAAAATAAACGCCGGGCATTATACTCCGGCAATCCGGCTTGGCGAATTTCCGCAGCGGTCCGCGCCGTATCATAATCGATGAAGCGTACGTCCAAGCGCTGTTTTCGGGAATCATAGATCACATATTTAGCCTGTTTGTTATGTTCCCGGGGTTGACCCACACTGCCGACATTGATAATGTACTTATAACCCTTTTCCAGGGCTGTTTCACCTTGGGGCAATTGGCTGGCTACCGCTTGCTCGCCATCCCAGCTAAACAGAGTTAGTACATGGGTGTGACCGACAAAGGCCAGCGGCTCCGCCAGGGATTGAAAAATATAATATAATTTATGTTTGCTTTGATAGATAATATAATCGTGCACTGAATCCGGGGGTACGCCGTGGACAAAGCGTAGTTGGTGTTTGATTATGACCCGCGGTAAACTTTTTATATAGGCTACAGTTTGTTCTGACAGCATTTGGCGGGTTATTTGAAAAGATTGATAGGCGTGAGCGGCAAATGACTCCTGTACCCGGGGATCGATTACCGCCGCTTCATGATTCCCGATAATGGAGGGAATATTGCGTTCGATCAACCGCCGGGTTACATCTTCCGGGCGGGGTCCGTAATCAATAAAGTCCCCCAGATTGATGATCTCGTCCACCCCTTGCTGGTCAATATCCGCCAGCACCGCCTGCAAAGCAGTATAATTAGCATGGATATCCGCTATGACAGCCAGTCTCATGAACGGTCCATTTCCCTAGGAATACGATCTGGAGATAAATCCTGCACTGTTACTTAAACTATAAAAAGATTATTAGTAAATCAAAAGATTTCGGCGAAGGTATCGCCAAGGGAGACCCTTTATTCCGGCGGTTCAAAGCAGGCCCGGCAGCGGGCTTCATAGACCTCGGTGGCACCCAGCACTACGCGTTCCTGGGATTCGGTGATCCGCTGGGTATAATTGGCCGGATTACCACACTTGATGCAAATAGCCAGAGTTTTGGTAATATATTCTGCTTCAGCCAGTAGTTGGGGGATCGGCTCAAAGGGTTCGCCCCGGTAATCCTTATCCAGTCCGGCCACGATCACCCGTTTTCCGGCCCCGGCCAGTTGTTTACAGACGCGGACCAGTTCATTATCCAGAAACTGGGCTTCATCAATGCCCAAGACCTGACTCTCTTTGGCCAGACTCAGGATCTCCTCGGAACGGGCTACCGATACGGAACGGATACGCTGTTTATTATGGGAAACGATATGTTCATTGCTGTAGCGACTATCGATCCGGGGCTTAATAATGGCCACCTTTTGATTGGCGATCTGGGCTCGTCGCAGCCGTCGGATCAATTCCTCGGTCTTCCCGGAGAACATACTACCGCAAATGACCTCAATCCATCCGCAGGGCTGACCTGTGGAGGCAATGACTTCCTGTATACCCATGGGAATTCCGCGAAAGGGATTACGCATGTCAAAATATCCTTGCTTTGGGGTTATTCGGTTTTAATATTTATTCTTTACGCAGTTCTTCCAGCAAAGAGGTGACTTTGGTGGCAAACAAATCGATAACCACCGAATTTTTACCCCCTTCGGGAATGATAATATCGGCATATTTTTTAGTCGGCTCGACGAATTGCTGATGCATGGGACGGACGGTGTCCAGGTATTGATCAATCACCGCTTGCACCGAGCGACCCCGGTAACGGATATCGCGGGAAAGCCGGCGGATAAAGCGGATATCCGTAGCGGTCTGAATATAGACCTTGATATCCATCATATCGCGCAGCTCCGGATTGAACAGCACCATGATGCCTTCCAGCACAATGATCTTATGACCGTTCACCCGATAGGTTTTGTCACTGCGGGTATGGGTCTTATAATCGTAAATGGGAATTTCCACCGTTCCGCCATCCAGTAGTTTTCGGATCTGTTTTATCAGGAGCTCAAAATCATAGGCGTCGGGATGATCGAAATTACGGTGATGACGCATATCCAGGGGAATCTGACTTAAATCGTGATAATAGGAATCCTGTTCAATGATTACCACCTGCTCTGGATTGAAATTACTTACAATATTACGGGCCATTGAAGTTTTGCCCGAGCCGGTACCTCCGGCCACACCGATCAGAATAGAACTTTTCATACTCTTTTTATCTTTCCTCCAAATTATGATGATCAAAAGGATCGGGTAGTAATTTTGAGGCCATTCGTTTTTCCTGATGGCCCTGGATATCAAAAAGAAAAACCGGGATATCACCACAGATGTCCCAGATAACCTGACGGCAGGCACCGCAAGGGGGCGCGGCGTTTTTAGAATAGATGGCCAGAGCCTGAAACTCACGCGCTCCGTGGACCAAAGCATTGGCAATCGCATTGCGTTCAGCACAAACGGACAGGCCGTAGGAACTGGATTCCATATTACAGCCGTAAAACATTTCGCCTGTTTTGGTTAAGAGAGCTGCCCCCACCGGGTAACGGGAATAAGGCGCACGGGCCTGTTTTGCCGCCTCGCGGGCCGCTTGCTTTAGCTCTGTTAATTGCTTATCAGTCATTGTTCATTCCCTTAATTTTAACAAAGGACCGTTACAATTGCCACTCTTAAACCGCCTAGGGTATAATTTGAAACCTGCTGGTATGGGTTCTATGATTATTGGCCCGATCGGTCACTGTGATACTCAGGCGATGCTCGCCGGCCTGCAACCGGTATGGCAAGCGATAGCGAACATAATCTTTGACCGGGTGATATTCGGCAATCAAGGTCTGCTCATCGAGCATTACCAAAACGGCGGTGTCATCTTTGATACCGGATAGTTCGTCTTTCACACTGGCCTTCAACAGGGTAACCGTTGCCGCATTGAAGCGACCGCCATCCCCCGGAAAGACTTCGGTAATCACCGGCGGTTCGCGATCCCGCAGCAGCTGATACTTTCCGGCTTCGTCAATCTCGGCCAGAAAGGTATTTTGATTCAATTGGGGGAAGGCCTCTACATACTTCCAGCGGTTTTTATCCCAATGATAAATACTGACCTGATCGATGTTTTCCAGATAAGGGGGATAATTGATCTGCAGGTGTACATTCCCGGCCAGGGGCTGTGACGCAGGGAAAAGCTGATAGGCTTTTGATATGGCGGCCCCCTGCTCTAAAGCGGCCCCCGGGAAATCGCGCAGTTCCACCAACAGACTGTCATAAACAGTGTTCGCGGGGAACCGAACAGACACCAGGGAATCAGGTGACCTGATAATCGTGTTATGGACGCTGTCAATCAGCGTGAAATTCAGTTCCCTTTGGAACAACAGCTCATGGGTGTCCTTAAGCCGCAGCTCCAGTGCCGACCCCTGCTGCCACCACGATAATGGTACCGGTGCAGTGACATAGGTTAAGGCGTTTTCCGTGCTGAGCGGCACCGCTTTAATTCCCTGAGAGTGCCGCAGAAACAGTTGGGGCGCCTGCGGTACCGCACGGTTAAAATGCAGCTTGCCCAGAAAGGTCTTGGGATTATGGATAAAGCGGGTTTCAATCTCCAGCGGTTTTACAGCCGGTGGAGATGGCCGGTGATAGAATGCTTTCAATTCCGTGGCTTTGTATACCGGCTTTCCGGTAATTTCCAAGATGACCGAGCGTACATCTTCCCGATTGACGGTAAATGCATAACTGCTGTCAGTTTTCCCAAATTCAAGAAGTTGCGGGCTTTCGATTAAATGACCATTGCGGTTCAGCCAGTTCGCCCGGAGGCGGTTATAAAGAAAAAGTGAGTCCCGTTTTAAAGTGACCCGGTATTGCTGATGGTTTAAGGAGCGCACCGCCTGGATCACCGGTCTGGTATCCGGACCGTAAAAGAGCTGAAAATTCAGGGTGGCACAGTTCTGGTTGAAATCACAGATCCGGATGGTTCCCTGATGATAGCCGGGGGCCAGGCTCAACCTTCCGTCATGATTCCCTTGGTAAAAGGGATGCTCATGGGTGGCTGAATAGCGCCACAAGCGGATAAAGCGTCCCTGCTCGGCTTGCATGAGCTGCTGGTCCCGATCGATACGGATCAAATGGCTTTGATTGAAATTCAGGGTGTCGCAGCGGATTAGAAACTGCCGCTCACCATCTATCAAGAGTTCAATTTCATAGGGGCCATATTTATTCCATAGTTTATGCACCCGGTCATAGGTACGAATTTCCAGGCCTACCGTCCCTTGCACTTGCATAACCCGCTCACTGAGCAAATACTCTCTTTCACCCCGGTACCGGGCCGGAAATACCTGGATCTCAGGGCTGGCATTGATGTGTGTTTCGCGCGTTAGGGGCACGACTGCCAGGGCTTTGACCACCGGAATGGTATAATCTGTAACCGTATAATTAGACAGCAACGGGTTGATCGGCTGGTTGGCTGAATCACGCAGCTCAAAATGCAGGTGGGCATAGCGCACACCCGTGCTGCCGGTATAGCCCAGGGTATCGCCTTTCTCCACTGGTATTTGGCCGGGGGAAAAAATCTGGTCGGTGGCATAACGCATATGACGCAGCTGCTCGGCACGCACATAGTTCCACAACCGCGGGGAAAACTGGTCCAAATGTCCGTAAACCGCCAGATTACCATCGGACAGCTGCAGATAGACGGCTTTACCATAGCCAAAGGGCGAAGTATAGAGACGATAGATATAACCGTCCTCAATGGCAAATACAGGATAACCATTCTTTAGGTTGCATTTAATATCTATGCCGGAGTGAAAATGTCCTTCCCGGTATTCACCAAAAGTGGCGCTCAGTAAGCGACTGGCGTTGGTGGGCCACAGGTAATCTTGCGCCGGTAAACGGACGAAAATCAGCCCCAGGGTAATTGTTACTCCGATGAAGTATTTCATTCTATCCAAAAACGACACTCCTTTTGAACCTGCGGAATTTAAAGCAAAGCAGGTTTGATTTTCAAATTATTTTATCCCACCGTGGGCATAAAAGAGATAATACCCTTTGTATCTCGCGTTAAATATTTACTTTTAATGGCGGTTTTGGGTTTCCAAGCGAATAATAGTATTAAATGTATATTTTGTGGATTCTTCAGAATATGTTTACTTGGGGGTGGATTCTTGGGAATGAGACTGGAACACCGCGGTACGATTACGGCCTGAATGTTTGGCGTTATACAGGGCTTTATCCGCGGCGGAAACCAGATCTTCCCCTCCTGACATCTGTTCCGGGTCATAGACTGCCACTCCCAGAGATACAGTGACCCGATCCTGGTGATCGTTCTTTTTAATCTGCTTTTCTGCAATGATCCCGCGCAGCTTTTCAGCCACATAATAGGCCGCATTCGCGTCGGTTTCCGGTAACAGTACAATAAATTCCTCGCCCCCATAGCGGGCATAGATATCATGTTCCCTTAAGTTCTCCTGCAAAATATTCCCGAGGGTTTTCAAAACCGCGTCGCCAAAAATGTGCCCGTAATTATCATTGACTTTTTTAAAAAAATCGATATCAAACATAATGCAGCACAGGCTGGTGGCATAGCGCCGGGCGCGACTGATCTCGCGCTTGAGCTGATTTTCAAAATGACGCCGGTTGCTGATGCCGGTCAGCGGATCAGTGGTTGAGATGAATTCCAGCCGCAGGTTGGCCTGTTCCAGCATTTTGGTGCGTTCCTTGACCCGTTTTTCAATGACTTTGTTAAAATCTTCAATATCGGTGCGGGTTGAGCGTAATTCTTCAATAGCAATTTTAAGATATTCCTCCCGGGACCTGACCTGCTTGACGACATCATTCAGTTTTTGGGCCAGATTGCGGATGTACAGCGGATTCTCTACGGTCATAAACTGTTCGAAATCAATATCCTCATAGCGCCCCTGCGAAAGATCATGCAGCATGGTAACAAATTTATCATAAATCGTATCGTTATTCTGCTTCATTTGGATATTCTCCATGAAAAATATTCTATCATAAAATTAGGGGCTGCCTGCTCAGTGAGCAAAAACAGACCCGGCTGTCAGACTCACTTTTCCACCAGGGGCACAAACCGGACCGGCAGAATTTTTTCTTGATGGATGCCCCGCGCGTCCTTTGTAATCAGTTGCAAACTCTGGGACAGCAAGGAGCTGCCCACGGGAATGATCATGCGTCCCCCGGATTGCAGCTGTTCGACCAGCGGATCGGGAATGTCCCGGCTGGCAGCCGTCACGATGATATGCGAATAAGGGCCTTGCTCCGGCCAGCCCTGGCGACCATTATCCTGCTTGATATGCACGTTCTCCAGGCCCAGCTCATTAATATTCTGGCGGGCCATTTCGACCAGCTCGGGTACGATTTCCACCGAATAGACCGCCTTGGCAATATGGGCCAGTACGGCAGTCTGATAACCGCATCCGGTGCCCACTTCCAGAACCCGTGCCGCTGTATCTAATTTTAAAGCCTCGGTCATGAAAGCCACAATATAGGGCTGCGAAATGGTTTGGTTGTATCCGATTGGCAGGGGGTGATCGGCATAGGAAACGTCCTGATATTTCTTACCCACAAAAATATGGCGTGGCACTTGTTTCATGGCCCTGATCACAGCCGGATCCTTAACCCCCCGGGCGGCAATCTGGGTTTCTACCATGGTGTGGAGTTTTTCTTGATAATCCTTCTCAGTATGTTTCATAGCGGTTTTTGCCCCAAAGAGTTGAAGAGTTCCTGAACGTCCTCCAGGGTCTCTATTTTTATATCCTTTAAATATTCCAAATGGATGGTCTTGTAGGTCGATGAAATCTCAATTCCCTGGATATAATCCGACAGTTCATAGGGGATGTGAGTGGTCTTGACCCCCAGGAACTGTAGCACAAAATCGGCCTGCTCCCGGTCTAGTTGATAAATCGAGGCATTCGTGCGCTTTACAAAAGTGCGTTGGGCCAGGAAATCAGCATACCGCTCTTCCGCGAACTGAAATAGATGGTCATTGGCTAAGATTCCCTCGAACCATTTAACCCCTGCGGTAAATAGCTGCCTGAAATTGGCCTGATAGCGGCTTTCACCGACCTCACGCAGAAGATATTCCCGGATGTCATGCAGGATTTTTTTGCGATGCAGATACCATTTAGAGAAATAGGGACGAAACAAAAAATATCCAAAATCAGTCCGGATACTGTTGGACTTGTTGAAAAAGGCGCGCACATGATATTTCATACGCTCCAACCGGTGCCGTATGTCCCGGGGAAAGAGATGGAAAACCGGCGAATCCGTGGCGCCGTCCTGCAGGTATTTCATTGGGATATCCAGCTCATTTATTTTGATTGAATAGGACTTGTCTATCCCAGTAAAGGTGGGCTGGGTAAAGGCGCCGAAATCAGATAGCCGGATTAGGTTTTGCAGGGCAAAATCAAAATCAGGCGCTGTCTCAATAGACGGCAGGTACGCATCGGGATACATTTCAGGGAATAACAGGGTCTGATTCGGATTAAAATATTTCGTCATGGCCCTTCCCTCTTTTCAGCAGGACTGCTTGCGCCCCATTATCTCGTACTTATATCTGGGTATTATCCGGGATAATGGCATTTTTCGGAATGACCACCACCCCGTCCCGGATGGAATAGGTCTTGGAATCCTTGTAGGAAACATTATCAATATTCCTGATTTCCACGTTATTGCCAATGCGTACATTTTTATCAATAATAGTATTTTTGATGCGGCAATGGGTGCCAACTCCGATGGGCGGCTTCTCCTCGGACGGTCCGTTTTCATAGTAATCTGCGCCCATAATAACCGTATCCTCAATCTTCGTATCCACCTGGATACGGGTCCGCAATCCGACGATAGCCTTGTTTATTTCACTGCCCATGATATAACATCCGTCAGCCACCAGGGCCTGTTTGATAATACAGGATTCAATGCGCGAACTGGGTAAGAACCGCGGGCGGGTATAAAATGGCGCATTTTCGTCATACAGCGTAAAGGGTGGTTTAATGGAGGCCAATTCCAGATTGGCCCGGAAAAAGGATTCAATCGTCCCGATATCCTTCCAATACCCTTTAAAGGGATAGGCATATACCTTATGGGACGCAATAATCCGGGGAATAATATCACCGCCAAAATCATCCTCCTCAATCTCCTCCAGATTCCTGATCAGAACCCTGGTATTGAACAGATAGATGCCCATGGAAGCCAGGTAAGGTGTTTCAGCCGGCAGGCCGGGTGACTTCACATCGGCCAGCTGACTCTTGTCCGGTTTTTCCACAAACCGGATAATGCGTCCCCGCTCATCGGTCTGCAGAATGCCGAACTGGGTGGCCTCTTTGGCATTCACCGGTTTAACTGACACGGATACGTCGGCTTGCTTTTCCACATGCTGCCGTGCAAAAAAGCGGTAGTCCATGCGATAGAGATGATCGCCGGACAGAATGAGGGTGTATTTAGTATTGGTATTGGCAATATAGTGCAGATTTTGCCGCACGGCGTCGGCCGTGCCCTGATACCAATCCATGTTTTCAGCGGTTTGCTGGGCCGCCAGAATATGAACAAAGCCATGAGTAAAACGTCCGAACCGGTAGGTGTCATAAATGTGCCGGTGCAGGGAGTGGGTATTGAACTGAGTCAAGACATAGATCTTGCGGATATCACTGTTCAGGCAGTTACTGAGCGGCAGATCGATCAGGCGGAATTTTCCGGCAATGGGTACCGCCGGCTTGGCACGATAGCGGGTTAAGGGATAAAGACGGGTGCCTTTGCCACCCCCTAAAATTAGGGCTAAAATTTCATTTGTTTTCATAGGGGTATATACAACTTTAATTGAATTAAAGTGATTACAAAAGCGCCGATAAAACCGGCCAATACCTGGGAGGGGGTATGGTATTTGGGGATGACGCGGGCAAAGATCAGCACCGGTAAAAAGAGTAAGCTCCAGTAAAAACCAGGGGAAATAAAATAACCCAAGGCAGCGATCGGTCCGCCGGTACCCATACCGTGGATACTGATTTTCCAATATTTGGTGATACCAGTAGCGATCAGGGTATTGATAGCATAAACCAGCATCAGAATGACCACCGCCGCCGGGGCCTTGATCAACCAGAGCAGTCCGCCGGTAATCAGATATATAAGGGTTCCAAACAGAAAGGGATTGGTGCGTTTGGTGCGATCGGGAATATCCACACTGCTGATCAAATGGCGTTTTTTCATGCCAAAAATATATATCGCCGGCAGGATTACCGTGCCCAGAATACCCAGTATGAAACTGATGACGGTATGCAGGGAAACACCGGCACGGTGAAACAAAATGAGCGAATAGGTTAGCGGTGCAATAAAAAATGGATGCAACATCAGCGAAAGGATGCGGGCCGTTTTCCGGTAAGCAAAAGTCTGTGAGTTCATCGGCTTTGTTTTGCTAATTGGATTGCACGATTATTCATCTTCTTTTAGATAATAACTTATTTTTTATAGATTTTCAACAATAAAATAAAGCCCGGAGCGGCCAATCGGCTCCCTTCAATTCCCCTTTTTATTACGGGATGTTTTCTTTGTATGTGTTGATCTCCCAGGGCAGAACGATCATGCCCGGTTTATTCAGTTCCCCGCGAACACGCATGAAGGCCAGGCCGGCATAGCGCTCGGCCCCTTGCTTGGCCTGAACCCATTCATCATAGGGTGTCTCAAAAGTAGTCATCTTGCTATTGGAGGCTTCCCGGATGACCTTCTGCTTATCCTTTTCCGCAATCATCAACATATGGGCGGAAAAAATACTGTCCTTATCAGCATAGATCAGGGCCAGAATATCTCCGGTGGCTGTGTTTTCTTTAACGGTGGCTAGCTTTTCCAGAGGCACATAGCTGACGGTCATCTCGCGATCGGGTTTAATATGTCTTAAATCAGCAAGGCCCTTCTTTCGGAAAAAACTCCGGTGAGAGATGGTTCGGGTTACTGAGCGGGTGAATTCACCGCCGACCCGGGCCGTCACGTCGCTGAGCAGCCAGTTGTTCTCCGGCAGCCAGTCCGCCATGGTGTAATGATTGCGGGTTTTCATGCCGATCACACCGTCCTTGTAGCGGATATGCTGCAAATTATTAAAGAAATTTTCCCAGCTGTCTGAAATGGCCAGGGCCAGCACATGCTCACAGTAAAGCATACAGTTGGTCTTTTCAAAATTGACCAGTGGTTTGTTGTCATACAGTCCGTAGGGTCCTTCACCGGCACAATGCAGTTCATAGGGGGTGCCCAGAAAACGCTGAGAATAAAGATTGATCCGCTCGGTCACGCTCAGGTTCTGCTGGCTGACGGTCTTTAACAGCGAATCGATCTCCATTTTTTCCAGCTGGTAAAAGGGCTCTACCGGTACCTCAGTTTTACGGCCACAGCTGACTGTCAGACCCAAGACGAATAAAAGGATCAGACCAAAAGATAATGTTCTTTTTTGCATGGTAATCTCCTGTTTTTTTATAATGATGGTTGTTTAAGTTGCCTGTCACGGTAGTCTGAAATTAAGCAACCTATTTGAGAAATACCATCGGTTTAACCAGTTGTTGATGGGCCAGATGAACCACGATGTAATACACCCCAGACGCCACCGGATGGCCCTGGGTATTGGTCCCGTTCCAGGAAAGATTTATAACCTGACGCGCCCCGGGCTCATATTGACTGGTTAATACTTGCTGCCCCAGGTTATTGTAGATACCCATGGAAACAGTGGTTTTATGATCCAGATGTAATTTGAAGTTGACCCGGCTGTTAAACGGATTGGGGTAGCCATCGGATAAAAAGGGTGTTGCGGGAACCGAATCTTCGCCCTGGGCCAGACTGCTGGTTTGAATGCCGAAAAATTCCACGATCCGCCGCAGCACAACCTGGCGGTCATTTTCTGTGGTAATGGTCTCCCAGGGCACGGCCAGGTAAACCAGCCGCCCGGTAAAGGAGCCCTCTCCAAACGGGCCTTCATACTGGATCCCGGCGTGCAGGCTGCTGCTGTAATTCAGACAGGCACTGGCACCATTGCGGGGATTAATGGCATCCGGGTAGTCCTCTTCGTAGATGCCATATCCCCCGTCATCAAAGTTAAAACTGAGTCCCGCCATAATAGAACCGCTCTGACCACTGAGCTGATATATCCCGGCGTCATCCTGCACATAATCGGCGTGTAAATAATCATGATAAAATTGACGGTCAGCCGTGCCGCCCTTATAGTCCAGGTCCCAGCCGATTTCCGAGCCGCTGATAAAGAGCTGGCCGCCGTTTTCCAGATAGGTTTGCAGCAAGGCCTGCTCGGCACTGTTCAGTGTTTCATCATTCGTGCTTTCATCACCCAGCAACCAGCACACCGCTGCATAGTCATGCAGATCAAGTTGACCATTAAGCAGGGCCTCATTGGCCGCGGTCGCAAAGCTCACATTCATTGCGGCCAGGGCCTGACCCAGCCAGGCGGCAAAAGAATGATAGGGCAGATGCCAGCTGCCGGACGATTCTGTCCGGTCAAAGCCATCCACGATCAGCACCTGCTCTCCGCATGAGCCTCCCTGAAACACACCATATGTATCAGTAGGAAAACTGAGGGTCGTATCTTCACCGGTATTAACTGCTTTGAGTTTAAAAAAATGAGGGGCTGCATCTCCTAAATCAACGGATAGGGAGGTTTGTGTAACAGCAAAAAGGGAGTCTTTAAATAACGTCGTCCAATCTGCCATATTCTCGGATACTGATATGTGCACTCCGTCAGTATTCAGGGTGGAGATCAATTCCCATTTCAGCTGCAGTGAATCCGGCTGAGTGATATGGCTCAGAACCGGCGGGGCCGGCGGCACACTGGCGCCGGTCATATTTTTGTAATAGCGGGGGGCATAATTGTATAAATCGGTAAGAGTATAGGACGTATAATCCACTTTCCACCCCGTACTGGAGCCAGCCGCCTCTACGGCCAGGATCACACCGTTCTGCAGGGTGCTGATGGCCAGCCGTACATGTCCCGGCTTGTGAATAGCATCCGCGGGCTGCAGATCCTCCCAGCTGGCATGGGCCAGGGTAATGGATCCGGGATCATCCATCATGCGGGTACTGTAATGGGTATTCAGTTTCCAGCAGCGGCAGACAAAACCGGAGCAGTCCACACCGCGGGCATAGTTGTAGCAGACCCCGTCGGTATGAATATCGCCGGCATAGTCCCCTTCCGCAATGCCGCTGTCATAGGCCGGGAGCTTGTCAAAACCGCCCCATTTGTAGGGAATCCGCTGATTGGTGCCCACATGGATCCAGTCGGGTGTCTGTACCAGGTCGCCATCGGGCGCTGTTTCCACTCCATCACTGATATTGGCTGCGGTACAATTCCATTGATGCTCTACATAACTGTCACCAATGGCCAGGGCTTCATCGCGGGTTATGGATTGCATCTCCGGGCGGGGCGGGATGCGCTGTCCCTGAAAATCCCCACCGCCAGCCTCATTATAGTGGATGGTTTGCTGGTACTTTTGGGGATAGCTGCCTTCGGTCGGTTGCATGATCGTTCCTGGGATGGTCCATTCAAAAACATGCAGGCCATCGGTAGAGGAGATCATCTGATAGAGTTTCCCACTGGGATCTAATTCCAGATCCCGGAACATGCGGGTGTAATAATGGACCGGCACCTGAATGGTGCCCAAAGTTTCGCCGGTGGCGGACAGGATACGCAGTTCCCGCTGAACCTTTAAAGGGACTTGCTGCTGGATCAAATCGAGATCCAGGTAGATGCGTCCTAGGGTATCCACACCCACCACCTGAATGCTGCCCAGATTGTTGGTGGGAATGGGCAGTTTAATGGCTGCTTTTTGTAGGCCTTGCGGATCGCGCACGCCGACCTCAGCCAGGGACCGGGATTGTTTGCTGGCCTGATAATAATTTGAACCGGCCTGAAGCCCCTTTTGTCCGGTGGCCTGAATGCCCTGGGAGGTTAAACGGGAGATAGTGCCGTCATGATTGCGGATAAGCAGCTGTCCGTCCTGCCGGTAGATCCGTTGGATCAGGGGCAGGGGAGTTTTGCGGCGGTAGCGTTGCGCTACTTGTTGGTCCGCATAGCGCCACAGGGCATTATCAACCAGGCAGACATATTTATTCTCTGCGGTTAAGACAAAATCTTTACTATACCGGGGCGCCTGTAAGGCTCGGGTTAAAGAGTCGTGTTCATAAACCTTGATCCGGCGGTTCAGGGGATCCAGTATTGCGATCCTACTGTCTGCCGGATCCACATGAAAACTCTGGGGACCGTAGCGGCCGTCCGGGTCCACCTGATAACGCACAGTCTGCAGGGAATCGCGGCCCCAGGGCACAAATAAAATCTCCCGGGGCTCCCAGCTGCGGGCATTTAACAGGGAAAGCATGGTCGCCAATATAATCCAAAACACCATATGATATTCCTTTAATTTTTTCAGATACCACTAAATATTAGGCAGAAATATGGTTTAATCCAAGATGGGAACGCTAAAGCCACCTTGTTCGGACCTCTGTGTCAAGAAAAGGGATATAAAAGGCCGTTGTCATGTAATCAAATAATCTCATTGTGATATCGGTTTGGTTATCACCTGCGGGAGACTCTCATGATGACACAGATTTATTATGATTGATCATGACCTTTCTTTTGTCATTACTTTTTCAGTCGGGACACCAAAGAAACATTTGAGCATATACCCTACGTATCCCTCTCTGCCTCTGTAATTCAGATAACTCATCCCCCGGCCCCTTCTCTTGGCAAGAGAAGGGGAGTACATGATATTCAGCTTACCACAATCGATAAAAAGGGATGAGTTATAAAAAAAGTTTAGGATTAGCCCCCGGTTTTAACCGGGGGTATATAGTAGCAACTAACTCCCGGAGCCCTTTCAAGGGCTTCATTGCTGGAAACGGTTAAAACCGTTCCGGAAGCTGAGTGGTTTTGCTGACCCCCAACTGAAGTTGGGGGTTAATTGAATCTGGTATAAATTTCACAGGAATGAACAGGCGCAGGGATTTTTACTCGGTAGCCACCGGCAGCTCTGAAATCATTCTGCGGTGTCCGGAAGTCTGTCTCTCTAATGATCTAGCTTAGCCCGTAGGGCTTTCAGGATTGTAACCATAACATGCAGGATAAGGTAGTTACCTCGTAGAGGTTATAGAGTCATTATCTTTACCGCACGGGAATATCACCGATTCTCAAAATATTCAAACGCATCGATGATATCCAGGTAGACCCCGTCAAAACCGACTTCCAGGATGCGGTCGAGATAGGCATCGGTATTACCGAAAATCAGATCCTGCCAGCCTTTTTGCCAGTAACGCACCTTGTAATTGCCCGGCCAGTGCTTATTTTCCGCTGCCAGCCAGTCCGGGCGATCTTGCTTCCATTTGCTCTGCCAGTAATAGCGATAATCCTCAGCCTCACCAATGCTTAGGTAAGCCACCACCAGCCGGGATCCGCCATTGGCCTTGTTTTTCAGACCGGCCACATTAGCGGCAGACAGGGCCAGTGTGTCCTGATAGAACAGGTCAATGATCAGCAGATCATAATCCGTCGCCTGCAAGGCGGACAGGTATTCACTTTTAGTCTTAAAATTATCTGGATTCAGCAGATAAAGAAAATTTTGCACATCCGGCAGGCTTTTAATCACCATGTTATTGACTTGGTAAGGTGCTTGGGGATGAGCGGGAATATGATCCAGCTCGCGGTGATCCGCGGCAAAGGAGATGTAGCCCCTGGCCCGGTTTTGGGCATAGGACTGATCCATATAGGCTGGTGTCCAGCAGTAATCGGTCACCAGCACGACCTTTCCGTGTTGTACGGCCGTATCCAGAAAGCTGATCATATAATCTCTTTCCACCGGTGGTGTGGGCTGGTTATCGCCATCATAGCCAAAAAAGAGGTCTTCCCGCCCCACACCATCAATGGCAGCCAGATACTCCGGGGCCGGACGGCGCTCTCCCTCAGGATCGAGCAGCAGTAATTCCTGGCCGTTTTGGGGAATAACAATAAAATCCGGGTCGCTCCGGTCAGCATACTGACTCAGCTCCCGGACAAACCGACGCATTTCCTGGCGATAATCAACAGAGTCGTTCGGGGGAGATTCCAGCAGTCCGTTACAGCTGCTGAACAGCAAAACAGCGCTCAACCCAAACAGGAACCATTTATTTTTATGCATAATCATGACGCTCCTGCTGTTGATAATTAATAAAAAATACTCCATAACAGTTATAAATTCCAAGTGTTTTATATCAATAAATACCCGCCCGCAGGGCTGCTGGTATTGTGAAAGCCGGGTTGATAGGAGTAAAACTCATCCCCCGGCCCCTTCTCTTGCCAAGAGAAGGGGAGTACATGATATTCAGCTTACCACAATCGACAAAAGGAAATGAAATATAAAAAAATTAAGATTAGCCCCCGGTTTCAACCGGGGGTATATAGTAGCAACTAACTCCCGGAGCCCTTTCAAGGGCTTCATTGCTGGAAACGGTTAAAACCGTTCCGGAAGCTGAGTGGTTTTGCTGACCCCCAACTGAAGTTGGGGGTTAATTGAATCTGGTATAAATTTCACAGGAATGAACAGGCGCAGGGATTTTTACTCGGTAGCCACCGGCAGCTCTGAAATCATTCTGCGGTGTCCGGAAGTCTGTCTCTCTAACGATCTATATTAGCCCGTAGGGCTTTCAGGATTGTAACCATAACATACAGGATAAGGTAGTTACCTCGTAGAGGTTCCGGGAACTCATCCCCCGGCCCCTTCTCTTAGCAAGAGAAGGGGGGTACGCATCATAATTAATTACCACCAGCTTATTGAAAGGGATGAATCTAAACCTAAAATTATGGTTTCAACTTTATCGAACTACCCTTATATTGTATACAGAGGGTCAAGCTAAGCGGGAGGAGGTTCTGATGTCCATCGCTGAAAATTATCAACGCATCCGTGCCGAAGTACCAGCCCGTGTCACGCTGCTGGTGGCCGCCAAAACCCGCAGTGCAAACGAAGTCGCAGAGGTGATCCGCGCCGGCGCCACCCACATCGGTGAAAACTATGTCCAGGAACTGGAAGCGGTTTGTCAGGGTGTGGATGACCTGCGGGATAAAGTGACCTGGCATATTATCGGCCATCTGCAAACCAACAAGATCAACAAAGCGCTGCCCTATTGTGATATGATCCAGTCGGTCAGTTCGCTGAAAAAAGCCAAGGCCATTGACAAACGGGTGCCTAAGGCCGGCAAGGACATCTTACCAATTCTGCTGGAGATCAATATTGCAGAAGAAAAATCAAAATATGGGGTCACACCGGACTACCAGATTATCGAAGACCTGGTGGTGAAGATCGCCCGCCTGAAACACCTGCGCCTGGAAGGACTCATGACCATGGGGCCCTATCGTGAAGATCCCGGGCAAATGCGGCCCTATTTTAAAAAGATGAAAGAACTCTACGATCAATTGCTGAAAACCGATATTCCCCATACCGAAATCAAAACCCTGTCCATGGGCATGTCCCATTCATACAGGCTAGCTATCGAAGAAGGCGCCACCATGATCCGCATCGGCAGTGCTATTTTCGGTCCCCGGGAGACCACATGAAAAATATTTTCATCGCAGCTACTGGCAAGGATGTGGGCAAATCAACCATCTCTTTTGCCCTGCTCGACATTCTGCAGCAGAATCAACAGAAGGTCGGCTTTATGAAGCCGGTGGGGCAACGCTGGCTGCCCTCGCCCTGGGGTAAAGTGGAAGAGGATGTGATCCTGATGAAGGATATCTTCCATTTTCCTGAAGAGCCGCCCTTGATGAATCCCGTCGTGATCAGAAAGGGTTTTACGGAAGAGTATCTTGCGCAGCTGGTCAAACCCAAACTGGCGCGCAAAATTGAGAGCGCTTACCACACCCTATCTCAGGATAAGGATTATATCATCATCGAAGGTACCGGCCATGCCGGCGTGGGTTCGGTGATCGATGTCTCCAATGCCACGGTAGCTAATTTACTACAGGCCAAGGTGGTTCTGGTGGTGGATGGCGGCATTGGCAGCGCCATTGATAAACTGGAACTGAACCGTGCCTTCTTTGCCCAGCACGGCGTGGAGATCACCGGCGTGATCGTTAATAAGGTGCTGGTCGATAAAGCCGACAAGGTGCGCAACGCCATTCAAAAATACTGTCAGAAAAAGAAATTGCAGTTTCTGGGGCTGATTCCCTATTCCCCGATTCTGAGCCATCCCACCCTGGGGCAGGTGATCGATGAGATCAAACCGGAAATCATCCATGAAACCAGCGAGCGCAGGACCGTGATCGATAAATTTGTGGTGGGCGCTTCCACCCTGGATGAGTTTGTGGAGTTCATGCGGGAAATGAAAGGCAACCTGCTGCTGGTTTTTCCGGCCGTGCGCCTGGATATTATTTTTGCGATTGCCAACCTGGCCAAGATCACTGATCCCCACGAAACCCGCGTGCATACCATTCTCTTTTCCGGCAAGCATAAACCCTCGGAAATTGCTGTTCAGACGCTGATCGACGCCCAGGTCAACATTCTCTGGAAGGGCGGTGATACTTTTACGGTGATCTCTAACCTGTCTTCTATTTCTATCAAAACCCGCCCCCAGGACAGCTATAAGATCGATGAGATCCGCAAGATCGTATCCCGGAATATAGACTGGCAACGTTTGCTGACCCGGATTGCCGAGGTCACGCCCACCCGCAGCTGGCTGCACAAAGTACAGGCCTTTTTCGACCGCCTGTATCAGAAAATCAGGCAGCTGTTTAAAAAAACAGGTTCAGCGGCCTAATTCCAATTGGTATTGAGGATTGCCAAAAGCCGTCAGATTGTTTAAATTTCAGGGCTGTTTCAGGCCACCCTAGCTCACCCGGTAGAGCAGCTGTTTCGTAAATAGCAGGTA
>CAZXFH010000048.1:0-20552 GCA_964640055.1 uncultured bacterium | reverse complement strand
TTAGATAAGTGAGAGTATTAAGGAATATACCCTGTGAAAAAGTAATTCAGGGGATCTTTTTTAACATTGAATTGACGCACTTCATAATGAAGGTGGGGTCCGGTACTGCGACCGGTATTACCGACTTCCCCAACAACTTCACCTCGTTTGATCACCTGGCCGGGTTCAACCAGTATTTTGGACAGGTGGGCAAAGAAGGTAGTATATCCGAATCCATTGTCGATCCGGATCACTTTTCCATAGGTCCGGCTGAGGTGTACATCCCGAATAACACCATCAGCGCTGGCAAAGACCTTTGTTCCCATGGGAGCAGAGATATCCACACCATAATGGAACCGCCGGCGTCCGGTAAAAGGATCATGTCGATAGCCGAAACCATCACTGATATAGCCCTTATTTACGGGACGAATCGAAGGTGTGCAACGAATCTGGTTCGACCGATGGCGAAAAGCGTCATAGATAGCTTCGTAACTGATTCGCTCGAGTTTTATAGCCCGTTCCAATTTATCCAGATTTTCTGAAAGATTGGAAATATGCAGACTGTCGCCAGGTATAAATTGATCCAGATCCGTGGTCTCATGAATCACTTTTCCACCGATACCCAGCTTGCGAATATCCTTATCAATCGTGGGAATATCAATGTAAGTTCGCAACGCTTGGTCTTTGTTATACAAGACACTCACATCGGATTCCAACTTCTTCATACGGGTCTTCATCTCATGAATGGTGGTGACCAGTCGATCATTTTTATGACGGATCTGAGTGATTCGGGATTGATAGAGGGTATCATATAAAATCTCAACCCCCAAATAGACTACACCGGTCAGAATAATTACTGTGATGGCAATAAAAAGGAAGATTTTTTTAGGGGACAACAAAAATATACGATTTTTATTTTTGTTGTTAAACAAATATAAGTATTTGTTTTTAATACTCATAACAGTGGTTCTATTTCACCCCCGGTACCCATTGCATTGTTATATTAATATAGAATTTCCTATTTGTCAATTTTTTTTACTGTAAATCTTTTCCAAGATATCCTTTTAAGAAGCGCGTACGGGATACATGCCTTAATTTGCGGATAGCCTTTTCTTTTATCTGGCGAACACGTTCACGGGTTAATTTCAACTTATTGCCAATTTCTTCCAGAGTAGCTGTTCGTTCTTCACCGATCCCAAAGTATAAACGGATAATCATCTCTTCCCGGCTGTCCAGAGATTTTAATACACTTTCAATTTCCTGATGAAAGGATTCGATATTTAGTACATTGCCCGGCTCGACCTCCTCCTCATCGGGTAAGATATCGCGCAGAGTATTTTTACCGTTGGCATCTATCGGTGAATCCAAACTCATGGTTTTTTCATTAAATTGATGGGCAATCTCCCGATCGATATTCTCAGCTTCCATGATATAATCTAACTCTTTAGCGTTGGGTTCACGTTCGTAATCCTGTTCAAATCGGGAAGTTGCTTTGGAAACTTTATTGATACTTCCGATCACATTCAAGGGCAACCGGATCAGCCGGGAATTTTCCGAGATGGCCTGTAATATGGTCTGTCGTATCCACCAAACTGCATAGGAAATAAATTTAAATCCCCGAGTTTCATCAAAACGGCGCGCCGCTTTAATCAAACCTATATTGCCTTCATTAATCAAATCTCCCAGAGATAATCCATGTCCCTGATATTTTTTGGCTACCGAGACTACAAAGCGTAAATTGGCGCGTAACAATTTATCAAGCGCTTCGGCATCACCCTGCTTAACCTTAGCCGCCAGATTTACTTCCTCTTCCGGCGATAGCGGTTCAACGTGACTGATCTCATCAAAATAACGTTTTAAGATATGATCATAATTATAATTAGTGCGTTCTTTATTTTTCTCAGCGGGCATGTACTAATCGGCTTAAGTGGATTTTTTACCTTTTTTAGTTTTCTTCTTTTTGGCCTGTCCTTTACTCTTAGGCGGGGCTTCTGGCTTGGATTCCTCTTTTATTTCCTCTTTTATTTTCTCAGCTTCATGCTTCTTAATCTTCTGATATCTCGCCTCCTTCTCTTTGAGTTTAACATCCAACTCATCAATTAATCTTACACTTCCTTTGATTGCTTTGTTATTTGCTATCCCTTTTAAGTTGTTGGCTTTCAGCAGGTCATATACCGTCTGTCCGACCTTTTCGAATTCTTTTTCTTTTTCCCGCTTGATCTGAAAAATGTCTAATTTTATTTTCCCCAATTTGGTAACTTCCTCGGCGCGGTCAGCTGCCTCGCGGGTAAAATCGCCGGCCTTGTCGGCAGCGCGGGTGGCAAACTTCTCCAGTCTTTTCTTTAAATCATCCCATTTTGTTGCCATTTTATCCTCCTTCTCCTTTTATTGATTCAATATATCTCTGTAATAATTTAGAGTCAAGAAATTAGAAATAAAATCAAGTTCTGGCCTTCAATTTAATAATAATCTATGAAAATAAAAGCCCCGTCCACACAGGAAACGGGGCTTTATGGGTTATATTTAAGAATTAGAGGCTTTTAATACATTCCTCCCATTCCGCCACCGGGAGGTCCGGCTGGCATACCGCCGCCTTTATCATCCTCTTCTTCTATCTCCGAAACAACAGCTTCGGTGGTCAGCATTAATCCTGCAATACTGGTGGCATTCTCTAAGGCGATTCTGACTACTTTAGTAGGATCAATAATTCCCATTTCCATCAACTTACCAAAACGCTCATCATAGGCATCAAAACCAAAGTCATCTTTGCCTTCCTTGACCTTCATCACCACAATTGAGGCTTCATGACCAGCATTCTTGGAAATCTGACGAATTGGTTCTTCAACAGCACGCTTGACAATGTTTATGCCAACTTGTTTATCACCCTTGCCTGTGGACTTTTCCAGTTTATCGAGAGCTCTCAGCAAAGCAACACCACCACCAGGGACAATACCCTCTTCAACAGCAGCACGGGTTGCATGCAAGGCATCTTCTACGCGGGCCTTTTTCTCCTTCATTTCAACTTCGGTAGCCGCGCCAACTTCCAGCACGGCAACACCACCGGATAATTTCGCCAGTCGCTCTTGCAGTTTTTCTTTATCGTAGTCCGAAGTACTTTCATCAATTTGAGCTTTAATCTGTTTTATCCGGCCTTTGATCTGATCCGCGTCGCCATTACCTTCCACAATAGTGGTATTTTCTTTATCAATGGTCACTTTCTTTGCAGAACCCAGATAGGAAGTGGTTGCATTCTCCAGTTTGAAACCCCGCTCTTCGGAAATAACAGTACCACCGGTCAAAGTAGCAATGTCTTCCAGCATCGCTTTACGACGATCACCAAATCCGGGTGCCTTAACCGCAGCAACCCGTAAGGTTCCTTTCAGCTTGTTGACGACCAGAGTAGCCAGGGCTTCACCCTCAATATCTTCGGCAATTATCAGGAGAGGTTTACCCATCTGCGAGACTTTCTCCAGAATAGGTAACAGTTCTTTCATATTGCTGATTTTTTTGTCATGAATCAGAATAAGGACATCATCCAAAGATGCCTTCATGGTTTCGGAATCGGTGACAAAATAAGGGGATATATAGCCACGATCAAACTGCATGCCTTCCACTACTTTCAATTCTGTCTTAGTGGTTTTGGCCTCTTCTACTGTGATAACGCCATCTTTGCCGACTTTATCCATGGCATCGGCGATCAGATTACCGATGAATTTATCGTTATTAGCGGAAATAGCACCCACCTGAGCGATCTCTTCTTTCTTAGAAATATCAGCACTCTGTTCACGCAGACTATTAACCACGACTTCGGATGCCATATCAATCCCACGCTTGATATCCATGGGATCGGCACCTGCGGTTACATTCTTGATGCCTTCCTTGATAATGGATTGGGCCAGAACGGTTGCAGTCGTGGTACCGTCTCCAGCGATGTCCGAGGTCTTGGTGGCAACCTCTTTAACCATCTGGGCACCAATATTTTCAACAGCATCCTCCAGCTCAATCTCTTTGGCAACGGTGACGCCGTCTTTGGTAATGGTGGGGGCCCCAAATTTTTTCTCAATTACCACATTGCGGCCACGCGGGCCTAAGGTAACTTTGACTGCATTAGCCAGTTTATCAACACCGGCTATCAAAGCCTCTCTTGCATCTTGATTATATTTAATTTCTTTAGCCATGCTTTACTCCTCTTTATTTCCAGTTTTTATTTTCGGTTTATATAACCGCCAAAATGTCACTTTCTCTCATGATTAAATATTCGTCACCCTCAATAGCAATTTCACTACCGGAGTATTTTCCGTAAATAATTAAATCTCCCTCTTTTACCTCCATGGGTTCGCGCTTTCCCTGATCAGTCAATTTACCAGATCCAACAGCAACTACCTTGCCTTTCTGGGGCTTTTCTTTGGCAGTATCAGGTACAATGATACCCCCCACAGTTTTTTCTTCTTCCTCTTGAGGTTTGACAAGTACACGATCACCTAAAGGTCTTATCTTCATGGGAACTCCTTTCATTTACATTTTAATATAACTTTCAAAGGTCAATTAACACCTCTTTTTCAAAATAACCAGTTTTTAAATGTTACAAAGAGCATGCCATAGAAGTTTAGAGTCAAAAAGTCATACTCCCGATCAATTCCTGTCACGTTTTAAGAACTATAAAATATTTTATCATCAAACTAAAAACTGTTCCTATAGTACTGCTACACAAATTATCGGCGCGTAAATTTGAAAAAATCTTTGAAAATATAGCCCGCAATATCAGGATTTTCCTTTAGGCGGCGCATGCTATAGGGATACCATTCAACACCAAAAGGAAGATAGTAGCGCACCCGGTGACCAGCCCCAACCAAGCGATGCATTACTTCCTTAACCGGGACACCAAATAAAACCTGGAATTCGTAACGATCAGCGGTGATGTTATTCTGCACTATATATTGCTCACAACGATCAATCAGATAGGTGTCATGGGTTGCAATCGCAGCATATCCCCCATTATCAAGCAGATACTTGACCAGTCTGAGGAAATTATCCCTGATATCCTGATCATTCTGATAGGTCATTTCAGGGGCTTCTTTATAGATCCCTTTGCAAATTCTAATATTGGGATGAATATCCATTAATTGGTTTAAATCAGTAGCGGAGCGGTACAGATAAGCTTGCAGTACCATGCCTACGTTGTCAAACTGTTGACGGGCCCTTTTATAAAATTCCAGGGTAATATCGGTTAAAGCCGAATCCTCCATGTCGATCCGCACGAAGTTTCCATTTTCCCGAGCTTTAGCAAGCACATTTTCCAAATGTCGCCAGGCAATCCTGGCATCCAATTCAATGCCCATTTGACTTAACTTTAAGGATATATTGCAATTTAGCCCTTCCCGGTTTAAAGCATCGCTTAACTGCAAATATTGATCAGCAGCGTCCTGAGCCTGGCCTTCGGTTTTTACATGCTCACCCAACACATCCAGGCTGGCCAGGAATTGCTCCGCTTGAAGCGATTTAATCTGTTCAACAGCCTGAGCGATCGTAGTTCCGGCTACATACTTGCGGGCAACCAACCCAATCAACCATTTAGGAAACAAAGATAAAATACTGACTAAAAAGTGGTTAAACCAATTCGACATGTGGAGCCTCTTTTAATGCACAATTTGTAAAAAAGTTGTCAAAATTAACCATTTAAAAGATTTATACAAAATTTATATTACCTATTTAGGCCATGATATGTTATATTTATTTCGGTAAACACAGAGGTAAATATGAGAGAAAGAAAATATCAACCCGGTGAATTAATCATTGCAGAAGGTAGTTATGGCAGTTGTGCTTACATTCTTAAATCCGGAAATGTAGCGGTCAAAAAGAAAGGCAAAAAGGAAGATATCGTATTGGCTACCCTAGAAGCCAAGGAAATCTTTGGTGAACTGGGCTTGATTGATGACCGTCCGCGCTCAGCCTCTATCATGGCTAAATCACAAGTAGTCGTTGACGAAATAACCCGTGAGGATTTTCTTAATTTAATCGAAGATAAATATAAATTCGTCATTCCGATCTTCAAGGCCCTATTCGAAAGGCTGCGGCAGACCAATGAAATGGTTGTTCAACTGGAAAATCAATTAAAACAATTATCCGGCAGCGAGACTCCCGAGGCAAAGATTTCGATCATGATCAAGGGCATTACACCCGAAGCCCAACAGGTATTAAATCAAAAACAACCGACCATTAAAAAATTTCCGTATAAAATTGGCCGGGAAAGTAGCCACACCAGCTATGATATTTTCGTGGATAATGACCTCTATATTAAGGATTCCCGTCCCTACTCAGTCTCCCGAAATCACCTTTCAATTAATGCCGGTAAGGATGAGTTTTATGTCCTGGATCGGGGTAGTAGCATGGGCACTATTGTCAATAATGTCCAATTAGGAGACCGCACCTCAAAGTTTAAGGCTACTCTGAAAAAAGGGGAAAATGTTGTTATACTGGGAGCACCAGATTCTCCTTATAAATTTAAAATTATTGTGTAAAATAATATTTTGTTCGAACACATATACTGCCGTTATTCCCGTTTAAATTAAAGGAACTATTTTATTTACCTTATATAAATTCTTATCCACATGATACCACGAAAAAATCTGGCACGTCTGATTAAAAAATCCTGGCAGCAGCCCGGATACGCGATCCACAATCTAGGTCACCGTCTGCGTTCCAGCATGAGCTATCACTTTTCTAACGGTCATAGTTATTGGCCGGAGACCATCTCTCTGTTTCTAACCTATCATTGCAACTTGCGCTGTAAAATGTGCGGGCAATGGGGTGAGCAGGGTATTTTTAAAACCTACGCCAAAAAGATTATTAACAGCAGACTTTCCAAGGACGAAATAAAAGCCCTGATCCGGGATGTTGCTTTTTTTAAACCCAATATTACTCTCTTTGGCGGAGAACCAATGCTCTATCCCGGTTGGCTGGAAGTTGTGTCCATGATTAAACAGGCCGGTCTAAGATGCAATATGATCACCAATGGTACTCTGGTTAAACGCTATGCGGAGCAAATTGTTGACTCGGAGCTGGACGAAATTATATTTTCCCTGGACGGACCGGAAAATATTCACGATGAAATTCGCGGAGTTCCGGGTATTTACCAAAAAACTATGGCAGGCTTCGACCGTATCAACCAGTATAAACAGGCCCAAGGTAAAAAGTTACCTTATATTAATGTCAACAGCACTATTACCCCACAAAATTACCGGCATTTCGATGAGATCATTACCGCAGCCGGCCAAATAGGCACCCGGGGGTTAACTTTTCATCATCTGCTTTTTCTTGACCCAACAGGTGTGGATGATTTCATCCGTTTCTTCCAAACTAAATTTGGCCAGTCTCCTATTGACTGGCGCGGCTTTAGTAGCGATGATTTACCCAAAATTGACAGCAAATACCTTATTCAGAAAATCCGGTCTCTGTCCCGTACAGATTTTCC
This sequence comes from uncultured bacterium, assembly GCA_964640055.1. GTDB lineage: Bacteria > Fidelibacterota > UBA2242 > UBA2242 > JAFGTP01 > CAZXFH01. The sequence goes on along the minus strand of CAZXFH010000048.1, from coordinate 13,102 downwards.
CTTTGAAGTGACCTTTTTCCCGAATTTTAGCGACCAGGAAATCTGTCGCTGGTACAGCCAATTTCCATTCCAGGCCAGTTCCTATAAAAATCGATGCCAAAGCCTATGGATGACCGCCTATATATTTCCCGAGGGAACTTTGCGCCCCTATCATACCATGAACTATGACATGGGCAACATTAAAAATAATAAATTTACCAATATCTGGAATAATTCTAAATATGTTAAGTATAGAAGCTATATCAAAAGAAACAAACAATTTCCTGTTTGTTCCAAGGGCTGTACTGAATTCTACAGATATTAAACGGATTCCAATTGACATCATATACCTTTATTTTTAAATTGCAAAACGAGAGAGCAGGGAATTTATTATGAAGAAAATCCTCATTGTTGATGATGAAAAAGACTTTGTTGAACTGCTGGATGACTATTTCCAGACTAAGGATTATGAGACCGCCGTGGCTTACAATCTCAGGGAAGCTGAAAATCAGATAAAAGCTTTTCAGCCTTTTCTTATTCTATTGGATATTAAACTTCCCGACGGTCATGGCGTTGATTTTCTGAAAAAAATTAAAAAGAAATACCCTCAGATTGAAGTTATCATGGTCACCGGTCTGTCCGATAAAGAAGTCGCTTTAAAATCCCTGGATTATGGGGCGGCAGATTACATAACCAAGCCGATTGATCTCAATTATTTGGAAACCAGCATTATTTCACGCATCATCGGCACCTACGGGACTAAGGAATAACCCAATAAATCATCTTATAAACATTAACCAAGCCAATTAAAAATTATTATGTTGTTGATGAGATTAAAAAAGACCCTATCTGTAATTTATCCCTTATTTCTGATTTTAATCCTGAGCACTGGGTATGCCCAGCAATTCAACCAGCCTGAGCCAGAGGAAGATATAGTCCTCAGTGTTGGTGACCGCATTCAGATAACCTATATTGATGTGGACCGGAATGGCAATCCGGTTGAAAAAAGTAATATATATACCATCCGGCCGGACGGCACCATTTTTCATGAGCTCCTGGGGAATATACCCTTATCCGGTTTTTCGCTCGCTGAAGCAGAGGAGGTTTTATATTCAAAATTATCCAATTACTTTCGTGAGCCCAGTGTGGCCATCCAGATCATTGAAAAAAAACTAAACAAGGTACTCTTATATGGCGAGGTAGCCAAAATCGGTGTATTTCCGGTAAAACCGGAAACCCGCGTCGCAGAATTTATTATTCAGAACGGAGGAACCACTCCTGAGGCCGACTTATCCAGGATTACCATCACACGCAAGGATGGGACTACCGAAAATTTTGATATGCTGCGCTATCTTTACACCAGTCAGGCCTCCAATAACATTATTCTCAAAGACGGGGATAAGGTCATTGTCCCCCGTATGGCTGATAAGGAAAAATACAGTCAGCTGGACAATAACTATATTTTACAGTACGGCAATGTGATTGAAATTACGATCATGGAAACGGCCCGCGCCAGCGCCAAATCCCTCGCACCTGAAACCTATGTCATCGACCAAAACGGAGAAATATATCATCGTTTATTTGGAAAAATGGAATTGGGCGGTGTTACCGTTGAAAAGGCCCGGGCACTTTTAACCGATATGGCGGAAAAATACTATAGCGATCCGGTCGTGAATCTGAAGGTGGTCAAACTGGCCTCCAGCAATGTATTTATATTCGGAGAAGTGGCCCGGCCGGGGATCTATCCCATCGAGGGCAATGTCCGGTTGGCCGAATTTATCGCTGATGTCGGAGGTTTAACCGACCAGGCTGATATCAACGAAATTATCGTCACCCGCCGGAGCGGCGAAGTTGTGCATTTCAATCTGGAGCGCTATCTATTAAAAAGGGATGACAGTCATAATATTTATCTAACCGACGGGGACCGCATTATTGTGCAAAACAAAAACCGCGGTTTCGCCTTTTGGCTCTCCGAAAAAATGGAACCTTATCAAACTATTTTACGTGTATTATCTACCGCACTTACGATTTATCTTATTTTTGCGGTTGGTGGCAGATAAATATGCGGAGGAACAAGTTCAGTGGCAACCTATGATATAAATCTGAACGATTACTGGCGCATCATCAAAAAGAAACGCTGGATTGTGATCTCCACGGTCTTCTTGTTGGGCACCTTCAGCTTCATCTTTTCGCTGATGAACAAGCCCACCCCCATCTACCGGGCCAGTTCCAGCGTGAAAATCGAGCGTAATACTTCGATGACCGGTCTCTATATGCAGAGTGTTTCCTGGGGCACCGGGGATGACCTGGCTACCCGGGCCGAAGAGATCAAAAGCTATCCCATAATCGAGAAAGCGGCTCAGGCCATGGGCGCGCTGGATTCCAGCCTGACTTCCGAAGAAATCCGTAACAACCGCAGTTATTTTGAAGTAGTGGCCGGGCTCAAGCGTAAGGTTAGTACCGAACAGCAAGGCTATACCAATATCATCAATATCTCCGTAACCAGTTACAATCCGGAAGAGGCCATGAATCTGGCCAATGCTTTGGCTAAGGTCTATCAAGAGGATAGTCATCACCAGAGAAAAAACCAGAATGAACAGGCTCTCAAAGCGCTCAAATCACAGTTAGATAAAGCCCGGCTCACCTATAAACAGGCTGAACGCGAGGTTGAAGAATATCGTCAGGACAATCGGTTTATTACCATTGAAAACCGCATCACCCAGATTTCAAATCAACTGGCTGCCAGTGAAACCAAGCTGGACAAGCTGCGGGAAGACATCAAACAAATCGATAACATTCTGGCTGAACTGGATGTCAATCCCGAATATATTTATTACATCTCATTTAATCTGCTTTTAACCCATCAGAACGCCGTGCTGAATGCCCTTCAGAATCGTCTGAATACCCTGTACAGCGAGCTGAACAGCTATTTGCAGAATTACACAGAAAATCATCCGATCGTGGAAAATCAGGAGCGGCAGATAGAAAATATCAAGGGACGCATCATTTCGGAACTTATCTCTTTCCGCCGGACACTGGTAAACATGGAAGAGACGGAATACCAAAAATGGAAAAAACTGGACAAGGAATACAAATCACTGCCGGTACAGGGTTCAACCATTTCCAATCTGGAACGGGAGCTTGAAAATAGCCGCGAGTTGTATCAGCAACTTAAAATCAACTACCAGCACGCTCTGATCAAGCAATCTGAGGTGGTTAAAGAAGTATATATTATCAAGCCTGCTTTTCTGCCCTCAGCACCGATTAACAAGGCCAAGGTCGCCCCGATTACCATCGTGGGAACTATTATCGGTGTTATTCTGGGAATAGTGATGGCCTTCATTTCCGAGACCCTGGATACCACCTTCCGCACCATTGATGATATCGAACAGACTCTGGGCACTACGGTACCGGGCATTATTCCTTTTGTCGATATAGAAGATATTAAAGAGTCGATGCAAGAACGCTCCGAGGAACCGGTCAGTGATGAAGTTCTGGAAATGCAGGCCAAGCTGGTCTCCCATTTCAACCCCAAATCTTCTATGGCGGAAAGCTTCCGGGCTTTGCGAACCAATGTGAATTTTACGCTCAATGAACGCGGATACAAAGCCGTGATGATCACTTCTGCGGCCGCCGGAGAAGGTAAGACCACAGTTTCAGTCAATCTGGCCTTATCCATGGCTCAGATTGGGCTAAACACACTGCTGGTTGAAACCGATTTGCGACGCCCCCGGATTTCCAAAGCCTTTGGCATTGATAAGGAGCCAGGCATCAGCGACTGTATTCTGCGTCGGGAGCCGGTGAGCAATGTGATCCGCACCATGAGTGACCTGATGATGGGTTTCATGGGTTCCAAAATGATGAAACAAGAGATCCCCGGGATTGAATATTTAAACATCTTAACTTCCGGTCAGGTCGAACAGAATCCATCTGAAATTATTGCGGATCGAAAATTCACCGAACTCATCGAAGAATTAAAAGATAAATACGACGTTATTATTTTCGACTCGGCGCCTGTATTACGGGCCACGGATGCGGCCATATTGGGCTCCAAAGTCGATGGCACCATTTTAGTCTATTACCATGGCAAAATATCGCGCAACACCCTGAGGCGCGCGAATAATCAGCTGGAACGTCTCAAATCGGACATCATAGGCGTAATTGTGAATGGTATGAAAGCCGATATGAGCGCCGATTATGCTGATTATCGTTACCGTTATGAATATACCTATGCCTATGGATCAACCGAGGAATATGTTCATAGTAATAAAATCATAGCCGCCATATCATCCTTTTTTCTGAGACCCCGTGAAGGGTTGGAATTACAGTTGATCCGTCGCCTGCGGAAAAGGCGCTTACTGGCGATTCTGGCCGGCCTGGCAGCCATAATTGGCGGAGGCATGCTGATTTCCAATTTATTCCGGGAGCCCCAACCGAAGCAGGAAGCAAAAAAAGAAACCACCGAAGCAAGCGCTCCGGAGCAAACGCAAACCACTACCACTGTCACGCCTGACACACAAACACCGGTCATTAGCCGCCCGCCCCACGAATCACTGACCCGGGATCAAACCCGACCTGATATATCATCCGCAAGCCGCGCAGCCCTCCAACAGTTGAAAGACCAATATGGTGTGCGGAGTAAGCCTGCATCTACCGGAACGTCAGCCCCCCTTAAGCCACGTCAAAAACAAACTCCACCAAAAGCCTATTCATCACCCCAAACGAAAGATGCTACTCCGCCAGCACCCCCTGCATCATCCCCCCCCGCAAGAAGCCCTGTCAGAAAAGACTCCCGCCCTGAAGCAGCCCGGAAAATTACCCGAGCCACTCAAATAAGATCACTGGGGATCTCCAGACCCTACTCTATCATAATGGAACAAAGTGCTCATTATAACCAGGTTGAAAAAAGGGTTGCCTACTATCGTAACCGGGGATTACAGGTATTTGCCACACTTGATTTTTCCAATCCGGAAGAGAAGCAATATTATATCTGTTACGGGAGTTTTACTGATAAGTCAAAAGCCCGAAAAAATATCAGCCGCTTAAAATTCCTTGGTTTTAAAGGCGATCTGCACGTAATCTCATTGCCTTATGCCATCTATATGGCTGCTGAGACCGATCATCGCAAACAAGCCGTAGTTAATTTGCCCAATATTTTCTCCTACTTTATGGATACCGAGAGCAACACCCTACAAGCCGAAAAATATTTACTAATGGGGGCCTTCCGCAATCCGGAGTATGCTGAGCTATTCAAAAACTCACGGGACCTGCTGGCGGAAAAAGAAATTGTCTTACGCTAGTCATATTAATAGTATTCCAAGGCTTATACGAATCAGCCCAATAAATTGAATGTCACGTAAAGTAAAAATCAAACGTAAAATACGCAAATTCCGGCGGCGTAAAAAAATTAAAAGAGCCGATATCATCGTACTGTTAGTCTCAATTCCTCTCATAATCCTATTAGGCTATTATATGCCCAAGATCTATAAGGCTAGATTTGAAATATCTACCGAAGTAAATACCCCCTATTACGGCTCGGATGTACGCCGGGAGTCCTATATCCGTAAATTCTACGAACAAAAATACCGCGAAAAAAAAGATAAAAACTGGAGCAGTACTTACGATACCTTGCTGCAAAATCAACAGGATATTGACTGGGATAAATTAAAAGAAATGTTGGACAAAAAAACCATCGAATAATCATCATTGTCGACTAAAATTGCCCATACGCCGGCTGAGATCATGGTCATGGTGGCCATCATCCCCCTGTCCATTTTCTTTGCCCTGATCTTGACCAAAGTATCGATTGTCTATGCCATTGGGGCCATGCTGGGCTTTATTGTATTGATATTAACGCTACTGAATACAGACTGGGGCATCTACATACTCATCTTTTCCATGTTGTTCTCGCCGGAGATCGGCGCACGGGGAACGCAGGGGGAAGGAGTCACCATCCGGATTGACGATATTTTACTGACCGTACTGGTCTTCACCTGGCTTGTCAAAATGGCATACAACCAGGAACTGGGTTTATTTCGTAAGACCCCTTTAAACGTTCCCATCGCGCTATACAGCTTTATTTGTATCATCGCAACCGGCGCCGGTATGATCCGCGGCGATGTGGGTTATGCCTCAGGTTTTTTCTTTGTGGTAAAGTACATAGAATATTTCCTGCTTTATTTTATGGTCGTCAATCATGTTACCACAAAAAAACAGATCGAAAATTACTACAAAGCCATTATTTTTACTTATGTGATCGTTACTTTAATCGCCTATTCACAAATCCCCAGCGGGGAGCGCCTAACAGCGCCCTTCGAAGGTGAGAGTGGTGAACCCAATACCCTAGGCGGGTACCTGCTGCTGATCATTTCGGTTAACCTAAGTGTCATCCTGACCCCGGGCATTATTGAACAACGCTGGATGAAGCGGACTCTCCTGGTGGTAACGGCCATGTCCGTGATTCCATTGTTGCTAACCAACTCCAGAGGCTCTTGGCTGGCGACCATTCCGGTCATTATCGGCTATATGTTCATCAGTGAGACCCGCTGGATCGTAATTGCTTTTTCTATCGTAATGCTTACGTTAGCTCCTTTTCTGATGCCGGATTCGGTCATTGAACGGGTAAAATATACCTTTGAAAAAGGCCGGGGACATGATTTTACCCTCCAAGAAAAAGTCATGGGAGGGATCTACATCGATCCTTCTGCATCCGAACGCATTCGCAGCTGGGAAGCTGCATTTGAAGATATCCCCAAGCATCCTATCCTGGGATATGGAGTAACCGGCTGGCGTTTTCTGGATGCTCAATTTATTCGGACTCTAATTGAAACCGGATTTCTGGGGTTACTGGCCTTTTTCTACTTGTTATACACGATTTTGACCAAATCCCGTGAAATCTACCGGGGGGCCAAAATCCCCTTCTTCAAAGCCCTGGGGCGGGGCTTTTTCATTGCCACCATTGGTATGATGGCCCATGGGATCGGTGCCAATACCTTTATCATTATCCGCATCATGGAACCCTACTGGCTGATCTGCGGGCTGGTGATGAGCATTCCGGAAATCGAAAAACGGGAAAAGGAAAAACTGGCAGAAATTGAAGCCAAAGGCGCAGAGGTAAAATTAGGAGCAATATAAATATGGTCAATAATTTCTCACGCACATACAAACCCCAAAAAAAAGCAGAAATACTTTTTAAGCCCCTTGCAGACGGAGGGATCATCTATGTACCGGCAGAGGAAAAAGTTCACTCACTGAACAATACAGCCGCTTATATCTGGTCCTTATGTGATGGCGCACATACGCTTGAAAACATCAGCGTTCAAATTAAAAAAGATTTCAAAAAATTAGAGGCTGATCCTCTTGTAGAAGTGAAAAAAACCGTTGGCAAATTTGCAGAAATCAATATCCTGAAGCCAAACGATCAATCTGACAGCGATCATTGATAATTTTTAAATATCTTTATTCTCATAACCGCTAACTATCTATCATATTAACCAGTGGCTAATGACATATAAAATATCACTGCGTAATGCTTGTGTTTCGATCGAGGCACCTGCCGCCATTAAAAATTATATTCAACAAACCGTTTTCAGCAGTATTATCCGGAAAAGCCTTAAACCGGAAGCAATCCATTATAAAATAACCGAACAAGACAATCGCTACACTCTTTTTAAAAATAATCAAGAAATTCATTATCAAAATAGGCTGGCAGAAATACTATATAATCTGGAATGGCAGGTTGTCGACGATCTCATCAGGTTGAATAATCGTCTTTTACAATTTCATGCCGCCAGCCTGGTCCAAGCTAACCAGGGAATGCTATTCTTAGGTGCTGGGGGAAGTGGTAAAACCAGCTTGTCAATCCTGCTCATGCGCGAGGGATTCCGTTTCCTGTCCGATGAAGTCGGTCTGCTGGATCCGATCAGGATGGAACTATATCCCTTTCCCCGAAATCTGATCGTCAAAGAGCACCTTTTCCCCTACATCAATCATTTTTCCGATTTAAAAACCCTGCTGGTTGATAAACCTGATCTGGGGCAAGTGGCAGCGAAATTTATCAACCCCACCTGTTTCGGTAAACTGGAAGCCTGCAATAAAGCGGGTCTTAAAGCCATATTCTATTTATCCAAAAATGATAATGGTACTTCATTCCAGCCGATCGGTGAACAGCATGCTTTTAATAAATTAATGCCACTCTTATTCAATCCCAATCAGTTTAAAAATAATTTACTCTCCGTAATGGGAAAAATAATCCAGCAAATCCCCTGCTATGAATTAAAACTGAGTCACCCGCTCGCGTTATCGGCTCCACAAACCCATTATTTGATTGCGAAACTAAACGAAATTATGAGGAAGATATGATAACGACTTTCCGAAAACTACTCGATGATCATCGTCGTATCAACGCATTTAAACAGGCGATTGAGGAGCTCGTGGATAAAAACAAGACCGTCGCTGAAATCGGATCCGCGCTGGGAACCTACTCCTTCTTCGCTGTCCAGGCCGGTGCCAAATCCGTATATGCGCTCGAAAGAGATGATATTTTCTACGTCGGAAAGGAAATCGCCAAACGAAATAAACTGTCCCATAAAATCAATTTTATTCATGGCAATTCCCTGGATATAGCTCTGCCGGAAAAAGTGGATTATATTATCATGGAAGACTATGCTCCCCTGTTTTTTTACAGGAGTTTGGACACCGTGATCAGCGATGCGCAGGAACGTTTCCTAAAAAAAGGAGGCAGATTTATACCCAATAAGATTCTGATCAAAATGGCGCCAGTGCAATCTGAACCATTATTCAACTCTATTCATTTATGGCATAAAAATAAGGAGCATTTGTATGGAATCAATTGGGATTACACGACCCAGTTGGTTTTCAATCAGCCTCACTATGCTGGTGATCATCCCAAGACAATCCTGGCAGCGCCGCAATTGATCAAGAAAATTGATTTATCCCGGGATAACAAATTTAGCTTTAATTTTCAAACCAAAATAAAAACAGAACAGTCCGGTATTATCCATGGTCTGCTGGGCTGGTGGGACTGCTGGTTTACCCCCAATATTTTCTTTTCCAACTCCCCGGAACAACCGGATAATACCTGGGGACAACTCTATTTCCCTTTCCAAAAACCAGTGCAAGTAGAGCAGAGTGAAGAGATTGAAGTGCAGCTTGTTGCCACGATCTCAAAACACTCCCGGCAGGTCGATTATAAATGGTATCTGGGTAGCAACCGGCTGGAACAGGAACAAAACACGTTCAAAGCCAATATCCTGCCTTTATCCGCCTTGTTGCGCGCCAGTAAAGAATATATTCCCCAACTGAACGTAAAAGGCAAACGCATCCGTGATATCCTCGGATCAATCAATGGTAAAGCCAGCTGGGACGATATTCTGGCAGACTTGTCCCCGGAATATGCCCGACACCACCGCCTGCCCCAACAACTGTCTTCAATCATTCAGGAATTAAGTGCAAATTTGGTGAAATAAAAAATACCGTGATTTTCTGAGGAAAATCGTTAATATTGAAGCAGATAACCGGCCCACAGTTACTTAGCCCCATGGGAGTGACGGTGGCGAAGCCATGAGTAGATATTATGAATTTCATAAAAAATAAATTTGGAATTCTTGTTATAATTGACTGAAGCGTCTTTATCCCAAAAGGTACTTAAAGGTGGTTTTTGGGTATTTGCAATCCGGATTTTTGAACGTTCCCTGGGATTTATCCGCTTAATCATTATTGCCCGGTTACTCAGTCCCAAAGACTTTGGGCTGTTTGGTATACTCCTGCTTACTTTATCGACATTGGAAGTCTTTTCTCAAACCGGTTTTCACGCAGCCCTAGTCCAAAAAAATAAAGATATTAAAGGCTATCTGGATACCGCCTGGACCGTCCTGGTTATTAGAGGTCTAATTTTATACGTTATATTATTTTTCTCGGCACCGCTAATTGCCAAATTCTTTGAGAGTCCCCCGGTTAGCTTTTTTATTCGGATTATTGGCTTGACCATAATCTTACGTGGTTTTTCAAATATAGGGACGGTCTATTTTCAAAAAGAGATCGAATTCAACAAACAATTCATTTTACAATTTATCGCTGCAATCATCGAGTTTATTACTGTTGTTATTCTTGCATATCTGCTTCGAAGTGTATGGGCTTTGGTAATCGGTCAATTAATGGGCGGTGTTTCCGGTTTAATTACCGGATATATGATTCATCCCTATCGACCGAAATTCACCCTGGATAAAAATAAGGCTCAAGAACTGTTTACTTTTGGTAAATGGATATTTGGTTCCAGTATAATCATTTTCTTATTAACTCAGGGGGATGATGCTTTTCTGGGGAAATTTCTAGGGATTACAATGCTTGGCTTCTATCAAATGGCTTATCGGATATCAAATATGCCAGTTACAGAAATAACGCATATGATTTCTAAAGTTATATTCCCTGCTTATTCTAAGATGCATAAAAATTTACCATGGTTAAAAGAAAGCCACTTAAGAGTTTTACAACTAACCGCCTCTTTGTCATTTCCAATAGCTGTGATGATTTTTATTCTAGCTCCTGATTTTACTAAAATATTTTTAGGTGAAAAATGGATGCCAATTATACCTACATTAAAAGTTTTATGCATATTTGGCATAACGAGATCTTTAAACGCTACGTTCGGACCAATTTTTCAGGGAATGGGAAAACCGAAAACAATTACATTTGTATCAGGTATTCAACTGGTAATCCTTTGTGTCTTGATTTATCCCTTGACGAGCAATTGGGGTATTTTAGGGACATCTGTAGCAGTAGCTATTCCAAATTTTCTTGTAGTGTTTTACCTGAATAAAAAATTAGCAATGGCATTGAGGTATACACTATCCAATATTATATTACCTCTTTTACCACCGACAATTGGTGCTGTCATATTGAGTATCTTTTTATTTCTTTTCCGATACTGGCTTGAGATCAATTTAATTCAATTTATTCTTTCTATCTCTTTAGGAACATGTATTTACATTATAATGACATACAAAATCGATAAATACTTCAAATGTGGGTTAAAAAGCAGCATAATAAATTTATTAAAAGGTATAAGGGCATAATGATAAGCGATAAATATAATTTTAATCCCTCATATATCGGTAAAAGAAAAGATGTTCTAAATATAATCCCAGATGGGGCAAAAAAAGTTTTAGATGTTGGTTGTGGTATAGGTACACTCGGTAAACAAATTAAAATTAAAAATAAGGCGGAGGTGGTAGGGATTGAAATAGACGTTAAGATGGCTGAAATTGCACAAAATATTTTGGACAAAGTTATCATAGGGGATATTGAAAATATTAAACTGGAAAAACACATTGTGTCCGAATATTTTGATTGTATTATTTTTGCTGATTTACTTGAACATTTAAAAAATCCCTGGATTATAGTGAAAAAATTGAACTTATTTTTGAAAAAAGAGGGTGTAATAATCATGAGTATCCCGAATATCAGACATTATACAACTATTATAGATCTTTTGATTAGAGGGTATTGGCCATATAGAGAGAGAGGAATTCATGACAAAACCCATCTAAGGTTTTTTACTCTCAGAAATATTAGAGATATGATTGAAAATGCCGAATTAAAAATAACAAAGATTAACAGAAATTATAGAATTATTGAAAGACCACACAAATATAATAAATTTGCCGCCTTTTTTGCACTACCCTTTTTCAGAGAATTCTTAACATTCCAATATATAGTTATCGCAAAAAAGAAATGAAAATTTCAATTATTACACCTGACTTTTCTCATAATTGCTTTGGCAGAGCTTGGTTATTGGCAAAATTGCTTCAAAATAATTTCAATATTGAAGTGATAGGACCAGCTTACGGAGATGGAATTTGGAAACCATTGGATGGTATGTGTGATTTTAAGACGCAAATATTGAAAGGATATCCAGATTGTCATTTTGATATCAGAAAAATGTTGAAATTAATATCCGGAGATATCATTTATGCAAGTAAACCATTATTCCCTAGTTTTGGAATTGCTCTAATATACAAATTTTTAACAAAGAAACCAGTGATTTTAGATATTGATGATTATGAACCTGGATTCATTTCTGATAACTTTAAAAATTTTTTAAATTCATTAATATGGCCAAAAAGAATATTAGACTTTATTTTTTCATTAAAAAATTACCGTAATAATTATTATACAATTTTATTAAACAAATTGATTAGACATGCTGATGAAATCACCGTTTCAGGTAAATCCTTAAAAAGAATATATGGAGGAACAGTCATTTGGCATGGACGCGATGGCAGAAAACTAGATCCATGGAATTATAATAAAAAAGCATTAAAGAATTTATATTTAGATGGAAACTTAGAAGATAAATATGTTATCGGATTTATTGGTACCCCACGACCATTTAAAGGTCTTGAAGATCTGATAAAAGCCATTAAATGGCTTAATAACCCAAATTTTATGTTACTCATTGTTGGTATGGATGACAATGAGTATTGTCATTTATTAAGAAAAAAAATGAAGTCACTATTATTAAGTAATTCATTTAAAATTTATCAACCGCAGCCATTCAACTCCTTACCCCACTTTCTATCAATCTCAGATCTCATTGTAATTCCCCAAAGAAAACGATTGGCCTCCCAATTTCAAATGCCTGCCAAACTATTTGATGCCATGGCCATGGCCAAACCCATAATTTCCACTAATGTTAGTGACGTTCCTGAAATATTACAAAATGGTGGTTGGATAGTAGATCCAGAAGAACCGCAACAGTTAGCTAGTAAAATTGAGTATGTCTATAATCATCCCAAAGAAGCCGAATATACTGGTTTAAAAGCCAGGTCTATTTTTGAAAATAAATATTCATGGAATATATTAAGCAAAAAAATTTATAACATTTTTAATATATATGAAAAAACTCACCAAAATTCAGTTTCCCATTAACAAAACAACAAAGAAAAAATTAAAAGAAAGTGGTGAACTTTTATCTTGCATTTAACCATTATTGATGACTGTTCTACCGGTAATATTGACCTAATCGGTAATTCTTTCTCTGATAGCAGAATATAAGCACCAATGCATATATATCTATAAGATACTTTCATAAATACTCATTTTA
>CAZXFH010000047.1:0-21533 GCA_964640055.1 uncultured bacterium | reverse complement strand
CCTGATTGGTTAAATGCTCCCGTAATATGCCAACCTTCTGCTCAGCGGTAAATTTCCTGCGTTTTTTCATTGTCTTCTACCTCCTAAACTGATTAAATTATCATTAATCACAATTATAACTTAAAAATCCTATACTCCATTTTCAACTGAGGCAGAACAAAAAAACTGTGTTTCATTTGGATTAACAAATTATCAACGCATTATTTTTAACAATTATGACTCCTATTTCCTCCTGGTTTCAAAAACTATCAACAAATTCACATACTAATATGAAGAATAGTATTTTATTACAAACTGTTTAAATAATTACTTATCAACAAATTCAAAATATCTTGTTTAATCGCTATTATTTTGATAAAATAAACCGCAGGGTTTTAGATTTAAGGAAAGGAGTTACCTTATGCAATTTAATGTCGATAGAGATCTGTTATACGTCCATATCCAACGGGTCAACAAGGTTACCCCGACCCGTTCCACCATGCCGATTTTGAGCAGTGTTCTATTTCAATTAAAAGGTGATGAATTAACCTTACGTACCTCGGATATTGAAGTTACCATGTATACCACCTTGAAAGTTGAGGGAAAGCAAGATGGCGACTTGGCCATACCGGCTTCTTTCATTCAAGGAATCGTCAATGAACTGGAAAAAGGGGTAATTGAAATTAGAGCTGATGAGAATGGTAAGGTTATTATACGCTCGGATGATGGCCATTATGAAATTAATGGTCGCCCCGCAGAAGAATTTCCCTCTATACCTAAAATAAAATCCACCCAGGATATCGAGTTGAATAATGATGTTCTCATCCGGATGATCCGTAAGACTCTGGTCGCCGTGGGTAAGGATGAATTAAAACCCGCCCTCTTGGGCGTATTGTTTCAGATTCATGAAAAGGAATTGCGCCTAGTTTCTTCGGATGTGCATCGCTTGGTCTGTATCGTGCGCAAGGATTTTAGTTCTCCGGCCTATCAAAGGGATGTGATAATACCCACTAAATTTCTGAATTTATTACTGGCCTATTTAAAACCGGATGATAAGGTAACCCTGTCGGTTAGTGAAAATCATGTCAAGGTTGAATTTGATTCCTTGGTTTTATTTTCGCGGCTGATCGATGAAAAATTTCCTGATTATGAAAGTGTTTTGCCAACCGATAATGAAAAGGAAGCCAAATTTAATACTCAGGATATTATCGCGACTTTAAAAAGAGTGGCGATTTTTTCCAATCAAGCTACGCATCAAATTTCATTTTTAATAAAAACGGAAGGCTCAAAAATCACCACGTTGAGTCGCGAAGCCTCGACCCGGGCGGAAGAAGAGATCGAACTGGAATATGATAATGAACAGATTATGATAGGGTTTAATGCCGTTTACTTCCGGGAATTACTCGGTAATATTGATACGGAAAATACCATTATGAAATTGGACAGTCCTTTGAGTGCCAATTTGATTCTACCTGATGAGCAGCGCGAAAATGAGGATCTAATGATGATTTTAATGCCGATCCGGTTGGAAGAGAATGAACCGGCTTAAAAAGGTTTTTACGATACATTAATTAATCATTTTCTATAAGATAATTACACTACATAAAGACTTTTGATTAAATACAGTTTATAAAGGTGTTTTTACAATTCCTTATTACTAAAAATATGTTTAAATTATAAGGATGTCAGGCTTCTAATTATCAGCTTCCAAATGTGCATTATTCATGGGGATTAAACACTTAAAACTGATCAATTTCAGAAATTACTCAGCGAGTGAATTTACCTTTAACAAGCAGCTCAATTTTATTAGTGGTCCCAACGGAACTGGAAAAACTACTATTCTGGAAGCAATCCATTTTTTAGCGCTAACAAAAAGTTTCCGCTCCAATGTGATTTCTAATAGCCTGCAAAATAATGCGGATTATTTTCAGATTTTTGGTAAATTTAGCACTGATAAAGGGCAAATATTTGAGGTAAATCTGAATTATACTAAAAAAGGGGGTAAAAGGGTTTTGGTCGACAAAGAACCGCTGAAACGGGATGTTGATATGATCGGGAAAATTCCCCTCATTGTTTTAGCGCCCGGCAGCATGCAAATCACCGCGGGGGGGCCTGCTGTTAAACGTGATTTTATTAATAGGATTCTCTCTTTGATCGATCGGGATTATCTTAATAATTTAATTGAATATAATCGACGGATAACCCAGCGTAACAAATTGCTGAACAAATACCGTGAGCAGAGAAAAAAACAGTATGACACCTATCTTCAAACGCTGGATGAGCTGCTGGTAAAACCAGCCGTTTACATTCATAAAACACGCCAATACTTTATCGACCAATTTAATCCTGTTTTTCAACAGCAGGTTAACAAAACATCCCATTTTAATTATGATGTTGTCTTGCAAATTAAGTTTAATGTCACTCCTGATTCAGAGCCCTATGAGAAAACCTTTAAAAAAAGGCTGTACGACAACTTTTTTAAAGACTGTAAATTGGGCTGGACTACCTGTGGTCCCCATCTGGATAAACTTGAAATCAAATTCAATAAAAATAATATAAAAAGAATCGCCTCTCAGGGAGAGCATAAAGTGGTCTTAATTGCGTTGAAAATGGCGGAGGGATATTTTATCGAAAAGGAAGTTAACAAATCGATTATCTATTTATTGGATGATCTGTTTTCTTTACTGGATGCGGAACACTGTTGGAAGATTGTCCGGGAAATAGGACATAAAAACCAGACCTTTGTTACCACGACGGACATGGCCAAGATCAGGGATCAAATAAAGTTCAATGGTGAAAAGGTACAACTAATCAATTTACCTGTTGGGGAGGCCTAGTGACCACCAGTTTGCAGCGGGCCATCACAAAACTGCTCAAAACCTACCGTATTGAGAAACCGGTACAACAACATCAGGCCCTTTTTGAATGGAATAACATTGTAGGTGATGAGATTGCCCGCCACACACATCCAGAAAAAATATCCTATGGAAAACTGGTGGTTAAGGTGGATTCACCGGCGTGGCGCAACGAACTGGTATTTAGTAAAGGTGAAATACTCAGTAAGATCAATAAAAAACTCAAAAAAGCAAAAATTAAGGAGATAGTATTACGGTAACAAAAAGCAAAACATCCAAGTATAGTGCGGAACGGATCACCGTATTAAAAGGGTTAGAAGCCGTTCAGAAGCGGCCAGCCATGTATATCGGAGATACAGGTAAGCGTGGTCTCCATCACCTGGTTTTTGAAGTAGTGGACAACTCTATTGACGAGGCTTTGGCGGGTTATTGTGACCGGATAAAAGTCGTAATCCATGAGGATAATTCGGTTAGCGTATGGGATAATGGGCGGGGTATACCCGTAGATATCCATAAGGATCAGAAAAAACCGGCCGTGGAAGTGGTGATGACCATGCTGCATGCTGGCGGTAAGTTCGACAAGGGAACCTATAAGGTCTCCGGTGGTTTGCACGGGGTCGGTGTTTCGGTTGTAAATGCACTTTCCGAGTGGCTGCAGGTAGAAGTATATCGCAATGGCAAAATTTATACCCAGTCTTATCAAAAAGGGGTGCCGCGCGAAAAACTCAAAACCCTTGGAAAAACCCGGAAAAAGGGAACTTTTATTCGCTTCAAGGCCGATGAGAACGTCTTCGGCACGGTGAATATAGACTATAGTATTCTGGAAAACCGTTTACGCGAACTGGCCTTTCTGAATAAAAAACTGAAAATAGGATTGGAAGATCTGCGACAGGACAAAAAAGAGACCTTTCGCTTTACCGGCGGCGTGAAAGAGTTTGTACAATTTTTAGATGAATCACGACCTGCGATTATTAAAAAACCGGTCTATTTTGAAACAGAGCGGGAGGGCGTGCCGATTGAAGTTGCTATGCAGTACAACACCTCCTACCGGGAAAATATTTTAACCTTTGTTAATAATATCAATACGGTGGAAGGTGGCAGCCATCTGAGCGGTTTTAAAACCGCTTTAACCCGCACACTCAACAATTATGCCCAGAAAAACAATCTCTTCAAAAAAAACAAGTTTACCCTTTCTGGTGAGGATGTCCGTGAAGGCATCACTGCTATCCTAAGCATTAAAGTTGCCGAACCACAGTTTGAGGGACAAACCAAAACTAAACTGGGAAATTCCGAGATCAAAGGGATTGTTGATTCCACGGTTAGTGAATATTTAGCGGACTATTTAGAACAAAATCCGGGTACCGCTAAGCGGATGATCGAAAAGTGTATTAGTGCGGCTCGTTCCAGGGAAGCGGCCCGCAAGGCGCGGGAATTGACCCGGCGTAAAGGGGCACTGGATGTGGGTAACCTACCCGGTAAATTAGCCGATTGTTCTAACCGGGACCCCAAGTTATGTGAACTCTACCTGGTAGAGGGTGATTCGGCGGGCGGCAGCGCCAAGCAGGGGCGCGACCGGCGATATCAGGCCATTTTGCCCTTGCGCGGAAAAATTTTAAATGTGGAAAAAGCACGCATCGATAAGATCTTAAATAATAAAGAAGTCCGCACCTTGATTACCGCGCTGGGCACGGGATTTGGTGAAGATGAATTTGATGTCAGCAAGTTGCGCTATGACAAAGTGATCATTATGACCGATGCCGATGTGGACGGCAGTCATATCCGCACCTTGTTATTGACCTTTTTCTATCGTTATATGCCGCAGCTGATCGAGGAAAATCACATTTACATTGCCCAACCGCCCCTCTACAAAATTAAACGCAAAAGAAATGAGTATTACGCCTATAATGATGATGAACGTGACAAATTAATCCGCCGCCTGAAAAAGAAGAGCAACGGCAAGATTGATCTGCAGCGGTATAAAGGTCTGGGTGAGATGAATCCCGATCAATTGTGGGAAACCACCATGGATCCCGAGAGTCGAATTTTATTACAAATCTCAGCTGAAGATGCTGCGATTGCCGATAAGACATTTTCGGTATTAATGGGCGGGGATGTGGAGCCCCGCCGCAGATTCATTCAGGAAAATGCGAAATATGTTAAAAATCTGGATATTTAAATTATGGCAAAACAAGTGGATATAGAATTTCAACGCGACAAAATCACCCCGGTTAATATTGAAGATGAGATGAAAAGCGCCTACTTGGACTATTCTATGTCTGTAATAGTAGCGCGCGCCCTGCCGGACGTAAGAGATGGTTTAAAACCGGTCCACCGACGCATTATGTATGGCATGTCGGACTTAGGGCTTTCCTATAACCGGGCGCCTAAAAAATCCGCCCGTATTGTGGGTGAGGTCTTGGGAAAATATCATCCTCACGGTGATTCTTCGGTCTATGACGCCCTGGTCCGCATGGCCCAGGAATTTTCACTGCGCTATCCCTTGGTCGATGGTCAGGGAAATTTTGG
The DNA here is from genome assembly GCA_964640055.1 of uncultured bacterium. Taxonomy (GTDB): domain Bacteria; phylum Fidelibacterota; class UBA2242; order UBA2242; family JAFGTP01; genus CAZXFH01. The sequence goes on along the minus strand of CAZXFH010000047.1, from coordinate 16,173 downwards.
TTCGGTAGATGGTGATTCAGCTGCGGCCATGCGATACACCGAAGCACGAATGTCTAAAATTGCCGCCGAATTAATGCGGGATATTGAAAAGGATACGGTTGATTTCGGGCCGAATTTTGATGAAACTCTGCAGGAACCCATGGTCCTACCCACCCGGACCCCTAATCTCTTGATAAACGGTTCCAGCGGTATTGCTGTGGGTATGGCGACTAATATTCCGCCGCATTGTCTGACAGAAGTGGTCAGCGCGGCAGAACACCTTATTGATAATTCGGACGCAAGCATAGCTGATTTAATGCAATACATAAGCGGACCTGATTTTCCTTCCGGAGGGATTATTATTGGTCGTGAAGGGATTAACGAGGCCTATCATACCGGCCGCGGGGTAATCAAGGTGCGCGCTAAGGCCCATACCGAGAAAACCAAATCAGGCAAAGAAAAGATTATTGTCACGGAAATTCCCTATCAGGTCAACAAATCTAATCTGATTACTAAAATTGCCGAACTGGTTAAAGAAAAAAAGATCGAGGGAATCACTGATTTACGGGATGAAACAGGCAAAGAGGGCCTGCGCATTGTAATCGAATTAAAAAAAGACGCCTACCCGGAAGTTATTCTTAACCAATTATACAAACATACTCAGTTGCAGGACAACTTTGGGATTATCATGCTGGCCTTGGTGAACGGTATTCCCAAGGAACTTAATTTAAAACAGGTCCTGCAGCATTTTATTGACTTCCGGCACGAAGTGATCCTGCGACGGACCCAGTTTGAACTGGACAAAGCAGAGGAAAAAGCCCATCTTCTGGAAGGACTGAAAGTCGCTCTGGATAATATTGACGAGGTGATCAAGATTATTCGTGGTTCTGATTCCGTGGGGAAAGCCAAGCAAAATCTAAGAGAAAGCTTTGATTTTTCAGACAGGCAGGCCCAGGCGATTCTGGACATGCGCCTCCAGAAATTGACTGGTTTGGAAAGAGAAAAGATTGTGGCCGAATACAAGGAGACCCTCAAGTTAATCGAACGACTCAATTTTATTCTCAGCAATCGGGGTGAACAGATGGCCCTGATCAAAGGGGAATTAGAGCATATAAAAGAAGATTTTGGTGACCAACGACAAACCGATATAATTGAGGATGACCAGGACTTCTCTATTGAAGATATGATTGCCGAAGAAGATATGGTGATCACAATTACCCAAAAGGGTTATATCAAACGTTTTCCCGTGGATTCCTACCGCCGGCAAAATCGGGGCGGACGTGGCAGTAAAGGGGCGCTGGCTAAAGAGGATGATTTTATCAGCAGCCTATTTATTGCTAACACCCACGATTACTTAATGTTTTTCACAAACCGAGGTCAGTGTTACTGGCTAAAGGTGCACCAGTTGCCGCGTATGGGACGTGCTTCCCGCGGCCGGGCCATTGTGAATTTAATCAAGACCGAGCCCCACGAAGAGGTGCGTGCCACACTGAGTGTAAAAGAATTTGACGATGAGCATTATATCGTTATGGGCACCCAAAAAGGGCTTATCAAGAAAACCGTTTTGTCGCAGTTTAGCAATCCGCGTGTAACCGGAATCAGGGCGATTAAAATTAATGATAATGATGACTTAATGGAAGTAACCATTACCGATGGTGCTCAGGATATTATTCTGGGGACTTCCCATGGCAAATCCATACGGTTTCAGGAAGCGGATACCCGCTCCATGGGCCGGGTAGCTGCCGGGGTGCGCGGAATCAAACTCAAAGGCAAAGATAATGTAGTGGTTGGAATGGTGACCGTCAAAGGAGAAAATGGGACCCTGCTAGCTGTTTCTGAAAAAGGATATGGTAAGCGCACTGATATCAAGGACTATCCGCTGCAGAAACGCGGTGGCATGGGGGTTATTACGCTCAAAACCACGATTAGAAATGGTAAAATGATTGCACTGCGCGAGGTGGTTGATAAAGACGACCTGATGATCATTACCGAAAAAGGGGTTCTGATTCGCCTGCCAGTCTCGGATATCCGTACCATTAGCCGCAATACCCAAGGCGTGCGCCTCATCCGACTGGATGAAGGAGACCGGATTTCTGCGGTTACCCGGGTGGTGGAACCCGAAGAAGAGGCGGAAGAACAAGCCCAGGCACATGACAATATTGCAGAATAGTATCTTCTATAGATAGAACACTCAAAGAGGCCCAGCATGTTTATTGTCGGATATTTATTGATTGCAACTGGAAAGATTATGTCATTAGTGATCAATATCTATATCTTTTTGATCATCGTTGATACTGTAATCGCCTGGTTTAATTTATCACAGCGAAATCGCTTATTGCAATTAATCAGTTCCCTGGTGGCTCCGGCCCTGAATTACCTGAGAAGTTGGCTGCCACCCATGCAAATTGATATTTCACCGCTCCTGGTTATTTTAGGACTGTATTTTTTTAATGCTTTTATCGTTAAAATTATTCTTAGACTTGGAAATATATTGATATGATTACAAAAAAAGATATTCTAGAACGCAAATTTAATCGCAGTTTCCGGGGCTATGATCCGGTAGAGGTGCGTTATTTTCTGGAAATGCTAGCAGACGAATTTCAAAGACTAACAGATCGAATCAGAAAACTGGAGGCTCTAGAGAAAGAATTGGAGCAGATGGAGGGGCAGAGCGTTGAGAATATGCTGCAAAAAGCCACTGGAAAAGCGGCCAATATTGTTATGGATGCCGAGAAAGTAGCCTCCGAAGCCCTGAAAAGCGCCCGTAGTGAAAAACAAAAGATTGAAACTAGCGTAGTAAAGCTGAAGAATGAACGCGACAAACTGGTCCACTCTATGGAACAGATTATTGCCACACAAAAAGAGTTGATCAACATGCTGGGGAAAGAACAAGATCCTCCCGCTGAAGAAAACAGGCATGCCTCCGACCGCTTTTATTTGGAAGACGAGGAGTGATAAAAGCGATTGTGTCCCTATCCAATTATAAATCATCCCCGATAGCAATGCAAACCCTGGCCCTTATTTCCAGTATGCCACCCCAAAAACTGGGCGATCCCACCCCAATAAGAAAACAGCGGACGAACACCAAATTTGTAGAGCAATATCATTTTTCACCAAAGCGGGGCGGCGCGTTTTTTTATATAAAAGCCCAGCACGCTGCTGTGCGGTGGCGTGATGCGGTCCACTTCGCCATGGAAAAAGGTTTTAAAACCTTTATTTTTATTGGACCGGGGGTTCCCCTGACATCCGGCTATAAAGGGTGTATTGTCCGCGACCATATCAATGTTTCTGGATGCAACCCTCTGCGCGGGGAAAATGATGAGCGCCACGGGGAACGGTTTCCCGATATGTCGGATTTATATACACCCACTTTACGGAACAAAATAAAAGCGCGTTTAGGTACCGGTTTTAAAGAAGGTGTTTTATTAGTTCCCAAATCAATAAAACAGCGCAGTACCCTTGAACAGAGCATTATCCAGTCTTGCGATATTGTTGCCCTCTCACAGAGTGTTTTTGCCGGTGTGATTACGGCCAAGCATGCCGGAAAGGCAGCGGCCGGGATCATTTTATTTACAGAACCCATAGATGTCATCACCCCCCTCTTGTTCTACCCATAGAACACCTTCAGTTAGCGGAAGATCATAAAGTCCAGATCATGGTATGGGCCCAAGAACGGCACTGAATATTATTTATGTGCCTTTTAATCCTGATAAGTTATATTTTTAGGAGCATATCAGATGTTTGTATGAGAAGTCACAGGCTCAAGACAATTATATTATGAAAAATAGCGCTGCGCGGATGGTTTGTTTTTACTTAATTTTTATCGTATATAGCATTCCTTTGGGGGCTAATAGCACGGCTGATGCTGACGATAATATTGACTTCAAACCGGAAGGCGAGCAATTGGTTTGGATATATTTAAAGGCGTCAACATTTCAGAAAAACAGGATAGGCGCCATTCAGTATCCGGAGCATACGCGCACCAGATTGCAAAAGGTAAACTGGGACCGATCACACCGCTGTGATTACAGGTTGGATCCCAAAATACGCAGCGCGCTAAGAGAAAACGTTAAACATCTACGATATTATGCACGAAGTCTGGGGGCGGTCAGTGCCCGAATTAGCGCGCAAAATTATCAGGCCTTAAAGAATTTGACTTATATTGATAGAATAGAGCCCCTGAAGCGTTTGATCCGTCGTACAGAGCCCCGTAAAGTGCAACCCACCGGAGTCCCGGGGGGGGTGGCCAAGCAGGGAGATTACGGAAACACTTTTACACAGCTGAATCAGATCCAGATCACTGTAGCTCATGCTGCCGGTTATACCGGGCGCGGGGTAAGAATTGCTATTCTAGACACCGGTTTTGATTGGGAACACCCAGTTTTTGAGCCGATAGTTTCCGAGGGACGCTTAATTTCTGCTCGAGATTTTATCTTTAATGATCAGCAAGTGGAAGATGAATCTGTCCGGGATACGACCGTGCGTGGGAACCAGAGCCATCATGGTACCGCGGTATGGAGTGTTCTGGGTGGTTATTTACCCCGGAAATTAATCGGCGCAGCTTATAATGCCGAATTTTTATTAGCTAAGACCGAGCGCTTGGGGTCTGAAACTCGGATAGAGGAAGATTATTATGTAGCGGCGGTGGAATGGGCGGATTCTATGGGCGCAGATATTATCTCCTCCTCTTTGGGATATCGTGACTTTGATGATTTTGAATATCCATATATTGATTTGGATGGTAAAACCGCGGTGACCAGCAGGGCGGTGAATTGGGCCTTTGAGCGGGGTGTTTTAGTGGTTACGGCGGCCGGAAATGATGCTCAGCATTTTTCGGATGGCGGAATACTGACACCGGCTGATGCTTTTGGAGCTCTGGCAGCTGGTGCCGTGGATAGCAAGGGTAATATTGCCAGTTTCAGTTCCCATGGCCCTACCAGCGATGGGCGCATCAAACCGGATTTATGTGCTATGGGGGTCACAGTTTTTTACGCTTATGATCATACCGATACGAGCTTTGCTTTTGGGAATGGAACTTCTTTTGCAACGCCCTTGATCGCTGGCAGTGCCGCTTTAATTTTAGAAAAATTTCCGAGTTGGACACCGGGAGAGGTGATACAGGCCTTGAAAGCATCAGCCTCTCGGGCTGATAATCCCAGCAATCTATATGGCTGGGGCATTCCGGATATATGGCATACGCTTCGTAAGGGGGACAGTCTCTGGTATTATGATGTTGCCATAAGCGCATCGGGAATAACGGTCTTTCCTAATCCGGCCCGGGGGCAAGTGTATTTTTTATTTGAGAGCCCCTTATACCTCCATACTCAGCAGAAGGCCGCGCTCAGTGTGTTTGATCTGGCTGGGCAACAGGTCTTTTATAGGACCGCAGATTTAAATGTTCCCGGCGTTAAGGAGTTGTTTTCCTGGGACCTGACGGATTTTGCCGGACAGCCGCTACCAGCGGGTTTGTATTTGGTTTTATTGCAGCAAGGCCATCAATACAAAAAAGCGAAAATGACCGTGTTGCACTAAAAAATGTGATCTGTGACAACCATTTTCCGAGGTGATAGTCAAAAAAACGAGGTTATCAGCAATATGGAGCGAGATGAAGTTGAATTAATCAAGAAAGCGCAGGATGGAGATAAAATGGCCTTTCAGGAATTAATGAACAGACACGGAGAAAGGGTAATGTGTGGGGCCTATAAATTCACCAAAAACCATCAGGATGCGGAAGATCTCTACCAAGAAACTTTTATTCGGGTCTATAAGAATATAGAGAGTTTTCGTTTTGAGAGCGAATTTTATACCTGGGTGTACCGCATTATGGCGAACCTGGCGTTCAATTTATACCGTAAACAAAAACGAATGCAAACCATCGAGCCGGAAGACGAAGATTATTTTTGGCAGACCATTCCGGCCGACGAATCGAGCAACTCTGACCGAAAGCTGTATCTAACCTCTATTAAGGAACAAGTTGACCAGGCCTTGTTAGGCCTATCTCCGAAACAGCGGACCGTTTTTATTATGAAACATTATGAGGCGAAAAAGATAAGAGACATTTCTGCTATTTTAGGTTGTACCGATGGAACGGTCAAACGGTATCTTTATCGTGCCACCCAAAAACTTCAAAAAATGTTATCATCCTCATAGAAGGGATATACAATGAAACACACTAAAAAATGTGATGAAATGTTAATGCTCTACTACTTTGATGAATTAGATATCCGGGATGCGGCAACATTTAAAAAACATCTGGCCCAATGTGCTCATTGTCAAGCAGAATATAAGCGCTTACAGGAAGTCGGCGATATTCTGGCCCAGGCGCCGGAGGAGGTTCCCACTCCGACACTCATGCATCGTGCTAACGCCAAGATTATGGAACGCATTACAGTTGCAGAGCAACACAGTCTCTTCTTCCGGATTAAACAGAGATTTAACCATTTAATCGAAAAGGCGACTACGATCTTGGCACAACCAAAATATCAACTTGTCGGGATTGGTATGGCTTTTGTCATCGGAATTTTGGTGGGTAAACTATGGGTCAGCTCTGATTTAAGACACGATCCGCAGATGTTGTTTAACATTGTCAACAGCGGCGCTACGCTCACTGAAAACGAAAGAGATTATCTCAAAAAAACCTTAGCCAACTATATGTTGCAGTCTGGCGATATTCAAGTTGAGGATGTTCTTGAAAATGTTTCCACACAAACAGATGAAAGTGGCATGGTCGAAGTGGGGTTCAAGATAGAACGGGATTTTGCCTTAAAAGGTGGACTAGACGATCCCACCATTCAAAACATGCTGAAATATTCCGCGCTGCACGACAAGAATCCGGAGCGCCGTAAACACGCAGTAAGGCTTTTGTCCAACGCACGACCAGTAAAAGGTATTGAAGAAACCTTATCAGCCGTGTTGTTACACGATCCTGAGGCAGAGATACGCTTACAGGCCCTGCAGACGTTAGCGTCTTATTCGGCTCTCAGCGAAAATTCCATAGAGGCGCTAAAATCAGTCGTTTTACGGGACTCCTCTGCTATATTACGCCGCCAAGCCATTGAGCAGCTGCGCACTGTCAAAGGTGATAATGTCGCCACGGTCATTGCCCTGGTTTCGGTGCGTGATAAAGACAGCACGGTACGAGCCAAAGCCAAAGATGTATTACAAGATTTGAATTTGGATCAAGATAATAAACCGAGGGCAGAACAATGAAAAGATTACTCTTTTTATGTGGGTTGTTTCCTTTAATCATAATAAGCGCCTCTGAAATTGAGCTGCAACAGGACGGCATTGGGTATCGCGGAGAGATTGCTAAAAATTTTGAGGTTTCTGCAGGCGGACAGCTGGTCATGGAAAAAATTAAAGGGGCTGTAATTGTTGTGGGTGAAAGCCGCGATAACGTGGTGGTTACGGAGCGTTTTCGCGTGAAGGCGTATTCCAAAGCCAGTGCCGAGAAGATTCTTCAGGATGAGATGGCCCGCTATATCCAGCGCGGTAAAAAGGTTGTGGTTGAAGGAAGGGGCCGTTCAAGACGTTACAACAGCCATTATGAGGTTAAATTACCGTCACGGTTTGATGTTGAAATAGAGAGTGCTGGCGGCAATATTGATTTAACAAAGCTCAAGGGTACCATAGATGCGGAAACCAGTGGGGGCGATATTACTATTGCTGATATCGAAAGTGCGATCCGCATCAAAACTTCTGGTGGGGACATCAGCGCCTATCAATGTAAGGGTGATATAGGATTATACACCTCAGGTGGTGATGTTGATATAGAAGAGTTGCGGGGTGAATTACAGGTCAAAAGCTCGGGGGGCGATATTTTTATCGAAGATTTTAATGGCTCCGGCGATGTACGCACCAGCGGTGGTGATATCAGCCTGGTCCGCATTAAAGGCGATGAGTTTGAAGCAGAAACCTCGGGGGGTGATATTGGTGCTGATGAGGTTGATATACGCTTGACCTTAACAACGTCTGGGGGTGATATTTTTGTCGGGGAATCCGGCAATGATGTAAAATTGCATACTTCCGGTGGCGATATTGAAGTTGACCGGGTGATAGGACGTCTGGCCGCGCAGACTTCCGGCGGTGATATTGAGGTGGGCTATGTGCAGGGGTTGTGTAAACTGCACACATCCGGCGGTGATATCGAAGTCGAAAAGGTCCTGGATAACATCGAGATCCGCTCCTCAGGCGGTGATATTATTATTCTAAGTGCCCTGGGAACTATTACTGCGCATACTTACGGTGGGGATCTGGATGTTACCAAACGATATCACAGTCGGGTCAAGAACAACAGGATTGAGATGGTAACTGCTGGCGGTGAAATAGACTTGCAGTTGCCCGTGGGAATGCCGGCCGATATTAAAGCCCTGATCAAATTGACCCGCTCTGATCTTAATTATCAAATTGATTCTGACTTCAGCCTAGAGGTTCAAAGACAGCGCAAAGGCGGGCGCACTTATCTGCGGGGCGACGGCACTATAAATGGCGGCGGCGACCTGATATATTTGGAGACAACCAATGGCGATATAAACATTCAAAAGTATAAAAAATAGCCGGATGTAATATTGACTGGAGAGGAATAAGATGAAAAATATAATATTATCAGGACTGATTATAGTAACGGGGCTTTTGGCCGATGAAGCTATACAGACGGACCGGTATGATATTCCCTTTGAAAATGAGGAAGATCTGGATGTTCAGATTGAATTTGGGATGGGAGAACTTGATTTGCGCAGCGGCGGGGACGGGTACGTGTTAAGGGCCGGGTTAAGTTATGCCGAAGAGCACTTTAAACCTGCTCTTGATTATAAGAAAATTGGTCAGCGTGGAAAATTGCATATCTACACGGAGTCAATAGAGAAGAAATCTTATTTAAAATTTAAAAATATAAAGAAAGAAAAAGGACTCAAAAGGAATCATTGGCGGCTGGAATTTTCACCAACCATACCGATTGGGTTTGATATTGATTTTGGTTTAGGAGACGGCAATTTGGATTTCACAGGTCTGCGAGTTGAAGATTTAGCCCTGGAATGTGGTATGAGCGATGTGGAAATCTGGTTCGGGACCGCAAACAGGGAGAAAATGAGACGCCTTAGTGTGGAAACCGGTTTGGGAGATTTCCGTGCTCATGGCTTGGGTAACGCCAACATATCCCGCTTGAATGTAGAGTGCGGGTTGGGCTCAACTTATCTCAGCTTTGAAGGCCAGCTGCGAAATGAAATCCGCGGAACAGTTACGGTCGGCTTGGGCTCAGTCAACATCGATATTCCGGAAGATGTTGGCGTCGAAATAGAAGCGGAGAGTTCTTTTCTTTCTTCCCTTGACCTAAAAGGCTTTGATGAAATTGATGAAGATGTCTTTCGGAGCCGTAACTGGGGCGAGGCACGGGGAAAAATATATTTAACTGTGGAAATTGGGATGGGCAGCATTGATGTCGATTGGATTGAATAACCCACTGTGGGGATAAAACCGCTGCAAACGGGTGGTTTGATAGGATTATATATTTCGACAGATAAATTTTTAAGCAATAACTTATTCCGCCCTGAAGGTGGTCGGCACGCAGCTCAAACAGTATGTATTTCCGTGGATTACCTTTACGGGGTGTGCTAACTTTTGGGTGGCTTTCCTTGTTTTTTATGCTTGTCAGGGGGCCTATGCGGAGCGTCAGCGATGGCAGGCCTTTGCTGGTGAGTTCAATTATTACCTGATAAAAAATCCAGAGGTCTCGCCCGCCTAGTTAAATTGCTCGGAAATCAAAGAGAACTTCTCCCGAACGTATCATCCGGGTGGATAAACCTGATAAAATCAATGTACTTAGGTCAAGCTGACGGCTTAGAATTCATATCCGGCAGTGAAATAGGCCAGTATTTGATAATTGGATTTGTCGATAATGTCTTTAGGGCCCCGGCCAATAATCAGGTCTAGTGGTCCCACGGCTGTATTGTATTGCAGACCGATCCCGTACCCCATAAGGGTTCCGGAAAGATTACTCTCTGCTGGCGAAAGAATATCAAAGGCCAGTCGGTTCGCAATGGATTTGATCAAGATATTGCTGTTCAACCGGTACACCAGATCCAATCTCAGAAGAGAGAGGGTATTGACCATCAGTTGGTTGTCCCGTACCCCTACAAAGCTGTGTGCGCCGCCGCAAAAGAAATATTTATAGAGCGGTAAATTCGCTGATCCGGTTCCGTATTGATAATTCAGATGAACCGTATATTGGTCCCAAAAGGTTTTATACCAGTCGGCGGAAACCGCATAGCGGGAATAGGAGCGGTCAGAGTATAGATAGCTGGCATTGCTGTTTTCATAGAAACCGCTAATCAGGTAGCCGTTTTTAGATGCGTAGTAATTATCAAGATGATCGATTTTATAGGACAGATAGAATTTGTGCAGTTGATCTTTCCAGGAGGGAAAAAGGGTGCTGTCCGGGATAACAATATCGGGTTTGCTGTTAATATATTCATGAGTGTATTCCAGTTCCATATTGATCGATTTCCAGGCCTGGAACCCGATGCCGAGCGCGATTTCAACCCCCCGGTCATAATAATTAGCAACCTTTTGGCCGTGTTGGTTATAGATACGGATGGGAATGTTTTTATACTGGCCTTGCAGATAGGGATAGATGGGAATATCCAGAGTCCGGGAGGGATAGTAGAGCTTGGCAATAAAGCGGTTTAAGCCAAACAGCTGGACTTCTTCCTCATAACGTAAACCGGGCACAATAAAATTCATGAACTGATAATTTATGGCTGCCACCAATTGGTGTTGATTATCATAGCGCAGCCCCACCCGTAAGCGACTTAAGGACTCTTCTTCTACGGTAACAATGAGGCGCACATGATGCGCTTTTACCGGTTTTAGAGCATAGGTAATTTTACGGAAGTAACCCAAACTATAGAGATGGTTGATGCGCTCTTCAATCCTTTCCGGGGTGAAACGATTGCCGGGTTTAATGCCCAGCAGGTTGTAAATAAAATCAAAGGGTAATTCCTGGTTGTTACGGATATCGACCGAGTAAATAACTGGCGGCTTCTTTTCAGCGACGGTAATCTGCAGGAGCACCGAGCTATCTGTAAGGGATCGGGTATGATAATCTATATTACTGAACAAATCGGTCTGGTGTAGCCTTACCAGCATGGTGTCAATAACGGCCTGACAGTAGCGGGCCGGCGGGTCAATCCCGCTGCGGGCAATCACCATGCTGTCGCTGTAGGTTAGGTTGCCCCCCACGGTGATCGAATCAATGCGGATGGTCTTTGGGGGGTCAAACTGAAGGGGGCTGCAGGGATATTGATCCAGCTGGTATTGCTGAATCATGGCGATTAATTGGTTGGTATTATCCCGGGCGGTGCGATTCCCGATGTTGATAATACGGCGCACTTTGTCTGGGGCAAAATCAGCCGGAGTCAGATTGTCACACACGCAGCGTATATACACATCGGCCAGCTGGGCATTCTCGGCAATGATTTTGTTACGGGCAATGCTAAAAGACTGGGCGAGGACACCCCAGGGTGAGCGCAAGTCTTCCTGGCTTTTTTTTGGGAAACTGATCGCGCTGGCAATAATAATATCGGCGCCCATTTCCTTGAGAATGTTAGTGGGTAAATTATTGAGCAGCCCGCCGTCGATGAGCAGGGAATCTCCCCAGGTAACCGGAATAAAGGCGCTGGGTATGGACATGGTTGCGCGCATCGCCTTGGGCAGGGATCCCTGTTCGAGGACGACCAGATTTCCGGATACCAGATCGACCGCCATACAGCGGAACGGGATTGGCAAACTGTCGAAATCGGAAACGGTCAGATAAGCTTGGGTCAGCTGCGCAAGGAGTAATTGGATTTCATGGCCGGCAATCAAGCCATAGGTTTCTTTAAACCGGAAATTTTCCAGTCCAATCTCAAACTGGAAGCGATGTTCAGCCACTTTTTCGAAAAAGGGAAGCTGTTCACGGGGTAACTTATCATCGAAGATGTCTTCCCAGTTAATGCGTAAAGCCAGCCCCTCCAATTCCGCGCCAGAATAACCAATCGCATAGAGTGCCCCCACAATACCGCCCATACTTGTGCCGGCGATATAATCAATGGGAATATTCAGGGAGTCGATTTTTTTAAGTAATCCCACATGCGCCATGCCCAGGGCACCGCCACCGGAGAGCGCCAGACCGATTTTGGGCCGGGTGGCCGACGAGTCGTCGGCCAACAGGATACTGAAGATCAACAGGCAAAGCAATAGGGCCCTGTATATTTTAATGCGGCAAATCTGCATGTTGCGCGCAAAGTTTGTTAATCCAGATGAAATTTCAAAGTCCTTTTTATTGCTGTTATTATGGCAGAGATTTTGGTTATCCAAATGATAATTATTGCTTTGTAGATCCTGGTAAATATATTAAATTTAAGTATGAAGAAAACTGATTTTTCATTCTACCCCAAGAGAAAACGCTTTGTGTATGAGCAGATGGCGCGTTCTTATCGGGCCAGGCCGCAAAAAAAGCAAGTCAACCTGGTGCCCTTCCCTCAAAAGCTTCTAGAGAGTAAAATCGCCTTTATTTCGGTGGCTGGGATCTATTTAAAAGATCAAGAGCCTTTTACGAAAAAGGCGCAAGACAGCAATTATAAAGCCCGCCGGATTCCCTTGACTTTCAAGTTCGAAGATGTGCGCATCTGTGCCCTGGACTGGGATGATTCCGAAGCCAAAAAAGATATCAATGTGGTTTTTCCTTCTCAGAATCTGGTGCTACTCCAGAAAGAGGGCCTGATTGGTGAACTACACGAGGTGAGCTTCAGCTTCAGCGGCCATCATGATGATCACGAGAAGTTAGACCAGGGTATAAAAAAGGTCATTCAGGAAATTAAAGCAGGTGAGAATAATGGGGTGATCGTAATTCCCACTTCGGTTGCCACGGCGGAAACCGCCTGCCTGATCACCCGGCAGATCGAAAGCGCAGGGTTTCCCACGGCCATGCTGACCCAATTTTACGAACAAGCCCTATACCATGCTCCGCCCCGCTGCGCCTTTATTAACTTTCCTTTTGGCAGACCTCTGGGTCCGGCCAATAGTGTTACCCTGAACACAGCCATCCTGCGGGACCTGCTGAATCTGTTTGAAAAGGTCAAAGTACCGGGCGAGATCTTAAACCTGAATTTTATCTGGTCCTACGGCGAAGTCCCGGAATAATTTTAACTTTCCTTTTTTTCGCTTTTAAAAACACAACGGTCCGCAATAAAGCGTCTTTTGCGACGCCAGCATATAAACATTTATGATTTGTTACTAACAGTCCTGAAAGGGGGTTACTGATGCCAAAGTTTTCCTTGGTCAAGAGCGCTGCTGTGTTGGGTATCGAGGCCTATATTGTGGATGTCGAATGTAACCTGAGTCGCGGGGAAGTTCCCCGTTTTATCACCGTGGGGCTGCCCGAAGGCGCGGTTAAAGAAAGCAAAGAGCGGGTGATGTCATCCGTCAAGAACAGTGGCTATCGTATCCCTACGAAGAAGGTGGTTGTTAATCTGGCGCCGGCCGACATTCGCAAGGAAGGCAGCGCATTTGACCTCCCCATTGCCGTAGGCATTCTGTGTGCAGCCCGCTATTTAAAGCCGGATAAGTTAAAGCGGTACCTGTTGTTGGGAGAACTCTCCCTGGACGGCACGCTGCGGGCCATTAAAGGGGCCCTGCCAATCTCCGTTTCCGTCAGAAAGTCACCCGAGATCAGCGGCATTATTCTGCCTCGGGAGAATGCCCGCGAAGCCGCTATTCCGGGGCAGCTGGACATTATCGGCGTCACCAGTTTGGAAGAGACGATTGCCTTTCTGAATGACCAGCAAAAGATAGCGCCCACCCGGGTGGATGCGCACGGACTATTTGAAAAACACGCCCGCTACAGCGCTGATTTTACGGAAGTCAAAGGCCAGGAAAATGTTAAGCGCTCCCTGGAAGTGGCAGCTGCGGGTGGGCATAACGCGATCATGATCGGCCCGCCTGGCTCCGGCAAGACCATGCTGGCCAAGCGGATCCCCTCAATTCTGCCCAAATTATCACTGGAAGAGGCTTTGGAGACCACCAAGATCCACTCTGTGGCAGGGATCATTGCGGCGGATAAGGGCATTGTCGCCACCCGTCCCTTTCGGGCGCCGCATCATACCATCAGTGATGCTGCCCTGGTGGGGGGTGGCCGGGTGCCGCGGCCCGGTGAGGTCAGTTTAAGCCATCATGGGGTGCTTTTCCTGGATGAGTTACCCGAGTTCAAGAAAAATGTGCTGGAGGTCATGCGCCAGCCTCTGGAAAACGGGCAGGTGACCATTGCCCGCGCCCAGATGTCTTTGACTTATCCGGCTTCGTTCATGTTGGTGGCGGCCATGAACCCCTGTCCCTGTGGCTATGCCACAGACCCCTTTAACGAATGTACCTGTACTGCGTCTCAGATCCAGCGCTATATGTCCAAGGTTTCCGGTCCGCTGATGGATCGGATTGACATTCATGTGGAGGTGCCGGCAGTCCAGTTTGCGGAACTGGCCCGGAAAGCCCCCGGGGAGCGCTCGGCGACGATCCGGGAACGGGTGCAACAGGCCCGGGAAATTCAGTTGCGCCGCTTTCAGGATCTGGCGCAGGTCTATGCCAATGCCCATATGGATACCCGGCTGATCAAGCGTTACTGCCGTATTGACAGCGCCGGAGAGAACTTACTGCGCACTGCGATCACCAAACTGGGTCTCAGTGCCCGGGCCTATGACCGGATTCTGAAAGTATCCCGCACGATTGCCGATCTGAACGGTCAGGAACAGATCCGGCCCGAACATCTCAGCGAGGCGATTCAGTACCGCAGCCTGGACCGGCAATTGTGGCTGTGAGAAATTCGTTTACTTCCTAAAGAAAACCGCAATTATAAATACCAAGGGGAACCGGGTTGACTTCCATTGGATTTAATTCTAACTTGGCGATGCTGTTTTAAGGTAAGATGGTGAAACAAACACAGGAGACATAATCATGATGCGCACAGCCAATCCCGCCCTGCATGCGGGGACATTCAGAGACCTTAGCCGGGCGGCCACCGGCGCAGAAGCCATGTCCATTCAGGGCACGGCCAACAAGGCGCTGGTGTTGCTGTTAGCGCTCTTACTGGGCGCCAGCTTTACCTGGCGCAAATTTATCACGGCCTGGGACCCCAGCACATTGACCCCCTGGATCATCGGTGGGGCGATCGGCGGATTCATTATGGCACTGATTACCATATTCAACAAACCGATCGCCCGTTATACGGCGCCGGTTTATGCCTTACTTGAGGGGTTGTTTCTGGGCGGTATTTCGGCGCTATTTGAGGCGCAGTTTCCCGGGATCGTAATTCAGGCCGTGGGGCTGACCTTTGGCACCCTGTTCATGCTTTTGTTTTTGTATAAATCCCGGATTATCAAGCCCACGGAAAATTTCAAGCTGGGCGTGGTTTCCGCCACAGGTGGGATTGCCCTGCTCTATTTTATCTCCATTATTCTGCGTCTGTTTGGCGTGCAGATCGGTTTTATTCACGGCAGCGGACTGCTGGGGATCGGCTTCAGTCTTTTTGTGGTTGTGATCGCGGCGCTGAACCTGGTGTTGGATTTTGATTTTATCGAGCAGGGTGCCGCACAGAGTGCACCCAAATATATGGAATGGTATGCGGCCTTCGGGTTAATGGTCACCCTGATCTGGCTCTATATCGAAAATCTGCGCCTGCTGGCCAAGCTGGCCGCGCGGCGTTAAAACTGGTCAGCGCTAAGTGTCACGACGCCGAGCATAATACCGACTTACGTTTAAATGCTATAAATTCCTTGTATATTCGAAATAACGGCGTTAACTTGTATTCGCTATAAATGTAGCCGAAGTAACATTTATATGATATTCCGAGAAAAGTGCATTAATAGAATCACCCCTTTATTGAAAAACCAATCATCAAAGTCCTCACCGGGATGCGCTGGGGAGGGAAAAGCACCCTTTTACCAATGGTGATAAACCATCTCCGGAAAACAGGCGCAACATCGGATTGCGACACGGTTTTATGGGGGGTCAGGATCGTGATAACTCGGATGTGATGGGCAAGTTAAAAAAGTAACATCGGTCAAAAAAGGGCTGACCACCCAAATAACACGGGAAAATGTCAATATTAAAATCAAAGGTAGTGTCAAAAGTTTTATGAAAGAATGAAAGAGGATCTCAAGACCGGATGAT
>CAZXFH010000046.1:0-22166 GCA_964640055.1 uncultured bacterium | reverse complement strand
TCTAGAGTTTAATGTTAACTCCAAACGTGTCCAAGAAAATTTAGGCACTCAGGGAGCCGGGATTTATTACAACCCCCTAAATCCCCCAGTTGGGACTATATTTTGCCAATTTTTCAAATTGGTGCAAAGCCAAGCCCAGGGTCACACCGCAGAGCAGTGTGACCAGGGTAAAATTCCACGCATGTAGGACAACCTTTCCAGGCTGTCCATGCTGAATAAAGCGTCAAACGGTTGAAACCGTTCGAGAGTATTTTATGTGGTTGGTTAATTATCTTCATTACCCCCCAGTTAAAACTGGGGGCTAGTCCTAGAATAACGCTGGCCGGGGTTGAATCATTTTCCGAAAAGTGCACAGCACCATTATTAAAATTTCTTTTGACTTTTAGTGAAAGCATAGCTATATTACAAAGCCATGAGAACAGACCTGACATATACAACTTTAAACTGGTGGTGCAAAGATAAGCTTGTCATCCCTTTCAGGTCTGCTATCTTTTAACCTTTAACACCCGCACATAAATTTATAGCCCGCCGACCTGCAAAGGCCGGCGGTTTTATTTTATGGACTAAAAGTTCTATATGGAATTGAGAATATCATGAATGAATATCAAAAAATAACCAAAGCACAGCCGGGTGCGTTGATTCCCCTGCAGCGGGAATTTAACCAGGTACCCGATCCGGTGGATTATTTTGCACAGCTCTCGGATTACGGTGAAAAAGATGACTGTTTATTTCTGGAGTCCGCCGATATTATCAGCAAGTATGGGGAACGCAGTTTGGGAACCGCCGCCCCCTGTTTAAAACTGACCGGGAAAAAAGATGAATTTGTCCTGCGCGCTCTGAATGAACTGGGCGGTCATTTTCTGGAGAGCATACACGCTGACCTCTCTTTTTGTGATGACCTGATCGTTAACGGTAAGACCATCAAGGGTAGTTTGCAACCGGTTCGCAAGACGGTAGATGAATACGAACGTTTAAAATTAAGGACCCACATTGATATTATCCGCCGGGTAGCCTTTAAATTCCAGCCAATCGGCAAAACCACTGTCCCTTATGGCGGATTATTCGGGGCTATTGCCTATGATTTTATCGATCAGTTTGAAGATCTGCCGCCCAATAAATTCGATATTATCGGGGATCCGGATTACGAGCTCTACTATGTGGACAATCTTTTTGTGATGGATCATAAAGTGCAAAAAACCACTATAATCGTCAATGCACTGATCACCGCTCAGGACCGGGATGCCATCTATGTTGATTGTATGAAAAAATTGTCCTTTTATGAGGAAGCGCTTAAGCGGCCTCGCCAGGAGCGGGTCTATAAGGAAATGCACTTGCCGGAAAGTGTCTCCGATACAAGTAAATCCAAGTATATGTCCAAAGTGCAACAGCTGCAAAAACACATCCTGAAAGGAGATATTTTTCAGGCTGTGCTGGCGCGCACCATCATCACGGAATATAAAGAAAAAGCCCTCAATATTTACAAACGGTTGCGGCGCCTGAATCCCAGTCCCTATATGTTTTTTATCAACAATGAATATGGAACCCTGCTGGGCGCCAGTCCGGAGATGTTTTTAAGGGTAACCGGTGACGAAGAAAAACGGGTTGAGATCCGTCCCATTGCCGGTACCAAGCCGCGGGGGATCATCAATGATCGCATTGATGCCGATCTGGACTCCCGGTTTGAAGCGGAGTTAAAACTGGATCCCAAGGAATTGGCTGAGCATACGATGTTAATCGATCTGGCCCGCAATGATGTGGCCCGCATTTCCAAAACCGGTACCCGCTATGCTGATGAACCTTTTATTATTGAAAAATATTCCCACGTCCAACACCTGGTTAGCAATGTACAGGGTGTCTTGAGAGATGACCTGGATGCCCTGCATGCCTACCTGGCCTCCATGAACATGGGAACTCTGACCGGAGCGCCCAAAGTAGAAGCCATGCGTTTACTGCGGCAGTATGAAAATGATCGTCGTGGATTCTACGGCGGTTCGGTGGGATATTTAACGCCCGGTGGTGATTTTGATTCCTGTATTGTAATCCGCGCCATGCGGCTGAAGAAGGGGCGCGCTTACATCAAAGTAGGGGCCGGTATTGTTTATGATTCGGTTCCGGAAAAGGAATTCGAAGAAACCGATAATAAAGCCCAGGCCTGTTTACGGGCTCTGTACCAGGGAGAGGAGAGCTGATGAAGATACTCTTGATCGATAACTTTGATTCCTTTACCTATAACCTGGTGGATGAATTTGCCAAACGTGGCTGTCAGGTCAGGGTGTACCGCAACCGCACCGAATTATCAATCCTGAAGGATATCATCAACGAATTTAGCCCTCAATTAATGGTATTGAGCCCCGGCCCCTCACACCCCCAAAAGGCTGGTATTAGCATCCAACTTATCCAGGAATATTACTGGCAAGTACCGATTTTTGGGGTCTGCCTGGGGCATCAGTGTCTGGTGGAAGCTTTTCGGGGCCGGGTCAGCAGTTGTCCGGAAATTATGCATGGCAAGCCCAGTTCGATCCGGCATAAAGGACAGGGTATTTTTAAAAATATCAGCAATCCATTTCAGGCTGGCCGGTATCATTCCCTGGCAGTGACCCGGCTGCCGAATGAGTTTGAAGTTACGGCCTCATCCGGGGAGATCATTATGGGTATTCAGCATCAACAATACCCGCTTTTCGGAGTGCAATTTCATCCGGAAAGCATATTGACTCCCATGGGGGGTAAAATTATAGCAAACCTATTGGAGGTGATCAAATGATCAGGGAAGCCATTGCCAAATTGGTTAAAAACGAGAATCTGACCGAAAGTGAAGCCGAAGCAAGCATGCACGAGATCATGAGCGGTAAGGCCGGTGATGCCCAGATCGCAGCCTTTTTGATCGGGTTGCGCATGAAGGGTGAATCCGTTGATGAGATCACCGCCTGTGCCCGTGTGATGCGCCAAAAAGCGACCCGCATCAATGTTTTTCCGGATATTGACATGGATCGCGAGGATATCAACATTGACCGCGAAACTATTATCGATACCTGCGGCACCGGAGGTACCGGCACCAATACCTTTAATATATCTACCGCCACAGCTTTTGTAGTGGCAGCCTGCGGCATAAAAGTGGCCAAACATGGTAACCGGGCGGCCTCCTCGGCTTGCGGCAGCGCGGATGTGTTGGAAAACTTGGGGGTTAATCTGGAAATGTCCCCGGAAAAGGTAGCAGAGGCTGTCAATAAGCTCGGGATCGGCTTTTTGTATGCTCCCTTACTGCACAGCGCCATGAAATATGCCATTGGTCCGCGGCGCGAACTGGCTGTCCGGACTATTTTCAATATCCTGGGACCACTGACCAACCCAGCTAGCGCTTCGGCTCAGGTTCTGGGTGTGTATGCACCAGCCCTGACCGAAACCCTGGCCCATGTGTTGTTGAAATTGGGAACCCGCAAGGCTTTTGTGGTCCACGGTGAAGATTCTCTGGATGAGATCACGATCACCGGACGGACGCGCATTTCGGAACTATCCGACGGCAGAGTAAAAACCTATACTATTACTCCTGAAAATTACGGTTTTAAACGGGCGACACTTTATGACATCCGGGGTGGTGATGCCGATCAAAATGCGAAAATTATCAGAGCTGTACTGCAGGGGGAACGGGGTCCGCGCCGTGATATCGTCGTTTTAAATGCGGCCTTTGCCTTACTGGCTGCGGAAAAGGTGACCGATATAAAAAAAGCGATTCAACTCGCCAGGCAGGTCATTGATAAGGGAAGTGCTTATCAAAAATTAGACGAGCTGAAAGAATTTACCCGGAATGAATAATGATTTTACAACAGATACTCAGGGTTAAAAAAGAGGAAGTGATTCAGCGGAAAAAAGAATTGTCCCGGGATGCTATGCAAAACGCTATCCGTCCTGCCCAACGGAATTTCAAGCAGGTTTTACAGCAATCCCCATTATCACTGATTGCCGAGATTAAGCAGCGTTCACCTTCTGAGCGGTCCATTTTGAAGGCCAGAACTTTTAGGGAAGTAGTTACGATTTATGAAGCCAGTCCTTTTGTAGATGCCATATCCATCCTGACAGACAAAACATTTTTTGGTGGGAAACCTGAACTGTTATCCCAGGCGCGCCGGTTGACCCATAAACCCCTTTTAAGGAAGGATTTTATCCTTGATGAATATCAGGTTTATGAATCCCGCTATTACGGGGCCGATGCCATTCTGCTGATCGCCCGGATTCTTTCCCCGCAGCAGCTGGCAGAATATATTGACCTCGCCCACCAATTGAAAATGGATTGTCTGGTGGAGATCCACAATAGAGCGGAACTGCAAAAATTGCCTGATCAGCTGGGTATCATCGGGATCAATAATCGCGATCTGGACAGCTTGCGGATCAATTTGGATACCACACTGCGGCTGGCCCCTCAGGCGCAGGCCAAAGCGGACGTGGTCGTTACCGAGTCAGGTATTCATCAGCGCCAGGATGTCGGGAAAATTGCAACGGCCGCGGATGCCATGTTAGTGGGCACATCGATCCTGGAGGCCCCCTCTATGGCGCAACAGATTTTTGCCTTGATGCGGCCGCAGATCAAAATTTGTGGGATCACCAATCAGCAAGATGCCTATATCGCCGCCATGCTGGGGGCCGATTTTATCGGTATCAATTTTTATCCTCGTTCACCCCGCTTCGTTAAACCGGAAAAAGCCCATAAGATTGTTTCTTTCCTCAAAGCTGAATATCCGCAGGTAAAAACTGTCGGTGTTTTTGTGAATGCGACCCGGGCAGAGATCCGGGAGCGGAAAGCTGATTGTGATTTTGATCTGATTCAGCTGCACGGTGATGAGTCTTACGCCTTTATGCGCGATATGGAACTACCGGTCATTAAGGCGTTGCGCATTAAGACAGCTCCTGATTTAGAGGCCATCCAGCAGTTGCCATCTGATTATATATTGTTGGATAGCTATAAAAAGGGTCATTACGGCGGTACCGGCCAATGCTTTGACTGGCAATTGATAAAAAAAGTACCGGTGAATAAAAAGATCTTTCTGGCCGGCGGAATTAATCCCCAAAACATACAGAAAGCGGCCGCCCTCAAGCCCTATGCCCTGGATATAGCTTCGGGAGTGGAGAAAAAAGCAGGGGAGAAGGATTATCGCAAACTGGAACTCATATTCAAAGGAGCAGCATGAAACCGGGATATTATGGTCGCTATGGCGGACAGTATGTCAGTGAAACCCTGATGCCTGCCGTCAAGGAATTGGAGGAAGCCTATTATCAACTGCGTGATGATAAGGATTTTCAATGCGATTTTGATCAACTGATGAGACATTTTGTAGGGCGCCCCACACCACTGACCTGTTGTCGGGCGCTCAGTGCTGAGTATCAGAGTAAAATTTATCTTAAACGCGAAGATCTGGCGCATACCGGTGCACACAAAATTAATAATGCCATTGGACAGGCCCTGCTGGCTAAGTATCTGGGCAAAAACCGGATCATTGCCGAAACCGGCGCCGGTCAGCATGGGGTGGCCACGGCCACAGCCGGCGCCAAATTGGGCCTGCAATGTGATATTTATATGGGAAAGGTGGATATACAACGGCAGAAGCCCAATCTGTTCCGCATGAAATTACTGGGT
This sequence comes from uncultured bacterium, assembly GCA_964640055.1. GTDB lineage: Bacteria > Fidelibacterota > UBA2242 > UBA2242 > JAFGTP01 > CAZXFH01. Next base: position 16,540 of record CAZXFH010000046.1, on the reverse strand, counting down.
GCCAATGTTATTCCGGTAGAGTCAGGTAGTCAAACTCTGAAAGATGCCATTAACGAGGCTTTGCGGGACTGGACTGCCAGTGTCAATAGCACCCATTATCTGCTTGGCTCGGTACTGGGACCCCATCCCTACCCGGATATGGTCGCCCATTTTCAAAGTGTAATCGGAAAAGAGACCCGTCAGCAAATCCTGGAACTGGAAGGGCGGCTGCCCGATCAGATCGTGGCTTGTGTGGGCGGCGGCAGTAACGCCCTGGGCATATTCCGTCCCTTTATCAGGGACGAATCCGTAGAACTGATCGGTGTGGAAGCCGGTGGGATGGGGATTGCCACAGGTAAACATGCGGCCCGTTTTGGAGATCAACAATTAGGACGGCCGGGCATCATCCACGGGACCCTGACTTATGTGCTCCAGGATAAATTCGGGCAGATATATAATACCCATTCTGTATCCGCCGGTCTGGATTATTGCGCCATTGGACCCGAACATGTCTACCTGCAGGATCTAAAACGGGTAAGTTATACAGCGGTAACTGATGAAGAAGCTCTGTGGGGATTCCGCGTCCTGTCAGAAACCGAAGGGATCATACCGGCTTTGGAATCCGCCCATGCCGTGACCCATGCCTTACAGCTGGCTGAGAAAAGCAAGTCCGGGGCCTTAATCGTGATCAATCTTTCCGGACGCGGCGATAAAGACCTCTATGAAGCAGCCAAATATTTAAAAAAGGAAGACGGCCATGGATTATAAACAATTATTCCGGGCATTAAAACAGAAACAACAGGCCGCTCTGATGCCCTTTGTGGTTATCGGGGATCCAGATTATGATACCAGTCTGGAGATCGTGAAAACCCTTATTGAATCCGGGGCGGATATTTTGGAACTGGGCCTGCCTTTCAGTGACCCCATTGCCGATGGTCCCACCATTCAGCTGGCTGATCAGCGGGCTTTAAAAGCCGGTATCAATACCGATCAATGTTTTCAATTTTTGCAGACCATACGGGCTTTTTCCGATATACCGATCGGTTTACTTGTTTATGCCAATTTAATTTACCAGCGGGATATCGATCAATTTTATCAAGACGCTACGGCTGCCGGAGTCAATTCGGTTTTAGTGGCTGATCTGCCGGTTGAAGAAGCCCTCCCTTTTGTTTCCGCAGCCCGCAAACAAAAGATAGATACGGTTTTTATTATCAGCCCTCTAACCGAAGGGGAGCGGCTGGAACAAATTTTAAAACAATGTCAGGGATTTGTATATATAGTCTCCAGACTAGGGGTGACCGGCGCCTGTAAAACCCTCTATAACCAGACGGCATCCCTGATCAAGAAGACCAAGCAAGTTACCACACTACCTCTGGCAGTGGGTTTCGGGATATCAACTCCGGAACAGGTCGCCACACTGGTGCAGGCCGGGGCTGATGCCGCCATTGTCGGCAGTGCGTTAATTAAAATAATCCAGCAAAATCTATCCGATAAATTCCAAATGCTCAGAATCCTGACAGACTTTATTAAGCGGTTAAAACAAGCCACAGTTTTATAATAAAAAATTTTATGATCTGAAAAGATATTGGAAGGCTGTGGTGCCCGATCTAAAGGGTTGCATATATCACCGTTAATAGTTAAATTCCTATCGATATAGTAGGAAATGTTGATAAGTGATTGAACCCTTATTTTTCGTTTAGATATATTAATAATTATTACGAACTTAAAAGTTATATAAATCCAGCTTATGGATTGATGATATGATGGAAAACAGACAGAAAAGAGTGGCGGTTGGATTGAGCGGCGGAGTAGACTCCTCGCTGACTGCCATTTTACTCAGAGAACAGGGGTATGAAGTATTAGGGCTGACCATGCAGATCTATGACCCGCAACTGCAATGGGATACCCAGGGCAGTCATGCCTGTTACGGGCCTGACGAAGCCAGGGATATTGAGAGTGTGGAAAAATTTTGCGAGACCTTCAAGATCCCTTATAAAGTTGTTGATTTGCGCCAGGAATACAGACAGTTTGTCCTAGATTACTTCCGACGGGAATACCTCGCCGGGCGTACGCCAAATCCTTGTATTGTCTGCAACCGTAAAATAAAATTCGGTTTTCTGAAAGATAAAGCCCGTCAGAGCGGGTTGGAGTTTGATTATTTTGCCACTGGCCACTATGCCCGTATCGAATGTGATCAGCAGGGCTGCTATTTAAAACGGGCCCGGGATACCGAAAAAGATCAATCCTATTTTTTATATGCCCTGCAGCCGCAGGAATTGCCGCAGATCCTGTTCCCCCTGGGAAATCATACCAAAGCAGAGGTTCGGCAATTAGCTCGTGAATTTGAATTGCCCGCAGCGACCCGTCGGGAAAGTCAGGATTTTATTTCCGGTGGTGATTACAGTGTTGTTTTTAACCCGGAGAAAATCATTCCCGGCGATATTGTCGATCAGGAAGGTCAGGTACTGGGTCAGCATAAGGGGCTGATCCATTACACCGTTGGTCAGCGGAAAGGATTGGGCATCAGCCATTCCAAGCCCCTGTATGTTTTGGAAAAAGATGCAAAGAGTAATCAAATTGTGGTTACCGAGCGTGACGGATTATTTTCTCAGGGATTAGTGGCTTCCAATATCAATCTTTTTTATGATTTGCAACCAGGGAAAGACTATCAGGCTAAGGCTAAGATTCGTCAGAACCAGCCAGAAGTAGCCGCCACAATAAGATTTTCAGCTCCGGACTGCTTAGCGGTTGAATTTGAGCATCCCAAGACCGCTGTGGCACCGGGACAATCTGTGGTTTTATATGATGGTGAGTATGTTTTAGGAGGAGGGATTATTGAGCGCCGCGTCACAAACTGATGCCACCGCCCGGACGGCAGAACTAGGCGAACTCTACCGGTCACAGCCTTCCCCGTCCGACTTGTCTGTACAGGAGATTTCGGAACAGGATCAACTCGGCCGGAAGGAACTGATTTTTCTGTTGCGCCGCGCAGCTGAATCCGAGCGTGAAATCCTCTATCGGGCAGCCTTTAAAGAAAGATTGGAATACGTGGGTGATCAGGTTTATTTACGCGGGATCATCGAGTTTAGTAATATTTGCGAGAAAAATTGCTTTTACTGCGGGATCCGCCGGGGTAACTCCCATACGGAACGGTATCTGATGGACGTGGAGGAAATTCTGCAGACCGCTGAAATCGCCTATCAGAATGATTATGGCTCCCTGGTGTTGCAAAGCGGTGAAAGAAGTGATGACCGGTTTATCGATTTTATTGAAGACCTGGTACATCGGATCAAGACTTTAAGCCATGGTAGACTGGGAATCACCCTCAGTCTGGGGGAACAATCTTATGAGACATACCAGCGCTGGTTTGCCGCTGGCGCACACCGTTATCTATTACGCATCGAAACTTCCAATAGCCGGCTCTATCGGCAGCTGCATCCGCCGGAGCATGATTTTCAGCTGCGTTTCAGGTGTTTGGAATATTTACGCGCCATCGGATATCAGGTCGGAACCGGGGTCATGATCGGCTTGCCGGGGCAGACCTTTAGAGATTTGGCCGATGATATTATCTTTATGCAGCAACAAAATATCGATATGATCGGCATGGGTCCCTATATTCCCCATAAAAATACACCCCTGGCGCATAGTCTGGGTGATTTTGATCAGATCAAAGACCGGCAATTAGAGATCGCCCTTAATATGATCGCGGTCACCCGGCTTTATCTGCGGGATGTGAATATTGCCGCCACGACCGCGCTGCAGGCCCTGGATCCTCTCGGACGGGAACAGGGCATTCAGGCCGGCGCCAATATTATTATGCCCAACATCACCGATCCGCAATATCGGACCGGTTATCAGTTGTACAATGATAAGCCCTGTTTGGATGAGGATTCCTCCCAATGTAATGCCTGTCTGGAAAAGCGTTTGCAGGCCATCGGGGTCTCCATCGGATATAACCAGTGGGGCGATAGCCCGCATTATTTTAAACGTAAAAACCTTAACCCAAAAAAATAATTGGAGCCACATGGATTTACAAAAGGAAATATCGGTTTTAAAAGAAGAGCAGAATGCAGTCTTGCTGGTCCATAATTACCAGCGTCCGGAAATTCAGGAGATCGCCGATTATCTGGGAGATTCCCTGGGACTGGCCAAAACGGCTGCGGAAATTGATGCGGAACGGATCGTTTTCTGCGGGGTGCGGTTCATGGCCGAGACCGCCAAAGTGCTCTCTCCGGATAAAACCGTGCTTTTGCCTAAAGAAAATGCCGGTTGTCCCATGGCTGATATGATTACCGCTGAGGAGCTGCAACAGCTAAAGGATAAACATTCCAAGGCTAAGGTGGTGGCTTATGTCAATTCCAATGTGGCAGTCAAAGCCCTGGCCGATGTTTGTTGCACCTCTTCCAATGCCATTGAGGTGGTTAAAAATACAGACGCTGATGAGATCATTTTTGTACCGGATAAGAACCTGGGACACTATGCCAGTCGTTTTGTGGATAAAAAAGTGATCCTCTGGGACGGCTACTGTTATGTGCATACCCGCATCACTGTGGAGGAGGTTAAAGAATCCCGCCGGAATTTTCCGCGGGCCCCCGTAGTGGTACATCCCGAGTGCCGCCCGGAAGTGATCGACATGGCCGATGAAGTGCTGTCAACCGGCGGTATGGTAAAATATGCCCGGGAAGTCAGTGCCGATACGGTTCTGATCGGTACCGAGGAAGGTTTGATTCATCGCCTGAATCGTGAGAATCCGGAAAAGAAATTTTTCTCAATCGGAACCTCAAAAATATGTCAGAATATGAAATTGATTACCCTGAAGAGCGTGAAACAAGCCTTGACCGAAGAACACTATCAAATCGAGATATCCGAGGAAACCCGCCGGCGGGCGCATAAGGCTATCTCTGCCATGCTGGATTATGTCTGAAAAACCAAATATATAATAGCGTCTGAGACAGAGTAACAATTAACGGGGTTAATGCACCGGATCCCGTGCTGTCATTCTCTCAATGTCAACCGGTGAATAAAGACTGAAGAGGTTAAGCGAGCCATGTGCTTTTCCGTCAATTTGAATATCGGAAAAGTTTGACAACTACATAGAAACAATATTGTCTTAGGAACACCATGAGGTGCAGTGATAATTAAAATTAATCATTATTTCGGAGGCCGGCAAAATGCAAGCAAGACATGTTTGGGTAATTATTATATTCACAATGGGTATTCTGTTTGCCAAAATGGAATTCAAAGCCTATCGCACAGATAATCCACCGCAAATTGATGGAAAATTGGATGATCCGGTATGGTCCCATTGCGTCCCTTATACCAATTTTAAGACCTTTGAACCGGAGTTTGGTAATCCAGTCAGCGAAAAAACCGTGGGTTATTGCGCCTACGATGCCCATAATTTGTATTTTGCCTTTAAATGTTACACTACCGACCCTGCTAAAATCAAGGCCACCATATCCAAACGAGATCATGTATTCAATGAAGATGTCGTCTTGGTGGTCCTGGATTCTTACAATGACCAGCAGAGTATGTATCTGTTTGCCACCAATGCCTATGGCATCCAGGTAGATATGGTCCTGAACAAAGACGGAAATGGGAATACCAGTCAGGATTTTGTCTGGGAATCAGATGGTCGGATCACGGATGAAGGCTATATTTCAGAGATCAAGATACCGCTACAAAGTATCCGTTTTCCGGAAAAAGAAGCGGTTCAAATGGGCCTAACCTTAGCCCGGCAAATCGTCAGGACCTCTGAAAAAGCGGCTTTACCGGAATTCGAACCCGGAGAGGGTAGTCTGATTTCTCAGATGGGCATGGTTACCTATAAAGGCTTGAAGTATCAGCGCACCTTTGAACTGCTGCCCAGCATTACTCATCAGTATAAAGCCGCAGATGTGGCCGGTAATATGGAAACAGATCGTAACCGCAGTGAAGCAGGGCTGACGGCTAAACTTGGCTTAACGTCAACCCTAACTCTGGATGCCGCGATTAATCCGGATTTCAGCCAGGTGGAAGCCGATGCGGGACAGGTGGATGTCAATTTGCGTTACAATATATTTTACAATGAGAAACGTCCCTTTTTCCTGGAAGGTAAGGAGCGCTTTGAGTTTGCCGGTACCGGTCACACTAGTGCGGTCAGTGACGTAGTCTATACCCGGCGGATCATTGACCCCCTGGCAGGGGTCAAAGTCAGTGGTAAAATGGGCATCAAGAACGCCTTATCGTCCATATTGGCCATTGATAAGGCCCCTCAATATAAAACCACGGGCGCTGATAAGGCTTATTTCGGAATTGTGCGCTACCAGCGTATTCTCAAAGCGGAGAATTATATCGGCGGTATTCTGACAAGCCGGGAAACAGCGGTGGGATTCAATCGTGTAGGCGGTTTGGATTATCATCAAAGACTATCCGGTAAATCAGTATTAGAGGCAAATATTCTATATGCCACGCATCGCGATTCCCTTGATCAGCCGGTCCATTCCGCCCATAATGCCGACATTCAGTATAACTATGGTGACAAACATAACTATTTCAGTTTTGGCCTGCATAGCATGGGGAAAAAATTCAATCTGGCCAGCGGTTGGGTGCCACGGGATGGCATTTCAGCGGCCACTTATGATTATGAACATCAGTTTTACATGCATTCTGATTGGCTCTACCGCTTAGATGTCGGAGTTGATGGATTTCTGCAATATGATGCCTATTTCGATAAATATGAACGCTGCGTGGAATTCAATCTGGATTTCAGTCTGCCGCGCTCTACTTTTCTGAATTTTGACTATGATTTTGAAACCGAGATCTATGCGGATCAGGTATTTGATGCCAGTGGTCTTAGTCTCTTTCTGCAAAGTAATGTGAATAAATTTTTCACCCTTTATTTCAATACTACCTATGGCGGGCAACCCTATTATGATCCCGATGATCCCTATCAGGGCGATGAATGGAGCTTGTATGCAGAAACGGTTTTACAACCGACCCAAAATTTTACCAATGAAACCCGTTATATACAGTCTGTTTTTTATAAAAGACCGCATCATGACCAGGTTTATAATTACAGGATCTATCGTAATAAAACAACTTATCAGATCAATAAATATCTGTTTTTACGCGCCATTTTAGAGTATAATGCCTATTATGATAAGCTGACCACTGATTTCCTGATCAGTTTTACTTATATCCCTGGTACAGTGATCCACCTGGGCTATGGGTCGCTCTATGAGAAGGTCAGCTACGATCCCAACCAGGCCGACTATATCGCCAGCAATAATTATAAAGAAATGCTGCGGGGGGTATTCTTTAAAGCGTCCTATAACTGGCGCTTCTGAGTGTATCGCTGCTAATCGATCCGAAATATTCCCTTTTTCCGGTCGGAGATCAGTCTGTTCTCAGGGCTAATTATTCAGTCGGTACAGCCAAATATTGATCCCTGAAAAGCCATATTTTCTCAGGTTTTTCGCCTGAATCCTTTTATATTTACGGCGATGCAGACCGGTACTTTATATATCGTGGCGACGCCCATCGGTAACCTGGATGATATGACTTTCCGGGCTGTGGATATTTTAAAGCATGTGGATCTGATTGCGGCCGAAGACACCCGGCATGCGTCGATTCTTTGCAAACATTACAAGATCCTGACCAAACGGGTCAGCTATTATGATGAGATAGAGGATAAGCGCAGTACTGAATTGATCAAGCGATTACAAGCGGGTGAGGATGTGGCCCTGGTTTCCAATGCCGGGACACCCCTGATCAATGATCCCGGATTTCAATTGGTTACCAAAGCCCATAAGGCAGGGATTCCGATCGTACCGGTGCCGGGACCCTCCGCCGTGCTCAGCGCCCTGGTGGTTTCCGGTCTGCCGGTGGACCGCTTCTGCTACGAAGGCTTTCTGCCGCGGAAAAAGGGACGCAAGACCCGGCTGGAGGAGCTGGCTGGTGATCCGCGCACCTTGATCATTCTGGAAAGTCCCTATCGCCTGTTAAAAACCCTGAAGGACATTCAGCAATATTGGGGCAACCGTAAAATGGTCATTGCCCGCGAACTGACCAAGCGCTTTGAAGAAGTTTTGAACGGGCAAGTGACCGATATGATTACCACCTTCACCCGTAAAAAGCCCCGCGGTGAATTTGTGCTGGTTATCGAGGGTAACCGCCGGAAATAAACCTTCTGATAGTGATCTGATGGCAAAGGAAGTAAAAAAAAGGATTAAAACGGAGAATCCCAAAACCAGGGTAGCCCTGATCAGCTGCCCCGACTATACACCGGAACACGTCACTGCGGCCGTGAAACGGGGTCTGAAACTGTTAGGCGGCCTGGAAAAATTTGTGACCTCTGGCGAACAGATCCTGTTGAAACCCAATTTATTAAGCGCCCATCCGCCAGCGGATTGTGTGACTACCCATCCGGCTTTATTTCAGGCGGTGGCTGAAATCTGCCAGCAGACCGGAATTAAAGTATCCTATGGTGATTCGCCCACCCGCGGCAATGCACTCAAAGCGGCTCAAAAGGCGGGGATCGCGGCCGTGGCCCGTCAGTTAAATGTTCCCTTTCAAGATTTCAGGAACGGACAATCTGTTTCCTTTGCAGCGGGCCATCAAAATAAAAAGTTTAAAATCGCCAATGCGGTTCTGGAAAGTGATGGCCTGATCAGTCTGCCTAAATTAAAAACCCATCACCTGACCCGTCTGACCGGGGCGGTCAAAAATCAGTTTGGATGTGTAGCGGGGTTCGATAAACTGGAATTTCATGTCAAACTGCCGGGTGTGGACCTCTTTTCCAAGATGCTGGTTGATCTAAATTTACTGCTAAAGCCGCGCCTCTATATTATGGATGCTGTTCAGGCTATGGAGGGCAATGGTCCTGGTGGCGGTGAGCCCTACCCACTGAAACTGATCATGTTATCTGCTGATCCGGTAGCCATGGATAGTGTGGCCTGCCAGCTCCTAAATGTTAAACCGGACAGGCTGGCGACTTCCTATTACGGAGCGCAGTCCGGTTTGGGGCAGTGGCAGCCGGACCGGATCGAATTAGTTGGTGATCCCTGGTCAGATTTCCGGGCGCCCGATTTTGATATTCAGCGGGGGGTGGATCTGGAAAGTAACCTGGCCCTGCGCTTCCGGTTTGCAAAAAGTCTGCTGGCCAATAAGCCGGTGATTAACGCCCAAAAATGTATCCGCTGCGGCATCTGTATCGAACAATGTCCCACCCGGCCGAAGTCTATTGTCTGGGGTTCGGCTACCCCGGCTCTGCCGCAATACAATTATAAATCCTGTATTCGCTGCTATTGTTGCCAGGAAGCCTGTCCGGAAGGGGCCATTGAAATAAAAGCCCCCTTGTTAAGAAAAATAGCCGATTGGTTCTTTTAACTTCATAAAAAAGGAGTACTTGATTGTGACCTGGTTTTATATAATGGTTGGAATTGTTTTTATTATTCTGGGCCTGATCCTGTTTTTTCGGCCTACTTATATTAAGATGGTTTTGGGCGCCATTTTAGAGCGCGATCTGTTCATTATTCCCGGAATAGCCGAGATCCTGCTGGGGCTGGGCACACTCTATTTTCGGCAGGCGGCCAATCTGGTCTGGTTTGTCTATGTGGCCGGATTGATGCTCTTTATCGATGGGGTCTTTTATCTGGCTGCCGCCAAACGGATGCGTGAGGCCTACCGCTACTTTCTGAAAGCGGACAACAAAGGTTTTAAGACCTATGGCATCTTTATGTTCATTATTGCGCTCGGGTACATTATTGCCGGAGCGCCTGTTAAATTATAAAGCGGGGGAGTTATGTTCAGAAAATATTTTCAGTTTATTATACTGTTGATTCTCAGCGGGCTTTTTATTCTGAGGTGTGGTCCGGCCGGTGACCAACGTCTTACCCTGGAACCTACGACCGATAATGGTCAGTATTTCTTGCTCAAAAAATCAGATCTGCAAGCCGGAGGGAAACACCAATCCCATGGTGATATTTTTGGCAAGTATGTGCAGGGCTACAATGATTATATTTTAAAAGGCATTGACCGGGCCCAGGCCAGTGCCATGGATGGCGGTGGCTATTTTACCGGGATCACGGCCCTGCCCACCGAATCACCGATTGGATATGAATTACAACTACTGGGACGGCCCCTGCTGGATCCGCCGCGGGCCACCAGTTACTGCAGTGGTGCTTCTTATACCGCTTTTATCGAGGGACTTAACCTGATTCTGCAGGACATGGAACACCCGCCCTTGGATTACGACCATTATGAAGCCCTGCGCATGCAGGAACCCGATGGAGGTCGCCGGAATGACCTGATCAAATTCTGGGGCTATTGGAATGCCGACGGCTTTGGTAGTCATTTTGCCCTGGTGCAATATGCGGGCATGGGTAAGGTTGTTCAGCCACAAAATGCCCGTCCGGGTGATTTCATGAATATTTCCTGGACATCCGGCTTGGGACATTCTGTGATTTTTCTAGGATGGTATGTGGATGAGCAAGGCCAAAAGAATGTGGTCTACTGGTCCAGCCAGAAGTCAACCAATGGCATGTCCGATCAGGTGGTAGCCCTGGATAAGGTCAAATACGTCAAGATTGTGCGGCTTACCCGTCCCGAGCAGCTGTTCAGCTTTGATCTTCAGACACCGGTAAATACCGACGTACCGCCCGATAGTGTGGATTTTGAGTCTTAAGATTGATTGTCTGATGAGCCGGGATCCTACAATTAATTTAGCGGGTCAAACCGGAGAGTTTTAAATTTATCAAAAGGAACGAATTATGCGCTTAATGATCAGATGTTTAATAATGCTTGTGCTGCCGTTCTTTTTATGGGGTCAACTGCAAGATACGGATCGTTATGATGAGTATGGCGAACTACTGGTCGCCTGGCTGGAGAGCGCGCCCTTTCCCCATCCCGAGCGGGCCGATGGCTACCGCTACCAGGGAAACAGCTACAGCTATGCAGAGCATTACAGCGATAATTCAGTGGCTATTTTTATACCGGATCATTACCAACAACGGGATAGTGTGGATTTTGTGGTTTTCTTGCATGGTTGGTTTGATAATGTGGCCGATGCCCTGTCCGAATACAGGTTGATCCAGCAATTTGTCGAGAGTGGCAAGAATGCGATTCTGGTCGTTCCCCAGGGACCTAAAAATGCGCCCGATAGCTTTGGCGGGCAACTGGAGGAGCGGAACGGATTTTCTGACATGATGACCGATATTATCAAATTATTAAAGAACCGTCAACTAATTGACAGTGAGCAGATCGGAAAGATCATCCTCGCGGCTCACGGCGGCGGTTATCAAGTGGTTTCCACTATTCTGATGCAAGGCGGACTGGCGTCCCATATACGGGCCGTGCACCTCTTCGATGCCCTTTACCGGCGCCTGGAACGCTTTGTCTACTGGATGTGCCGTTACGAGGGACGCATCCTGGACATTTATCTGGCCGATGGCGGTACCGCCGAGACTTCCCGGCAGTTAATCAAGGACTTGCAGGGCTGGCAGATTCCGTATTATTTCATTAAAGAGGCGGATATCAGCCCCATGTTCTTAAATAGCCGACACATGGTCTTTATCGAATCGACCAGTAGTCGGGAGGAAATATTATATGCCGATGATCAATTCGCCAAATTTATTAAATTCAGTATCTTACCGGATGCGGAATTTTAAATGATCAATCGAATGGATAATCGCCTGGCTATCAGTTGCCTTTAATTAGTCCACGGAGGATCAGGCTTGACGACCAAATTGGTAAAATATTATCCCCAAAATAAGGATATGCGAACCTTCAAGGCCACGGTTAGGGCCGTTAAGCAGGCTGGTTTTAACGGTCTGTGCATCCCCTGCACCAAACCCTGGCAGTTACTCAATGAAATTTCTTCGCCCGGCGAATGGTTTCCGGTTTCCCGCATGGTGGAAGCTATCAAGGAAAAGGGCCTCAAAGCCGCGCTGATCGTGGAATCCTTTCACAGCCCACTCCTATGGCAGCATCAGCATTTTACTCCTCCGGTCTCAGCCGCAGGTGTAAGCTATACCGCTGACCGCTGGTACTATCCTCTGTGCCCCAGTAACCCCCTCAGCCGGGACCGCTTCGATCAATTAATGTCAGCGGTTATGTTCGGGACCATGCCGGACTACATTTTTCTGGACTTCTTACGTTTCTCCTTTTTCTGGGAGGTATCTGAGTTGGATATCCAGCATCAAATGCCACCCTATTGCTATTGTCCCTTTTGCCTGGGCGAATTTTCAGCTGAATTGGGGGAGATGGTCGGCACTATGGCCCAGATATCAGAACTCCTGCCGGAATGGCTGGACTGGCGTCATAATGTGATCTATGAGTATTTTCTGGATGCCTATAACGCCCTGGGAGGCCGGGCTGAAATAATGGTCTCCCTGCCGCCTCTCACCCTGATCGATCTGCCCTACACCACCGGCCAGTTACCCAGTACATTTCTCCATCGGGGCGCCTCGATTTCACCGCTCCTGTATCATGCCGTCATAGGCAAGGATCTGAGCTGGAGCGAAGACCGACTAACTCAGTATCAGTTGGAATTTGAGAATACCGCTCTGCGGCCCAGTTTTGAAGTTACCACCCAAAGGGAGATCGATCGTATTTTGCAGTACAGTCAGCCCTTTGATACCGCCCTGTTTTTTCACTGGGAACGCTTTCAAAATAAAACCCTGCGGCTCAACGCCTGAGCAACTGGAAAAAATGTGTTTGTTATTGCCACTGATTTTATAAATTTTACAGGTCTTTAATCAGATTGAAAATCCGCACTGAAGCATCCTTAACATTAGATATAATTTTATGCTGCTTGTTGTGACTTTTACTTTTAAAACCGATGGCCCCTTATAAAACACGAATTAAACCTGAAAAATTTAATAGGAACCCACTCAGCTGGCTGGCTTATTTGAAGGGACGCGCCGGGTTGATCGTTTGTTTGTATTTACTGATGCCATGCACTCTGACGGCCCGTATGCTTTTCGATGGTGTGTTTAATATATCGGCTGATAGTATTGCCAATGTTCTGCTGGTTGATAAATCCACGCAGCGCTTGTATATCGTCAATAGCAATCAAAAAGATTCGGTCCGCTTGGTAGCCGAATTTTTCGCCAGTACCGGAAAAGTGGCCGGTGATAAAGTCCTGGAAGGGGATATGAAAACACCGGAAGGCATCTATCTGATCAATGGTAAGATTTCAGGAGAGACCCTGCCCGACCGGTATGGCCCCCTGGCCCTGGTACTGGATTATCCCAATTATATTGACCGCTTATACGAACACACCGGCTCCAACATCTGGATCCATGGCCGTAATGAAAAGATCGTGGCCCGCCAGACCAATGGATGTATCTCTCTGAATAATAGCCATATTTTGGATCTATTGCCTTTTATTGAGATCAATACTACGCGGGTAATCATCCGGGATAGCCTGCCCCCTCTTTCCGCCGACAAATACCAGACCCTGCAGGCCGGATGGAAAGCGATCCTGGATAATTGGGCCGGGGCCTGGGAGCAGGGCCGACTGACGGACTATTTTGATTATTATGCTCCCTGGTTTCAAACCCACACCCACCGCAACCTGGCTGAGTTTAAACAGTATAAAAAGCGTATCGAGCAGCGCTACGACTGGAAAAAAATTGAGCTGGACAATATCCGGGTCTATGCCGGGGAACATGAAGCCCTCATCGAGTTTGATCAGCAATATTTTTGCCCCTATTTTTATTCCCGGGGCACTAAACAGATTTATTGTATCAATAGCAATCCGGATTGGCGGATCGTTAGAGAGGATTTTACCCGCCGCCGACCCCAGCGCAGTATAACGCAACTAATCAACCGCTTTATCAAAGAATGGGAACAGGCCTGGGAATCCCGCAATATCTCCCGTTATATGGCCTTTTATGATTCCGGCTTTCGTACTGGTAACATGGACTACACCGCCTGGCAACAGGATAAAACCGCCCGATTCCGGCAGGCGGAAAATATTAACCTGCAAATCCGGGATATCAATTTTACGGAAACCGATACCATGCGCTGGCAGGTCTCCTTCAAACAGCAATATGGATCCGATGTCTATCGGGATTTCGGTATCAAGACCCTGACCGTAACCGGTTATCCCGGTCATTTCCGCATCACCCGGGAAACCTGGCAGCCTTTGGATTAATATGCAACCTAAACTCGTAAATACCGGCCTTGTTTTACTACTGCTCCTGATGGGGTTTTCGGGAATTATTTCCGCTCAGGAACGACCTTCCCGGAAGCATACCACTTATTTTAAAAATACGCCCAATGAATTGAATATCTACCGCCTTTACGGCCGCTTTGACGGGCCCACTGTTTTTATCCTGGGCGGCATTCAGGGCGATGAACCGGGCGGCTTCCTGTCCGCCGATCTCTATCCCAATCTGGTACTGGAGAAGGGCAACCTGATCGTAGTTCCGCGGGCTAATTTCCACTCCATTATCAAAAATATGCGTGGTGTGAATGGCGATATGAACCGCCGCTTTGATCATCATTCGCCTCCGTCCCAGGATATAGACGGTCAGATCGTAGGGGTCATCAAACAACTGATGGCAGAATCGGATCTCTTTCTTAATCTACACGACGGCTGGGGCTTTTACAGCGATACCTGGCAAAGTCAGGGGCGCAATCCCTATCGCTTCGGACAATCGATCATTGCCGACGATTCCCACTATGTTTTCCGGGGCGATACAATCCAGCTGGAAAAAATGGCCCGGCAAGTGGTCACCCAGGTCAATAAGAAAATTGAACGGTCTGACCACCATATGCACTTTATGAACACCAGATCTTTTTCCAAGCAATCCCGCTACCCCGGCATGCAAAAGTCGGCCACCTTTTTTGCCCTGACTCAGTTTGGTATACCCGCCTTTGGCATTGAAACTTCGAAAAATCTCAGCTCCCTGGAACTGAAAATACGTTACCATAATTATGCCATCAACGAATTCCTGAAACTGATGCAGGTGGAACCGGAACATCCGGCCATTATCTATGAGCCCCCCAAACTGATCTATATGCTGATCTCGATCAACAATACCGAGCCACGGGTCGTGGATAACAATCAGAGCCTGCGCATTCTAAGAGGGGACGAGATCCGCGTGACCCATATCGAATCCAACTATAAACGGGGACTGAGCTGCGATATTGTGGATGTGGGCAGCGAACAGGATTTCAATAAAGCGGCCAAACTGACCGAGTCCACCAGTATTATCGCCCGCAAGGATAATAAGGAGATCGGCAAGGTCGATATTCAGGTCAGCCAGATCAATAAGGAACTGATCACCTATATCTTCAAGGTCAATAACGAGAAGAAAGCCATTCTGGACGGTCAAACCCTTTATCTCAAACGGGGTGATCAATTCGAGATCGTGGATGTGATCATCAACGGACTGGACAGTAAATTCACCCGGGTCAATCTCAAAGGCTATGTACCGCCCATTTCCTATAATGTGGGGGAGGACCGCGGCTATCTGATCGATACCGATGCCCTGATCTGGCGCAAATACTCGGTTTACGGCTTCGGGGAAGTCTATCCCATCCTGGTCACCCGCGCCAATATGGAAATTTCCCGCGCCTATATCCATATTAATGAATAAGTTGCCATCCGCACACCCGAATATCATCTTCCATCTTGTCAAAATATGTTTAAATTAACACGCCCAGAAGACTGATGAAGATTATCAATAAGCCGCTCTAAAAAAGGAGAATGCTGATGCCCGCACTAAGTAATTCCGTGGAAAAAGCCATGCAGGCAGCCATTCGGCTGGAAATTGACGGCCGTGAATTTTTCGAGCATGCCGCGCAAATAACGGAGAAAGAAAAGGGTAAAAAGATGTTTCAATGGCTGGCCGGAGAAGAGGTCAAACACTTGCAAACTTTCGGTGACCTTTTTACCGACATTGTGGGGGACGAGGATTGGCAGAAATATGTGGATCAGGAGCGTGCCGCCCGCACCACCGCACCCCTGATCACCCGACTGGAGAAAAATATGCGGAAACCGGACGCCAAAGGCGAAGTGGAAGCGATCCGGGTCGGGATGGACCTGGAACGGGAAGCGATCAATTATTTTGAGAAAGCCGCCGAAGAAACCTCTGACCCGACTGCCACCGAGATTTTTAACAACATTGCCAAAGAGGAACATTTTCATTATGACCTGCTGCAGGCCCAGTATGATTCGGTGACCCGCTCCGGTTTCTGGTTGGGCAGCGCCGAGTTTCAGATGGACGGTATGTGGTGATTTGCGGAGGATAATATTTCTCGCAAAGAACGCTAAGAACGCAAAGAGCGCAAAGAAAATAATTATTACCCAGCGCTCTTTTCCGGGTTGCAATCGGGAACAGTAATGGCATCCAAAATATCATTTTGGGAAACCCGAATCAGATCTTTAATCTGTCTGTCTGACACAATGCGATTATCCTTGGGATTGGGACTAGGACTAGCCCCAGGGGAGAGTAAGGAAGAAAAATAGCCAACAACATAAAAGACTCTCAAACGGTTTCAACCGTTTACTACTATAAGCCCTTGAAAGGGCTCGGGGTAGCTGCGTGGCTTGCGGGCCCACCGGTTA
>CAZXFH010000045.1:0-25350 GCA_964640055.1 uncultured bacterium | reverse complement strand
AAAATTTAAAATGTCATCATTAGTATTAAGGACTTCTTCATTTTGTTTAATCTTAAATTCAACAGGGATTCCATCAATATATTCTATGTCATAAATATTTCTTGTTTTATCAGTCAACTTTATCCAAATACACTTGGTATCATTATTCAATTCCAATAAATTTCTCGCTATTGGACAACCGGCTAACATAGGGATATTTATCTTTGATGCTTCCTTTGCTCCGTTCAAAAACTCGTCATTAATTTTGATAGCTATTTTTTGGCTGTTAAGATCAATTTTAGGTCGTCTAGGGTAAAATCCAACCATTTTAAATTTGTCTTGTTCATGAAGAGATTTTGAAAGATTATTTCCTTCTCTTGTCATCCACGGATAAATAGGAACAACAACTTCAAACTTCTGTTTCAGAATTTCTGTCAATCGAGGAATTAATACATATTCAGCTGTATGTTCACTAATAAAACTTGAATACTTTTCTTTCATATTTTGTAGTCTGTTTTATATTTTAAATCCATCTGGATAATTGTCGCCACTTATTGCATACAACGTCTGTATATATAGATAAAGTAGATATATTCACCATTTAGCTTGGTAGATATATTCATCCAGATATTGTGTATATCTCTACCCTGTTTCAAATTGGTATCGTCAAGAAGCAAACTCATAAGACCTCAAAGGTGTAAGTGTTCCAAGGAGCTTTTTATCTGCGAAAACCCTTTATTGGTAATGTGGGTATATATTTCAGTCGTTTTTGCATTTTTATGCCCTAACAGTTCCTGAATGTAACGTAGATCCGTACCCTGTTCCAGCAAATGGGTTGCGAAAGAATGGCGCAACGTATGGATAGTGGCTCTTTTTCGGATTCCGGCTTTTGGCAACGCCTTTTTCAAAATTTTTTGAACACTTTGATGACTATATCTATCCCCTTTTTGTCCTTCAAAAAGCCATTTTCCAGGCTGATATTCCTGATAGTAACAACGCAACCATTTCAACATTTTTTCTGACAGCAGGCTGACGCGGTCCTTACGGCCTTTACCACCCCGAACAGTAATCGTCTTTCTTTCCGAATCAATATCCTCAGCGCCCTTATGCACGGCCCGTAATATCTTGATATCTACCTTTTGTGCCTTCATAGTGAATTTTTTGTAATTTATATGATAATTTGACAAATACAAAATATAATTAAGCTGTTTGCCCTTGTGTTTAGACTTATCTTTTAATTGATAATTTTAATTGTTTATTTTCTTGGTGCAGATGTTTTATCTGAATCAGGCGGTAATTTGCCGGCTCAGCCGTTTCGTTGCTGGATGACTTTCAGACGCCGGTAGCGGTTAATGGCGCCGCCGATCTCAAAAATTCGCGGCCGGGCATAGTAGCCCAGCAGGCCGGAGATGGTCTCGATGCCCTCTTTCTCAATATCAGCCAGCACCTGTTCCAGGACCTCCCGGAGGTGGCGTTTGCCATCGAAATAGGATTTATACTGACCGGCATAGTGCATAATATCGCCGATGGCATTGGTCTGACTCTCATCAACCAGCTGTTCCAGATAGTTGAGGTCGATCCGGGTGCGGCCGAATTGCAGGGTATGGGTGCCGTGGGCGCGCAGCTTGACCTTGCCTTTGCGGCCCACCCGGGCGTCAAAACAATCACCCTGAGGATTGCGATCCGCAACAGGTCCAAATTTACGGCCGCCTTCTGGCCGGCGTCCGGTGCGGTATTTCTTGGCGATCTTTTTGGCCTCTTGTGTAACCATAACGGGCCGGTAGGCATCCATTTTGATCACCGTATCGGCGATATCGAAATAATCCCCGGAGCCGCCGATCACCAGCACCGTGGAGACCTGATGTTCCTTGTAGAGCTGGCGGATCTTATCGATAAACGGGGTAATCGGTTCCTTGTCCTTGCTGACCAGCTGCTGCATGCGCATATCACGGATCATGAAATTGGTGGCACTGGTATCTTCATCCACCAGCAGGCAACGGGCGCCCAGTTCCAGAAATTCCATGATATTGGCGGCCTGGGAGGTGCTGCCGCTGGCTTCGGCACTACTAAAAGCCTCGGTTGTGATCCCGCCGGGCAGCTCACTGATAAAAGCACTGATGTCCACCTTTTCCACCCGGCGGCCGTCTTCGGCGCGGATCTTGACCGTGTTGGGATCACTGACGACGAACTCGCGGCCATCACCGCTGATATGATCGTAGACCCCCCGTTCCAGCGCCCGCAACACAGTAGACTTGCCATGATAGCCACCGCCGACGATCAGGGTAATACCCTGCGGCAGGGCCATCCCGCGCAAGGAACCGTGATGCGGCAGTTCGATCGTGACCTCTAGTTCCGGCGGCGCCTGAAAGGGAACCGCTTTTTTAGCGGTCATGGGCAGATCGGAAACACCGGTTTTACGGGGCAGAATGGCATCATTGGCAATAAAGGCCACATAGTTGTTGTCGGCAATATACTGGCGGATATAATGCTGGTCCTCAGCCAGATCAACATGTTTTTCCAGGGCGGACTGATCCAGGTTGGGATATATCAGCGCAGACCGCACCAATTGGGGAATCTCTTCGTAGATCATGGTGATTGCCTGCTGGGCCAGTACACGGCGCCCTTTGGCGGGCAAGCCGACTGAAAAAAGCATGCGCACGGCGCCCTGATCGATTTTCACCGCCGACCGTTTCAGCACCTGCTGTCCGGGCTGGTCGGAAAAGATGGCACCGCTTTTCCCGGAACCGCGCCGGCCTTTGACATGCTGCTTGACAGCCTGATTGAACTGGCGCAGCAGATAATCTTCCAGAGCCTGCTGTCGAACCGGAGTGCTGTATAATTTTGAAGGAAAATCAGCCACCTCTGGTTTGACGATCACCATAAACTTGGAAGGGGAGGCAAACGGATCACCCTGCACATAGGCTACATCCAGGATATAATGGCCAAAATCATAGCGGCCCTGAATATTTTTATAGGCTTTATAGCCCTTGGCATCGAGCTGGGATAGCTGTTTTTTCAGATCTTCGGCTTGCTGCATAATGCTCCTTTATTCCTATTTTTCAGTCCTAAAGTTATGTTTTTGCAGGGGAAATACCAATTAAAGTCTCCGCTGGAAAGGGAAAAGGTTGAGTATACGGAGAAATGCCTATTGTGTTTCTCGCTAAGACGCAAAGAACGCTAAAAACATACTTTTCTCGCCTGCCTGCCCGCTTGCGCCGGACAAGCAACGTAAGTTCCGATATGCTAACGCTATCGGGAGTGCTTGAGATTTGTAATTTGGTATTTGGAATTTTCCTAATTCAAAGCGTTCCCGGGAAAACGTCAGACGATTTCCAACCTCAGCCTCAACCTTATCTGATTTCTGCCCGGCTTGCCCGGTGAAAACTGTTTTCACTTTTTGATAGTGATCCGTATGCAGTGAAATCTGAGCAAAGCAAAGTTATTTCATCAGGGTTCTCCATCTTCCGCTCTCCGTCCTCTGTTTTCCGTCCATCCCTACACCCATAACCCCTCACCTTTCCCCGGATACCCCTCCCCTTGATTTTGCAGGTACATTTATAGGCTATAAAAGTACAGATTCTAGGTATAATTGTCGTCAAGAGAACTTCTTTGCTACTACAGGACGCAAATCATTATCAAGGATTTTATATCTCAGGCAGGTTTCCTAATACAAAGCTTCCCACCATTCAGGCTGTTCCTTGAGCCATTTGTCAAACCAGGCCACAATGGATCGGCTCCACTTATCGCGCTGCTCCGGTTTCATGATCCAGTGGTCTTGCCCCTGGACCTCCAGTAGTTTGACCGGTTTATTGAGCAGCTTCAGGGCGGTAAACAGCTGGGTGCTTTCTCCGGGCGGTACATTGGTATCGGATCCGCCATGGGTCAGCAAAAGCGGGGTGTTGATCTGATCGGCATTGAACAAAGCGCTCTGATTAAGAAAGTAGTCCGGGTGGGTCCAGGGAAAGCGGTTGGCATTGGCCACGGCACCATATTCATAGCCCCAGTAGCCTTCACCCCAGTAACTGGCGATGGAACTGATCCCGGCATGCGATACCGCCGCGGCAAACAGATCGGTCTTGGTGATCAATAATTCCGTGGTAAACCCGCCGTAGGAGGCTCCGATACAGCCCACCCGGGTACTGTCCACAAAGGGATGCGCCTGGAGGAATTTTTGGGTGCCCAGAATGATCTCATCGGTAACGATGGTGCCCCATTCATTGACATGTTTGGCGGCAAAGGCCTGCCCAAACCCGGTGGCCCCGCTGGGCTGCAGCACATAGACCACATAGCCGTTGGCCGTCCAGTAATTTTTCGGATAGCGTCCCCCGAAATCCCGGGTCACCGGACTGGTGCCGCCATAATAATAGACAATACAAGGATATTGTTTATGACGATCGAATTTGGGCGGATAATAAATACGGCCTTCGATCTCAGTGCCCTCCGCATTGGTGAAAACCCAGCGCTCCACTTGACCAGTTTGCACATGCTGGTAAGCCTTGGCAGCCGGATCGTAAAACAGCTCCGTGGAAGTTCGCCACCCAAAGTCCAATTTGTAGACCTTGGCGGGAATATCGGCACTGCTGCCCCGGTAAACCGCTACCTTTTCCCTGGCAGCCAGGTCAAAGCCATGGATCACTTCCGCATCGGTATCGATCTTTTCAAAGCGTTGCTTGCGCAGGTCATAACGAAACAAATTGATACAGGAACGCTCTTCGGCGGTGAAATAGATCGCCTTTTCGGTTTGACTCCAATGGGCGGAGACAATTGCGGGATCAAACTGCCGGGTGAGGGGCGTTACCGCCCGGCTATTCAGATCATAGAGAAAGGCTTGAGCATCATAGTCATTGGGCGTGATCCTGTCCGGCAGGATGTTGCCAACTCCGCCAAACAAGGAAGGACCGCCGGTTACTAAGAGCTGCTTACCCCGGGGAGACCATTCCACCGAACGGACCCATTGCAGGGTCCACAGGGAATCCAGAGAAAGATCCGCAAGATCCAGCACAAAAAATTGATACTTATGATAGGGCCGTACCCGATAATCGGGAATCCGGCGGTAAAACAGGAGTTTATCGCCCGCGGGACTGAAGCAGCTCAAATTAGTGGAATGTTTCCCGGCTGTCAGTTGGTGTCGGGTTCCTTGGGGCACATTGACCCGGTAGAGATAGCGATCCCGGCGGTAATAGGCCTGCCGCTGTTCCATTTTATCCAGGAGTTGCATGCCTTTTTCCTGTTCCGGATGTTTTTTAGCCGCGGTATAGACTAAAAAAGAACCGTCCGGCGACCAGCTGAAGGATTCCAGGTTTTCAATATCCCGTACCAGTGGCTGATTAGTACCACCATTCAGATCCACCAGCCAAATCGTGGTTTTGTTATCCTCTTCGGTAGTGTAGACAAAGCCCTTGTCCACAGGCGACCATTTCAGCCGGGATATTTCCATCCCCCCCCGGAAAGTCTGCCTAGGACTGCCATCGGAGAAGCGGCGCAGCTCAATCCAGTTTTCACCCTTGTTCTTACCGACAGGGATATGTTGTAGGGCCAGGGCCACCAGCTCGCCATCCGGAGAAACAGACACTGATTTCACCTGGGGGGTATAGAGCAGGTGTTTGATCGACATATAGCACTCCGGATCAAGGGTATTAGTCACGGCATGCCTGAATTTTTCAGCACAGTCCACGCTGGCTTTCAATGTCCAGTCAGCCGCTGATTGCGGATCATAGACTGCTTTTATCAGCAAGAGCTGTTTACCGGTTTCAAAAAAGACTTTTTCAGTGAGTCGGCTGGCCGTGGTAAGGGAATCCTGGGTAGTGGTTTTCTCGGTCATCACCTGACCATTAAGCCAAATTTTGAAAGGATGTGCGCTCTCCGTAATTAATTCACCGGCTACATAGCGGTTGGCCTCAATGTAGGTGGCCAGATAGGTCATCTGCGGCATGTCCGGATCCGAAGGCTTTAAGCTTAGCACCCTCTGCTTACTGGTTTTCACCGGCCGCCATTTGTATTGTTGTTGATCATTCCATACCAGTGGGTCACCTTCAGAGGGCCACCAGTCAGCAGGGTCAATCTGTACTTCCTGAACCCGCCTGGCAACGGTGTAGATTTCACCACGCTGATCTGCAACCTGATGAAAAGCGGGCAGGGGCAGGGACAAACTGCCACTGAAGAGCCATTGGTCAATGGAAACAGTAGCTTCCGTGGGTTTCGTATCGGCCCGGATACATTGTACCAGAACAAATCCGGCTAGTAGGATGATCCGGGAAATCTTGGACTTAAACATAATATTTTGAACTCCTTTTTTATGGCATTAAAAGCGCTGGTCCCCCAGATAATTAAAAGTAAAAATTGGTTAAAATAAAGCAATTTCGTAAGCATATCAGTTTGGTGCGCTGGTGCTGGTCGGTACGACCAGATTACATTTTAATTACCGATTATCACTATTTTTTTATAGATTAGGTTGCGAGGATGTCAAGTATGCAGTCAACCTTATTCGATCAACTGTGCCGTCCCGGGTCCCAATTTCTGGGTACCCGCTTTCCGTTCATCTGCGGGGCTATGACCTGGATCAGCAATCCCCAGCTGGTAGCAGCCATGGCCGCAGCTGGTGGTTTCGGCTGTCTGGCCGCCGCGAATATGCCTGCCGGTCAACTCGAAAATCTAATCGATGAAACCCGCCGCTTGACAGATAAACCCTTTGGGGTGAATCTGTTGACCATTGCCCCGGCTTATCGCGAACAGCTGCATCTGTGTCAATGGAAAAAAGTACCTTTTGTGATCTTTGCGGCCAGCTTTCCCAAAAAATACGAGATCAAAATGGTCAAGGAAAGCGGTGCCAAAGTGATCTGTTATGCGCCGACCTATATGATTGCCCGGCAGATGGAGCGTTACGGCGCTGACGCTCTATTTTTAGAGGGGTGCGAAGCTGGGGGGCATGTGGGCCGGGTCAGTCTGGATGTCCTCCTGCAGCAAATCCTGTTCAAGGGCCTGAATATTCCGGCCTTTGTGGGCGGCGGTATTACCACCGGCAAGATCTGTGCCCAGATGCTGTTAACGGGCGCCGCCGGTATTATAATGGGCACCCGCTTCGCTGCTTCAAAAGAGTCCTGTGCCCACCCCGCCTTCAAAGCCCGGTTGATCAAAGCCAAATCCCGGGATGCGGTGGCCATTCCCCAGTTTGACAGTCGTCTGCCCGTAGTAGCCACCCGTATTTTACGCAATAAAAGCCTGGGCAAATTCTATCAGTTACAGGAAAAACTGATCAAGCGGCTCAATGACGGTATCACCTCAGCGGTAGAAGCCCGCAAAATCGTGGAACGCTACTGGATCCAGGCGCTGAGACGGGGCGTTATTGATGGGGATGTGGAATGTGGGGCACTTATGGCCGGACAAGGTGTGGGTTTGATCGATAAGATCAAGCCAGTGCGTCAGATTATCACCGATATCGTGGCGGAAACCGAAACCGAACTGCAACGGTTGCGGCATATCCTCAAATAGAAATTGGATATATCTGCTTTTTGTTACCCGGACCATAAAAATATCGACAAAACGCTGTTTTAATATAATTATAAACTCATATTTCTTTTAACCAAAAGACAAAAGGAAGGAAAAGCGCAACCATGTATTTTGTAAGACAAGTTCTAATCAGCACCTTAATAATATTCATTCTATTACTGAATCCCCCGAGAGCGCAAGCCAATGTTAGCCGTCCGGATTGGGCCGGGGTTTTTCCCGACGGCTGTACCACCGTTACAGTTGGCCGGGATGCTTCGGCCGACGGTTCGGTCATGACCTCTCACACCTGCGACAGCCATCGCACGCGCAGCTGGATGTCGGTCATGCCGCCGCAAAACTTTGTCCCCGGTGCCCGGGATACCATGCTGAAACGCATGCAAAACGACTCCCTGGCCATGCCGGCTTATCAACATGTTCCGGTGGGCACCATTCCACAAAAAGAATATACTTACGGCTATATCAATACGGCCTATCCCTGTATGAATGAGCACCAGCTGGCTATTGGCGAGTCCACCTTTGGCGGCCGTAAGAGCCTGCAGGCGCCGGATGCCGGCCTGATCGACTGTCAACAACTAGTGCGTTTAATGACCGAGCGCTGCCGCACAGCCCGGGAAGCCATTGCCCTGGCAGACAGTCTGACCCGCAAATATGGCTGGAACGACGCCGGAGAATGCTTAACTTTGGCGGACACCAAAGAGGTTTGGCATTTTGAGATCGTGGGTCCCGGTAAAGGCAACCGGGGAGCGGTCTGGGTGGCCCAGCGAGTTCCGGATGACCATATTGCCGTATGTGCCAATGGCAGCCGCATCCGCCGGATCGACCTGAGCAACCCCGATTATTACAAAGGCTCGGAGAATGTCTTTCAGGTCGCCCAGGACAGCGGCTGGTGGAATCCTGCCGAGGGGCCTTTTGAATTTTGCTATGCCTATTCTCCAGAGAGCCGCGTTTCCATCTCTTCGCGTCGCCGCGAATGGCGGGTCTTTGACCTGGTGGCCCCTTCGCTGGAGCTGCATCCCAATTCGGAAAATTATCCCTTCTCTGTAAAACCGGATAGCTTAGTCACCCTGGCCAAAATGGTGCGCATTTTCCAGGATTATTATCAGGGCACCCGCTTCAACCTGGCGGCCAACATTACCCAGGTCAATGATGAGGGTAAAACCATTGTCTCTCCCTTTGCCAATCCCTTTATGCCCTATGAGATGAACCGGCTGTTCAATATTAACGGCGGTTGGGGCTGGCGCGGCGAACGCCAGATCGCGCGCTGGTATACCATGTACGCCACCATCACCCAATCGCGATCCTGGCTGCCGGATGAAATCGGTGGCCTGGTCTGGCTGGCCCTGGATAATGTGGCCACTTCCGTCTATATCCCTGTTTATAACAGTATCCGGAGACTACCTGTTTCCTATCAAACGCCAGGCAGGGTCAATGGATTTAACCGTCAGAGCGCCTGGTGGGCCTTTAACCGGCTGGGTACGCTGACCGCGCAGCGCTGGGGAGATATGCATATTGAGATCCAGAGCGCCTGGCGAACCATTCAGCGGGAATTATTCAGTCAACAGAAACATATAGAAGCCGCTGCTTTGCAACGCTATCAGCAGGACCCATACCAGGCCCGGGATTACCTGACCCAATACAGTGTGGAGCAGGGCGAACGGGTCGTACAGCGCGCCTGGGAGCTGGGCGATATGCTTTGGACCCAATATGACGAAAAATTCTGATTCATATAAAGCGTCACGCTATCCGGTTTAATTATTTTTTAAATCTTTGCTGGGAAGGAAATTATCCCCATATTCATCTGCGGTTAAAAGATAAACCAATCCTGAAATCGGCACCCCGCCTTCCCTGATAGCATAACCAAAAGCAACGCTGAGAAAATTGTATCCAGGGAAATAAATCCCCGGCTTCAATTACCCCCCAACCCTAGATGTCTTTCCCCGAAAAAAATGCAAAACCCCTTGACATTCAATCCAAAACAAGCCAATTTATTGACAAATACAAACAAGGAGGGGTTATGCGCAGATATTGCTCAATAATTATCTTATTGCTATTGCCGATTGCTGTGCTCATATCGCAGGACATCGGAGCATGGATCCCCTATCCAGAAAACCCGGTTTTCGGCCAGCTGCAACAAGGCCCCAAGGCCTATTATCCCTGTATCCTGCATGATGAGGATCAATTTTCCGGCCATGGTCTGGCGGCCGAATATAAGATGTGGTATGGCACTTCCGGGGGACAGGTGGGACTGGCTCATTCAGAAGACGGCATTAACTGGGTGGATCAGGGTCTGGTGTCTGAAAATATCCGCTATCATTGTAAAGTACTGTATGACGCCAATGGATTCGGAAATAGTGGATTTTACTATCGTATCTGGTATGCAAACCCCGCGGTCTGGCCTTATACCCATGCAGTGATCCGGTGTGCCGAATCGGTTGATGGTGTTAACTGGGTGCATGATCAGGCCATTACGCAAGATGAGGACAAGCCTTTGGTTACCGGAGAATGTGGGTGGTGGTATGGCAGCTACGGTCCGGGAGCCGTGCTCTACAATCCTGATGGGTATGAGACCTGGCATGACCATGATCCCATGGGTCATCAATATGTCATGTATTATGATGTGGCGCCCATGAATTGTGTCCCCGGAAATGTTGAAGCCACAGCCCTGGCTTATTCCCGGGACGGCCGGCACTGGAAAAGGTATGGAGACGAGCCGGTGCTCATCAGTGGGCCTGATGATGCCTGGGATGCCGGCTATACGTATGCCTGGACAGTATTACAGAAAGGAAACCGCTATCAGCTCTGGTATAGCGGAGGCGCTGATGCTGCGCATGAAGGTCTGGGATATGCGCGTTCAACAAATGGTATTGATTGGACCAGAGATCCTGATAACCCTATATTTCATGTCGCTGATGGAGTTGCCTGGCGGACAAGACGGTGCTATACACCTTGCATCATTAAAGATGGCAACACCTACAAAATGTGGTTCAGTGGCAGAGATACCTCCGGAAACACATCAATTGGTTATGCTACTTTGCCGATCTATAGTGAAACCATAAACTATGTCCAGGATATCCCGATCCCTAACTTTAAACGACCCAGTTATCTCAGAAAGCGGTTGTTCGTAGTGTACTTCAACATCTCCGATTACTATTATCAGAACAACAATCCCCATATTGCGGCAGCCATTCTCAAAGGACCGGTCTTAAGGCACCTCGAACCTCAGGGTAATGGGTTTAATGTATGGCTTACTGATGAGGCGGCCCGTCTGGAATTAATTGAACAGACCAACCAACTGATCGCTGCTCTCGGAATAGATCCGGAAGCAAATTTTGATAGGCACTCGGTTCCTAAGCTCGTCAATGCCACACCCCTGGATTTCAATCTGGAGCAAAACTATCCCAATCCTTTTAATCCGACTACAACGATCAGATTTCAACTGCCCGAAGGGGAACATGTTACCATTTCCATTTATAATATTAAAGGTCAATTGCTCACCACGCTGGTTAACGAACCCAAAAATGCCGGCGAGCATACCTTGATCTGGAACGCAGGGGACTTTCCTTCCGGCGTATATTACTATCAGATAATCGCGGGTGAGTTTGTTGCAACACGGCAGTGTTTGCTGATAAAGTAAGGACGGTATATAGAATATCACTCCATAGGATATTTAAAACCCCATTGGTTTCTGATCTTGTCCATGGTTTCCATAATGACCAACGTTTCATCCAGCGGCATCGTATCACTCTCCTGTGCACCTCTGCGCAGACATTGATTCACTTCCACTGCCTGATATTGATAACCATTACCCTGAAAGGGTTCATCGATTATTTTTGTATCGTCGTTGATTATCAGATGGGCTTTTTTTAACTGCCACCAGGGACCAAAGATCTTGATATAGCCCTGAGTGCCATAAATATAACTTATCTGAGCGGTGCGAGTGCGTACCGCACAACTCAATAGAGCCATTTGCCCCTGCTCATACTGAAAAAGCATAGCTGCCTGCTCATCAATCGTAGTATCACCGAGATGGGCTTTACTCAGGATGGTCTGTGGGGCTTGTTCCATAATAAAAGAGGTCAAAGAGATCGGATATATGCCCATATCCAGGAGGGCGCCACCTCCCAAATGAGGATTCAGGGCCCGGTGCTCCGGTTGCCAGGGAAAACGGTAACCAAAGTCCGATTGGATCAGACGCACATCGCCGATTTTATCGGCCTGTACCAATCCCTTTATTTTCTGTAGCAAAGGTGTGAAGCGGATCCACATGGCCTCCATAAGGAACAGTTGATTCTGACGGGCCAGGTTAATTAATCTTTGGGCTTCTTGGGCGTTCAGTGTGAAAGGCTTTTCGCAGAGCACGGCTTTGCCGTTTTTCAGGCTCATCAGACTATCCCGGCAATGGAATGGATGGGGTGTAGCGATATAAACTACAGCGACATCCGGATCGGAAACTAATTCGTGATATGAAGCATATACCCGCGGCACCTTAAATTTTTTCCCGAATTCCCGGGCGCTGTGTTGATGGCGTGATCCAATGGCCAGTAGTTGGGTGTTGGGCAGCGTGATAAGTGCTTGGGCGAATTTCCGGGCGATAAAACCGGTACCCAGAATACCCCAATTGATCTCTTGCATGGTCATTATCCTTTCGGTAAGGATATCTTTTTTGGTAAATAGTAATTATTAGTAATAGAAATAAAAAGTAAAATTATCAGAGAACCCGCATAAATGTTAAAATTCTGCTTGCCAAAGCGGGGTATATATTACTATATTTCGCCAATTGTCGAAGTGACACCTTTTAAAAGGGAGACAAAATGTGTGAAATCACCCAACTTTTTAAAGCACTTTCCGATCAGAACCGACTTAGAATGCTGAAAATGCTGGAAGTCAAGCCGCT
This sequence comes from uncultured bacterium, assembly GCA_964640055.1. Classification (GTDB taxonomy): domain Bacteria; phylum Fidelibacterota; class UBA2242; order UBA2242; family JAFGTP01; genus CAZXFH01. The sequence continues at coordinate 12,971 of CAZXFH010000045.1, read as the reverse complement.
CTGTGTTTGTGAAATGACCGCAGCCTTGCAGCTGGCGACCTCCACGGTTTCCAAGCACCTCTCCATCCTGCGTGAGGCCGGTTTTATCAACTATGTAAAAGATGGTAAATGGGTAAACTACACCCTTCGGCCGGGAAAAAAAGCCCTCGTGCTCTTCTCCATTATTTCGGAATGGCTAAAATCCGAAGAAATTGTCAAACAGGATTTTGAAAAATTGAAACATATTGATCGACGTGATCTGTGTGGAATTTAATCCGAAAGTAAACCTATGAACTGGAAAGATGAATATAAAAAACTGCTCTGGATTATCGCTGTATTTCTGGCGGCTTTTTATCTGCCGATCGGCAATTCCCGCTTCACCCTGGCAATTTATGAGGCACTCAGTCTGGCGAAATGGTATGCCCGGGAGCATGTGCTGCTTTGTCTCGTTCCGGCGTTTTTCATTGCCGGTGTGATTTCGGTATTTGTCAGTCAGAATGCCGTTGTCAAGTATCTTGGCGCCACTGCAAAAAAATGGATCGCCTACGCTGTGGCCTCGGTTTCGGGAACGATTCTGGCGGTCTGTTCCTGTACGGTCTTACCGCTTTTCTCCGGGATTTACAAACGGGGTGCCGGTTTGGGACCGGCGATTGCTTTTCTTTACAGCGGCCCGGCGATCAATATTCTGGCAATCATTCTGACGGCGCGGATTCTGGGTGCAGAACTTGGCATCGCCCGAGTCGTCGGGGCAGTGGTTTTCAGTGTTATTATTGGTTTTCTGATGCATTTGATTTACCGTAAAGAGGAATACTCTAAATCCGAAGCTCAGCTGGCCATGCCTGAACCGGAGGAAACCCGTCCGTTTTGGCAAACTGCCATCCATTTCTTCACTTTTGTATTAATTCTGGTGTTTGTCAATTGGGGCAAAACCGATGCGGATACGGGGATATGGCATTTCATTTTTATCAATAAATGGCTGCTCACCGGAATTTTCGGGATTGGGCTGGCGTTTTCACTGATTTATATCATTAAAATAAAAGTTTTCCAGGTGCTGCTTATTGCTCTACCCGTGATTATCCTGGCGATATCATTTCCGGCGCAACCAGTGATCGCGTTTGTGGCAGCTATTATCGGACTGAGCGTTGTTTTGTCTCTGAATGAAGGCGAGCCTTCTGAGTGGATGTCGGCCAGCTGGGGGTTTGCAAAACAGATTCTGCCGCTACTTGCAATGGGAGTCTTGATTGCCGGATTTTTGCTGGGCGGTCCGGAAGACGGGCAAGGCATCATTCCCAACCGCTGGATTTCCGGTTTGGTTGGTGGCAATTCTCTTTTTTCGAATTTCTTTGCTTCGATTGCCGGGGCCTTTATGTATTTCGCCACCCTTACTGAGGTTCCCATCCTGCAAGGTTTGATCGCTAATGGTATGGGCCCAGGTCCGGCTTTGGCACTTTTACTGGCCGGTCCAGCCCTTTCGCTACCAAACATGCTGGTGATCCGCAGCGTGGTCGGAACTCAAAAAACAATCGTATTTGTCTCACTGGTGGTTGTAATGGCCACAATTAGCGGACTTATTTTCGGTACATTTTTTTAGGAGAAAACTTATGAAAAAATTGCAAATTTTGGGCACAGGCTGCCCCAAGTGCAAAAAGCTCACCGAGCTGACCGAACAGGCAGCGCAAGAGCTGAGCATCGAATATGAAATCGAAAAAGTGACGGACATCAATGACATTATGAACTTCGGCGTGATGATGACGCCGGGCCTGTCTGTGGATGGTGAAGTGAAAGTGGCGGGAAAAATTCCGAATGTGGAAGAAATTAAAAAAATGTTGGAATAGCCATGGACTTATCAAGCAACAAAACGGTTAAATGCGATGCCTGCGGCAAGAAGGTTCCGGCATCCGAAGTCCGGCATTTACGTTTGAAAACGTGCTGTTCATACCGGCAGGGACCGGTCTGTTCGGATTGCTGGAATAAACTGTATAATAGGAGTTGAGTCATGAAAGAATGCTGTGGTAGCGGAAACCGGCTCGTGTATGCCTGCAGCGGAGGGGCCGATGTGGGCGAAATTGCGGACCGTGTTGCGAGACGGCTGGTAAAAAAAGGATTCGCAAAGCCTTCATGCCTGGCTGGAGTAGGTGGCCATGTGTCAGGATTTATCGCATCGGCTCAGGGCGAGGTTGAAAACATTGTGATCGACGGCTGTCCCGTGGCGTGCGCACGGAAAACAATGGAACATATCGATGCGAAGATTACGCATTATGTGCTGGCGGATATGGGGCTGAAAAAAGGGAAGACGCCGGCAGATGACAAAATCGTCAATGAGATCACAGAGCGGATCTTCAATGAATCACCGGGAACGGTGAAATCAAACTTGCCGCGGACAGGGACCGGTTGTGAATGCGACGCTTGTTAACCTGAATATTGAATCAATTACAAGGAGAAATAATATGATTAAAAAGTGTCAAATCGTTTATCCTCTTTTTTCTGTTTTACTGTTAATGCAAGTCAGCTGCTCTGCCCAGAATAACGAAGAGACATCCGCCGCAAAAACAGAAAAACAGACAACCGTTTCGGATACTTCCTCACATGTGCAAAAGAACAGTAAATCGGATTCTCTACTGGTCACTTTTATCGAACTGGGATCGGTTAACTGTATCCCCTGTCGGCAAATGCAGCCGATCATGAAAGAGATTGAGGAAAAATATCCAGAGCAGGTCAAGGTTGTTTTTCATGATGTCTGGACTAAAGAAGGACAACCTTATGCCCGACAATATAATATCCGTGTGATTCCAACCCAGGTCTTTCTTGATGCCGAAGGCCGGGAATTTTTCCGGCATGAGGGCTTTTTCCCGCTAGCGGAAATCGAAAAGCTGCTGCAATCAAAAGGTGTTCAGTGAAGCGGAAATCACTCCTGTTTCCAGTTGCCGTCTATCTCATGATGAGTACGGCATTTATGCCTGGTTCATCATCCGGATCACACGACCAACCGCAGAAGGGTTGCCTGATTTTTCTTTATGACAGTCAAGCCTGTCAATGCGTGCGCGAACGGAATGAGGAATTTGCAGAATTTATCGAAAAGAAGATTCACAAGAACGTTATCGATACTTTGCTTATCCGGTACCGGCATTTTGATTATTCCAGCGAACCCGGCACCGTTGATTCTCTGATGGCAAATTCAAGCGAACAGTTTTTGCCGATTTTGATGTTAAAATCCTGTGATAATATCTTCTTTTATGAAAGTTCATTTTTATTAGACACCCTGCGATTCCAGCGGGGTTTGGCGGATTTTATGCTGGTTTACAATAAGGAGTCAGATCTTGATTGAAAATATATTCAATACCCTTTCCCAGGCGTTGTATGGTACCCCGCTGATCGCCCTGCTGACCGCTTTTGCCTGGGGTATTCTGAGCATCCTGCTAAGTCCCTGCCATCTGTCCAGCATTCCGTTGATTATCGGGTTTATCAACGGCCAGGGCAATGTCACCACCCGTCGGGCGTTCTGGCTTTCCCTGCTGTTTTCCACCGGCATTCTGATTACCATTGCCCTGATCGGCGTCATCACCGGATTACTGGGGCGCATGCTGGGTGACGTCGGGCGCTTTGGAAATTATTTTGTGGCAGTCATCTTCTTTCTGGTCGGACTCTATCTGTTGGATGTGATTTCTCTGAATTTCTTCTCGGCGCCCGATCCGTCAAAAGTCAGGAAACGCGGCTTCCTGGCGGCGTTCATTCTGGGATTAATTTTCGGCGTTGCACTCGGTCCCTGCACCTTTGCCTATATGGCGCCAATTCTGGCAATTGTCCTGAGCACTGCCGGCACAAAACTGTTATTCAGCATCCTGTTGCTGATTTTTTACGGAGTTGGACACTGCTCCGTCATTGTCCTGGCGGGCACTTTTACCGAAATATTGCAGAAGTATCTCAACTGGAGCGCCGAATCCAAAGGCGCCCAATGGCTGAAAAAAGTTTGTGGCGTCTTGGTCATCTTAGGCGGCATCTACTTAATAATGAGTTAGGAGGCTTTATGACTGCTGAAAAAAAACTGAACATCTTTGAAAAGTACCTGACCCTTTGGATTCTGCTATGCATTGCCGTCGGGATTCTGCTGGGTAAAATCGCGCCCGGCGTCGCTATTAAACTGGATGCCATGTCGGTCTATCAGGTCTCGATTCCCATCGCCATCTGTCTGTTCTTTATGATGTACCCGATCATGGTGAAAATCGATTTCGCCGAAGTGGTCAAAGCCGCCAAAACGCCTAAACCGGTTGCGATGACACTGATTGTCAATTGGGCAATTAAACCTTTTACCATGTATCTTTTTGCCTATCTTTTTCTCGGAATACTGTTCAAAAAATTCCTGCCTGGCACCGAAATCATCAAAACCGGTCAGGAGGTTGAACTCTGGCGCAGTTATATTTCCGGCGCAATTCTCCTAGGTATCGCTCCCTGTACCGCCATGGTCCTCATGTGGAGCTATCTGGCCCGAGGCAATGACGGGCTTACTTTAGTAATGGTAGCCCTTAATTCGCTGACCATGTTGGTACTTTACGCGCCACTGGGTGGATTTCTGCTTGGCGTCAACGCCATGCCGATTCCCTGGCAGACAATTCTGTTGTCCGTTGGTATTTATGTGGCTCTGCCGCTGATTGCCGGTTACTTTTCCCGCAGATGGATCATTCAGTCCAAAGGTCTGGATTGGTTCAATGAAAAATTCATTCACTTTCTCACACCGGTCAGCACCATGGCACTGCTGGTGACGCTGATTCTGCTCTTTTCGTTTAAAGGCGAGATCATCGTGAGAAATCCATTGACGATTTTCTGGATTGCGATTCCCCTTTTCATTCAGACAATTTTCATTTACAGTATTGGCTATTTTCTGTTTTCCCGCTGGCTGAAGCTCTCCTATGAAGACGCCGCGCCGGCATCCATGATCGGCGCCTCCAATCATTTCGAAGTGGCGATTGCCACAGCTACGATGCTCTTCGGGCTTTCCTCCGGAGCGGCCCTGGCGACCGTCGTCGGCGTGCTGATCGAAGTCCCGATCATGCTGATGCTGGTGGCCATCAGTAAGAAGTATTGCCATCTGTTCCAGGAATGTCACTTAGACAAGTGCTCAGATAATTAAGATGGATCGTTCCCTGATAAAACTCGAGGTAAATATCTATTAAGATATAAATCATGGGAAGCGCCATGAAAATTCAGATCATCGGTCTTGAAAAAGACCCTAATTTTCAGCAAATGCTTCAAAATATTTTACACACCATTCATGAACTGTAAATTGAAGCCACAGTGGACGAAGTAACGGATATTAAAGAGATCGGAGAATATCCATTAACGCCTTATCCGGCAATGTATGTTGATGGCGAATTCATCTGCCACAAAGAATGCGATTCGTTACAACATATCAAAGAGTGTTTGTGTCGAAAAATCGGGAAGCCGATCTGAAAAAGCCGAATTCCGCCATTTTTCAGGGGCACCGGGAATAATTACAATGATGCTTAACTCAAGAAGGAGGTACAAATGGCATGGTTAACAGGTTATCCAAGAGAAAAAGTGGAATGGTACCCAACGATTGATTCGGACAAATGCGTCAAATGTGGAATGTGCATGAATTGCGGTAAAAATGTCTATGATTGGACGCAAAAGGGCGCTGTCGTGGCCCGCCCGTATCAGTGCGTTGTCGGTTGTACGACCTGCGCCAATCTTTGCCTCGGTACTGCGATCACCTTCCAGAATATTGATGATATCCGGGCGCTGTATAAAAAAGAAGGCATCTGGGCCAAGGTAAAAAGACAACTCAAGGATAAAGATAAATTGAAAATCAGTGCAAAATAATCCAAACATGAGTGATAGCGAGAAAAAAATGACCAATAATCAAAAGATAAGTTTCATCGGCGGCGGACGGGTTACCGAATTATTGCTATTTGGACTGAAACATAAATCTGCACTGCCTGAACGAGTTCTGGTGAGTGATCCCGACGCCAGCCGCCTTAAAAAAATAACTGAAATCGCCCCGGAATTGATTCAATCAGTAAAGAACAATCAAGAGGCTGCTCAGGCTGATCTGGTTTTTCTGGCGGTTCATCCGCCGGTGCTGGCTGAAGTCGCAGAAGAAATTAAGGGTATGTTGAAGCCGGATACCATCTTGATCTCACTGGTTCCGACCATATCAATTCAGCGGCTGTCCGGTTTGCTGAATGGCTTCACACGTATCGTCCGTATGATTCCCAACGCTCCGTCTGTTATCGGCAAGGGATTTAATCCGCTAGTCTTTTCCGAAACGTTTAATGATTCGGAAAAAGCTATTTTGCATGCCCTGTTTGAAAATTGGGGCGAATCGCCCGAAGTGCCCGAAAAGCATCTGGAGGCTTACGCAATTCTGACCGGTATGGGACCGACCTATTTCTGGTTTCAGTGGTTGGAATTACAGCGGCTGGCAAAGGAATTTGGTCTGGAAGAAGACGCCGCGCGGAAGGCGCTGAATGGCATGTTGACCGGTGCGGTAGAAATGCTGTACCATTCCGGCTTACCGGCAGAAAAAGTTCTCGATCTGATCCCGGCGTATCCGCTGAAGAAAAAGGAAGATACCATTCGTCAGATTTTTTCTGAAAGGCTCACCGATTTGTTTCAAAAATTGAATAATATAAGGAAATAAAATGCCTGAAAAATTCCTGATCATCGGCGGTAGTGATGCCGGCATCAGCGCCGCCCTGCGTGCCGGGGAATTGAATGCCAACGTGGAAATTACCATGTTACTGGCTGATGATTTTCCCAATTTCAGCATCTGCGGATTGCCCTTTTTCATCAGTGGCGAAGTTGCCGATTGGCATAATCTGGCGCACCGAAAACGGGCGGATATCGAAAAACTGGGAATTACTTTATTAACCGAACATCGGGCGGAAAAAATCAATCCGGAGTCCAAAACGGTTGCGGTAAAAAACCTTAAAAGTGACCAGGTAACTGACCTGCATTATGACAAGCTGCTGATTGGAACCGGCGCCGTGTCGGCCCGTCCGCCGATTGGCGGTCTGGACCTGCCCGGCGTTTTCTTTCTGAGATGGATGACAGACAGCCTGGACTTAAAACAGTATCTCAAAAACCAAAAGCCGCAGTCCGTCGTGATTATCGGCGCCGGATATATCGGATTGGAAATGGCTGATGCGCTGCGAAAGCTTGGATTGACAGTTAATATTGTTGAATATTTCCCTTCTGTTCTGACGACTCTTGATCCGATATTAAGCGACATAATCAGGTCTGAACTTGAGCAGCGGGGTGTTCGGGTTTTTACCGGCACCGCGGTCAAAGAGATTACATTAAACAAGGATCAATTGTTGGTACTGGGACAGGAGAATTTCAGACTCAGTGCGGATCTGGTGCTGGTGGCGACCGGCAGTCGTCCGAATACGGAACTGGCGAAAAACACCGGGATTACTCTGGGATTAAAAAATGCCATTCAGGTTAATCGCAGGATGGAAACCAACATTCCGGACATTTACGCTGCCGGTGATTGTGCGGAAACCTATCATGCCTTGCTGGAAAAGAATAGCTACCTGCCATTGGGCACCACGGCGCACAAACAGGGACGCATCGCCGGTGAAAATGCAATGGGCAGCCGGGTTGAATATGCCGGATCGCTGGGTACTCAGTCGGTCAAGATTTTTGATTTAGTCGCTGTGCGGACCGGCTTAAAAAATGACGAGGTGCGTGCCGAAGGCTTCGAACTGCTCAGCGTGGATTTTGAAACCTGGGATCATAAAGTCTACTATCCGGGCGCTCAAAAACTGCATATCAGGATTACCGGTGACCGCCAAACGGGAAAGCTACTTGGCGCTCAGATTGTCGGCCATTATGGAACTGAAGTGTCCAAGCGGATTGATATAATTGCCACCGCAATTTATCATAAAATGAATGTCGATGATTTAAACCATCTGGATTTGAGCTACACCCCGCCCCTTTCGAGTCCCTGGGACCCGGTGCAAATGGCGGCGCAGGAATGGGTCAAGAAAAACCACATTGTCTAAAATATTTATGAGGTTGGTAATGAAGAGTTTACAATTTTTTTCGGTTTTAATGATGATCTTGATATTTACGATTTTGGCGCAAGCAGCAGAATCGTCCGCCTTAAAGGATTTCGATGCGCAGGTTCTGCCAGCCCGCCGGTATATGCGCAGTTATTGCGGTCAGATTCGGCAGGTCATGAAAACCAATGATGAAATCACCGCACAAAAAGCCTTGCAGGAAATTCAGCAAGCCGGAAGGCTTTGGCAGAAACTCCAAAAACAGTTTGCCAAGAATCCGCCCCCGGAATACGCCGCCGATGCCCAATTCGACAAACGTTTAAAAACAATGCAGATTTTATTCGATGCCATGGCTGATAACGTTCAGAGAAAAAACTACCCGATGGCATTTAACAACTGCGCCTTTGCCTGCGGACTTTTCGTCAAAATGCACGAGGAAAACGGACTGGTATATGTCTCCGACCGTTTGTTTCATCTGCGTAAAGCCCTCAAATCCGCACAGGCTCTCCATGCAGCCGGACATTCTTTAACAGAAGTTATCGTCGAAATTCAGCGCCTGCGAGACCGGGTCTATCTGGCGCCCCTGCCGCCAGACAGGAGTGCGATTACCACGGCATTGGATGATCTTTCGCGAAAAATTAACTATTTGGCACAACAAGTGTCTAATAATAACAGGACAGTGGTTGATCAATCATTGACTGAGCTGGTGAAACAGATCAACGACCTGTATGCCCGAACTTTCCAGAACGAATCTTAGGAGAATAATTGAAACTACAGCAAACTTATCTAACTTTGTTGGTATCTCTGTTACTTGCCACAAATAGCGGAAACTCACAAAACGCTTTTCAGGATTCATTGGAATCCAGTCAATTTCAAAACAGTCCGGCCAGTATCTCTGGACAGGCACTACCGGATACAAGTTACATTACGCTAAACGCTGCATTTCAGGAAGCGCTGGCTAACAATGAGCAACTTAAAAAAACCGGCGCCAGGATTAAAGCCGGACAGGCACGAATGCAACAGGCCAAAGGCGAATTTCTGCCGCGCATAGATGCCAATTTTTCCTACTCTTATCAGGATATTGTGCCGGGTTTTCGGGCGCAGATTCTCGGAAATATCGAACACGACCTTTATCCCACCGTCTCTATCACTCAGCCGGTCTATACCGGTGGCAAATTGAAACTGACGGAAGAACTTGCCCGAATGGATTACCATTTACTGGAGACAGGTCTCGCCAGCGAGGAGCTGGATCTGAAGCTGGCGGTAGCTACGAATTATTTTCAACTGCAATCCCTGATCAACCAGCGCCAAATCCTGCTGGAAAATCGGAAACAGTTGCAAGCACACCGGCGCTTCTCCCGACTGCTGGTCGAATCGGGACGCATGTCTCAGCTGGAATTAAACCGCATTGATGTCAACATTGTCACCATAGACGGCTCATTGCTGAAAAATAAAAATGATTATCAGTCGGTTGCCTATCAGCTCGGAATACTGATCGGGCGACCCTCACCACAGATTATGATGCCTCTCGATTCGCTGCGGGCGTTGCCTTTTGATGAACAACCGGAGAACCTGTTAGACAAAGCCTTCACCAATAATCCAGTCTGGAAACAGCTGGATTGGGAAATGCAGAAAGCCGAAACCAAAGTAAAAATCCAGCAAGCTGCCCGCAAGCCACAGATTGCGGCACAGGCGTTTTTCGGGTACGAATTCGGCTTCGAATCTTTCTCATTGGATAAAAATAAGCGTTATTTCTGGGGGGTAAACGCCAAAATACCCCTCTATGACGGCAAGGTTATCAAATCCAAAATCAGTGAAGCCCAATTTGGCGTGGAACAAGTCCGCTGGCAAAAAGAGTATTTTCGTAAAAATCTTGCGGCCCAGCTGGAGAGCGGTTACAGTCGTTTGCAGGAAAAGGAGCAACAAATCCTGATTCAACAACAAGCGGCGGATCAGGCACGCCAGAGCTATCGGCTGGCTATGATCGAGTATCATGCCGGGCGGCGTTCCAATACGGACTTGCTGGATATTCAGAAGACGTTGCTCAACAGTCAGCTGGCTTTGAACCAGGCCGTGCTGGACTATAACATCGTCCGCACGCATCTAATGGCAATTATGGGTATTCTATGAGCAATACTGCGGTTTTTATTAATCTTTTGACAATTTTCGGACTGATTGTCTCCTTGATCCTGGACAAGCGAAAAACTGCCCAGGCCCTGAAAATAGCACTGAAATCCTTTTTCAAAATACTGCCTCAGGCATTATTGATTATCATTCTGATCGGGCTGTTGATGAGTTTTCTGACACCGGCGGTAATTTCCAACCTGCTGGGAAAACAAAGTGGATTTTTCGGAATTCTGTTGGCGGCTTTGCTCGGTGCAGTTATGCATATTCCATCAATTGTTGCCTTTCCGCTGGCGGCGTCATTGCTGGAAAAAGGCGCAGCCGTAATGGCGATTGCCACCTTTATCGCCACCCTTACCATGATCGGCATTGTCACGCTGCCGCTAGAGATAAAAGAACTGGGAAAGAAATTTGCCCTTTGGCGCAACGGACTCAGTTTCGCTCTGGCGATTTTAGTCGGTATTTTGATGGGAGTCGTCCTGTGAAACCGCAATCAAATCAAAAAACAAAGCCGACCAAACACACCGACTGGCTGATTCTGGCAATTGCGGTTCTGGCGAGCGTAGTCCTGCTACTCATATTCCCTGAAAAGCGGGAACTCGCCGTGCTAACCGCGAGGCGCTTCGCAATGGAGATGTTTGCCATACTCCCGGCGGTGCTGATTTTAATGGGATTATTTGCCGTCTGGGTATCCAGAGAAACAGTCATGAAATATCTCGGGAAAAGCGCCGGATTAAGAGGTGTTGCGCTGGCGCTGTTCTTCGGAGCCCTGCCTACCGGACCGCTCTATATCGCTTTTCCACTAGCTGTCGGCTTACGCCAAAAGGGAGCAAGTCTGGCCAACATCGCAATATTTCTGACCGCCTGGGCTTGCATCAAACTGCCGCAGGAACTGGTAGAATTGCAGTTTCTGGGAGCACGGTTTATGCTCGCCCGCCTGAGCCTGACAATTCTGGCAGCCGTGGCGATGGGTTTGATCATTGAAAAAATTGTGTCTCCGGACGAGATACCGGACAACCAACCAAAGGAGAATGACCAATGAAAATATTTGACCTGAATGCCATGCAAGCCGCTGATTACGCGCAACGCGGCAGGAATGTATTTTACAGCACGACCGAATTTAAAACCCGCGTCATCGCGCTGCCGGCTGGCGGTGAAATGCCGCAATGTGAAATGGCGTCCTACGTCGTTTTTGTCGTCGTTGACGGCATGGCAACGGTTACGGTTAATCAACAAGAGGTGCAATTGAAAACCGGTCAATGTCTGATCACCGAACCGGCCACGCTCTCGATGAAGACGGAAAAGGGTATCAAAATCATGGGCATTCAGATACAAAAGCAACAAGAAAATTAGATGCAAATACTCTATCTGCTCACAGCCATCGTTTTACTGAAATTTTTTCAGATCGGCGAAAATCATCTAAAGCGCTGCGTTATGCCTTTTCACATTTCATGCATATCCTGCCGGATCTTTTGCTAATGACGGTACTGGTGATTTTGTCTTCGGAAATCCCTGGACGGGCATTGCAGAAGCAGGGATTTTTTATCCGGACTTAATCCCGGATTTCCTGAAATGGAATTGCTATGACATAAAGATCATCTAACCTATTGCTTATTATAAATGATAAAAGGACCAATATGAAAAAATTGATTATGATCGTAAGCCTGATATTCCTGATTGGAACCGCTTACAGCTGTAAGTCCAAACAACCGGCAGTAGCCGAAGCCAGGAAATCTTCTGCCAAACTGGTACGGGTTGATCCTGTAAAAGCCCGAAAAATGGTTGAGACACTGGACCTGACCGGCACGCTGCGGGCGGAGAATGTCGCCAATATTTTGGCCACGGCCGAAGGAAAGATTTCCAAATTGTTGGTACACGAAGGGGATCAGGTGCAAACGAATCAAGTGGTCGCCATGCTCAGCTCGCTGGTGCGGGAGGATATCATCAATTCGGCGCGGTTGCTGATGCAGGCGAAACAAGAGGCGCTGAATAAAAATCCAGACAATCAGCAATTAAAAAAAGAGCTGGAACAGGCGCAGCAGGACTACAAGTTTGCCCTGCAGCAATACAAAGAAATTCCGGTAACGTCACCGATTGCGGGCGTAGTTTCCCGGCGCTGGGTTGATCTCGGCGATATGGTGCCTGCAAAAACCAAATTATTCGAGATTCAGAGCAGCGCCAGGCTCCTGGCGGATGTACCGGTGTCGGAACTGGATATCCGAAAATTAAAGGTCGGACAAACGGCTGAAATTTACGCCGATGCCTGCCCGGAAAAACTTTTCAGAGGGATAATACAACGTATTTACCCGCAGGTAGACAGCCAGACCCGCAATGGAATAGTCGAAATCCGGCTTGCCGATCCCTGTCCCAATTTGAAATCCGGCATGTTTGTCCGGGCGACGTTTGTCACCCGAACCTTGCAAGACGCAGTGGCAATTCCTGTTCAGGCGGTGATCGAGCGCCCCAAAAATAAAACCTGTTTTATTGTCAATAATGGTAAAGCAGAAGAGAAAATTCTTCAGACAGGATTGGAAGCTGATGGTTGGGTTGAAATTCGTTCGGGAGTCTCTGTTGGTGATCAAATCGTTGTCGAGGGACAGCAGCAATTGAAAACAGGGACGGCAGTAAAGATTCAGGGTGCTCCAAAAGCTGCGTCAAGTGAAGCGGGAGGCGGTGAATGAAACTTACATCCATCGCCATTAAGCGCCCGGTAGCAACCATCGTGTTGATTGCTACAGCGTTACTGCTCGGTTATTTTGGCTATTCCCGCATGCCCACGGATTTCCTGCCCGAAATCACCTATCCTATGATTAAGGTTTATGTTTACTGGCGCGGGGCAACACCCGAAGA
>CAZXFH010000044.1:0-25406 GCA_964640055.1 uncultured bacterium | reverse complement strand
TTACAATGTTAAAATATACAAATGATATTTATTTTTCAACCTATTTCTAAAAAAATAATTAAATAGTAGCCCATTCAGGTTTTTCCTCCTTGCCCACATACGCAGCACTTCCATTAGATAACTATGGGCCTTGACTTTTAATTTGGCCCGGCCACCATTTTCGAAATGGATATCACATTCCTGCAGTAAACGCAAACTTTTTCACTGAGGCGGCCTGATTTTTGAATGGCTAAGGTGATCATAATAGGCACCATCGGTTTTAAAAATAAAAAAACCGATTTCTTGAGAACCAAATCCGGATATTTGAATTTGAGCAGAATTATATACAGGCTTTGCCTAGGAATTCAATAGGTAAATGGGGTTGTAAATTATCTGTGGGACGCTGCATTGCCGATCTTATTTTCAATAGTGTCTAATTATGAATATCAGAAGATAAGATAAAAATGATAAAAAATGATAATAGAATTGACCTTACAGCAGAGTCTGTTTATTTTAAATAGCTCTCTTTGGGTTGCGAAAATCAGGGAGGGTTTCAGATCGGCGACTAATCCATCGGGTTCAGATTGGCATGAGCAATCCATTTCCAGGCTTTGCCATCATAGCGGAAAACTGAGAGCCTGACCGCCGGGGATTTAGGCAAGACCTTTCCGGCAATAGTTTCAGTCGCTGCGACGGTGTAGGTCACCACGGCCATGTCTTCATTTTGAGTCGTGGTGAAATTGTCAAGCGTGTATTCCCCGAGATTCAGGTCCATCAGGAGTTTGATCTCTGCTGCCCGGTCCCGGGCTCCATTCTGATGCACGGATTGAAACCCTTCTGCCACCCAATTTTCAAATATTTGCCGATCGCTTTTTTCAAAATCCGACCACAAATTGCGCACCAGTTCCTCACCGTTAACTGCAGGTGCTTGGGCGGTTTGCGGGGCCTGGCAGCCTATCCAAAAGAAAATCATGCCAGTGAATGCCACCATAAAAAACCGTTTTCTCAACATTTTGTCCTCCTTTTTAATGATCAATTATTCAGTTAATTGCTAGATCACTAATAATAAATACTCAATTTTTATTACTTCATACTACACTATTATTTGAATGGTAATAAAATCTCCGGCTTCAAAGCAGTCAAAAATATTTCAACTATATATAATATATAACACAGGAAATAATATATCAATTTTATTTAATTTAGAAAATTATACTATTATAAGATAAATGGTTAAAAAATGTCTAATAATTAAGTTGGTGTAATGAGCTGGATCCGTTAGAATATATAACTGCGAAAAATAAGAAAATATAAGCCCCTTTTTAACAAATACTATGGAACTGGTATAGGACAAACTTGCATTTTAGCGCTCTGGTTTTGTAGGTTTGAGTCCCTTTGAACTAAGAATTTATAATTTTAGGAGGAAATCTATGGAATGTAATCAAGAGCGCAACCTGGAATTATGCAACTGCACCTATGATCCTTGTCCCCGCAAAGGCTTATGCTGCGAGTGTATTCAATCCCATCTCAGCAGTCGCGAATTACCCGCCTGTTGCTTTCCCGATGATGTGGAAAAGACCTATGACCGCTCCTTCCGCCGTTTTACCGAGCTGGTTAATAATCATCAGATCTGAATTAAAATAACCCTTTCCTGTTTTCCGCCTGGGGTGCGACGCCGGGCTGATTTCAAGGGTGATATTCTGTGATATATTTTACAAACTGATAATTAATTAAAAATATCAATACCTCACGAAAGATATTTTACGTAAATTATCTATCTGAAGCAGATAAGTATGAGGAGTTAACCCGATGAAAAAAATAACACTGTTAACTATTGTTCCCGTAGTAATTTGTTTTGCCAGCAATCTGATAGCGCCGGGTCTACCTACTTAAACCGCCGGTTAATCTTCTCTCTGTTTTGAAAATTTGATTAATAATGTTATCTGAATAACCTTAAAAAGGAGAAATACTCAATGAAAAAGAAAATTTTATTTGTAGTTATTTTTTTATTATCTGTCTTTTACCTGCAAGCACAAGCCATTAAAGTTGTTGATACTGACATTATTCCTACGGAAGAAAGCAGATATATGTCACCCAGGTTCAGCCCCGATGGTGAAAAAATCCTGTTTACCCAATTTGGCTATAAAGGATTATGGTTATACGATCTTGAGAAAAAATCCATCCAACAGATCAATGATTATCCCGGTGCCGGTTATGAGCCGAAGTTTACCGCCGATGGTAAAAAAATTGTATTCAGGGCCGATGAATATATAAATAAGCGGAGATATTCTGCTCTGGCGATACAGGCGATAGGGGACCAGAAACCCCAATATCTAACAGAGAAAATGCGTCATTTGTCACCGGCTTTATTGCTAGATAGCGATCGGTTGGTTTATCGAGAGAATGATGATGTGAAGGGGATCCGTTTGGATCATGAAAAGTCGAATGAGTCGATTATTACCGGGGAAGTATATGGATATATAGACAACGGTAAAATTATAATCCATAAAAATGGTATCCGAAATGAACTGGTTCCGATCCAGAATGAAGACTATATCTGGTTTTCACTGTCACCCGATAAATCCGAATTTGTTTTTACCGTGGTTGGTGGAAGTACGTTTATATCGGATATTGATGGTAATATTCTAACAGAATTAGGTAAAGCAAATGCACCGGGATGGTCACCTGACGGGAAATGGATTGTATATATGGTTGACGAGGACGATGGTCATGTTATTACTGCTTCGGATATTTGGGTTTATAATCTGGAAAGTAAAACCAAGATGCAATTGACTAAGACGAGCGATCTGCATGAGATGTATCCGGTTTGGTCACCCAAAATGGATAAGATTGTTTGCGCTTTAGATAGTGGTAAAATTGCCATTATAGAGATTCGAATAGAGGGTTAAAACCAATTGATTTTTTTATTGTTTTAAGGAGTGCCAAATGAAACATATTATCTTTTTTCTATTTGTTTTTTGTAGTCTGTCTTTTGGACAAATAACCGGGTTGGCGGGCTGGGATATCTATCTGGACCCCGGTCACAGCCAGAAGGAAAATATGGGCATTTATGGATATTCAGAAGCAGAGAGAAATGTCAGAGTAGCTTTACGCCTTAGTGAAATGTTATTAAATGAAACAGATATTGATACTGTTTATCTCAGCAGAACCAACGACACTCAACAAGTTTCATTATCTCAAAGATCCAGTGATGCCAATACAAAGGGTGCCACCTGGTTTCATTCGATCCATAGTGATGCCGGTTCCTCTATCTATAACAGCACATTGCTGCTTTATGGCGGCTGGCGAGAAAACGGGCAAACTGTGGAAAAAACTCCAAACGGGGGCCGGGAAATGGGTGATCATATGGTGGATATTTTAACCCGGGGTATGCGCATAAGCACCCGCGGAAATTATGCCGACCGCACCTTCTACCAGGGCTTTCCAGACAATCACGATCGAAAACATCCCTATCTGCATGTAAATCGTGAAACAATAATGGCATCTGAATTGAGTGAAGCTGGCTTTCATACCAATCCCAGACAAAACCAATTATTTATGAATGAAGACTGGAAGCGTCTGGAAGCCAGAACCTATTTTTGGTCAATTTTAAAATACCATGATATCTCCCGACCACTTGTCCGGATGCTGACCGGAATTGTGAAAGATAAGGATACTGGTGTTCCGATTAATGGCGCGGTAGTCGAGGTTGAGGATCTAAGCTATGAAACCGATACCTATGAAAGTTTGTTTTATAAATATACAGATGATCCGGAATTACTGCACAACGGATTTTATTATTTTGAGGGAATTAATAACGATCTGGTAGATATAACTGTCTCGGCAGAAGGATATTATCCCGATACTCTATCTGTGGAAATGGTTGATACATTCTTTACATTTGTCGATGTCAATTTAATTTCTACGGCACTACCAACGGTGCTTTCAACCTATCCGGCTGAAGGGGATACAGGTATCTCTGTCTTAGACGATATTATATTGTATTTCAATCGTCCTATGAATCCCGATTCAATTGAAAAGTATATTATGATCGAACCGCCGGTTGAATGTGGTTTCAGATGGGATGATATTAACCGGGAATTGAAGATTATTACCGATGGATTGGAGCTGAGAACTAACTATACGATTACTATTCCGGGTACCGTTACTGATGATTATGGGCACTATTTTGATGGTGATAATGATGGCATCGGCGGTGATGATTTTGTTTTACATTTCAAGACGGGTTTTGATGATATGCCTCCCAATTTAGTAAATTTTTATCCACCGTCGAGCTCATTAAATATTGAACGCCAACCGATCATCAGTTTTGAATACGATGAGGAATTAAACACAGAATCAATAACCGATTCGATCTTTAATCTGGAAAGATTTTCCGATGGAAGTACAATAAACGGGACTTTAAAACATTACGTGGTGCACAGCAGGAGTGTTTTAAACTTCTTCCCGGAAGCAGAATTAGACGCATCGGCAGTTCATATCAGCCGGGTAAAAGAGGGCTTAACGGATCTCCTGGGAAATGAAACTAATGAAACTGTATCAAAAAGTTTTAAGACCGGAAATTATGATTATGTCGTCCTCCGGAATATTGACACTTTTGAAAGCGGTTTGACGACCAACTGGTGGTCCCCTGAGCAAAGCGGTTCAACTGACGGGCATGATCCCGGGACAGCCCGGAGTGAAAATACTGACTTTACAAACTTGCTGACCAACAGTACAAAATCCATGGAACTCTATTATGACTGGGATCTAAGTGCATCTTCTTGGTTAATACGGGTTGTATATAAAAGTGGTTCCTCGACACAAGATATTTATTTTGGACCGAATACGGTTTTACAGGTTTATATTTTCGGTGATGGAAGCGGCAATCAATTCCGCTTTGCAATTGATGAAGTTGGCGGATCATCTGTTAGTGAAGTTTCCAAATGGTATACGGTGGACTGGATTGGATGGAAGTTAGTTGAATGGTATTACGATGATGAAGAGGGAGTCGGCAGCTGGATAGGTAATAGCGTGTTGGATGGAACATCTTACCGATTTGATAGTGTGCAGTTGACACACACTCAAGAGGCTGCAGAATCAGGTTCTATTTATTTTGATGATTTAAGGGTTGTGCAAGCTGAAGAAGTGAACAGTATTGAGTCAGAACAACTAAAACCAGATGAGTTTACCCTGCATCAAAACTATCCCAATCCCTTTAATCCCGCCACAACCATCACCTATCAACTGCCTCGCTCTGCCGCAGTCGTACTGGAAATTTATGATCTCTCCGGACGCCGGATTGAAAAATTGGTAGATCGCCATCAAGCCGCCGGCTATCATACCGTAAAATGGCAGGCTGCCAAGCACAGCTCGGGTGTTTATATCTACCGCCTGCAAGCGGCTGATCCTGATAACCACACAGAGCAGTTCTTTCATGAGTCCAGAAAGTGTATTCTGGTCAAATAATAGGTTGTGAATATTAAGCACTCTGATATAAGGCCTGTGGAAATATACCACGGGCCTTTTTTATTGATATTGTTCAATCCGAAACAATTTGCCCGGTATGATCCATTGCACTAAATTAGTTCCGGTAAGCTGAGGATTGTTATGCCTGGAATCAAAGGCGCGGTTGTTTGTATAATCCTGTTTTTCTTAATTAATCCACCTGTTTTACGGGGTGCTGAGCCGGTTGTGCTGAAGATCCTGGATATTAATGTCTGGTCAGGTCTTGATTATAAAGGCATCTTTAAAATGGGCGAATATGAATCCCCAGCTCAACGTGAGAAGCGATATCAGGCTCTAATTCAACAGATTAAGGCGTTGGATCCGGATGTAATTGGCGCTCATGAGTTGAATCAACTGCCCGGTTATGCCAGGCGGCTGGCTGCTGATATTGGCTATGATGTCTTTTTCCATCCCGGATTAGGGGGTATTCGATTGGGCTGTATCGGACTGCCCCGGAATCTTAGAGAAGGTGATGGGATCTTTATTAAAAAGTCTTACCGGGCTGAGTTTACCGGGCGCCAACAACTGTCCGGAGGGCCTGTGGGGCGCTGGGCCAGCTGTCACTTTTCGGATGCGACCCAAATTATAGCCGTGAAACTTATCTTAAAAGGCGAACCCGTGTATGTGTTTGCCACCCATTGGCATGCATCTTTGGATGCTGATCCGCAGATTTTAAACCAGGCTCGTGAACTATACTATAGCGGAGATTTTCCCATCCGGGAATATTTGCAAATTTTGGCCCGAATAGACCGGGGCATACAATGGCGCTTATCAGAAGCCAGACAAACAATATCATTTATCAGACAAACGGCCGGAGAGGCACCTTGCATTTTAATGGGTGATTTCAATGCCCGTTATGCTTCCCGGGAGATACAAAAGTTAGTTGGTAATGGTCTGATCGATCTGTTTAATTATTGTTTTCCCGCGAGCCACGGTTATACCTGGGATCCGCAGACCAATATAAATCAAAAGGCCTATTATACAGCCGATAGTATACCCACAGCGGCAGACTTGTCCACCCGCTTACACACCCGGATGATCCATTCTCCCCGGCGCATTGACTATATTTTTTTTAAACCGGAGTCTCTGCTTCTCTCAGGTCAGGTTGATATCGTTAAAACTCAGGTGGTGATGCAACAGGTGATCGCAGGGGTACAGGCCAGCGATCATTATGGGATTTACGCTGAAATTGAATTTAAAAATTTAGATTAATATCCGCTCACAGCACCAGGCTGTGATAATCTGATATTTGTTCCTACCTTAATGCGCTGCAAAAAATATATTAAGATCAGCTATAATTTTAATATACCTTCTAAAAACAGCTGCTTATAGACGCAAAGACCATCCCCGATCCAGGGCTCTTTTAATTTATCACGGATAGGGATACATTCCAATTCATGACCGTTAATGGTATGATGGATGCCAAAACGATGGTCATAAATAGCACAGAAATAGCGACCATCAGACCTTTTGCGCAAGTATTCACAGGGATCGCCGTCATAGGCACCACAGCAGGCGCCGCAACGCTTACAAATGGCCTCAAAGTTATGCTTAGAAAATTTTGCTCTCTTCTTACTCTTTTGCTTTATCTTTGTCATGGCTTGATGCGTTTTCAGTACGGGAAGTTTTTTCCCGTTTGTAGGTTAACAGGAGATAGATGCCAGCGATGATCAGTAATAGGGGCCATAGATTAAAGTAGTACCAGATTTGGGCGTAAAAGACAATCGATACCAGTATCAAAATGGTCCCTGGTATCCAGAGTTGGTTGGATTTCGGACCCAGCAGATGCATCAGCCAGAAACCAATCCCCGGAGCCAGCACAAAGGTGGGCCAGAGGGCTTCCATACAGTACCAGTCTTTAAAAGTCATGTACAGAAACAACAAGCCTACCAGGGTTAATATAGTTCCCGGCATGAGCAGCCCATAGTTTCTTCTATCAATTACAAATGTAACCAGAAATAAAAGTCCGAGGAATATCAAAATTATGGGCCAAAAGTTCACCCAGTGAATTTTGCCCAACTGAATGAGCAGAAAGAAGATACCCGCCAGAATAAGAAAGATACCCAGAAAAATATTGGATTGCTTTTTGGATGCCATAGGAACTCCTTATTTTACTGCTCGTCATATTCGGCACCTGAAAGTTAACCAAAAAAATATATCTGGAAAAGATATACCCAAAAATTTTATAAAATCGTTGTTAAAAACAGAACCGGCTATTAATTTGGATTGATAAATAGCCATTTATCCCCTAATATATTAGCTGATGGATTGGTATTGAGTAACAGCTTGGTATATACAATGATTGTTATATTTGAAGGTTTATTTATATAATGAAAGGAACTATCCCGCAGGTATAAGGTAAAAGGAAATGATGAAAAAAAGAATGCTTCAATATATGTTATTTTTTGTATTACTGCTGGGGATTGTCTGGGGCCAGTACGGTAAAAACAAGGTCCGTTACGATGAGTTCAATTGGCAGTACATTCAAACGGAACATTTTGATATTTATTTTTACGATGATGGAAAAGAATTGGCTGAATTCGCCGCTCCTATTGCAGAAGAACAAATCGATCGCATTGCCAATGTTTTACACTGGAAATTGAATAAACGCGTTCCCCTAATCATTTATAATTCCCATAGTGATTTTCAGCAGACCAATGTTACCCTTAGTTATCTCACGGAAGGGGTTCAGGGATTTACAGAGTTATTTAAAAATCGCGCTGTGGTTGCCTTTGAAGGTGATTATCATGGCTTTTGGCATGTTCTTCGACATGAGCTGTCACATGTGATGGTTAATGATATGATCTATGGCGGCAATATCCAAAGTGTGATCTCGGGACGGGTCCAGCTGCGAATTCCACTCTGGATGAATGAAGGTCTGGCCGAGTTCGTATCCATTGGCTGGGACACCAATTCCGATATGGTCATCAGAGATATTGCCCTGGCCAATGATATTCCCGATATCAAGTATCTTGATTACTATCTGGCCTACAAAGGAGGGCAATCTGTATACCGTTTTATTGCCGATAAATATGGGGTTGAAAAAGTCGGTGAAATCTGGCGTAAAATGAAAAGCCGCAGGAATGTGGAAAAAGGATTTAAAGCCTCTGTGGGCATGGATTCAGAAGAATTGTCCGAAGAATGGCATAAATGGGTGCGGAAAATATATTGGCCTGATATCGCCGAGCGCGCAGAATTAGAAAAAATCGCTACCCGCCTGACGGATCATAAGAAATTGAAAAATTATTTTAATACGGCCCCGGCCATTGCTCCCAATGGCAAATCAATCGCCATTATTTCAGATCGCAATGGTTATGCCGATATTATGCTTATTTCAGCTGCAGACGGAAAAATGATTAAAAAGGTCGTCCGCGGGCAACGCACCCCGGCATTAGAGGAAATGAAATTTTTATATCCCCGCCTGAGTTGGTCACCCGATGGTCAAAATATCTGTCTGGCAGTCAAGAGCGGAGGAATCGACGCCTTAACCGTTGTTGACGTAGAGTCCGGGGAGCTACAGCAGTATACTTTCGAGCGATTAGAGGAAATCTTTTCTGCAGCCTGGTCACCGGATGGAGCCCAAATCGCTTTTGTCGGCTTGCAGAATGGGCAAACAGATCTGTACATTTACCAGCTGGCACAAGAAAAATTACAGCGCTTAACTAACGATCGTTTTTCTGACTTCGAACCGGCGTGGTCACTGGATAATCAAAAAATTGTATATGCTGCCCAGCGAGGACGCGAGCAGGACAACCAACGATATGACTCTGATGAAATGATTTCCAAATATAATTATCATCAGACGGATTTGTTTTATTATGATATAGCGGACGAAAAAGTTGTGCGCTTAACCGATACACCCTGGAACGAAAGTAGCCCGATCTGGGCGCATACCCAGAATTCACTGATCTTTACCTCTGATTCTAATGGAGTCAATAATTTGTATGTGGCTGATCTTGACGAGTTTGAACCTGTCGCAATTACCAATGTTCTGACCGGTGCTTTTCAGCCCAGTTTGTCTCGGAACGATTCCCGCCTGGTTTTTGCCGGATATGCCGATCGGGGATGGGATGTCTATACCCTCAGTAATCCTTTGGATATGATCGGGGAGCCCCAAGAGGTCCAACCGACTCTCTATGCAAAAGAATTGAAAAAGAGGTGGCAACAACAGAAGGAAGTCGATGAATTGTCTGTCCTGGGAAAAGACGGGAGAGGCTCCAAGACGCGTAAAGTATCCGCACGGGGATCCTATTCTAATTACATTTTTGCTCCGGGATATAGCAGCTGGGAAGAATATAATCAGACGGCTATAGATACCGTTACGCCGCAACCCAAATTGGATACGCTTAAAAACAAGGATGATAGCGGAGCCTATGTTGTCCGACCCTATAAAACAAAATTTTCACTGGATTATGTAGAAAGTCAGGCGGGATACAGCACTTTTTGGGGGTTTCAGGGCACTACGGTATTTTCCTTTAGCGATATAATGGGCAATCACCGCCTTACTTTTGGCACCGAAATGTATGTCGACCTGGAAAATAGCGATTATTACCTTTCCTATCAATATCTGACGAATCGGATCAATTATAGCTTTACCGGATTCCATATGGCTAACTTTTATGCCACCAGCCTTCTATATCTCTGGCGCTGGCGTAATTATGGTGGTGATTTGTCCGCTTCTTTACCCTTTACCAAGTTTTCACGTCTGGAATTCGGCTCGACCTGGTTTAATGTAGAACAAAACCTGGTCTTTCTGCAAACCGGGCAATCCAAAACAATCAGTAAAATTCATACGCTGCTCCCCCGGGCAGCTTTTGTCTTTGACAATTCTTTATGGGGATTTTTGTATCCAATTGATGGTTGGCGGGGACGGCTGGATTATATTATCAGTCCTAAATACAATCAGTATAGTCTGGAATTTATGAGTCTTCAGCTTGATTTACGTCGGTATTTCAAGCTGAATAATAAATACTCCTTTGCTCTGCGACTTTCAACGGGTGCCAGTGTAGGTAAAAACGCCCAGTATTTCTTCGTGGGCGGCGAAAGTAACTGGCTAAACCAAAAATTTAGGCGCTATCACCATTTCGAGAACGCCAATGAAATATATTTTTCCGAATTTGTTACTCCTCTCAGAGGTGCACGCTATTACGAGCGTGAAGGCACCCGTTTCTTTTTAATGAATTATGAATTTCGCTATCCGTTTATTGAATATTTGAAATTAGGCTGGCCACTCCCCATGACACTTGGCGGGATTCAGGGGGTGACTTTTCTGGATATGGGTACCGCCTGGAAAGAAGATCTACACCCCTTTGGCTATACCCCCTATCGGGGGTTCTATATGGATGAACTCGTAGGCGGATTCGGTGTTGGTTCACGGATATTTTTAGGATATTTCGTCCTGAAGATCGATGTTGCTTGGCGCTTTGATCTGAATAAAATCGATAGCCCAATGTATTATTTTTCTCTCGGCTTGGACTATTGATGATTAATCCTGCTCTGTTTTATATTTACTCTTAAATAATTTAACGGCTTGGCCCCAATATTCGATATATCCAGTAGCAATAAAAGTATTGTTAACCTGGCGGGATGTTTTTACCTTTAAGCTCGATTAACACCTTATTTTATATAGTGTATGCCGTGAATGATAATTATTTGATAACGAGATTCGCACCAAGCCTGTTTTACCGGGAATAGCGGATTTTATAACTTTCCTTTCAAGATGAATTACATTTTATTCTTAATTCTTTGTCTTATTTGGGGAACGACCTGGTCGGCGATAAAAATCGGACTGGAAGGTACGCCGCCCCTGGTTGGTATGGCCTTACGGTTCATGATTGCTTCTGTAGCCCTCTTTCTTTTTATTCTAATCAGCGGTCGCTATGTTCGAAGAGATCGTAATTCGATCAAATTATATTTATTTGTCGGTCTATTCAATATGTCGATCAGCTATTTCTGCACCTATTGGGGTATGCAGTATATTCCCAGTAGCCTTTCTTCTATTCTCTGGACCACCATGCCCCTGGTGACCGGTTTACTGGCCCATTACTGGGTTCGGGGTGAGCGCCTGAATCGAATCCGGATCGGTGCGATTGTTGTCTCTATGGCAGGTGTTTTTACCATACTGTCGGACCAAACACTGGTGTTCAATGCCCAGGTACTTCTGGGATGCCTGATCACCCTGAGCGGTGTGTTTTTTGCCGCCTTTCCCAGTATCTATGTCAAAAATTGGAAAGCGCCCTACGATTCTATGGTGCTGACAGCTTTTGCCCTGGGAACGGCCGGGCTTTTTCATGGGCTTAACGCGCTTATTTTCGGGCATTGGTCGCAGATGCAATGGACCCTGCCCAATATACTCTCAGCCGCCTATCTGGGTATTTTCGGCTCGGCAGTCGTGTTTTCGATCTATTTTTATCTTATCCGGCATATTTCTGTTATCAAATTATCTTTTGTAACTTTTATTACACCCCTATTTGCCCTGTTGGTTGGTGCCGGGATTTTAGGAGAGCTGGTCACCCTGCGGGAACTTATGGGGATGGTGCTGATCTTTATCGGTTTGTTTGTCTATGACTGGAGAAAATATCTACGCTTTTTCAGTACTCAGAATTATCAAGGTGTTAGGTATGGCGAAAAAAAGTAAAACTATATATATTTGCCAGGAATGTGGTAATGTGCAACCGAAATGGACGGGAAAATGTCCGGAGTGTGGGGCCTGGAACAGCTTTGCCGAAGAAAAATCAGTACCCAAAGCGAAAAGAGCGGCACCCGCTGTCCAACAGCCCCTAACTCCTTTAACCGATAAAAGAAGTCAAACAAAACAGCGTTTGGTTTCCGGAATCTCTGAGTTTGACCGGGTAGTTGGCGGCGGACTGGTAAAAGGCTCGGTGGTATTGCTGGGCGGTGAACCGGGTATAGGGAAATCAACACTGATGCTTCAGATCCTAACTTGCATGCAGGGCGACCATTTACTTTATTTTTCGGGTGAGGAGTCAGAAGAACAGATTCAAATCAGGGCTGAGCGTCTGCAAATTCAGAATGACCACATTTATGTCACCTGCGAGAACAATCTCGAGCATATTTTAGCTCATATTGACCAGAATCACCCCGAAATGGTGGTGGTAGACTCCATTCAAACCCTTTATTCTGAAGAGTTTGAGAACGTTCCCGGGAGTGTCACCCAGGTCAGGGAATGTGCCGGCCAACTCTTGCGAAAGGCCAAAACCCTGGGGATCATCGTGGTGCTGGTCGGCCATATTACCAAATCAGGCATGCTGGCCGGGCCCAAGGTTCTGGAACATTTGGTCGACACAGTACTCTATTTGGAAGGGGGTAAGCAGAACTACTATCGCACCCTGCGCTCTATCAAAAATCGGTTTGGCTCCACTAATGAGATCGGGGTTTTTGAGATGAAGTCTAAAGGACTTGTTCCTGTGGGCAATCCCACTAACTTCTTTCTGATGGAACGTCGCGAACACGTGGCCGGTTCGGCCGTAGCGGTTAGTATGGAAGGCACACGACCTTTTTTAGTTGAGGTGCAGGCCCTGGTAACCCAAACATCCTATGGAAACCCACAGCGGACGGCCAACGGAGTGGATTATCGACGGCTGGCTATGCTGATCGCCGTTCTGGAAAAGCGCGCTGGTCTACCTATGGGTACCCAGGATGTGTTTGTCAATCTAGCCGGGGGGTTGCGGGTTGATGAAACTGCCATCAATCTGGGGGTCATCGCTGCTATGGCGTCTAGTTTTAAAGACATTCCCTTAGCCGCCAAGGCGGTATTTATTGGTGAAGTCGGCCTGGTCGGGGAGATACGCTCGGTTCCCTTCGTGGAACAACGCGCACGTGAAGCTGTGAAGTTCGGATATAAAAAGATCTACACTCCGCAGAGTAATCTGAAGGTCTTAAAAAAGTCTGTCGATGCCCAGCTCTTTGGGGTGGATTCGATCAATCATTTGTTCAGCCTTATATTCTCGGGCCGGAAAGAGGTATAAAAAGCATCAATCCATTGGGATAAACGGATAGATGACGAAAAAAGCAAACAAATTAAATTTTTCTATATTAGTCAAGGATAAAACTTCCATGGGCCGGGCCGGAAAATTTTATACCGATCACGGGAGCGTGGAGACGCCCACGTTTATGCCGGTCGGAACCCAGGGCACGGTTAAGACGCTTACCCCGGCAGAGCTGGAATCAAGTCAGGCTCAAATTATCCTTGGTAATACCTATCATCTATATCTGCGGCCCGGATTGGAAGTGATCGAGCGCGCCGGCGGGTTACATCAATTTATCAGCTGGCCGCATCCGATATTAACGGACAGCGGCGGTTTTCAGGTCTACAGTTTATCTCATTTGGGTAAAATCACTGACCAGGATATCACGTTTCGATCTCATATTGATGGTTCGCAATATAAACTGTCACCGGAAATATCCATGGATATCCAGCAGGTTTTGGGATCTGATATTCTGATGGCTTTTGATGAATGTACACCCTATCCCTGTGATTATCAACAGGCCAGAAAGTCTTTGCAACGCACCCACGCCTGGGAGAAACGCTCGCTGGAACATTTCCGGAAATTAGCGCCGCGTTACGGACACAAACAATTTCTGTTTGGCATCGTCCAGGGCAGCGTATATCCTGACCTGCGGGCGGAGAGTGTGGCGTATCTTAAAAACCTGGAATTTGATGGCTATGCGATTGGCGGCCTGGCCGTCGGCGAGCCGAAAGATGAAATGTTTGCGCTACTGGAAGAGATCACTCCGCAGCTTCCGGAAGATTATCCCCATTACCTGATGGGGGTTGGCAAACCGGAAGATTTGATCATGGCCATCATGCGTGGTATCGATATATTTGACTGCGTCTTGCCCACCCGGAATGCCCGTAACGGAACCCTCTATACCTGGCAGGGGCGCATCGTTTTAAAACAGGCTCAATACCGCACCGATTTCAGACCGGTTGATGAAAATTGTAGTTGTTACACCTGCCAAAATTTTTCACGTGCCTATTTGCGCCACTTATATAAATGTGGTGAAATGACCGGACTGCGCTTGAATACGCTGCATAACATGCATTTTTTTCTGGAGCTGACCAATAAAGCCCGGCAAGCGATCCATGATCAGCGTTTTGATCAATTTCGAGAGCAGTTTTTTCACCACTACCCGGTGGAACCGGATCACTGGCAGGAAAACATTATCAGACGCGAAGAACGTAAAAAGAAGCATATCGCACGGGACAAACAGCATTCCGGCAAACAAACAGACCCAAAGTGAAATATTATTTTGAACAGTCAATTATACGATAATTTTATACTTGAACGATAAGGGGGTTGTGATGCATACCTATCCCATATTTATTAATGGAGAATTTAAAAAACAGGGCCGCTTGCAGGAAATTCAGCAGCCCTTTGACCAGCAGCCTTTTGCCAGAGTATATTTTGGGGATAAAAAGATTATATCTGAGGCCATAAGTAGTGCTGAGGAAGCGGCACCTAAAATGCGACAACTTCCAGCTCATCGTATCGCGGACATCCTCCAAAAGACAGCCCAGCTGCTTACTGAAAGGGAGACGCTTTTAGCCGAGTGTATTGCCCGGGAAGCCGGTAAACCCATTAAGACCGCACGAGGAGAAGTCAAACGGGCTGTCCATACCTTTGAACTGGGCAGCACAGAAGCCTTAAGACTGTATGGCGAAACAATTCCCCTGGATCATAAGCCTCATGGTGAAAACCGGTTTGCAATGGTACAACGCTTCCCCCGGGGAGTTATTGCGGCAATTACGCCCTTTAATTTTCCCCTGAATTTGGTAGCCCATAAACTGGCACCCGCTTTGGCCGCCCGTAATACAGTGGTGTTAAAACCAGCTTCGCAAACACCGGTGTCCGGTCTGTTATTGGCCGAAATATTAAAAACGGCCGGATTACCTGACGGGGCCCTGCAGGTCATTCCGGCCAAGGGAAGTGCCGCCGAGATTCTAGCCACCGATGACCGTATCAAAATGTTAACTTTTACCGGCAGTCCCCCGGTTGGATGGCATTTGAAAAAATTGGCCGCTCACAAGGAAGTTGCCCTGGAATTGGGAGGGAATGCCGCGGTAATTGTGCATACCGATTGCGATAGCAATGCTGCTGCCCAGGCGATTGTGAAAGCGGGGTTTGGCTATGCCGGGCAAAGCTGTATTTCTGTCCAACGAATTTTTGCGCATCGGTCAATATACCAGAAATTAGCTGAACAATTACGAACCCTGACACAGAAATTGATAGTTGGAGATCCGTTGTCAGAAAAGACCGATGTGGGCTCTATGATTCATCTGCAGGAAGCCAAGCGTATTGAATGCTGGGTTAGGGAGGCGCTTGACAGAGGAGCAGAGATATTATGCGGTGGGCGCAGAGAAGGCTCGGTTTATCTGCCTACTATTCTGGAACAGACCACACCGGAAATGAAAGTCAATGCCCGGGAGGTTTTTGCACCTTTGATGACCCTGGCCGCCTATGATTACTTTGAAGAGGCAGTCCAGGCGGTAGACAATTCGAAGTATGGTCTCCAGGCCGGCTTGTTTACGCGGGATATTCAACGGATTCGCTATGCCTATGAACATATTGAAGTTGGCGGTGTGATAGTTGGTGATGTGCCCACTTATCGGATTGACCATATGCCCTATGGTGGGGTCAAGAAATCCGGTAATGCCCGTGAGGGTGTGCGTTATGCAATCCGGGAAATGAGCGAGCCGCGTTTGTTAGTTATAAAATTTTAGAGGATAAAATTAAAACAGTTATTAGGGAGAGAATCATATGTCTAGATCCGCTGAAGCTGTTCGGGTGACTGATTTATTGGTAATTGGAGCTGGTCTGGGTGGCTGTGCCGTGGCGTTGGCAGCTGCCCGGGCCGGAATCAAAGTGACCTTGCTGAACAGTGCCCAGGATTTTAATAGTTCGGCGTCCTATATGGCTCAGGGAGGTATTTTGTATCGCGGTAAAGCTGATTCTCTGCAGTCTTATATGGATGATTTCCAGCAGGCCGGCGATCATATTGTCAATCCCCAGGCAGTAAGACAAATATACCATTACGGGCCGGAATTACTGGATGAGATACTGATCGGGGAGCTGCAGATTCCTTTCAATAGAACCCCACAGGGTGACATCGACTTGACTAGAGAGGCTGCCCACAGCCGCAAACGGATTGCCCATGTTAAGGATCATACAGGAAAGGCCATTCAGGAACAGTTCCGAAAAAAAATTAAAAACACCACTAATATTGAACTCATCAGTGGAGCCACAGCAGTCGACCTGATAACTTTGGCCCATCATTCCCTGGATGATCTGCATATCTATGAACCGATTACCTGCACCGGAGCCTACGTATTCTTTCAGGACAGCGGAAAGGTACACCCGGTTCTGGCTAAACAGACTGTGTTGGCGACTGGTGGCCTGGGATGTATATATTTACATACCTCCAATTCTGAAACGGCCCGGGGAGATGGATATGCCATGGCCTATCGTGCGGGTGGACGAATTATGAATATGGAATATATTCAGTTTCATCCCACAACTTTTTTCTCTACTAACGGGGAACGATTTCTGATCACCGAGGCGTTACGTGGTGAAGGGGGCGTATTGCGAAATCGGGATGGCGAAAATTTTATGCCCCGCTATCATGAAATGGCCTCTCTGGCCCCCCGGGATATTGTTTCCCGTAGCATTATCAAGGAGATGAATCGCACGGAGTCTGCTTGCGTTTATCTAGATATCACCCATAAAGACGGAGATTGGATCAAGGATCGCTTTCCCACTATATATCAGCGCTGTCTGGAACACAAAGTGGATATGACTCAAGAGCCCATTCCGGTAGTTCCTGCGGCCCATTATGAATGTGGGGGAGTGGCCGTTGATACACTCTCCAACACGACGATCAAGCGCCTAAAAACGGTTGGAGAAGTGGCCTGCACCGGCCTGCATGGCGCTAACCGATTGGCTAGCAGTTCCCTTATGGAGTGTCTGGTTTATGGCACTTTGGCCGGCCGTGATTGCGCCGATAAAATCCGGTTAAACAACTTTATCATTCCCCGCGTAGAACAGTGGCGTGGGGAACAGGAGAGCATTGATCCTGACCTGATCCGTGAAGATATGCTTATTGTGCAGCATACTATGTGGAACTATGTGGGGATTGTACGCACTAAAAAGAAACTGGAAAGAGCCTTTGGAATTTTTCAAAAATTGTGCTACGATATCGAGCAATTCTATGCCCATAGCCAATTGGATAACAATCTGATCGGTTTACGCAATATGGCCACCACTTCCCAAATGGTTTTACATGCCGCACGCTTGAATCGCGAAAGTCGAGGTTGCCATTACCGCATAAATTAATTAAACTTAAGTTTGGAAATTATGAGTAATGTATATTTTAATTTTAAATAATTTGGAGGTTTTGTGACTAGTATACTTTATGCAGCCGGTGGCCAAATGGGCGGTTCAGGCGGTTCTTCCAATCCCATCATGGCACTTTTACCTTTTATTGTCATTATTGTGATTATGTATTTCCTGATGATTCGTCCCCAGTCGAAAAAACAGAAAGAAAAACGTCAGATGCTGGAAAGTTTGCAAGCCGGTGACGAGATTTTAACCATTGGTGGCATCTACGGTAAAATTGAGGGAATTAACGAGAAGGATCAAAAACTTATCGTGAGTATCGCCAAAAATGTGAAAATAAATATGTCCCGTACCGCGGTTGCCGATAAAATCAATAAATAGCCCGCTAAATAACCGATGTCCAAATTAAGACTACATCTTTACGGAAATCCGGTTTTAGATCATAAAATTCCTGAACTTGATCAATTACCTGATGATTTCGACCAGCTCATTGAACAGATGTTGGCTATTATGCATGCCGAAGAGGGGATTGGATTATCCGCCAATCAAGCGGGACTGAAGAAACGGTTTTTTGTGGCTGATTTTTCCCTTTATGATAATAATTTATCTACCCAGGTATTTATCAATCCCAAGATTTTATCAGCCGAAGGTGAAACCCTCGATGAGGAAGGCTGTCTTAGTTTACCGGGGATCCGGGAAAAAATCAGCCGGGCTCAAAAAATTAAACTCCAGTATGAAGATCGAGACGGAGAAGCGCTGGAAGAGGTCTGTCAGGATTATCTGGCGCGGGTTATCCAGCATGAAGTCGATCATCTTAATGGTAAATTTATCGTGGATCATGTTTCCTCGCTGAAAAAAAGTTTTCTAAATTCTAAATTAGAGCGGATCGCTGATACTGAAGCGAAGCAGGCGGACATCGATTCATAAATTGGACTCAGAAACGCCCCTGTTTTTTCATTCATTACCCCTTTATTACTTTGGGTATCTTAAGGGAAAGAGCCCTTTATCTGCCGGGATATATCCGCGTGCACAAATAAATCAGCCAAGGAATGGAAAATGAATCTCATTTTTATGGGCACTCCTCAATTTGCTGTTCCGAGTTTGAAAAGACTCTTGGAATCAGCCCATACTATTCAGGCGGTCGTTACCGGACCTGATAAACAGCGGGGTCGCGGATGGCAAGTCACTGAAACACCCGTGAAAAAATTAGCCCGGGCGGCCCGGCGACCGATATTGCAACCGCAAAATTTGCATGCAGACCTATTCATTGACCAGTTAAAACAGTATAATCCCACTCTTTTGGTCGTGGTTGCTTTCCGTATTCTACCCCGGCGGGTATTAGAGGTGCCGCGTCTGGGTGCAGTTAATTTACACGCTTCTCTGCTGCCCAAATATCGTGGTGCTGCCCCGATAAATTGGGCTATTATCAAGGGAGAGGAACAGACTGGTATTACCATCTTTCAAATCCACCCTAAAGTTGATACCGGTGATATTCTTTACCAGCAAAAGGTTAAAATTGGTGCACAAGAGACCTACGGTGAATTATACCTTCGTCTGGCTGAAAAGGGTGCAGGTGCCCTGGTAAAAGTGTTAGATGACCTGGAGACGGATCGCATCACAGCGCGTCCTCAGGAACATGCGAAAGCGACTGCAGCACCTAAGATCAAGCCTGCAATCGGTAAAATTGACTGGTCGCAGAAAGCAGCAGAGATTAAGAACCTGATTCACGGTTTATCTCCGTCACCGGGCGCCCATACATTTTTTAAAAACAAGCGTCTTAAAATTCTCCGCGCAGAGGTTTCTGCTGAGAATAAAAATGAGACTCCCGGCACGATCGTGGTAAGAGAAAAGAAACGGCTTGGTATCCAGACAGGCGATGGTATTCTGTATCCTTTAGAGATACAAAAAGCCGGGAAAAAGGCCTTGAAGATCACAGCTTTTCTTAATGGATTTCAGGGAAATGTGGGAGATAAGTTCACTTCGTGAATCTGCGTGCTTTAGCCGTTGAGATACTGATTGAGTCTGCTCGTTGTAAAAGTAATTACGAGCAACTTGTCAATAAGCGAAGTGGCCAGCACAAATTATCCCAATCAGATCAGAATTTTCTATATATACTTGTAAAGGAAACAATTCAATACAGAAAATATTTGGACTATTTAATTGAGTTAGCTGTCAACAGACCGCTTAAACAATTGGACGAGCAGACTTTACATCTCCTGCGAGTGGGCGCCCTACAGAGCCATATTCTGAAAACGCCGGCGCATGCCTTTGTCTATGAGACGGTCGCAGCAGCTAAGCTGCTTGGAAAGCATAAAGTAGCTGCATTGATAAATGCCGTATTACGGAATCTGCCTCCGGAAGAAGAAGTAGCTGCACATTTAGCAAAGCATGACTTGGTCCATCGGTTGACGATCCGTTATTCGCATCCTGCCTGGCTCGTTTCTAAATGGATAAAGGATTTTGGCGAACAGCAGACCCGGGGGATTCTGCATTTTAATAATCAGTATCAGCCGATCCATTTTCGGCATAACCCCGTGCGGAAGGATTGGGATACAGTATATGATATATTAAACAAAGCGAATCTGCAGCCGGAGATAATTTCCGCAAACCCGGTTCATTTTTTCAAAGTGTCAGATCCGGGGCGACTGTTAAAAAGCAGATTTTTCCAAGAAGGAAATCTGTCAGTACAGGATTACAATCAAGCCCTATCTGTTGTTCTGCTTAATCCTCAGCAAAGTGATGTGATTTTGGATGTCTGTGCAGCGCCCGGTGGAAAGACCACACTGCTGCGATTGCTGCAACCAGAAGCCCGCATAATTGCCTCTGATATTTCCCAGACAAAAATCCAAATATTAAAAAATGAGGTTTCACGCTTACGCTTAAATTTAATAAATTATTGCGTGGCAGATGCAACCAAAGCCTCGTTTAGGACAGCTGATAAGATTTTAATCGATGCACCTTGTTCTGGTACCGGAGTATTAGGTCGACGGGCAGATTTGCGCTGGAACCGATCTCCTGAAGATCTGAAAAACCGCAACGCGCTGCAACTGAAGCTATTAAAACATATGGCGGGTTTTCTTAAAGAAAAAGGCGTGATCGTATATAACACCTGCTCCATTGAAAGGCAGGAAAATTGGGAGGTGGTTGACACTTTTTTGGAGCAATATGATGATTTTCAGGTTGATCCGGCCGATAATTATACAGAGACAAAATATTGTGATGGGCGCCAGGCTATCCGAATATTGCCAGGGCAGCATGGTTTTACTGGTAGTTTTGCGGTCCGCTTAATCAAAAAGAACGGGTATAATTAAGGAATATATATGAGTATCCGTAGACGGAACTGGACACGTTTTATCATTGTATTTATTATTTTTACCGCTCTCTTTGTTTTGCTAATGGATAAGGTCGTAATGCCGCTTTACACCCGGCAAGGTCAGGCCTTTCCTTTGGTTAATGTGCGTCAGCATCTCTTCCCTGAAGCCAAGGCAATGCTTAACCGGCAGGGCTTATCAGTAGAAGTAATTGACTCGGTAAAAAACACTCAATTTCCGCCAGGCACAATTATCGAACAACAACCCAAACCCGGTCATCTTGTCAAACAGGGACGCATGATTCAAGTTGTGGTAAGCAAAGGGGAAGATTATTTCAATATGCCAAATCTGGTCGGTAAAGCCTATAAGGCGGCCCAATTGGAAATCGAGAGATACAATCTCCGAATTGATACTGTGTATTATCGTTACTCTGCCGATAAACCCCAGGATGTGGTGGTGGAGCAGTCTATACCGGCGAAAAAACGGGTTGCGACGAATACCACCCTTGAACTGATTATCAGTAAGGGGCCACCTTCACATCGGTTAGAAGTGCCGGATCTGTTTGGAATGAGCCTGGAAACGGCCAAGCAACGTATTCGCCAGTCAGGTTTCAAGGTGGGAAATATTCGTTTTGTACCCAATGCTGAACTGACCCCTTATACCGTTATTGATCAAACACCGTCTGCGGGACAAAAATTTGATAATCCAGCAGAGATTAACCTGGAAGTTACCGCTGCGCAAAATGAGGAGAACAGATAAGATGGCTGAAATAGTTCCCTCGTTACTATCCGCTGACTTTACCCGCCTGCAGGCAGAAATCGAGGCCGTACAGCAGGCCGGTGCCACACGCCTGCATCTGGACATCATGGATGGTCACTTTGTTCCTAATATAACTTTGGGGCCCTTTATTGTTGAAGCCATTCGGCGGATTACGGATTTACATTTAGAGAGTCATTTAATGATTCAAAATCCGCACAAGTATATTGATGCTTTTATCAAAGCTGGCAGTGATACCGTTATTGTTCATATCGAAGCCAGTCACGATCCGCAGCGGGATATAAAATATATCAAAAAACAGGATGTAAGAGCCGGATTGGTGCTGAATCCACCCACCGATTTTGCACAAATAGAACCTTATCTGAGTAGCATAGACCATCTGCTGGTGATGACCGTGCATCCGGGTTTCGGGGGACAAACTATGATCACAGAGGCCCTGCAAAAGGTACGTTTGGCCCGCCCGTTTGCCGTAAAAAATAATTTTCCCATTGAAGTTGACGGGGGCATCAATCGCGCCAATGTTCGGCAGGTAGTAGCCGCAGGAAGTGATTTGCTGGTAGCGGGATCGGCAGTTTTTAGCGGCGGTAATCCACAAAGCAACTATGAAAATTTATCACGAAAGCTCAATCAATGAATCGTATTAAAGACGGAGAATTAGCCCGTAAAGCCATTCATTATACCGCTTCTTTGATCCCCATCCTCTACTATTTTGTTTTTAACCGGACGATCACCCTTAGTGTATTAGGGGCTTGCTCCTTCATCTTTATTGTGGCCGAATTACTACGCATGCGCTACCCCAGACTCTATCGTCTTTATCTGAAAATATTTGGTTTTATGATCCGGCACCATGAACGGCGCACAAAATTTACCGGCGCCACCTTTGTGTTTTTAGGTTCTTTTCTGACCGTCTTCCTTTTTCCCAAAGAGGTGGCTGTTATTTCCCTGCTGTTTTTGACCATTGGCGATCCCACGGCATGTTTAATCGGACTAGCCTGCGGTAAACATAAACTGATCAGGGAGAAAACATTGGAAGGCTCACTGGCTTTCGTTATCGCAGGCCTGCTGGCGACTTTGTGGATTCCAACGGTCCCCTTTACGATTAAAATAGTCGGTGTTATCCTGGCAGGCCTGATCGAATTGATCCCTTGGCGGATTGATGATAATCTTATGATACCGCTTTTATCGGGCACAATTATGATGATTCTAATGGGATAACAGATTGTTAACTGACTATGGTATCTCCGGTGAACACCGGAACAATCATAATAAAAAGAGCATATAAATTTACCGATGAGTTTTGTAAATCCTTTCTTTCTATATCTATTACCATTGACGGCCGCCCCACTCCTGATTCATCTTCTGGGTAAGCAGCGCTACAAAAAGGTGGCCTTTAGCTCTTTACGCTTTTTAAAGGTTTTGGAGCTAGATGTCGTGCGCCGTCTAAAGCTACGTCAAATTATTCTGTTGATTCTAAGAACCCTGCTGATCTTTTTTTTAATTATGACCTTTGCACGGCCCTATCGCAGTAAAGTTGCCGCTGGCACCTTTGTTCGCCAGGGAGAAACCCTGTATTTAATCGTTGATAATTCGGTTTCCATGCGTAGCACTCATCAGGGACAGGATCGGTTACAGACCGGCCTGGAACGCGTCCGCCAACTAACGAATCAAATTGAATTTCCCATCATATTAAAAATTATGCACGCCACCCAGCCGGATAGTATTATAGACCGGGGTCTGATCCGTAACCTGGAACAGTTTAATCAGGCTTTGGAGGCGATCGAAGCCGGTTATTTTACGGCTGCCCTGGACCGCGCCCTGCATAGGGTGGATCAAGATATCAGCGAGCGACAGACTTTATCAGCAGTCGTGTGGCTTATTAGTGATTTTCAGAAAAGCAATTGGTCCCTCCGTCCACATCCTGAGCATCCGGTGGAACAGCTGTTACGCCGGGAAAGAGTGACAATGTTATGGTTACCAATTGCCCACCAAAATCCCAATGCTGCCTTGGGAAACCTTCATTTTCCGGATCAATTGCTTGAAAAAGATAAACCAGTGCATATTGAAGCCTTGGTGCACAACTGGAAGAAGGCTCGGGACCTGCCGGTCTCTTTGTTGCTGGAGAATAAGCGTGCGGCCCAAACATTAATCCAAGCTGATCCCGGAGAAAACCGATCAGCGAATTTTGAATTTATTCCGACCGCCTCAGGTCACCTCAGCGGATCTGTTTCCCTGCAGGAAGATAACCTGATCACCGACAACCACCGATATTTTACCCTGAATATACCGGCTGAAATAAGGGTTTTAATAGTCAGTCAAACACGTGCTGAAAGCCGCTTTCTGCTGAAAGCCTTACAGGCCGGCAAGGGTTCACTTATTGCCCCTCATTTTGCTGAACCCCACTTATTACCTACCCTTGAGTTGGACAATTATGATGTCATTATTTTGATGGATATTGAAAAATTGAATGCTTCCCAAGCCGCACTCTTACAGTCCTATCTGGCGCGCGGTAAGGGGATCGCGCTGCTTCTTGGGGATCGCAGTCAGCCCCAAACCTTTAATGAGTTCTGGCACCGCAAATTCAATTTTCCGCGTTGGATCAATACCCGTCAAGCCGAGGGGCAGGCCTACCTGAGTTTAGGTGAAATTCAAAGAGAACATCCCATTTTTGGGTCACTCTGGCAGCCGGGTCAATACCTGAAAAACCCGCCTAAGTTTTATAAAATTCCCGCATTCAGTACCACGCCTGACCAAAAGAAATTAATGTATTTTAGTGATAATACTCCTATGCTAATACAATTTGAGAGTGGTCAGGGTCGTGCTACCTTGTTGGCTACTTCTCCCCAGCAAGGGTGGACTGATTTACATATTAGTGGCCTTTTTCCACCCCTGATGCAGCGCTTGACGCTCTATTTGGCAGGCCAGGCGGAAAAGAGTACCAGCTATACTGTCGGAGATACGGTCCGATTTACTGATATTAAGTCCAGCCAGCGGCACCAATTGGAAATTTTAACGCCCCGCGGAGATCCCTATCTGCCTCTCTGGAATCCCCAAAAGTCCCAGCATCAATTTTTAAATACAACCGAGCCGGGGATTTATCAGGTGTTTCTGAAAGGCAGTCGGGTGCGTCGTTTTGCAGTGAACATCAGCAGCCGTGAAGCACACGGCGAATTTATGGACCCCGGAAAACTTAAAGAATTGACTGCGGAATATCCGGATAAATCCACTGTTATTACGGGCGATAACCAGCGCAGCGCAGCCATCCGTGTGAACAGACAGTTGGGCGGACTGTTTATCTTGATCACTTTATGCTTGGCAGCGGCAGAAACCTTTATCGGGCGCATAAATCGTAATCCCTCAGCGGTATCCCCAAAAATGGAACAAATAAAATGAGTATGGATATTAAGTATTGAATATTGATTAAAAAATGTTAATCATATAAAGAATTTTAAAACTTGATATTTCAGCTATAATTATA
>CAZXFH010000043.1:0-25440 GCA_964640055.1 uncultured bacterium | reverse complement strand
CCGGAGAAAAACAAGCATCAACGACATAGAGACAACTCCGAAGGAGTTGAACATGGATTGCAATCATGAGTACCTATACCCAAATTCTTTATCATATCATCTTTAGCACCAAACACCGTAAACCGACGCTCCCAGCTGCTAACCGACCCGAATTATTCAAATATATCTGGGGAATATTGAAAAACCATAAATGCCATTTGTATCGCATCGGGGGAATCTCCGATCATCTGCACATTGTTACCCATATCCATCCTACCATCTCTTTAGCAGCATTGATCAAGGATATCAAACTGGCCAGCTCAAATTATATCAAGAGTAACCATCTATTCCCAACATTCGATCACCGGCAAGCGGGATATGCCGCTTTTACCTATACATTTAATAACAGAGACAGATTAATTGATTATGTGAAAAATCAGGAATCCCATCACCGGAAGGTATCTTTTCGGGATGAGCTCATTGAATTACTCTATGAACATAGCGTTAAATTCGATGAAAAATACCTAATTTAAAAGGTTCAACCACGCCGTGGTTGTCGGAATGGTTTGGTGTTTTCTTAGCCACCCTATTGCATACGGCGCTATTCATATTCAATCCCTCCGGGATTATCTCACTCCATCAATATTCTGAAAACATTTCAGATCCAATGAAACTCCCAGTATAGTAGATAAAACCATGAATCATTACTTCGGAATCGGAACAACCTTAAATGCAACCCCGGCAGGGGTTCAACCTGAATAACTCCGGATGCAATCCGGAGACTCACTCTATCTCTATTAATAACGCAACTCCGCAGGAGTTGAATGTGAATAAAAAAATAAAATCGAACCATGAATACCTATCCTGGTAAGCAGATCTCAAAAAAGACATCTAATATGAAAAGCATGCTCTTACCCGGCGACTTCCCACCGGTGATCAGTGGCATTGCCACCTACTTTCATGAGATCTGGAAATTCTTTCCCCCTGACAATTGTCTGATCCTGGCGCCCAAAACACCGGGCTGGCAGGATTTTGATCAGAAATCAGCTTTACATATCATCCGCAAAAAGATCCCGGTTGATGATACGCTGAAGGCTAAAATTCTGAAAGGAATCTTATATACCTGCTGGATAATCCGCTTACATCTGAAGCAGCGCTTCAAAATTATACACTGCGGACAGGTACTCTCATCGGGGGTAACCGGCTGGATACTTCATAAATTATGGAAAGTGCCATATATCGTATATGTTTACGGTTCGGAAACCCTGCGCTTCGGCCATAATCCGCTTTTGGCCCGGGGCATAAAATTATTCCTGAAAGATGCCCAATATATCATTCCCAACAGTCAGTTTACCCAACAAGAATTTGTCAAATTTGGTATACCGCGTCATAAATTCAAAGTGGTCACCCCCGGCGTTGATATCGACCGATTCAAACCGAGGCCAAAACCGGCGCATTTAATTGAAAGATACAAGTTGCAAAGCAAACAAGTACTCCTTACCGTCGCCCGTCTGGATGAGCGCAAAGGTCATGACAAGGTACTTGAAAGTCTGGCCGCCCTGGCCCCGCAATTTCCTGATCTGGTTTATCTGATCGTTGGAAAGGGACGTGAAGAAAAGCGTTTACGCCAGATGGCAGAGGAATATCAATTGACTGACCGGGTCATTTTTTGCGGATTTGTGCCCGATGATGAATTACCGGCTTACTATAACCTATGCGATATTTTTATTTTACTGAACCGACAGACCCACCAGCACCAACGCCTGACCGGAGATTATGAAGGATTTGGTATTGTTTTTTTGGAAGCTTCGGCTTGCGCTAAACCGGTTATCGCGGGTAACTTCGGTGGTATCCGGGATGCAATCGATGATGGTAAGAGTGGCTATATTATTGACGGTACGCGGACATCAATAGTCACTAAATATTTAAGAAAATTGCTGGTCTCTCCGGAACAGCGTCAAAAAATGGGACAATACGGCCGGAAATGGGCCCAGCAATATTTTAACTGGCAGACCATCAGTGAAAAAATAGCGCCGCTGGTATAATGGAATTGAATTTAGATCACCTGACCCGTCCCGCTGCTTTTCAAACCCGGATCTCGCGGGCCGTACGACGAAGGACTTTGGCGCTGGTCAAGGAGTTGCCGGGTCCCCTGCTGGATGTAGGTGCTGGCAATGGGATTTTTATTTTAGAGTTGAATGCTCTGAATAATAGCACGCAACCAATCTACGGGCTGGATTATGATATTGATATTCTTCGAGAGGGGCGTCAACTCCGGCTGGATAACGACCGTGAACCGGATATATTCATTGGCGGCGATGCCACGCAGCTTCCCTTCAGGGATAACCTTTTTAGGGCCTGTTTTTGCCTGAATACTTTTATGAACATCGAATCAGAGGAAATTATCAACGGCTTGATTACAGAGATGTACCGGGTATGCCGACCGGGTGGATTGGTGATCTTTGAATTCCGCAATGCGCTTAATATCCTTCTGCGAATCAAATATTATCTGAATTATATGACCAAAAAGTTATTGCCCCGTGGGTATTACCGGCATCAATTCCACCCCTTGTTCAGGCGGCTAAATCCCAAAAAGGTGTCCTTTTTACCTATTGGTGCTAAATTTCCCCTGTTTAGTTTGAGTTTTTTAGGTATAATCGAGAAATAAGATGAATTTTATCAAAACACCCACTGCTGGTACTCCCTATCAATTTTCAGATATTGCGCGCGGATTGTTTGGTATGCCTGAGCAGGACCGGATTTTCAATGATTTTAAAAACAGTCTGCGTGAATATCTGGAAGTTGACAATGCAGCCCTGGTCAATTCCGGAACCACAGCCAATTATATCCTGTATCAGCTTTTTAAGCAGCTGCGTGCTTCGCCTGAGCAAAATGAAGTCATTATGTCGGCTTATACGGCACCGTCACTGATGCTGCCCATCTGCGAGGCCGGACTGCGAGCTGTACTGGTGGATACTGACCCGCACACGTTTAACATGGATATCCGGAAAGTTGAGCAAGCAATCAATAAAAAGACGCTGGCGATCATGCCCATTCATATGTTTGGTATCCCCTGTGAAACAGAGCCACTCATGGAATTCATCCGGGACAAAAATATTTTTGTTTTGGAAGATGCCGCTTCTTCACTGGGCTCCCAGCTTAATAATAAGCAGACCGGCAGCATGGCTCCTTTTGGATTCTATTCGTTTAATCGCGGTAAAAATATTTCAACGCTGGCAGGTGGTCTGATCACCTGGCAGGATCCGGATTATAATACCATGATATCAGATCTTTGCAAGGCGCTACCCCCGCTTTCCCTGAAAGAACACATAATGCTAACGTTCAAAATGGTTGGTCTCGCCTTAGCGGTACGGCCCATTTTTTATACTCTATTAAATAAAATTATTGCCAAATACAAGTATACCACCTTGCACACCCATTTTGACATGTTTCAGTACAGCACGGTGCAAGCGGCTCTGGGAAAACAGCTCTGGCAAAAAGCGGAACGGCTTACCGCCCTGCGGGTACGGAATGGCAATATGCTGTATGATCATCTCAGGCAACTGGACGGGATACAATTACCTGCGCATCCTGCAGAAGCGGAGATCGCCTATAATCAATTCCCAATTATTATTCATGATTTAAAAAAACGGGCTCAGATCCAGGAAATGCTGTGGCAAAAAGGCATTGAAACCTCGCTGATGTATGAACACCCCCTGCATCATATCTATCCGGAACTGAATCCTAGTCAAAAAGAGGTCTTTCCAGAAGCAACCTATCTGGCAAAACATCTTTTATTAATCCCGCCGCATGCCCAAATATCCACGGGTAAAATAAAACTGATAACCAATTTATTCCATGAGATCTGCGCTTAAAATAATGCTAGTGATCACACGGCTGGACAAAGGCGGATCTGCTGAATTGACGCTGCATCTGGCCGCAGGGCTAGCTGCCCGGGGACACCGGGTGTGTTTAATCTCCGGGCGTACGCTTGATCCGCCCTGGGAAGTGAGCCGCTATGCTGAAGAGCATCATTTTGACATATATTTTATCAATCATCTGATCCGCGCTTTAAATCCACGCAAAGATCTCCTCGCCGGACTGAAGATTCTGAGGCTCATCAAAAAAGTACGACCCGATATCGTGCATACCAATTCATCCAAGGCGGGTATACTGGGACGACTGGCAGCCCATTTGGCAGGTGTCAAAAAAATTTTTCACTCACCCCATGGACATATTTTCTATGGTTATTATAAGGGTTTAGCTAATAAATTATTCATGCTTATTGAAAAACTGACCGCTCGTTATTGTGACCGGATCCTCAATTTGACTGAGGCGGGACGCAAAGATCATGTTCAAAACCGGATTGCGCCTCCAAAAAAATTCGTGGTTTCATCCTGCGGAACTGACCTATCGGCTTATGCGGATTTACCCCGGAAAAAAACTGTAGATCAGGGCGCCTTACAGATCTGCTGGGTGGGACGGATCGTACCGATCAAAAATCTGGCTTTACTGATCAGAGCCGCCAGTCAATTGCAGAAGCAATACCCCCGTTTGTCCTATTGGGTGGTGGGTGACGGGGCACTACTGGAGGCTATGCAACAGTTAGCCCAGCAGAATCAGTTGACCCGGATGCGCTTTCTGGGCTTTCGGCGGGATTTACCGGTTCTTTTGGCGCAGAGTGATATTTTTGTACAGACTTCGATTAATGAAGGCTTTGGCCGGACGATTGTAGAGGCAATGGCAGCCGGGTTACCCATTATAGCCACCCGGGTGGGTGGGGTTCCCGATATAGTAACCAATGGCAGAAACGGTTTATTAATCCCGGCCAATGATCCTCAGGGGCTTGTCCAGGCTGTGATTTACATGATCGAACATCCCGAATTTCGCAAGCGAGCGGCAACCATCAATCGACAGGAAGCCCAACAATACACGACTGAAAAATATGTTAACAACATTTTAAAAATTTATCAGAATCAACCCTTGAGTTAAACATGAAAAAAATCCAGCTCCTATTATTCGCCTTATTACTAACACTATTCTATCATTTTAAGCTATATGCCACGGATGCCAGTCATTACACCCGCCTGAAAGCCGGGATCCATTTTGATTCCCAGGTCAGCGGTGGCAGCTATAGTCTGGGACAGTTGGCAACGATCATTGCACGTTCTAATTTAGATGTGGCCATTATCACCGATCATGATAATATGAAA
Source organism: uncultured bacterium (assembly GCA_964640055.1). Lineage (GTDB taxonomy): Bacteria > Fidelibacterota > UBA2242 > UBA2242 > JAFGTP01 > CAZXFH01. The sequence goes on along the minus strand of CAZXFH010000043.1, from coordinate 20,248 downwards.
GTCAGCTATGGTCTGCGCCCTTTTGAGGGACTGCTGAAATACACCATTAAGGAAAATTCAATTGCCGAATATGGAGTGGAAAAATATTTAAGAGAAATCGATCAGTTAAATAGTTACTATAAAAACGTTATTTTCATTGCCGGCGTTGAGGCGGTTCCCTATTATTTTTGGGAGGGAGATCCCCTCTACGAGAACCTGGCCCTGAGAAATTGGCACCGACACCTGCTGGTTTTTGGGATGCCCAGTGTTGAGGACTATAAAAATCTGCCTTCCATACCCATTGGTTTGGGATATGAAGTACCGACTTCAAATAATATCATTAAATACGTTGCCAGACATTTGAGTCACTTTTTCCTGATCCTGCTTATATTGATCTTCTTTGTCTTGTCCCTTTTTATGATCCGACGTAAGCGGAATCCTACCGAGCGCCGGCGCAGTAAATATCGTTTTTCTTTCATCGCCCTGATATTGGCTGTCATTTTCGGATTCATATTACAAAGCAAGTTTCCCTTTTTGCCGAAAAAATACACCCAGTATGAAGGCAATCAGGAGCCCGGACCTTATCAAACCCTGATTGATTATGTGGATCAGCACGGGGGCATGACTTTCTGGGCGCACCCGGAAGTTAACCATCAGGAAACCCGCAAAGTCAATGTGCCGCTCCTGAAGCAGGAGATTTCAATTACCACCGATGCCTATCCCCACCTGGTCACGCAGACCTATAACCACAATGGTTTTGCTATTTTCTGGGAGGGTTTTCAGACCGTGGGTAAGCCGGGCGGCTTATGGGATATAGGTTTAAAGGAATACTGTCACGGGGTGCGGCGCAAACCGATCTGGGCGATCGGAGAGTTGGATTTTGAGGAATCCAATAATCTGGATCTGATCAACGAAACCAATACTTTTTTATTTGTGAGAGAGGCCACTCGGCCAGGTGTTCTGGAAGCCCTTAAAGCCGGCCGCATGTATGCGACCCGGGATTTTATTGGCGATGAATTATTGCTGGACGACTTTTCAATTTATGATATGTATACTGAAAATTCCGCCTTTATCGGAGAGACGCTGAATATTTCAGCCCGGGCGCCCATAGCAATGCATATCAGTATGCATACGGTGAACAGTCATAAAACCCATACGGTCAGACTATACCGTAATGAACGGCTGCTCGACCAGATGAATTTCAGCGGCTCCTTGGATAAATGGATCGTAGATGATAATGTTCCGGACGGGATGTGTTATTACCGGATCTATGTGGGCCGGTCATTTATCAATCTGGTGACCAATCCCATCTTTGTAAAAAAATAACCTATTAAGCCAACCAATGAAGGGAAGCATTATCCTTCAACTTTATAGGCGATTTTATAAAGCAGAAAAGTGGTGGCGATCAACAAACAAAATTGCGCAAAATCCAGATAGGCCTGCGCCTCAACAAAAAAGGGCGTCAGGGTGATTCTGGAAATTACGCCTAAGATTACAGAAACGACAGCTGCCAGAATGGAACCTTTAATGATAATGGCCATGCGAGCGTCCTCCTTTTCATTTTTTCACTGCTTAACCTAAATATTTACCTTAAATTTATCAAGTCTGGAAAACTTTTAATTTTTTCAGCAAAGCAGATCGATTATTAATCCTTAATAAACCATTGAATAATCCTTTGTCTTCATTTTCAGCAGCACTTTATTTGATGATCAAACAAGTCAATCTTAAAAAATAAAGGAATGAGCTGTCAACCATGATCTGTGCGATTCACCAACCGCAAGCGTTTCCCTGGCTGGGATACTTTGCCAAAATCCTGCAAGCCGACCTGTTTGTTTTTTTGGATAATGTGCAATTTAAAAAAAATGAGTGGCAAAACCGCAATAAAATAAAAACAGACCAGGGCGGAAAATGGCTGACTGTTCCGGTTATCCATAATTTTGGTCAGGATATAAAGGATGTTAAGATCAATAACCGGGAAAAGTGGAAACACAAACACCTGCAGACCTTTAAAACCTATTACGGTAAAGCGCCTTATTTCAGTCAATACTTTCCAGAGTTAGAGGCGCTTTATAATCGAGATTGGGAGTATCTGGCGGATTTTAATATCAAAATCATTCACTGGCTGATGACGACACTGACCATCGCCACTGAGACAAGCATTGCTTCCCGGTTAACCGGTCTATCTGCTGCCGATAGCCTTTCCGCGGATGAGCGTTTGGTTCAAATATGTAAAATCGTGGGTGCGGATACCTATCTGTCCGGGTCCGGCGGGCAGAATTATTTGGATCAGTCTTTATTTCCCCGACATGATATCCAGTTGGAGTTCCAAAGCTACGACCATCCACAATACCAGCAGTTGCATGGTGATTTCATCAGTCATCTGACAACCCTGGATTTACTCTTAAACCATGGTCCACAGAGTTTGGAAATTATCAAACGAGGCATTACATGATACACAAAGTAAAAAAAATGAGTGTGCTGGCGGTCGGGGCCCATCCCGATGATATTGAAATCGGATGCGGCGCCACCCTGGCCAAGTATGCGGCCAACGGGCATGATATCTTTTTATATATTCTTACTTATGGTTCTGCCGGTGGTAGTCCCGAAAAGAGAAGGCAAGAACAGGAGGTGGCTCAGCACATCATGCAGGCCAAGGATGTATTTTGGGGTGGCTATAAAGATACTCGTATTCAGGTCAATAAATCAATAATTACGGCATTCGAGGATACGATAAAAAAGGTCAACCCCAACCTTACGCTGGTCAATTTTACCGACGACACCCATCAGGATCATCGTCATACGGCGGCCATTACCATTTCGGCAACCCGCTATATTCGCAATGTCCTGTTCTATGAAACCCCCACAACACAACACTTTCAACCCAGTGTCTATGTGGACATCGGGGAAAAATTTCTGAATATAAAGGAGAAATTACTCAAAGCTCACGCTTCCCAGGTCACAAAAACCAATATCACTGATCTATCAATCATTGATATTGCCTGTTCCAATGCCCGTTTCCGGGGTGTACAGGCGCGGGTTCCCTATGCAGAGGCCTTTCAAGCCTTGAGACTATTCATCAATATATGAAAATTATTCCACATAATCGGCCTAGCTTTGACGAAAAAGAGCTGGCAGCGGCGACCGCAGTAATCCGCAGCCGTCAGCTTGTACAGGGTGCCAGGGTACGCTTACTGGAAAAAAAGCTGGCCCAACAAATGCAAAAAAATTACTGTATTGCAGTTTCTTCGGGAACCATGGCCCTGACCCTGGCACTTTTAGGGTTGAACATTGGTCCCGGTGATGAAGTCCTTATTCCCAGCTATACTTGCTCGGCTCTGTGGCACGCGGTAAAATCCGTGGATGCCACCCCGGTATTTGTTGATATTGAAAACTACAGCTATAATCTGGATCCCGATCAGGTCCGGGAAAATATCACGGCCCGGACCAAGGCGGTTATATTTCCACATATGTTCGGTCAGCCCGGCCAGATAACCGCGCTTTCAGCTTTGTGCATACCTTTAATTGAGGATGTCGCCCAGGCCATCGGGGCCACCCTACTACAAAAACCGGTTGGTGCGTACGGCGATATAAGCATCACTTCTTTTTACGCCACAAAAATGATTGGTGCCGGCGAGGGGGGAGCCGTGTTGACCGATTCCCAATCAATAGCCGCCAGAATACGGGACTTACGGCAATACGACGAACAGGATAGCTTACGGCTGCGCTTTAACGCCAAGATGACCGATATAACCGCCAATATTGCTCTGACACAGTTAAATAAGTTACCTCATTTCATGCAACGTCGCCAGGAGATTATTGCTGAATATAATCCAATTTTAAAGGACAGGCTATTGATTCCCAAGGTCAGCGCTGATTCCAAGCCTAATTATTTCCGTTGCATTGCCGGTTTTTTAGGTGATCCAGACACCCTAATGAATCAAGCCCAACAAAAGGGCATCACTTTACGGAGACCGATATTCAAACCCCTGCATCTATATTATGAAGGAACCCGGCTTAAAAATACAGAGAGGGCCTGGCAAAGCCAGGTATCAATTCCGCTTTATCCCGATCTTACCCGCGGGGAAATCGACCGGATCAAGAATTATTTACAAAAAATAGTGGATCAATATGGGTGAAAATAACCGGATTCTATGGCGCTCATTATCCCTAATAGTCTCACTGGCATTACTCTATTTATATCGGACCATTAATCCCACTTTGACGCCCCTGAAGGAATCACTCTTTTACGCTGTGGTCACTTATACCATTTCCTATGGTCTCATTCCGCTCTTTTATAAACTGGCCCTGCTCCTGCAGATCACCGATGATCCCGGGGGACGGCATATTCATAAAAAAGTGACCCCTACCATTGGTGGATTAGCCATCTTTTTAGGGTTTTTTATCGGATTAAACCTGATCACAACACCATCGCGGGAATTCCAGGGCCTTTTTTGGTCAGCTCTACTAATTTGTTTTATTGGGGTATTGGACGATATCAAGCCCTACTCCGCCGGATTAAAATTAATCGGCCAATTGGCAGCCTGTTTGGTTTTAATCTACCATGGCATTATTTTTTCTTTTCTGCCGAACACTGCCTGGGGATATATTATATCCGCAACTCTGACAATTGTATGGGTACTGGGTATTACCAATGCCTTTAATTGTTTGGATGGACTGGACGGACTGGCGGCCAGTATCGCCCTGGTGGTAACCCTTTTTTTTACAATTGTGGCCCTGATGGGCTTAAAATATTACATGGCGCTTGTAAGTATTATCCTTTTCGGAGCCATCCTGGGATTTTTTCCTTATAATTTCCGATATAAAAATAACGCGCTGATCTTTCTAGGAGATACCGGCAGCACTTTTATCGGTTTTACCATTGCGGCCCTGGCGATTTACGGCACCTGGGGGGAACATAAAAGTGTGGATCTGACCATTCCGGTGATTTTACTGGCCGTGCCGATCACGGATATGACCTTAACCAGTATTGTGCGAATCTACCGCAAAGAAGTTCATAATGTCTATGAATTCCTGAAATACGCCGGCAAAGATCATCTTCACCATCGCATTCTGGCCTCTGGCTTATCATCAAAAGCAGTAGTCAGTGTGCTGACGCTCCTGACAATTATCATGGGGTTATTATCCATACTTATCGTCAAGGGTACCTTGTTTGAAAGTCTCGTGGCTTTAATAATCGGTGTTACGATCTTTGTCTTAATCACTTCCTTTTTAATATATATAGAGAAAAACGGATGATCTAAAAAATCACTTTATTAAGGCAGTAATTATCATTAAATTTACAAGTTATGGTAATTTGAGAGGAAATTGAATGTACCAGGAATATTGGGAGTTAGAAAAAAAGCCATTTGAAAATTCACCGGACCCGGAATTCTTATATCATTCCAGTGAGCATGATGAAGCCCTAATGCGCTTATTGTATGCGATTCAGGGATTAAAAGGCGCGGCTCTCCTGACCGGGGAATATGGCTGTGGTAAGACCTTGTTGATGCATACCTTGGTCAAAGAACTCTCTACAGACCAGTTTAATATTGCTTTTCTGACCAATCCGCGCTGGAAAGCAGACGAACTGGTCCAAGAAATTTTATATCAACTTGAACTGGACACAGAGTCCAAAACCCGCGTGGACATGTTGCATATCCTCAATGATTTTTTATTTGCCAGCGTTAGAAATAACAAACATACCCTGATCATTGTGGATGAAGCTCAGGTAATTAACGATATTGAAACCTATGAAGAATTGAGATTGCTACTGAACTTTCAGTTAAATGACCGTTTTTTACTGACTCTTTTCCTGGTCGGCCAACCAGAGCTGCGCGATACCATCAAAAAGATACCGCAGTTAAATCAGCGCATATCTATCCGTTACCATCTGAAAAGGTTTGACTATAAAGAGACCGTTCAATACATTAATTATCGCTTAAATGTCGCCGGGCGCGAAGAGCCTCTTTTTACCGCAGAAGCCTTAAAAAAAATATATGACTATTCCAAAGGCACGCCGCGCACGATCAATAATATTTGCGATCTTAGTCTGGTGATCGGATATGGACAGCATGTATCAGAAATCGATGGTGACTTAATCCAGGGCATTATCGATTCAGAGGAATAAAAAATGCCAAAAATGCATGATTTAATAAAGTCTTTTTCCTACTCCGGGGATAATCAAGATCAGGAAAAGGAAGCTGCATCCAAAGAGGAGCAGAAGAAGCATAAAACCGCCTCATTTAGCGGTCTGGACGCCATTACATCTGCATTAAGAAAGGGTATGGGATCCGGTGAAGATAGGGATTCTTCCAAAAAAGAGGAAGGCAGCCAGGGTACGGAGGATAAGATATCAGATAAAATATTCCAGCCCCCCAAGCCTTCCAAAAAAGAGCCAGAGACTTCTACTCAGTCATCTGCAGCATCTGCTCCTAAAAAAACGGCTGTCGAGGACAAGGAGAAAGCGTCTGAAACCGAAAAGGCCAGCCTGGAAACCAGAGGAGCGGTGCAATACGATGCTACTTACTGTAACAAGTTATATATGCGCCTGCACAAAATTTTTAATAAAGTTATTAACGATATCAAACAAGAGAAGCCGATCGATCCTAATCCCCTATTGGAAGTCATCCCGGAATTGTGCGAAGCGGTTTATGAAACCGATTACCTGTTTACCAAAGCCTTCAGTCATAAAAGATATGCCACCTGGATTGTATCTCACTCCGTTAATGTGGCGATCATCGCCTTAAAAATCAGTATCGGACTGAAATATGACAAGAAGCATCAGCATCAACTGGCCCAAGCAGCCCTTTTGCATGATGTGGGAATGACCAAGATTCCTAACCGTATTATTTTTAAACACGGCAAGTTATCTGACACGGAATTTGCGACCATTAAAAAACATCCTGATTACAGCAGGGAACTGCTCAAACACCTGAAAAAAGATTATCCCTATGTGTTTAAAACCGCTTACCAGGAGCAAGAACGGGAAGATGGGAGCGGTTATCCACAAGGACTAAAAGGCCCCGAAATCACGGAATATGCCAAAATAGTCGGCATGGCCGATGTATTTGAAGCACTGGTACACGGCCGGTCCTACCGGGAAGGTTACATTCCCTACCGGGCAATCCAGAAGATCATTGAAAATTTATCTAAAAAATTCAATCCCAAAATCATCCGCGCCTTCATCAATGTGATCTCTATGTTCCCGGTTGGCAGCATGGTGAAATTGAATACCGGTGAGATAGCCCAGGTGATTTCCGTCAATAAAACCCGCCCTATCCGGCCAGTGGTGGAAGTGCTGACTACTCCGGATGGAGAAAAACTGGATAAAACCACCACCATTGATCTGGAAAAAGAACCCTTAATATATATATCCGATCCTGTAGAATAATAATCTCCCAGCTCCCCTTCCAAAAACCCCCCATCTTTATCTTTACAATTTATAAATCAATCAATATGCATTATTAGGAGCGCTGGCGGGGTCTCTGATAGGGATGAAAACAGATCTTGATGGTATTTTTCAAGTTGTATTTTTAAAGATTGCATAGGTTGTTTTCTGGATTCAAATAATGTTTTTTCCCATAGCTCCGGCGCCATCCGCTCGGGAATATAATTCAAACATATCATGATATCGTGTTTTTTTAGTTTCAGGAGAGGATAATTTTTCCGACCGGATGCTGAATCATAAAAGTTAAGGTCTCCACGATCAGCAAGAAAGTGGAGCAACTGCCAATTATCATGGCCCGCTATTTGAAGGCGGGCATTTTTTATTTTAAACAGATATATTCCTGTCAGGCAACATCCTTGTTTGTGTTTCCGGCCATAAATTTCATGAAGCCTTGCGACTATCTCGCTTGATCGGGATTCAATCTTTAAAAGGGCCTTGAGTCCTCCTATAACTTTGTTAAAGAAGGCCGCCCGTGAGGTCTTATCCCCTCCCCTGACCTGTGCGAATATAATCGCTTCCTCGCCGGTTGGTATAGAAAACCGCTCCACCAGGCTAGCAACTCTATTCGCGGCGTTCAGTTGTAAACAATCCAGCCGATAGCTACTTTTTTCTTCCGCTCGGCTGGTTTGTTCTTTCTCCTTTTCACGGCCTGACGCTATTAAGGATGAAGAGGCCTTTGCTGTTAATTCCTGGGGGGATTCCGACGACTGCTGCCTTAACATACAGAGCTGCATCAAAAAGGTCCGGGCGGTCCGCAGATCCTCTGAGCGGTAGGCATAGGGAATCCGTTTAAAAACATATAAATGATAGACTTGCCCGCCTAATGCAGTGATTGACACAGCAATGACAGAGCGCCAACTCTGCTGAAAAGGGCTCCAATCAATTTTAGCATCCCGCGTCGTATCGTGGATTAAAAGGCTGTTCTCCTCCGGAGTGATATACTTTCGCAGCTGCTTGTCAATTAGCTGCAGGGCCGGTTTGATGATATTAATATTGGCAATGGTCTGCGTATCGGTCCCTTCCGGGAACGTGGTCTGGTAGGTTATCCCGCAAGCATCAGCTTGAACTAATTCCATTAAAGCCTGCACTACAGATTCCGTTCCCCGGCGGCTATCGATGCGACCATGAATCAGCTCATTAATCTTATGCAGATAATGGATCTCCTTAACCGATCTTTCCTGATGATAAATACCCGGCAATCGGATGATTACTTTAATTAAGTTAACTGATAGAAAAATATTGATGAAACCCAGCATGGAAAGCACAAAGCCCTTAACTGAGACACTATAAGCAAATATGATCGTAATAAATTTTGAGATAAAAAGATATACGGTGAAGGGGAGTCCCCCCAGGAAACCAAAGAATATTATCCATTTATATTTAGAGTCCAGGTAATCGATCCAGCGCATTTTGACGGTATTCAAGAAAAAGACAAATCCGGTGACACCCATGAGTCCCCATTGATAATAGGCTGCTAACGGCAGGTTGCGACTCAGGGGTTTAAATTCATAGCGGTTTTCAGATAAATTATAAATGAGAATAATCAGCACGAACATCAGTTGGGCTAAACGAAAAAGTAAGCGCTGGTAGCGGCCCGGATGATATTCAGTTAAACGCTTGATCACCGCCAGGATTATCAGGGAGCATATGGTGACAAAAACAGCTATGCTGCTGGATGTGATATTCCAGGTAAGCGGATATTCTGCCAGAAAAGGGTTATTATTCCAGAGAGTCAGGGAATCCCTTAAGATTAAACTGGGCAAAACCAATCCCAGAAAAATGGCAAAAATGCTCCCGGCCAGGAAAAATACCAGTGTCCTTATCTCAATCACGCGATTGCTGAATTGATTATTAATAAAGGTATAGATACACAGAAAAGCAATCAGAAGCGCCAGTTCCCGCTCGTAATTGTACATCTTAATAAAGGAAGGAACATGGTAGAAGGTAGCATCCACAATGAATACTAACAGCAACAGACAGAGAGCAACAAATAAGAGGGAAATCGTTTTAAAATTAAGTTTCATGGGCTAAAGGACTAAAAAAACGAGCGATGATATAATTTACATATAGACATCCATAATTCAATGTGATGTTCTCTGAATTATAGATTTATTCGTTGACAGAATCAAGCATAATACGTAGCCCCAGTTTATCATCGGTACTGTTTTTATCCAAATCAAACTTAGCAACATCCAAATTTGCTTACGTTGAGCGGTGTCATAAATTCGGATCCAACCGTCAGCTTCCTAATTTCAAGCGAAGCACCAATTATTTATATCAGATACCAAGCAGGCCATATTCAATAAATAATAAGTTTTTTTACACTTACAGAAATTAAATCCTTTGCGAAAATGCTTGATTCTTACTATAATAAAGATGATATTAGTCCTAAAAGTAACAAAGTTCGGTACTATTTATGAATGAAAAGAATCAACCCCAGAAGAAGAAAAAAAAGGTATACTTCAAACGGAAAAAATATATGCGTCCCGGGACTAAGTTCACACTATTTGCCCTGGCAATCATGATCCTTTTTTATTTCACGGTATTTATTGTATGGGGATGCGGAAACTAACCAGGCGATAATTCCTGTACGGCCTCTATTATCTTGAGCGGATAATCTACTTTATTAAACGGCATTGCGATTTGTACACCGACGATGCGTTGATATATTTCTCGAATCGTTTCGTGGGCGATGTCAATGCCGGTCTCCCGGGCGGCTTGTTTTGTCCGGGTAGCCCGCATCCGCTGCATGATTTTTTCTGGGACAACCACACCCGGCACCTCATTGTTCATAAACTCTGCATTACGAATACTGACCAGGGGCCAAATCCCGGCCACAACCGGAAGACCATAGGTTTCAATTTTATCCAAAAAACGATGAAATCGTTCTGTATCGAATATAGGCTGCGTCATAATGAATTCCGCTCCGGAATCCACTTTACGGGTTAGTCGGTCCAGTTCGTATTCCCAATCGGTGGCGCCGGGATTGACGCCCACACCAAGCACATATTCTGTAGGCTCACCGATCGAATTTCCCCCAATATCAATGCCACGATTGAGGTGATTGACCAAATTGATCAAACCAATGGAGTCAATGTCAAAAACAGCCGTGGCATCGGGATAATCCCCCATTTTAGGCGGATCACCGGTGATCAATAATAAATTGCGAATTCCCAAAACCTGGATCCCCAGGAAATCCGACATGATGCCTAATAGATTGCGATCCCGGCTGGTATAATGCAGGATGGGCTCCAGCGCGGTATGATCCAGCAGTGCTTTGCCCAAAAAGACGGATCCCATTCTTGATAAAGCCCGCGGTCCATCGGGAATATTGATAGCGTCAACGCCCTTAGCAGCCAGTTGATTGGCAATTGAAATACACTGATTGGTATCAATGCCTTTCGGAGGCACCATTTCCACACTAATTACAAATTTTTCTTGCGCAATTTTGTTAGCCCAACTGGACTTCTGCTCAAAGGGTATTGGTTTTTGGGTGGTTTTACGATCCTTGACAGATTTAACCGTAATCTGTTTGGCGTGGGGAGCGACTGACTTGATAAAACTGCGCATGGCACGGATATGTTCAGGGGTAGTTCCGCAACATCCTCCAACAAGTTTAGCCCCGGCCTTTACGAAACGGCGCGCATATTCGGCCATATACTCCGGTGAGGAAAGATAAATATTTCGACCGTCGATATCCTGGGGAAAGCCGGCATTGGGCTGCACAGACAGCGGAATATGGGTAATTCTGACCATCTCTTCCAGTGCTGTTAACATAATTTGCGGTCCCACACTGCAATTCAAGCCCATCACATCCGGAGCCCAGCTGGATAACTCGGCGGCAATTTTAGCCGGCTTGATCCCGTAGAGGGTTTCCCCCTGTTCATCCAGGGTCATTTGCACAATAACCGGCAGATCACATACTTCCTTGGCTGCCAAAAAGGCCTGGTGGATCTCTTTAAAATCATAGAAAGTCTCCAGGATAATAAGATCCACTCGCCCCTTAACCAGAGCCTTAATCTGTTCCTGAAAAATCTCTTTGGCCGCCGATGCAGAAATTGTCCCCCAGGGCTCCAGACGTTCTCCCAAAGGGCCCACTGAGCCGGCTACCCAGATCTGATCCCCGGCCGCTTCTTTAGCCAGCTGCGCGCCCTTGAGGTTTATTTTGGATACATCTTCGGCCAGCCCGTGCCGCCCCAATTTGATACGATTGGCGCTAAAAGTATTGGTTTCAATAACATCCGCCCCGGCGGCAATATACTTGGCGTGAATTTCCTTTACCAAAGCAGGATTACTGAGATTGATCTCATCAAAACAGCGATTGATATAGATGCCGCGGGCATACAATTGGGTGCCCATAGCACCGTCAAACAGCACAATATGATCTGCCAGATAATCTAAAAAGGCTGGCTTATCCATGTTGACTCCTTTGGAATCAATTTTCCATCTTAGGTAATTGCTTGCGAAAATAATCGATATATTTAAGTCCGTGAGGATCTCTTCCGCATAATAAACTGGCCGCAGCGATAGTGGCATGCACATCAGTGTCCAAAGGATTAATAATAGCTGCATCCAGTCCGCATGACATGGCCTGAGATAAAAAGGTATTATGTACCAGAGAGCGGCGGGGTAATCCGAATGAGATATTGCTTATGCCTAATATAACCGGCACTGCCAGAGTGTCCTTGATTTTTCGGATAGCCTTGAGGGTTTCCGGGGCAGTATCAGGACCGGTGGCAACCGCCATGGCAGCGGTATCAATAATGATATGCTCCCGACTCAGGCCATGGTCCTTACAGGCCTTTAGAATATATTTGGCGATCTGTAATTTTCGGTCGGCGTCACCCAAAATGGACTCATCAATAGTTAAACCGATAAAGGCGGCGCCATATTTGCGTACCAGCGGAATTAATTGCGCCAACTGTTTTTCCTTACCATTGAGACTGTTCACCAGGGCTTTGCCGGCATAGCATTTAAGTGCGGTTTCAATGACAGCAGGATTGGTACTGTCTATGACCAGAGGTAAGGGGATCACTTCCTGAATTGCGATAAGGGCTTTCTGCATCATGACCTGCTCATTAACCAGCGGGGCGCCCACATTCACATCCAGGGCATGGGCACCGGCCGCTTCTTGAGCATATACATCTTTCAGGATCAGTGCGGTATCCTGCTCAGCCAGGGATTTAGCCAGCAACTTCCGGCCGGTGGGATTAATCCGCTCTCCTACTTTGACAAAGGGCAAACCGGTTCCAATCTCCAGGGTAGTGGTGGCACTGCTGATTCGCAGGGGAAATTTTTTATCCGGCACAGAAGTTTTTTTTCCGGAGATCAGTTGGGAGACTTTTTTAATTCCGTCAGGTAGTATATCCGCAGAACAGCAAAATAGCTGTATTCCGGCTTGCAGTTGCCCTTCGATGGAGGAGGAATCGGGCTCCCGGCCAGTTAAACTGACTACTGGTCTATTGATATTATTCCGTACACTCAGGGAAACAGCGGCGTGATTAGCACCCAGAACATCAACATTCAGCCCGGTTAAGATCGTACTGTAAGTAGCCACATCGGTACCGCTTTGTAGTTTACCGTGGGAATCAAAAGTGGCCAGGGTGATCAAAGGTATATCATCGCTGACCTTCCGGGCGGCGATGACCGCCGCCCTCAGGTTTTGAATATCCGCGAAACCATAGTAAAAAAGGGCGGCAACTTTTTCGGCTATCAAAATCTTGATTTGTTCCTGGTAAACCGCAACTGCTTCATCAAAAGCGACCGGCCCCCAGGGCACGATATCCAAGTCAGCCGGGCCCACTGTTCCAAGGACTGGTTTTTGAGGTCTATCTTTCTGCTGTGCCAAGCGGACGCCCTGGATATTCAGCTGTGTCAGGTAATCCACAGCTTGACAGGATTTTAATGCCGGCCGCAGGGCCTGGTAGGTATTACTGATCAATAGCTCGGCGCCGGCCTGAGAATAAGCAGCGTAGATTTCACGCACTCTATCGGGATGGGTCAAATTATACAGATAAAGAGGCTTTCCAGAATCGCTGACAGACTGCTGAAGGCCTTTTTCCTTCAGGCCATCAATCAGCCAGGTTTTTTCTGTTAATTGTTCCCTAAAATTCATATTTATGTGGCTCCGCTGAAAAGAATATATTGAGATCCTTTCAGAACCTAAAGATATTAATTTCATTCATCATTTTCCAAACATAAAACTGGTGGAAACCGATGTGGAATTTTTGAAATACAAGGTGGCAAAGAAAAAACAGGGGTATAATAGATTGATCAAAAATTCGGAGCATACCCGATTTTAGTGTTATGCGATCATAATTTTCAGGTGATAATGTGAAAATTATGGGTTACATTATTCAGTGCCAAAGTGAATCATAAAAGATAAAGCGCATGCAACGCACAGAAAAAATCATTAACTGTTTTGATGCCCGGGAAAGTCTGACCCTGGAAAAACCGGTTTATAAACAGTATTCCAAAAAATTATTTAACCACTATCTGAAGCAGGATCTGGGGCAGGGTGATGTATCCCAGTATCCCCGGGAGCTGTATGCCCGAAAGGTACGGGCTAAAATAATGTCAAAAGCTAACGGTATTGCTGCTGGTTTGAAGGAAAGTATCTACCTGTTGCAGACGCGCGGTATCATCGCCCACACCGATCATATGGACGGTGACAGTATTAATTCCGGTGATGTGCTATTAACTCTGACCGGAAAAATAGGCGCTATTCTGGCTGTGGAAAGAACCATCCTGAATATCTTACAGCGCTTCTGCGGGATCGCTTCCCTGACGTATCAATATGTACAACAGTTGCGTTGCCGCAGTTGTTTCATTATCGGCACCCGCAAAACGATCTGGCGCTATTGGGATAAACGCGCTATCCAAAGCGGCGGTGGTCTGAGTCACCGGCTGGGCCTTGACGATGCTGTTATGCTAAAAGAAAACCATTTAAGTTTGATAAAATCCGCCGCAGATAAATACAAGCTGAAAAATATTATCGCCGAATTATGTCAGCACAATCCCAACCTGCGATTTGTCGAGGTCGAAGTCAGTACGGAAAACGAATTCTGGCAGATTCTCGAAATCTACAGGACCCTGGATAAAAATTTACCTAAAGTTATTATGTTCGACCATTTTACAGCGGATAAAATCAATATATTGCTTGAAGAGGTCAAATCTGAGGATTTATATAACCAAGTCCTTTTTGAGGCATCGGGTAATATTACCCGGCAGCGAATCACTGAATATTCACTCAGCGGCGTGGATGTCATTTCCTGTGGTGCCCTGACCCATTCTGCTGCTGGTATGGATTTGACTCTGTTAATTGAGAATCTATGAATAAGAGAACAGAATTTTTTGGTTTTGACACTTTATAAATTCGACATACATATGGATTTTGTTATTATCCATAATTCTTAAAACAATCAAAAAACGAACACAAAATAATGCGTCCCATCTATTTAGACCATAATGCCAGTACTCCCCTGCTAAGGGAAGTTATTGAAGCCATGACTCCCTATCTACGTCAGGGGTTTGGCAATCCTTCCAGTAGCCATTGGTATGGACAAAAAAGCCGCGCCGCCGTGGAAAAGGCCCGGGATCAGGTGGCAGCGCTGCTAAATTGCCATTCCGAAGAAATCATCTTTACCAGCGGAGGCAGTGAATCCAATAATTTGGCCATTAGGGGCATCGCGGAACAGTACCCCGGCGGCCACATTATTACCAGCGCAATAGAACATCCGGCTGTGTTGGCGGTATGCAAGTATCTGGAAAATAAGGGGTATGACATTACCTATGCTCCTGTGGATGAGTTTGGTATCATTGATCCTGAGGAGATACGCTCGGCCCTGCGTACGAATACGATGCTGATCACGATCATGCTGGCGAATAATGAAGTTGGCACTCTGCAACCGGTGGCCGACATTGCCGGAATGGCACAGGAGCACAATATTCCCTTGCACACTGATGCCGCCCAGGCCGTGGGCAAGCACGAGGTGGATGTTCAGCAGTTAGGGATCGATCTGCTCTCTCTGGCAGGACACAAAATGAACGCATCCAAGGGAATTGGCGCTCTGTATATCCGCTCTGGTATACAGCTGGCACCCCTGTTGCATGGCGCCGGCCATGAAAAGGGCTTGCGTCCGGGCACAGAGAATGTTCTGGAAATAGTGGGTTTAGGCCAGGCGGCTGAAGTTTTTCATCATCATACAAAAACCCATATCAAACAGCAGTTGCAGCTGCGCGAGCAACTCTGGGAAAAGTTAAAAAGGGCGCTTCCAGACATAAAATTAAACGGCCATCCTGAAAAGCGGCTGCCAAATACGGCTAATATTTACTTCCCGGGCGTCAATGCCAATACCCTGCTCTCTCAAACACCACTGGTGGCGGCTTCGGCCGGTGCTGCCTGTCATGCCGATGCGATCGAACCCTCCTATGTCTTGCAAGCCATGGGGTTCTCCAATGAGAGGGCGCTGCAAAGTATTCGTTTTTCAGTGGGTAAAACCACACAAAACGCGGAGATCAAGATCGCAACTGAGAAAATAATCAGCGCGGTAAAACAGTTGCAACGTACAGAACAACCCCGGTTTATAACTACACAGACTGCTGATATCAAATTGACTCAATATACTCACGGTCTGGGATGTGCCTGTAAAATCCGACCCCAGACCCTGGAAAAAGTGTTACAAAAAATGATGCAACGGTCAGCGCTCACTCCGGATACGGTCGGCTTTGAAACGGCTGACGATGCAGCGGTCTATCCCCTGTCTCCGGAGACAATTCTGGTAGCGACAGTTGACTTTTTCACGCCGGTAGTGGATGATGCATTTGATTTCGGGCGTATTGCCGCGGCCAATTCGCTTAGCGATATATATGCCATGGGCGCTAAACCGTTATTTGCCTTGAATATCACGGCCTTTCCGGAAGAACGTCTGCCCCTGGCTGTACTGGAACAGATATTAGCCGGCGCCCAGGAAATCGCCCAGAAAGCCGGCATCGCAATCCTGGGCGGTCATACGGTGGAAGACAATGAACCTAAATTCGGTATGGCGGTGATCGGCACGGCCCATCCGGAGAAATTGTTAAAAAATAGCACAGCACAAGCAGGAGATATCCTGGTACTTACGAAACCACTAGGCAGCGGCGTGCTCTCCACCGCCCTGAAAAGAGGCTTGCTGAACAAGCAACAAACGGGCGAGATCGTTTCCTTAATGGCGGAGTTGAATGCGGCAGCCGCCGAAGTTGCTGCTCGGTATCCCTGCCATGCCTGCACGGATATCACGGGTTTTGGACTTGTGGGGCACTTGCTGGAAATGGTAAAGGCCAGCCAATGTTCTGCGCTTATAAATGTCGGGCAAGTGCCGGTCCTCAGCAGTGTGGCCGATTTTGTGCGGCGCAGGGTAATCCCCGGAGGGACCAAAGCCAATCAAAAATTTACCGCCCCTAGCGTTGAATGGGGGAAAAACATAACTGATACCCAAAAAATTATACTGAATGACGCCCAAACCTCAGGGGGATTATTAATCACTCTGCCAGCGGCTGAGCAGAAAAATTTTATCCGGGATCTGCATCAAAAAGGAATCCCTGCAGCCCAGGTGATCGGTGAAATAATTCCGCAAAAGCCGCCTAAGATAACCATTAAATGACAAGTTAAACGCGAGATGTCCAAACTCAGACGCCATTATAATAAAATTGCCCGTAAACTAACGCTGGCCGATCTCCAGGAGGGAGCCGCTGAAAATGATCTGTCCCTGGATAATCTCTTTTCCGACGGACGGGTTAAGCCGACTACGGATTTCTTTTTAGGGCTGCTCAGTAAGAAGGGTTTATATAATATCCTGGAACAATTTGAATTACTAGATCGTCTGGCAATCCGGGAGTTGACCAAAATTTCAATTGAAATTGATACCAGTGACCCGCATATACACCGGCTGTACATATACAATGGCTCACCTTGTACCGATAATGTTATCTGTGAATTGGTCGCTAAAAAAGGCCCGCTACAATTCCAGGCAGACTCCGCTATAGATTTTCCTGATATTACCCCCAATCTACTGCAAATTGAATGGCTGCTGTTACAAAATCCCCGCGCAAGTTTCTCACCAAAACGTCCCCGGCTCCCCGGTCAATCCCATCCCGGGCTGGGATTGGGAAAACACCTGTTGGAACTCCTGATCATATTAACCCGCCGCCTGGGTCTGGATGGCATTGTCAATAAGCCCCATTTTTTACATACCGCTCTAATGTTTGGAAGCGCCTTTCTGTTTATCACCCCTCGCAAACATGCGATCATACAGGCCATCCAACGGGATCTGCTCAGTCAGGACTCTTTCTATAAAGTGGCCTGGGCAGCCAATTTTGAATGTATCGTACACCGATCAAGCGGCCAGCAACTGGAATGGAAACCAGACTACTTGGTTTTGCCGTTAAAACGTCCTTTGATCAAATATTTCCGCTCCCGAGATTATCAAAATGGAGTGGAAAAAAACGCAAAAAAATTATCCTTTGCCATTGATCAGGAAAAATTCAAAAAACGGATGCAGCAGCACAATTTGAAAATATTTTAGCCGGAATACATACCTTGCTTTGTTAACCAATCGGATTATAGCAGATGTCAGCACAAGATTATAATAAAAATATTGACAGATCATCCACGGCCCTGGTACTGGCTAATGGTAATTATCCCTCTAAAAATAAGATCAAAAAAATCGCTGTGCAAGCCTCTTTTATTCTTTGTGCTGACGGAGGAGCCCAAAAAGCTCGCGAACTGAAAATACTGCCTGATATTATTATGGGGGATATGGACTCCATTGACCGGGAGACCATGGCCTATTACAACAAGGCCCATGTCGCTATTCAGAAAATCCCGGCCCAAGATAATAACGATCTGGAAAAAGCGATCCTCTATTTAATTGACCACAACTACCAGCATATCATCTTACTGGGGGCGGTTGGTGACCGTATCGATCAGAGTTTTACCAGCTTCCAGCTGGTGCAAAAATACAGCGCTCAGCTTGGTTTTTCCTTGTATTCTCCAAATAGTGAAATTCTACTGTTGAAAAAGGGTCAACATCTTATCAAGACGGCTCCGGGTCAAATGATCTCCTTATTTGCCTTTCCTGTGGCAGAAGGGGTTACCACCCGCGACTTAAAATTCGCTCTGCAGCAGGAAACTCTAAAACCGGGCTCGCAGGGGGTCAGTAATCAGGCCCTTGCTCACCGGATAATGATCAGTCTGAGCAAAGGACAATTACTGCTTTTCAAAATATCTGATAGCCCATGAATTCCGTGCAATTAGCTCCTGTTGATTATGGCATTATCATCGCCTATCTGTTTGGTCTGCTGTTCCTGGGCTTGAGATACGCCAAAACTTCCAAGCAGTGGAACATTGACAGCTATCTTTTAGCCGGACGGCGCCTCTCGCTACCCGCCTTTACCGCTACCCTGGTCTCAACCTGGTACGGTGGCGTGCTGGGAATTGGTGAATTTACCTATCGCTATGGTTTACTGAACTGGTTTACACAAGCATTACCCTACTATATCTTTGCCATTCTGTTTGCATTGTTCCTGGCGGCGAAAATACAAAAAACCCAGCTCTATACAATCCCGGATCAGCTTTATCGACATTACGGTAAAGCAGCCGGTGGTCTAGGCAGTTTATTTGTATTCATCCTGGTAACGCCTGCCCCTTATATATTGATGGTGGTCATCCTGTTGAAAATGCTTTTGGGAATCTCTTTTATCCCGGCACTGACCATTGCCGTGCTTTTTTCTACACTCTATGTGTTTTTGGGTGGTTTTCAATCAGTGGTAAAAACCGACCTGTTACAGTTTTCCCTGATGTTTTTGGGATTTATCATTGTTGTTATAGCCGCTTTTTCCCGCTTCGGGGGTGGCTCCTTTTTAAAAACCAACTTACCGGCCAGCCACTTATCCTTAACCGGCGGTCAGGGACTGCAATATCTGTTCGTCTGGTTTTTTATTGCCCTGTGGACCTTTATCGATCCGGGATTTTATCAGCGCTGCTATGCAGCCAAAAGTCCCCGTACGGCCAAATACGGGATCCTTAGCGCAGTCCTGTTTTGGATGATCTTCGATGCCTTAACCACGATTTCCGGCCTCTATGCCCGGGCGCTCTTCCGGGATATTAATCCCATGATGGCCTTCCCCTTGCTGGGTGAAACCATTTTACCACCTTTTTTAAGGGGGCTCTTTTTTGCCGGATTATTGGCCGCGGTAATGTCAACTCTGGATTCCTTTTCCTTTTTAGCAGCGGTGACCTTTGGACGGGATATTCTCTGGCGCCTGAAACCAAAGGGTAATATAAACCGCTTTTCACAAATCGGCTTAATTGTCTCTATTATTTTATCCATAGTCATCATCTATCTGATCCCATCGATTGTCAAAATCTGGTATACCCTGGGCACCCTCTTCATTCCCACCTTAATCTATCCCCTGTTAGCCGCTCTGATCCCCCGCTTTAAGATGAGCAAACCGGCTACAGTGATCTGTATGTTAACTGCTTTTTTATCTACATGCAGTTGGTATCTGATCGGGGTTAGCCGGCATACCCTGGCGAATCCCAACTTCCTACTGAACATACAACCTTTCTTTATTGGATTTTTTCTGGCCAGTCTGATTTTTGTAAGCGACCAGCTCTCCCGGCTGGCTCGGTTTTACCGGTAACCTGGAAGGGAAAACGAGGAATAGCAGACAGGAATCAGTTCATTGAGAGTTTAAGTCCCCGGGAAGCTCAATGAGTCGGTAAATAATTCTGTATATATTTTTTTGCCCAAAAATCAATTTTTTATTTTTTCATTTATCAAT
>CAZXFH010000042.1:0-25728 GCA_964640055.1 uncultured bacterium | reverse complement strand
CTGGTCGTGATACTCTGCGAGGTGCCACACGCTTTTACCCATCTTCCCGGTATAACTCGGCTGCCTTGGTCGCGGATAAGCGAATGCCCTTGATCAGGGCGGAACTGAAGCCGTCATGTTCCATTTGGTTCAACCCGGCAATGGTACAGCCCCGCGGTGTGGTCACGCGATCGATTTCCTGTTCGGGATGATTGTTAAAAACGTTGATGAGACTGGCTGCGCCTTTGGCAGTCTGTGCGGCAATTTTCAGGGCTTGATCCGCATGGAAACCGATCTCAATACCGCCCTGGGAGGCGGCCCGAATGGCACGCAGAAAAAAGGCGATGCCACAGGCTCCCAGGGATGTTGCGGCGCTCATCTGTTCCTCATCGATCACGATGGTTGTGCCCACCGTATCAAAGATAGATTGAGCGATATTTAAAGCCGAGGCCTGGCGATCTTCCGCGGCTAGACAGGTCATGGAATCACCGATGGAGATAGCGGTATTGGGCATGACTCGGACAATATCCACCCGCTTTTTGATGACCTTTTTTAACTCGTCAATCGACAGTCCGGACACCACTGACATCAGGGTATGGTGATCGGGATTCAGGACCGGAGCGATTTCCTGAAGCACGGGTCGGGTTTGTTGCGGTTCTACGGCCAGGATCACAAATTCTGATTCTTGAATGGCTTTTTGATTTTCAGAGGTAGTAACAAAGCCTTGCAGCTTATATTTTATCAGCTGTTCGCTATGGCGGCGGGTCAGGATAATTTGAGTAGGCTGGAATTGTCCTGATTTGACCAGGCCCCGCGCAATTGAGGTGCCAATATTGCCCGCGCCAATAATGGCAATTTTTTTATGAGTAGTATTGTTAGTCATAAGATCTGTTTTCACGGTTTATAATTTGGAGAGGATCAGGTCGCCCATTTCAGCAGTGCCTACTTTTTTAAATCCTTTACGCCAGATGTCAGCGGTGCGATAGCCTGCCTTTAAGACCTTATCAATGGCCTGTTCGATGGCATCAGCGGCCTGGATCATTGCCAGAGAGTGGCGCAGCAGCATGGCCGCACTCAGGATTTGGGCGATGGGGTTGGCAATGTCCTGGCCGGTGATATCCGGAGCCGAGCCACCCCCTGGTTCATACATTCCAAAGCTGTCATCCGCCAGGCTGGCACTGGGCAGCATGCCCAGGCTGCCGGTCAGTGCGGCCGCTTCATCAGAGAGGATATCACCGAACATATTTCCGCAAAGGATCACATCAAATTGCCGGGGATCACGGGTCAGTTGCATGGCGGCATTATCCACATACATGGGTTCATATTCAATTTCAGGATATTGTAAAGCGATATTTTCCACCACTTCCCGCCAGAAGACCATGGTGGTCAGTACATTGGCCTTATCGATGGAGGTGACTTTCTTGCGCCGTTTGGCAGCGGCTTTAAACGCCACACGGGCAATCCGTTCGATCTCACTGCGGGTATAGGCCATGGTATCAAAAGCCCGTTCATCCGCGCCCAGGCCTGCCCGTCCTTTGGGATCGCCAAAGTATATACCGCCGGTCAACTCACGCACGACCAGGATATCAAATCCCTTATTGGCAATATCCTCGCGCAGGGGAGAGGCGAAAGCCAGGGCCGGATAGAGTTTGGCAGGCCGCAGATTAGCGTATAATTTGAAGGCCCGGCGCAAGCCCAGCAGGGAATTGACTTCCACACCACGCCATTTTGCAGAAGCCTGTTCTCTGACCGGACCGCCGACTGAGCCAAAGAGAATTGCATCGGATTTTTGGCAAAGACGTAAAGTTTCGTCGGGCAGATGATTGTTATATTGATCCCAGGCAGCACCGCCGACCGGGGCTTGATGATATTTTAATTTGAGATCATATTTTTGCTGGATTCCGTCCAGAATTTTAAGGGCTTCCTGCATGATTTCCGGTCCGATACCATCGCCGGGTAACACGGCAATATGTTTGGTTTCCATAGGTTTACTGCTCCTTGGTTATATGCTGCATTAGTCCCCCTGCATCAATGATTTCCTGGGCAAAGGGGGGCAAGGGTTGAAATTGATAGTCTTGATCCCGGGTGAGGTTTTTTAGCGTGCCGGTTTGCAACTCAATTTCCAGGATATCATCCTGCCTGACTTGGCCGGCAATATCTTTACATTCAATGGCCGGAAAGCCATTATTGATACAGTTGCGGAAAAATATGCGCGCAAAAGATCCGGCAATCACCGCCTGAATGCCCGCGCCACGCAGAGCCCAGACTGCATGTTCCCGGGAGCTGCCACAGCCAAAATCCATTCCGGCAACCAGAAGATCACCGAGCTGAATTTTGTTGATAAAATCCTTATCCAAGTCTTCCAGGGCATGACGCGCCAGCGCCTGCTCCTGATCCATGTTCAAATAGCGGGCCGGAATGATTTCATCGGTATTGATATGATCACGCTGATAAAGATGTACTTTGCCTTTCACTTTTCCTCCTGTAAATAATCACGGGGGTCAACAATATGTCCGGCAATGGCCGAAGCTGCTACTGTGGCCGGGCTGGCAAGGAACACCTCGGATTGCGGACTGCCCATGCGTCCCACAAAATTGCGGTTGGTGCTGCTGATACACCGTTCGCCGGCCGCTAAAATACCCATATGGCCTCCCAGACAGGCCCCGCAGGTGGGGGTGGAAACAGTGGCGCCGGCGGTCATAAAAATATCCAGTAGACCCTCCTGATTGGCCTGCTTCCAGATTTCAGTGGTGGCCGGTACAACGATCATGCGGGTTCCTTTGGCTACCTGCTTGTTTTTCAGGATACCGGCCGCAATACGTAAATCCTCCAAACGACCATTGGTACAGCTGCCCAGATAGGCCTGATCGATTTTTATTTTTTCCGCACTGTTGATGGGTTGACCCTTGCTCGGGAGATGAGGCCAGGCCACCAGAGGATCCAGCTCGGAAACGTCCAGCTCATGAACAGCATGGTAAGCGGCATCGGCATCGCTGGAGAAGACCTCATAGGCCTCATCGGTACGGGCCTGCACAAAAGCTGCGGTTTTCGGGTCCGGATTAATGATCCCGGATTTCGCACCTGCTTCGATAGCCATGTTGCAGATGGTCATGCGCGCCGCGACAGATAAACGGCCAATTACCTCACCACTGAATTCCATGGTCATATAGCGGGCCCCATCCACTCCGATTCGCCGGATGATCTCCAGGATAATATCCTTGGAATAAACACCTGCCGGGAGGCTGCCTGTGATGATAAAATGGATACTTTCCGGAACTTTAAACCAGAGCTTACCGGTTGCCAAGGCAGCTGCCAGATCCGTGCTGCCCACACCGGTCGAAAAAGCCCCCAGGGCTCCGTGCGTACAGGTATGGCTGTCACCGCAGATAATGGTTTTCCCCGGGGTGACCCAACCCTGCTCGGGAAGTAAGGCATGGCAGACACCATGTTGGCCGAGTTCGTAAAAATGAGCAATACGTTGTTTTTGCGCCCAGCGCCTGATCTTAGCGACCATTTCTGCGGATTTGATATCTTTGTTGGGCACGAAATGATCGGGCATAATGACAATCCGCCGGGGATCATATACCTTTTTGATACCATGTTTCTCCAGCAGGTCGATGGCCGGAGTAGTGGTGACATCATGCAGCATAATAGTGCTGATCTCGCAGTTGACCAGTTCACCCGGAAAAACGGTCTCTTTATTGCTATGCCTGGCTAGGATCTTTTCGGTAATTGTATGCGCCACTTCTGGACTCCAAAATTAATGAGTTGAATTTTTCTGGGGATGAATCTTTTTTTCATAATTGAGGGCTTGATTAATGCCCTTGATAATCCCCATGGCACTGGCCCGGATGACATCTTCGTGCACGGCACGGGCCGAGAAAATATTGCCCTGTTGATCCGACAGTTTAATAGAAACATCGGCCAGGGCATTGGTACCGCCGGTAATGGCCTTGAGATTATACTCTTCCAGGCGTAACGCGGAGCCGACGACATTCCAGATGGCATTACTGACTGCATCAATGGGTCCCACGCCAACGCCAGCTGCAATTTTGTTTTTTCCTTTTACCTGTAGTTTCACGGACGCGGTGGGCGTCATTTTATTACCGGTAGTGACACTGAATTCTTCCAGGTTAATATGTTTTTCCGTGGCACTCAGTTGGAGGGTAATATCGCGGGCAATGGCCACAATATCCTCCCGTTCCACACTTTTTTGCTTGTCTGCCAGTTCTTTAACCTTTTCGGTAATCTGATGTATTTGGTCTTTATCCAGTTTGAACCCTTCTTCGCCCAGAATAGCGGTTACCGCGTGTTTACCGGAGTGCTTACCGATGACAATATTCTCACCTTTCCAGCCCACATCCTGGGGCGACATGATTTCATAGGTTCGTTTACTGCTGAGCACCCCATGTTGATGGATACCGGCTTCATGAGAGAAGGCGTTTTCGCCCACAATGGCTTTGTTACGCTGTACATAAATACCGGTCAGATCGGATACCAACCGGCTGGTTTTATAGATCTCATGGGTATTGATGCCGGTGACGGCCTGATAATAATCCTGGCGGGTGACCAAATTCATGATGATCTCTTCCAGGGAGGCATTCCCGGCCCGTTCGCCAATACCATTGATACAGCCTTCCACCTGGGTAGCCCCGTTTTCAATGGCGGCCAGGGAGTTGGCCACCGCATTACCCAGGTCATTATGGCAATGGACACTGACGACCACATTTCTGGCCACCGGGACTTTTTCAAAGAGGTATTTGATACGATCACCAAATTCCCTTGGAGTGGAATAACCAACAGTGTCGGGGATATTGATTGTAGTAGCCCCCGCCTCAATGGCGGCCTGAACCACGTCACACATATAATCCAGGCTGGTGCGGGCCGCATCTTCAGGTGAGAATTCCACATCCTCACAATAGTCTTTGGCACGCATGACCGCTTTCTGAGCCATAGCAACCACCTGTGCTTTACTTTTATGCAGTTTTTCCTCCAGATGGATTTTGGAGGTGGCAATAAAAGTATGAATACGGGGTTTATTCGCGGCTTTAACCGCTTCCCAGCAGCGGTCGATATCTTTGTTGTTGGCCCGGGCCAGACCGCATATAGTGGGTTCTTTAACCTCCCGGGCTATACGATTGACAGCTTCAAAATCTCCCTCGGAAGCAATGGGAAATCCCGCCTCAATGACATCCACGCCCAGCCGCGCCAGCTGCCGGGCGATCATTACTTTTTCCGGAACGGTCAGAGAGGCGCCGGGACTTTGTTCACCGTCCCGCAAGGTGGTATCAAAAATAATAATTCGCTTGACAGACATCTTTTTACTCCCTAGCTCAAGATTGATGAACTTGTTTTTGCATTAAATAGTAGAGGATACTGTCGGTCAGGGCCTGCCAGCTGGCTTCGATTATATTTTCCGAAACGCCCACTGTCCCCCAGGAGTCGCTGTTGGAGGAGGAATCGATCAACACCCGCACCTTGGCACCGGTGGCTGCTTTGGCATTGAGTACCCGGACTTTGTAATCCGATAATTTCATTTCATTGATTTCCGGAAAGAAAGGTGTCAGGGATTTACGCAACGCATTATCCAGGGCATTGACCGGACCATTACCTTCGGCAGCCGCGTGTTCCAGCACATCACCGACCCGCACCCGGATAGTGGCCTCTGAACGCACGTCACCGGTTTCATCTTTTTCAACCAGAATCCGGAACCCTTTCAGATTAAAGAATTCAGAATATTCTTTTTTAATTTTGCTGATCAGCAGTTCCAAAGAGCCTTCCGCAGCCTCGTATTGATAACCCCGATTCTCCAGCTCTTTTAATTTTTGTACGATCTCCGGTACACTCTCTTTATGTTTCTCAAGATCGATATGCAGCTCCATGGCCTTGTAGAGGATATTGCTGCGACCAGACAGATCGGAGACCAGTACCCGGCGCTGGTTGCCTACTTGCTCCGGTTTGATGTGTTCATAGGAACGGGCTTCCTTCATGACTGCACTGACATGCACCCCGCCTTTATGGGCAAAGGCGCTTTTGCCGGTATAGGGCATACTGTTGAGATGGGCCAGATTGGCTATTTCACTGACATAATGGGAAAGCGCGGTGATTTTCGGCAGGTTTTCATCGGGCACACACTGATAACCGGCTTTCAGTTGTAAATTGGGGATAATAGTGCAGAGGTTGGCATTCCCACAGCGCTCGCCATAGCCGTTGATCGTACCTTGTACATGGACACATCCGCTTTCCACCGCAGCGATACTATTGGCCACTGCCAGATCGGAATCATTGTGGGCGTGCATACCCAGGGGAGTTTTTATTTTTTGTTTAGCCTCTTGAATGATGCGGACCAGGTCAGAGGGTAGAGTCCCGCCATTGGTATCACACAGCACAATCATATCTGCCCCGGCAGCCTGGGCAGACTGCAGCGTTTGCATAGCATAGTCAGGATCATCCCGATACCCGTCAAAAAAGTGCTCGGCATCATAGATCAGCTCTTTACCTTTATTTTTCAAATAGACAATACTGTCGCGAATCAATTCCAGGTTTTTTTCAGCTGAAATCCGGAGGGCTTTTTCAACATGTAGAAGCCATGATTTTCCGAACAGAGAAATAGCTGGTGTTCCTGCTTCCAGCAGGGCTTGAATATTTTTATCATCCTTTACGCTGTTTTTGGCCCGCTTGGTCGACCCAAAAGCCACGATCTTGGCATGCTGAAACTGTTCTTGTTGCGCCTGTTTGAAAAATTCCAGGTCTTTGGGGTTGGATCCGGGCCAACCCCCTTCGATATAGTCAATGCCAAAGCGGTCCAGGCGTTGCGCAATATGGAGCTTGTCTTCTGCGGAAAGAGACACTTTTTCCGCCTGGGTCCCGTCGCGTAAAGTAGTATCAAAAATTTGAATCTTTGGTTTCGGCATGGATTTATTCCTTCTTTTTTAACCAGGGCATCATTTTACGTAATTTATGCCCTACTTTTTCCAGTAATAGTTCGCGGTGCGCCCGGCGATACCCATTCAGCTTGGGTCGTCCGGCTTGATTCTCCAGGATCCAATCACGGGCAAATTCACCGGTCTGGATCTCTTGCAGGATTTGCTTCATTTTGGCTTTAGTATTATTATCAATAACCCGGGGGCCGCGGGTCATCCCGCCATATTCGGCCGTATCGCTGACCGAGTAGTACATGCCCTGTAAACCGCTTTCATAAAACAGATCCACGATCAGTTTCAATTCATGCATACATTCGAAATAGGCAATTTCCGGCTGATATCCGGCTTCCACCAGGGTCTCGAATCCGGCTTTGATCAGCTCGGAAACCCCACCACACAGAACGGTTTGTTCTCCAAATAAATCCGTTTCGGTTTCCTCTTTAAAAGTGGTCTCGATAATTCCGGCGCGACCGGCACCAATTCCACAGGCCTGGGCCAGAGCTAATTTCTGCGCCTGATCACTGGCATCCTGATAGATCGCAATAAGGGCCGGAACACCACTTCCTTGTGTATACTGCCGCCGCACCAGATGGCCGGGTCCCTTGGGAGCCACCATATAGACATCTATCTCCGGTGGCGGCAGGATCTGCCCGAAATGGATATTGAATCCGTGGGAAAAGACCAGCGCTTTACCCGGCTTCATGTGGGGCGCAATATCGGCTGTATAGATCTTTTTTTGCAGTTCGTCGGGGACCAATACCTGAATAATATCGGCCTGCTGGCTGGCTTCTGCAGCACTGACCGGTTTGAACCCCTGTTTGACGGCTAATTTATAATTGTCTGTGCCTTCCAATTCTCCGACAATTACGCGGTAGCCACTGTCCCGAAGATTTTGGGCCTGGGCATGCCCCTGACTGCCATAGCCGATAATGGCAATGGTCTTGTTTTTCAGCAAATCCAGGTCGGCATCTTTGTCGTAATACATTCTAATTCCCATGATTTTGGCTCCTTAAATTTTATTTGCTTTTATAAATATGAGTTGCCTCGCTAACTGTTTTATTTATATTCGGCCATAGCAAACTCGCCGCTGCGCACATATTCCTTGACACCATAGGGCTTCAACAGGTCAATGAAGCGATCGATTTTACGGGAATGGCCGGTTAATTCCACAATAATATGATCCGTGGTCAAGTCCAGCGGTTTGGCTTTAAATACATCCATTAATTTGAATATTTCAGACCGGTTTTTTATGGTTACAGATACTTTCAGAATGATATATTCCCGGACGATATAATTATCCTTATGGGAAATATCAGTCACCTTGATG
Organism: uncultured bacterium; assembly: GCA_964640055.1. Classification (GTDB taxonomy): domain Bacteria; phylum Fidelibacterota; class UBA2242; order UBA2242; family JAFGTP01; genus CAZXFH01. The sequence goes on along the minus strand of CAZXFH010000042.1, from coordinate 17,499 downwards.
GTATCGATCAATTTATTGAGTTGCTTTGTGATCTGTTCAACATGTCTTTCACTTTCTTTTACGACCAGAATTATCTTATAGACATCCGGTTCTTCCGTGGGAGCTCCGATGATGCTTTCGATATTATAGCCCCGCTGTGCCAGTAAACTGGAAATACGGGCCAGAATGCCGACCCGATTCGTTACGGTGATGATGAGGGTATGTTTTTCTTTCATTCTGCACCTCCCATAAGAATTTCATTGATCGGTTTTCCGGAAGGAACCATGGGGTAGACGTTTTCCTCTTTACGCACGATGAACTCCATCAGCACTGGTCCTTTTTCGGACAGTCCCTGTTTCAGGACCTGATCAACCTCTTCCCGTTGAGAGGCTCGCAAACCGACCATACCGTTGGCTTCGGCCACCTTTACAAAATCGGGATAATAAATATTGGGGCAATTTTCATCAGGGCCCCTGCATTCGGGCGGACATTCGGGGCCTTGACGCAAGCAGGTCCGTGAATATTTTTTATCCCAGAACAGGTCTTGCCATTGCCGGACCATTCCCAGAAAAGAATTGTTCAACACCACAATTTTAACCGGAATATGATTGATGGCCAGGGTGGCGAGTTCCTGTATATTCATCTGAATACTACCGTCTCCGGCAATATTAATGACTTGTTGACCGGGGCAACCCACCGCGGCCCCCAGGGCGGCCGGCAGACCGTATCCCATGGTGCCCAATCCGCCGGATGTCAGAAACCGGCGGGGCTGAGTATGTTTGTAGAATTGCGCCGCCCACATCTGATGCTGTCCCACTTCAGTGGCAATAATCGTATCATCGGGTGTGTTGGCGGTAATCCGGTCAATTACATATTGAGGCAGAATGGTTCCGTTGGCCGGCTGATCATATTGCAGTTTAAATTTTTCTTTCCAGTCCGCTGTGAGCTGATTCCATTCATTGGGTTTGCGGCTCTGCACCTGTTTATTTAATTCCTGTAAAACGGTTTTGGCATCCCCGACCACTGGAATATCAGGATTGATATTTTTACCGATTTCGGCCGGATCAATATCCACATGGGCAATGGTTGCCTGTTTGGCAAATTGGTTGCGGGGTCCGGTAATGCGATCATCAAAACGGGCACCGATCGTAATCAGCAAATCGCATTCTGAGAGCGCTTTATTGGCGGCTACTGTTCCGTGCATCCCCGGCATGCCTAAAAAGCAGGGGTTATCATAGGGGATACTTCCCAGTCCCATTAAAGTAATAACTATGGGAATATTAGTCTTTTCAATCAGATTATTTAATTCCGGGGTGGCTTTTGAAATGATGATGCCGCCACCAGTGTACAGGAGCGGTTTGCGGGCTTGGTTGATGGCCGCGGCTAATTTAGTTATCTGCTTTGGATTACCAATGACCACCGGCTTATATCCGGGCAGTTGTACTTCCCGGGGATACTGGTAATGTTGCAGGCTGTCTGTAGTGACATTGACCGGTATATCAACAGAAACCGGTCCCGGCCGACCGCTGCGGGCGATATAGAAGGCCTCTTTCAGCATGCAGGGCAGCTCTTTGATGTTCTTGACCAGACAGTTATGTTTACAAATCGAACGGGTCAATCCGGACATATCGGTTTCCTGAAAGGCATCGGTCCCAATATTCCCACTAGGTACCTGCCCACTGACCACCACAATAGGAATTGAATCCAGTTTGGCCGTGGCGATCCCGGTGATCGTATTGGTGGCACCCGGCCCGGAAGTGACAATACACACCCCGACTTTACCGGTCGCCCGGGCATAGCCATCAGCCGCATGGGTTGCGCCCTGCTCATGACGGGTGAGGATGAATTCAATATCCGGTGTAGAATAGAGGACATCAAAGATCGGAATTACCGATCCACCAGGATACCCGAAAATGGTATCAACCCCTTCGTTTTTTAATGCATCAATTACGATTTCAGCGCCTTTCATATCGACCTCTGTTATTTATCTTGGATTAAGAAATGTCACTTTTCAACACCGCGCCCTGACTGGCAGATGAAACCAAACGGGCATAGCGAGCCAGCACTCCGGTGGTGATCCGGGGTGGTTTGGGTTGCCACTGCTTTCTGCGCTTTGCTAATTCAGCCGCACTTAAACGGACGCTTAATTGGTTGGCGGGGATATCGATTTCAATGATATCACCATTTTGTAATAAGCCAATCGGCCCTCCCTCAGCTGCCTCGGGAGCCACATGTCCGATACAGGCCCCACGTGTACCTCCTGAGAAACGACCATCCGTGATCAAGGCGACCTTTTTACCCAGACCGCGACCCATAATGTAGGCAGTCGGGGAGAGCATCTCCTGCATACCCGGGCCCCCTTTGGGACCTTCATAGCGGATAACCACCACATCACCGGCTTTTACTTTTCCCTCTAAAATGCCCCGACAGGCGGATTCCTGACTGTCAAAAATATTGGCCGGACCGCGGAACCGCATCATTTTGGGGGTTACGCCGGCATATTTAACCACACTCCCATCCGGTGCCAGATTGCCGAAAAGAATCGCCAACCCACCCGTATCGCTGTAAGCCTTTTCCAGGGGACGGATCACATCCGGATCCTCAATCTGATGGCCTTTGACGTTTTCTTGCAGATCTTTACCGGTGACCGTTAAACACTCTTTGTGGAGCAGTTCCTTTGCACGCATTAATTCATTCAAAATCGCACTAACACCGCCTGCTTTGTCTACATCTTCAATATGGTAAGTACTGGAGGGCGAAACCTTACATATATTTTTAGTCCGGCGGGCAATTTGATCGATACGCGCCAAGTCATAATCCAGGCCTAATTCAGCCGCGACAGCCAGGGTATGGAGAACGGTGTTGGTGGAGCCGCCCATAGCCATATCCAGTATAAAGGCATTATCAAGGGCTTCAGAAGTGACAATTTGGGCAGGTGTAATATGGGCTTTAACCAGTTCCATGATGCGCTGTGCCGCCGCCTGATAGAGCGCATTACGCCGTTTATCCTCGGCCAAAATAGTCCCGTTACCTGGTAAGGCCATGCCCAGGGCTTCACATAGACAGTTCATGGAATTGGCGGTAAAAAGACCAGAGCAACTGCCCCATCCGGGACAGGCATTGTTCTCAATGTCCCTGAATTCCGCTTCTGAAATTTGATTTTCTTTTAACGCCCCGATAGCTTCAAAAACCGAGATCAGATCAACTGTTTTACCTGTGGATGTACAGCCCGCTTTCATGGGTCCGCCGGAAACAAAAATGGTGGGAATATCCAGGCGCATGGCCGCCATGAGCATTCCGGGAATGATCTTATCACAATTCGGTATGCACACAAGTCCGTCAAAATTATGGGCTCTGACCATAGTTTCCACCGAGTCGGCTATGATTTCACGACTTGATAAGCTGTAGCGCATGCCGGCATGGCCCATAGCAATGCCGTCACAGACCGCAATCGTATTGAATACAAAGGGCAGTCCGCCGGCTGCATAAACCCCCTGTTTTACTTTTTCTCCAACATGGTTCAATTTGACATGTCCGGGAACAATATCGGTATAGGAATTGGCAATGCCGATAAAAGGGCGGTCCAATTCGTTGGAGGAAACACCCGTGGCTTTTAACAAAGCACGGTGGGGGGCGCGTTCAATCCCTTTTTTAACACTATCACTCTGCATATGGACCTTTCTTTATTATAAAAAAACCCCTTCCTGCTGAGAAGGGGTTTGGAAAATTTATGTATTGATATTAATCAGCTCACCCCTTCTCTCCTACTGAAAGCAGAATAATAAGGGGCAAAATGTTCGGTAGTATTTGGTTGAAGCTAATCATATTAAAATTCGCTATGTCGTTCAGAGTTTAAAACATGAAAATAGATATGTCAACTATTTTTTTAGAAAAAAAATAAAAAAAATGTGATTGCTATTGAAAAAGAGATGCTGTATATTTATGCGGATAGTATGTATTTATATACGATTTAAAGCATGAAAAAAACAGAGCGCTTAGAAGCCATTCGCACGATCCTCAAAATGTACAAAGTCCCTAATCAGCAGCGGTTATTGGAACTCTTAAAAGAAAATGATATCGACATTACTCAGGCCACCTTGTCGCGGGATTTAAGTCATATGAAAGTCGGTAAAATTTCAGATCCGCAGATGGGACATATCTATGCTTTACCCGAACAGATGCATGCCAGCAGCAAACATCTGTCCGAAGAGGATTTGCCGATGGAGGGGGTCCAGTCACTGGATTTTTCCGGTCATCTGGCCGTATTGAAATGCCTGCCCTCTTTTGCGCCCAGCTGGGGCCTGGTTCTGGATGATCTGCGGCTTCCGGAAGTGATTGGTACCATTGCCGGCGATGACACGGTTTTGATCGTGCTTAATGAGACGGTTACCCGGGAAGAATTTCTGGATTCCCTGCTGAATCGCATTCCCGGTTTGCGAGAGCGTATATAGATAGATATTATCTCCTGCCAATTATTTTATCAATAACTCAAATAGAAAAGGTGGAGAAATGCAAAAAGAAAAAGTTGTACTGGCTTATAGTGGTGGTTTAGATACCTCGGTAATTTTAAAATGGCTCTTGCATGAGGGTTATGAAGTGATTGCTTATGTGGCTGATGTGGGACAGAGTGACGATTTTGAGGCGATCCGCAGGAAAGCTCAAAAAACCGGAGCAAGTAAGGTCTATGTGGAAGACCTGAAAAAAGAGTTTGTCACGGATTATATTTTCCCGGCCTTTAAAGCCAATGTGGTTTACGAGGGCCGTTATTTGTTGGGCACTTCGATCGCGCGGCCCCTGATCGCCAAACGGCAGATCGAGATCGCTGTCCGGGAAGGAGCGCCCTATGTAGCCCACGGTGCCACGGGCAAGGGGAATGATCAGGTGCGTTTTGAACTCTCCTATTATGCACTGAATCCTGAAATAAAGGTTTTGTCTCCCTGGAAAATGCCCGGTTTTTTAGAGCAGTTTAAAGGGCGTTCCGATATGCTGGCTTATGCCCGGGAACAGGGGATTGATGTCAAGGCTACCAGTGCCAAGCCCTATAGCGAGGATGATAATCTGTTGCATATCAGCCATGAAGCGGGTATTCTGGAGGATCCCAAGCATCAAGCTGAAAAACATGTCTATACCAAGACCACCGCTCCGGAAGATGCACCGGACAGACCGGATCATATATCCATAACATTCAAGGATGGTCTGCCGATCGAAATCTGCAATCCTGATGAGGACCGGATACGGACTGAACCGCTGGAGATGTTTATCCACCTGAATGAATTGGGAAGCAAACATGGTATCGGACGCGTGGATATTGTTGAAAACCGGTTTATCGGCATAAAATCCAGAGGTATTTATGAAACTCCCGGAGGCACTATTTTACATGTTGCCCACCTGGACATCGAAGGCATTGCCATGGACCGTGAGGTGATGCGTCTGCGGGATATGCTCTCGGCCAAATTAGCCGAGATCATCTATAATGGTTTCTGGTTCAGTCCGGAGATGGATTTCCTTATGGCCGCGGTGGATAAAAGCCAGGAAGTTATTGATGGCACGGTCTATTTAAAGTTGTATAAAGGGAATGTTTATGTAACCGGACGGGAATCCTCCAGTTCATTGTATGACCAGGAGTTTTCCAGCATGGATATCGAAGGGGGGTTCAATCAGCAGGACTCGGAAGGTTTTATCAAGATCAATGCCATCCGGTTAATGGCCCACCATGCCATCATGCATAAGAAAGCAGAGCAGAACTAATTATTTAGCTATGCTGAATAGTTGTCTGGGTTCAGAATGTTAATTTTTCAGAAGATAGTCAATTCTCAAATAGTAAAAAGATATGAAATTATTAGAAGCACTCCTGGTAAATTCCTACGCGGGAGATTATAGAGCCATCATCGAAGTCATTACTGCATTCCTGCGGCAGAATACTGATTCGCAGATTACTTTGCAGAACCTGGCTGATCAGAAAGCCAATATCATTGCCACCTTCGGAAAGCCAAAGCTGGTCATTAATTGTCATATGGACACCGTACCCCCTGCAGCCGGCTGGAAAACAGAGCCCACCCGCTTGTGCTATGGTGACGGGAAGGTATACGGGCTGGGAACGGCGGATACAAAAGGCAATATTTATGCGGTTTTAAAAGCGGCCCAGGCTGTTAATCCCAAAGACATAATGCTGTTATTCAGTGTCGATGAAGAGTGTGATCATAATACCGGTGTGGATTATTTTTTAGGCACTGATTATAAAACCGGATTGCAACAGGCTATTGTCTGTGAACCGACTGCTTTGCACTTTATCAATCGACATAAGGGATATTATTGTTTTCTAGTCGAAGTGCAAGCCACTTCAGCACATTCAAGTCAAACATCAGCCCAGAATGCTGTGGTCAAAGCAGCATCACTGGTAACCAAATTTCACAGAGCAGGTTTCAATGTGGGTGAAATAAAAGGGGGCCGCGCCGGTAATATTGTACCTGCTTTTTGTCAATTCAAAGTCTCCTTGAGGAGCTATGGAGCTTATCCAAAAGTCTATCAGCAAGTGGTAGCAATAGCCGGAAAAAACAAAATATCAGCCTTGTTTTGTGGTGCCCCCCTCATGAATTCCAGCTCTGTTTTCGCTCAGGAAAACAAGGCAGTTGAATTCTGGAGCGAGGCCGCGCTATTTCAAAATGCCGGTATACCCGCTGTCGTGTTCGGGGCTGGTAACATCAAACAAGCCCATGGCAATAATGAATTCGTCACTCTAACCGAGCTGACCCAGGCACAACAACAATTTGAAAGCATTATGGTAGGTTTGAAATGAAGGATATGTTACTTCAATTGATTCATCGGATAGGAAGTAAATCAGAATTTAATCTGTATCTCGACCTGTTTCATAAGATACCCAAAATAGAATTTGCGGTCATTAAGATCAGCGGGCAAAGCCTGTCAAAAAATTTAACCGTTATTGCTGAAGATATTGCTTATCTCAATAAGTTGGATATTTTCCCGGTTCTGATACACGGGGCAGGTACAGAATTAGACAAAGCCTTTTCCAATTCGAGAAAAATTAATGGTATTCGGATAACTAGAAAGGAAGATATCAATAAGGTCATCAGCATATTTAATGATCTGAATGAGGAACTCACGCAAAGGATCAATGAACTGGGCGGCAGCGCCGACAAATGTGGCCCTGTTTTTAACTGCCAGCAGTTATTGCAATACGGTCTGGTAGGCCAGATTAAACAGGTCAATCGGCGTCAGATAGAGGAATTGGTCAATAGAAAGGTAACGCCGGTCATCAGTCCGTTGGGGATGAATGACGGGCAATATCTGAATATTAATGCTGATACGGCTGCTAAGGAATTAGTGCGCGCCATTCAACCCAGGAAGCTGATTATGTTGACGGAAACTGGTGGAATTTTAGATCGGAATGGTGCGGTAATTTCTTTTATCAATGTTTCTTTTAAAGAAAAATTGAAGGGCATCAGCGGCGGAATGGCGTTAAAAGTCCAGGAGATAAGCGAGTTTTTAAAAGATGGTCTCGATTGTTCGGTGGTGATCACTTCACCCCGGAACTTGTTAAAAGAAATTTTCACTATCAGGGGGGGTGGTACTTTCATCAAATATCATCATATCCTGTCAACCACCCATATTGAATCCCTCAATAAGCAGCGGATAATAGAGCTGCTGGAAGATGCCTTTGATAAAAATTTGCAAGGAAACTATATCAATAGAGAAATATCGGAAGTAATCTACCAGAAGGATTACGAGGGGATTGCGATCATAACGCACATCGATAACATTCCCTATCTTGATAAGTTTGCCGTGGCAAAATTCCGCCAGGGAACCGGATTAGGGAAAAGTTTATGGACGAAAGTGATCGAAAAGTATCCCCGCCTGATATGGCGGGCTAAGCCCCGTAATCCGCTCAATATATTCTACATGAAAAATTGTCATGGCCTGATCAAGGATCCCCGCTGGTATGTCTACTGGAGAAACCTGAAACGGAAAGAAATCCTTTCCCGGGTAGCAGCGGTGATCAATCAGGACGAATCTTTTATTGAAAAGGGTGTTAAAACACATGCATATTCAAGATAAACAGAAATATTTAATGAATACCTACCAGCGCAGTATTTACCTGGAAAGGGGGCATGGTTGTCAGGTATACGATCGTGACGGGAATCAGTATTTAGACCTGATCGGTGGGATTGCCACCTGTAGTGTCGGGCATGCCCATCCCGGAATTGTAGAAACTCTTGCCAGGCAGTCGAAGAAGCTGATCAATGCCAGCAACCTTTACTATACAAATGCTCAACTGGATTTAGCTGCCAAATTGACCGGGCTGGCCAATATGGATAAATGCTTTTTTTCCAATTCAGGTACTGAAGCAGTGGAAGCAGCTATCAAATTGGCTAAACGGTCGACTGGTAAAAATAAAATAATCGCTATGAGAAATGGCTTCCATGGCCGTACGCTGGGGAGTCTCTCGGCCACCTGGAATGCGGATTACCGCAATAAGTTCGAACCGCTCGTTCCGGGATTCGTCCATGTAGGATATAATAACATTGAAGCTCTGAAAAATGCAATTGATACCGAAACTGCCGCCGTGATATTGGAACCGATCCAGGGGGAAGCCGGGGTTATCATGCCCGGGCAGGGCTATTTAAAGGAGGTGGCCAGTCTGTGCCGGCAGAATCAGCTGCTGCTGATATTGGATGAAGTTCAAACCGGGAATGGCCGTACAGGTAAATACTTTTGTTTTCAGCATGAAAATGTACTACCCGATATGGTCGTTTTAGCCAAAGGATTGGCTAATGGTGTTCCTATCGGCGTGACCCTGTCCCGGGGAACGATTGATTTTGCTCCGGGTGAGCACGGGTCCACCTTCGGGGGAAACAGTTTGGCGTGCAGTGTGGCTTTGGAAACTATTGAAATTATTGAGACAGTATTACCGGCCGTAAAGACTAAAGGAGATTATTTTCTTGCGCAGCTCAACCAAATCAAAGCGGCGGGTATTAAGGAAATTCGCGGGAAAGGATTGATAATCGCGATTGAATTGAACAAGAAGCGGGAAAATCTGGCCGACCGGTTTGCTAAAGAGGGGTTGCTGGTTAACTGCATCCAGGATAAAATCCTGCGCTTTTTACCTCCCCTCGTTATCACCCGGCAGGAGATCGATATGGCTGTAGAAAAAACCTTTAAAATTTTAACGGGTGACATAAATGATTAAGGCGGGAATTGTGGGCGGTGGCGGCAATACCGGTGAAAATTTGCTGAAATGTTTACTCAATCATGAGAAGGTGGAGATCAGGATCATTACCAGTGCCTCCTATGCCGATAAAAAAGTATCCGCAGTTTATCCCGGGATAGACTGTGACCTGCGGTTTTCCGGTCTTGATGTGGACGAATTGAACAGGATGGATGTTGTTTTCCTGGCCGTTCCTCACGGTACTGCCCAACCTCTCGCCCGGCAAATGACTACCCGGATTATCGATCTTTCCGCTGATCACCGGTTGACGCATCCCTATGGGTTGCCGGAAATATTTGGGAAGCAATTTCGCAATGCCGCTCTGATTGCCAATCCGGGCTGTTATGCCACCGCCGCGATCCTGGCTACTTACCCGGTCAGGACTTTAATGCAGCGGGTTATTTTCGATTGTATCAGTGGTTATTCCGGAGCAGGTAAAGCAGCTGATCCCGCCCAGTATCAGGAAAATATAATTGCATATAAAATAAGCAACCATTTCCATATTCGGGAAATAGAACAAGTCCTGGGGCAAGCTGTTTCTTTTACACCCCATGTTATACAAGCCTATCGCGGGATCATGTGTACGGCGCATGTTGTGCTGAAACAAGGGATAACCGCCAAAGAGCTTCAGATGAAATATCAACGCTTTTATGCCCATAGCTTTACCCGGATAGTAAAGGGAATTCCACAGACCAGGGATGTAACCGGTTCCCCCTATTGCTATATAGGGGGGTTGGAAATAGATGCCCATGACCGGCTGGTTATTATTGCGGTCCTGGATAATTTATTAAAGGGGGCCGCCAGTCAAGCCCTCGAAAATATGAACATAATGTTTGGACTAGACCATAAGGAGGGACTCATATGAAACTCTGGCAAAAAGGACAACCATTGCATAAGGAAATTGAGCGCTATACAGTGGGGAAAGATTATCAGCTGGATCAGGAATTGATCAAGTACGATGTGCGGGTCTCCATGGCCCATGCCCGAATGCTCGCCAAGATTGGTATTTTAACGCAAAAAGAGCGGGATAATATTCTGGCTGTACTGCCAAACATTGAAAAGAATGGTCTTGCTGTTAAGCCCGAGGACGAGGACTGCCATACGGCTGTTGAGAATTACCTGATTGACAAGTTGGGCGATACCGGTAAAAAGATCCATACCGCCCGCTCCCGTAATGATCAGGTTTTAACCACCTTGCGGTTGTATTATAAAGCACAGTTGCAAATTATTGAGGAACAGCTCCTTGAGCTGCATCAGACCCTAAAGGGTTTTATAGCCCGCTACGGTGATATAAAGTTACCCGGCTATACGCATACCCGTCCGGCCATGCCCTCCAGTATTCAACTGTGGGGCCAGGCCCTGCTGGACAGTATACAGGATAATCGACAACAATTAGGGGCGGTCAGGAAATTAATTGATCAGTCACCTTTGGGAAGTGGCGCGGGTTATGGCATTCCCATAGAAATTGATCGCCAGCTTACAGCCAAAGAATTGGGCTTTACGCGTGTGCAGGAGAATGGGATTTACGCCCAGTTCAGCCGGGGTAAATTTGAGGGCATGATTTTAGCACTTTTAAACTTTATCATGTTTGATGTCAATAAATATGCCAGTGAATTGATCATTTTCAGTATGCCGGTACTGGGTTATTTTGAGTTGCCAGAGGAGTTCACCACCGGAAGTTCGATCATGCCCCACAAAAAGAATCCCGATGTCTTGGAAATCATGCGGGCTAATTATCATGCTATCCTATCCGCCGAAATGCACATAAAAAGCCTGTCCGCCAATCTGAGCTGCGGTTATCACCGTGATTTTCAGCTCCAGAAGGAGCCCCTGCTGCGCAGTTTTGCGATTACTAGCGATAGCCTTCAAATTCTGATGCTGATATTCGGAAAACTTAAGGTTAATCCTGAGCGCTGTGCAACCGGGATGACCAAGGAACTGTATGCCACGGAGAAGGTTTATGAGCTGGTCAAACAGGGAGTGCCTTTCCGGGAAGCCTATCGACAAGTGGCGGAGGAATTTGAATAATAGAGGTAATAGGGGAATAAGGGAATATGGAAGTCGGATTGGAATAGGAATAGCACCACAATTTATTGTAGTGGTTCAATTTATAATACCCTCCCGGAGGTGGAGTTGCGGTAAACCTCCGTGGGGGTGAAACAATACGGACAGGATAGATATCCGGGGAAAGGGGAGGGGTTATGGGTGTAGGGATATACGGAAGACGGAAAACTCTGATGAAATACCTTCGCTTTGCCCAGATTTCCCCGATAAATGATAATCTTATCGGGACGGGCGGGACAGGCAAAGAGCGCAAAGAAGATATTTTGTTGTTTTATCGATATGGGGGAGAGGGAAAGGTTGAGGCTGAGGTTGGAGATTCTCTGACGTTTTCCGGGGAACGGTTTGAATTAGGAAAATCCCGGATAACAAATCCCAAATAACAAATAAATTCCAATTACCGAAATCACAATGACCAAAACAATCAACGGTGTGCCTTATGTTTGGAATTGGGTGCTTGCCTGTCCCGGTAGGGAGCTTGCGCCTGCCCTGCCCGCCCTGTGATATTTTTTTCACTGGGGCTTGCTCCGTAGCGAAGTATGAGCATACTGGGGTAATGAAAGATGAATGCATCAGGTACCGTATCGGGAGTGCTTGGGATTTGTTTGTGATTTGGGATTTATCAGCAGGTAGAGTCCTGTCTGTCAGTAGACGGATTTCCAACAGGGGCGTTGTAATATTTGTAGCCTTTTATTGCGAAAATAGTTAGCGGCACAGCTCGAAATGTCCGGTTACGCCCAACCGCTCCTTGAAAATAATAACTGCTGATAAAATTTCAGGAATCCTTTTAATTTTGGCTAGTACCCGCTCAATATCAGCACTTTTTTTAACCTGATTGCCCAAGGCAGTGGCATAGGCATCAGCGAGTGGGGTATCCCGGCAGGCGATCATGACTGCATCGGCCCGGCCAAAACTGCGCGAAGGGCCCACGGTTCCGGATGAGGTACACACGCCCAGGGGAGTATATTCCGGGGGAATGACCACCCCGATTTTGTGGGACAGGGGCGAATTTCCGGCATATATGGAAAGTATTAGTTTTTTTTTGATGGCCAGAAAAAGATCGCCGCCATTTTCAATGACCACTTCGGAAACCTTAGATTGACGTAATATTGTTTGACCCACGGTCTGGGCGAACAGACCGGCCACCGTACTCATGGGGCCGACCATGGCTTTTTGGGCAGCAGAATTCATCTGCCGGATTTCAAGGGGCGCAGGGCTGGATAATCCCAGAGGGGTCAGACTTTTTTCAAAGTGTGGATGTTGCCGGATATAATTATCCAATTTATCCCGCAGGCGGCCTATATGTTGGTGACAGAAGGATTTGAGAGAGGGATGGAAACCGGCGTGGTCAACGCCGATCCACATATCCGTTTCCTGGTGTGTAACTGTAAAACTATGCCAGCGGTCTTGATTTTGCTGGTCGCGATAGATGCGTGGCTGCCACATTTTTTATTACCTGACGGCCATTATTCGTATCCGAAAAATTCTTTATGAATTTCCCGCACAGCCGCGTCCCGGTCCCGGCGATGAACAATAAAATAGGCGGCTACCGGAGAAGCCCCTAGGGAAATAATCTGAATATTGATCTTTTTGCGGGAGACTGCGCTGAACATACGGGCGGCAATGCCATGTTTTTCCAGAATCCCCTCACCCACGGGCGCGATCAGAGTCAGATCCTCTTCAACCAGGATCTCACCCACCGCTTTGAGACCTAGCTGGGAGGTGATCTCGTAGGCCCGTTCCAGATTATTCAGGGAGAATAGAAAGTTGATCGAGGTTTGGGCGGTGATCACCGATTTGATGTTGATGCGGTGGTTGTCCAGCGCGGTGGTCACTTTGGCCAGGATGCCGGGTTTGATGCCTACGCCGGGTCCTTTTAGTTTTAAAATGCCAAAGTCATCGCTGTAGGTAACACTTTTTACCACCTGCTGACTGCGTTTCCCATGGGCCTTGATTACCGAGAAAGGGGTCATGGATTGTCCGCATGTATTGATGTTAAAGATCCGGATGGGAATATTATGCGACATCAACGGTTCCACAGTCCGGGGATGCAAAATTTTCGCGCCGAAATAAGCCAATTCGGCTGCTTCCCGGTAGCTGAGTTCAGCCACCTGTTGCGGATTTTTAACCAGTTGGGGGTCAGCACTCAAAAAGCCGTCCACATCCTTCCAGATATCCAGGGATTGGGCCTGTACGCAGCGGGCTACGGCAGCGGCTGAATAGTCGCTACCGCCCCGGCCTAAGAGGGTTACTTTGCCGGCCTGGGAAATGCCGTAAAAACCAGGGACCACATAGATCTTATCACCTGATAATTTAGCTCGCACCGCATCCTCAGCTGCAGCAAAGTCAACCGTGGCATTGCCAAACTCGCCGTCGGTGTAAAAGCCCATTTTTTCGGGTAAACACTCTACGGCTTCCAGTCCGTTATACTGCAGAAAATAGGTCAGTAATAGAGAACTGAACCGTTCGCCGTAGCTAAGCACGATATCTTCCAGAAAATCCGGGATTTCACCAATATAATGGACACCGAAAAAATACCGTTCCAGCCGGTTCAGGCGTTCCATGACCTGTTGCAGTATTTGCCGGCGATCCTTTTTATCCGGGATATTTTCGTAAATAATATCCTGTTTCATGCGCGTAAGAAAATCAGTAGTCAGATTGATCTGCTCTTCATCCGCCCGGATCTTCAGCAGCATCTCTGCCAGGTAATTGGTGATCCCGTAAAAAGCGGAAACCACCACGATCACCGGCTGATTGTAATTGCGGATGGCAGTGACCACCTTCTGGATATGCTTTTTATCCTTGAAGTTGGAACCGCCAAATTTAGCCACGATCTTAGGCATAGATTAGATACTCAGTACAGTTTTATTTTTCTATCAAGCCTTTTTCAAGCATTAATTCAGCATTAAGAATCGCCGCCCCGGCTGCGCCGCGTACTGTATTGTGCGAGAGCAGGACAAATTTATATTCCAGGGCGGCACAGTGTTGCAAACGGCCGATACTCAGTGCCATACCCTTTTCCAGATCCCGTTGCAGTTTGGGCTGGGGTAAATAGGGTTGGGTAAAATAATGGATCGGTTGTTGCGGGGCGCTGGGCAGTTTCAAAGCCTGGGGGGCACCCCGGTATGACTGCCAACTGTGGATTATGTCTTGTTCGGTAGCCGGAGATTTCAGCTGCAGTGAGACACATTCCAGATGCCCGTCGATCACGGCTATCCGGTTGCATTGCGCACTGATCTTGAAGTCGGCCGGCAATATTCTACCCTGATCCAGTTTTCCCAGAATTTTCAGCGGTTCGGTTTCCATTTTGCGTTCCTCACCGGAGATGAAAGGCACTGCATTGTCAATGATATCCAGCGATGAAACCCCGGGGTAGCCTGCTCCGGAAAGTGCCTGGAGGGTGACCACATGCACCCGCTTAATCCCGAAATGATCCTCCAGTGGTTTCAAGCCCATGACCAGTCCAATGGTCGAACAGTTGGGATTGGTGACGATGAACCCCCCGGCATAATTTTGTTGCTTGATCAATTCTAAATGACCGGCATTCACTTCCGGGATCAGCAGGGGTACATCCGGGTCAAAGCGGTGGTTGCGGGAGTTGGAGATCACCGGATAACCGGCCCGGGCAAACGCGGCTTCTATCTCTCCGGCCACCGCGGCATCCAGTCCGGAAAAAATTACCTGGGCCGGAAAACCGGGTTTACATTCGCGGACAGTCATATCAGCTACAAGCGGCGGAATAGGTTGGGATAGAAACCAGTTGGCTGCCTCTTTATAGGGCTTTCCGGCGGACCGTTCCGATGCGCCCAGGGCACTGATCTCAAACCAGGGATGGGTGGCCAGCAGCTGGATAAATTTCTGCCCTACGGAGCCGGTGGCGCCCAATATACCTGCTTTTATCTTCATGAATGCTTTCTCCTGTAAAAATTGAACTCAAACTCGCTGAAGGGTAAAATTGGGCTGCGCTGAATTTAAATACAAGTATTTTATGGAGTGATTCAGGACTTGACTTCCTATAAAATCTTTTTTAATTTTCTTGAGAGTACGCTGGATATATTTTAAAAAGAAGATAATGTTACTGATTTATGACAAGGATTCATCTAAAAGCAATAACAAAGCGGGGCACAAGATGATGCAAAAATATAAATGGTTACCACTCTTATTGTGGGGCTTATGCATCATAAAATGCGATCCGGAAACCACTAAAAATGAGTTTATTTACCCCCTTTCCATAGGTAATTCCTGGGAGTATCAACGGGAATGGATCCAATATTTATATACCGATACCCTGGAAACAAAACAATATGACGACACCCTGACCTATAGCTCGCAGCTCTCAGTTTCTATTCCCCGCAAGCTCACGCTTAAGGATTCTATTGAAACCTATGAAATGATTGCTACTGAGATCCTTGATACCAGTACTTTTAATCCCGTTCAAAACCAGGCTACGGGAGTCCAATATTACAAAAATAATAGTAACGGGCTTTTTATTTATGCCTATCAAGCGGGCGGCCCGCTTGTCCTGCCTAAAAGCCAAAAAAGACAGTGTATCTGCTTCAAAGGGTTGGAATTCAACAGCTATCGGCAGTTATCGGATTATGTTCAGTCACTGACACCTGTTACACAATTCCTCGACGATTCGATCCGATTTGAGGAACCGCCGGTAAAAATTCTGCCATATCCACTAAAGGCTGGTAAACGCTGGACCTATCGCGCGACCAATGATCCCTGGCGGATGGATAAACTGGTAGAAAAAAAGAAAGAAGTTGAACTGGCAATAGGGACCTTTGACTGCTATGAGGTTAAATTTATTTATGATATGGATAATGATGGTGAGTGGGATGATGATATCTGGATCACCGATTATATCAGTGCCCAGGGATTAATCCTGCGCGAAATCACGGTGTTGGGGATGGTTATCACCACTATTGATAATCCCGCGGGAAGCAAAAGGATGGACGCTACAGATATTTATACCTTAACAGACTTTTCACTCTGATAAAGCGTCCATAAGACCTATCTTTTCCAGCGAATAAGCCTGTTTTTGATATATGTTACTGATCAGTTAAGTCTGTTTAGGCGGTTTCTATTTAAACTTCTTTTATTAAAATAAGATTTAACATATTTTGACACTACTTTGACGTGGGCGGGGAGTTATTATATGAAAAAATATTTTAAAAGCAAATTGTATATCATCATAGCGGAATTTTGCGCATGACAATTACTATAACTATTGATGAAAAGCGGGATTTGACCCTCTTTACAGCAGAAGGAGAACTGACTTTTCGGGAGCAAATGACCGCCTTACGAAAATTTTATAGAGGCAATCCGTCCGCCAATGTGATTTGGGACTTTCGTAAAATAGCAGGAAACCGGATATCGTCGCAAGAATTACAGAAAATCATCAGTTTTATAAAACAGCACGAAAGTAAGCGTCCCCTGGGTAGAACCGCTCTAATCGCTGCCACAGATCTGGATTTTGGGTTGTCAAGGATGGGACAAACCTATGCTGATGTTGAGGATTTATCCTGGGAAATGGAGGCTTTTAGATCCCTGGCGCCGGCCTTGCGCTGGATTAAAGCTGGCACGCTGAAAAACGAGGAATAGAGCCTGCCTCTATCATATAAACCTATCTAGAATAATGACGGCGACTGTTTAACAATTCGCGCTACGACAAACGGTTAAAACCGTTCCGAAACTCAAACGGTCCTTCTAACCCCCCAACTGAAGTTGGGATTAACGGATATGGATAAGCTGGGAAACCTATTCTGCAGCGATCTTTCCAGCCTGGTGTAATTACAACCCCCTGTCTCCCCCTTAGATAAGGGGGACCTTGGGGTTGCTACATTTTAGGGGACACTGAGTTGAGCGGTTTTTATTTTAACAGGTAGCAAGAAGACCAGATGCCAGCGAACAAGACCCGGTGTAACCCCGGCAGGGGTTGAATAATCAAATTAAAACTTGAAGGACACATGGGGTAGAGAGCAAAGAGCATAGAGCATAGAGCATAGAGCAGAGGGCTGAGGAACTTGGGATTATCGGTGCAAGGATGATGAAATGAATGAGTGTATATTATTGAGATGGATTGAGTAAAATAACCATAAAACAAACCGAATCCAACGAAGCCCCCCTATCAAGGGGGAAAAGAAGGGGGTGTCAGCCAGCTGAGCTAACAGTCAAGCCGCTAAATGTCAAGAAATTTTGGACACAATTAGAGTTTATTTTCAGGTTTATTA
>CAZXFH010000041.1:0-26316 GCA_964640055.1 uncultured bacterium | reverse complement strand
CCTTTTATTAAATATTTTACCGTTAAAACCCCGGAGGCTTCTAATTAATATTATAATTTATATTAAAGTTAATATAATATAAAATATAGCATGATATAATTTATAACATAAATACTTGATATTTATTAATAAATAATCTTGGCTTGCTAAGACAGTTTAATGAAAATAATGATCATGAAAACCAGCCGGGCTTCCCTTTTATTTCGGTCCGCACCATGGGAAAAATAAAAGGGTGTCATCCGCCAGACCAAGAGAGGGGGCCAGGGGATGAGTTCTCCTTCCAAATTTACGTCCCCCCTATCAAGGGGGGAAATCAAGGGGGGTGTCATATTCTACAGAATACCCCCCCGGAGTTGGCTATTTCCGATTAACACCAGGCTTTAGCCTGGTGAATTAGATTCCTTTTCCTTAGCCTGATTCCAGATCTCATCCAACTCGCGTAAGGTCAGATCTTTAAACTCGAGCTCCCGTTCCGCCAGGGTCTGTTCGATTATTTTAAAGCGGCGGATAAATTTCCGGTTGGTTTTCTTAAGGGCCTCTTCCGGATTGGTGCTCAGGAAGCGCGACAGATTGACGATCGAGAAGAGCAGGTCGCCCATCTCATCTTCAATGGCGGCATTGTTTTTTGCAGCGATCGCTGCCCGGAGTTCTTGCACCTCTTCCCGGATTTTTTCCCAGACCTGCTTGGCGCTATCCCAGTCAAAATCCACTTCAGATGCCCGTTCCTGTATGCGCCTGGCCTGCAGCAGGGCCGGAAAGGTTTTCGGCAAGCCTTCCATCAGGGATTGCCGCCCTTCTTCTTTTTTGATCGCTTCCCAGTTCTTTTTAATATCGGCGATGCTGTCCACTTGGGTATCGCTGAAAACATGCGGATGCCGGCGTTTCAGTTTTTGATTGATACTCTGGATTGCATCGGCCAACTGAAATCGGTTTTGCTCTTCACCCAGCACCGCCTGGAAGACAATATGTAACAGCAGATCCCCCAGTTCCTCTTTTAATTTGGAGTGATTCTCTTCGTTAATGGCCTCGATGACCTCATGGCTTTCTTCCAGGAGATAGGGGACCAGGGATTTATGGGTTTGTTTCTTATCCCAGGGGCATCCTTCGGGACCACGCAGAGTTTTTACGATCCTGATCAGTTCTGCAAGGGCTGCTCCTGCTGTCGTCGTCATCTAGATAATTCGTCTTTCCTGTTATTCTTTTTTTGACCGCTTTAAATGAATTCAGGTATTTCTTTTCCGTTTCCGGAAAAGCCGCTTAAAATCCTGCTGTTGCCGATAAAAGTTCTGCAGGGCTTGCATTTGTCTCCGGTTGCGGGGCGTGTCATCATTATAGCCCAACAGGTGCAGGATACTGTGAATGAGCACATTGGCAAATTCCTCTACAAAGGGGATTTGAAGCCGCTGGTCATTATCCCGGATGCGGTCAATACTCAGATAAATTTCCCCTTCCACCGGTTCATTATCAGCATTAAAATTAAAACTGATCGTATCGGTCAGCACATCTTCCCCGAAAAATTTAATTTTCAGCTTATTAAGGGTTTCGTCGTTGGTTACGATGATAACGATTTTTTTGATCGACTTTTTTTCGAAATTGGCTATATGCTGGGCGATTCGGTCGGTGGTGGGCTTCAGCAATAAGAGGTCGGAATGAAGATTGTGAATTTCAATGCAAGGCATGTATTAACTGGTTTATTTTTTTGGCTGTTTTTGCGTGCGGGGACGCCGCTTTTTAGACGCTTTTTTGCCTGTTTTCTGATCCGGATACTCCACCCGCAGGTGATGAATACTTTTCAGGATAGGTAAAATACCTGTATTTTGCGTGATATCGCCTTTGATCTTGCGCAAGTCCGCCAGGGTCAGAGGGCACTGATCCAGTTGGCCTTCATTCAGACGTTTCGCAATGATCGTATCGATGATTTTTTCGATATTACTGATCGTGGGATGTTCCAGTGAGCGGGTAGCCGCTTCAATGGATTCGCAGATCATCACAATACCGGTTTCCTTGGTCGTCGGTTTGGGACCCGGGTATTGAAAGTCAGTAGTGTTGACATCCTCCGGATCCTCGGCCCGATCCACTGCCTTTTTGTAAAAATAATCTACCTTGGTAGTTCCGTGGTGGGTGGAAATAAACGCCACAATGGTTTCAGGTAATTTATGCTCTCTGGCCAGTTTCAGGCCTTCCTTAACATGATTGATGATAATCAGGGCGCTCAGATTGGGCGCCAGTTTATCGTGTTTGTTACTGTCATAGGCCTGGTTTTCAACAAAATATTCGGGTTTGGCCGTTTTCCCGATATCATGATAATAGGAACCTACTCGCGCCAACAATGAATTGGCGCCAACTGCATCGGCAGCCGCTTCGGAGAGGTTACCCACGGTAATCGAGTGCGTAAAGGTGCCCGTGGCTTTGCGGGTTAACATTTTAAGCAGGGGATGATTAAAATCAGATAATTCCAGTAAACTCAGATCCGTCGTTATGCCGAAAGCTGTTTCGACCATACCGATGGCGCCATAAGCAATAAAAGGGGCCAGAACACCGTTAAGACCGCCATAAAGTAGGTGGGTAAGGATATTATCCAGGGCGGTGAACTGCCGCAATTCGGTGATGCTGATGCCGATCAGGTATCCGAGAACAATATAGAGAATCGATTGGAAGACCTGACTGCGTTTACGCAGCTGTCGCACCGAATAGATGGCAAAGGAACTGACAAAAATAGCTGTAATGATGAAGTAGATGTTGCCGCCCAGTTGTACGCCGATAATGATACTCAGACAAGTGATGGCGGAAAAAGCAATACGGGTATCAAAGAGGATTGTAAACATCATGGCCGCGATGGTGATCGGAATGGAATATTCCGAAATATTCAGTTGATTCACAAACAGGGAGGTCATTAATATTTCCAGAATGAAAATAATCCCGATCAATATGGTAAGCTTCAGATTTTTGACCACCCCGGACTGGTAGGCCAGCATAAAAGTGATAAAGAAGGAATAAATAATGGCCACCAGGACTAGTTGCCCCAAAAAAATCAGCGGATCTCCGATTAAGGGCAGACTCTTGCGTATTTTGCTTCTCAGGTTTGTACGGTGGGCCCGTTCCTTGGCCAGGGACTCCAGTTTGCGGTGGATCTCCGGTGTAACCTTGGTGTTGGCCCCCACGATCTTTTCATTCTTCAGAACAATACCGCGACTGATAGGCACTTTATCAATGGCTTCCTTTTGCCGGTTTTGGGTCAGCGTTTTCTGAAAGATCAGGTTTGGTTTTAAAAACTGCACAATAATGTCCTGCCCGATGTTGATCACCCGGCTGCCATGCTCGGGGAATCGATTCTGCAGGGACACTTTTGCCTTGGTCCAGGCCTCTTCTAATGAAAGGACCCGATCAAGATCCTCCAGCAGTTCTTCTCCGTTATATTGGATAGCCACTCGTTGAGACTCAATTTGATTCTTGGAAATATAGATGACCGGATAGGAATATATATCATTTAAAATCTGTTTCAGAACCGATGTGAAATTTTGAGGGATGGTAAAATCAGGAGTCTTGGATGTCTTTATCAGGGCTTGTATCACCGTAGATGCGGTATCAAAATTATACTCTGTTTGCAGTTGTTCGATCAATTGCTGATACTGCAGGGAATCCTTCACTGTAATGGATTGAACCTCAGCATTTTTTTTGGAATACTTGTACTTATCCTGTAGCTCCTTACTGTCATGAAACTTGTTTTTTGCGGCCTTGATCCGATCGATCAACTTAAAGAAATTGGACAGCCTTTCGATTTCCTGCTCGGGGTGTACCGTATCCTGTTTGAAGACATAGGGCGTATTGAGAATGGCTTTCTGGCGGTCTCTGTTTAATTTTTTCTCGGATTTTAAGATCGGAAAATCAAAGGGAGCAATGATAGTTTCATGGGTAATATCGTTGACTTCATACTGGTAATCGCTATAGCGGTTTTTCGGAAACAGTAAGACAATAATAAAAATGACCAGGCAGTGTAGGAGAACAATCAGCTTGAAGTTTTTAGGACGTTTCCGTTGGGGCGGTTTTTTACTTGTTATTTGGGACGTGATCTTTTTTGCCATACGCTCTGCTTAAATCCTTTTCATTGATCGTACCGGAAGTTTAGGGGTTTATCTTATTTATCAGCATAGTGGATATCCTTGATATTTAATTGGATCTCCCGGATTCCCCTGTATTGGTTCTCTTCAACCACATAGGCGATATCCAACGGACGGTTACTGATCAGCATTTCATATAATTCCGCCAATCGCCAGCCGATTGCACTGATTACAATATTATTCTGAAAGGCTTTGAATTTCAAATGATTTTCACCCACAATCCGCGGCATGCCGGAAATTTTGATACCCCGCGATACCAGTAGGGGACGCATATTACCGGGTCCATAGGGAGCTATTTTGTTCAGATAGGTGATGGATTGCCGGTTGATCTCTTCAAAGCTGACTTCGCCATCTATTTCTAGGCGGGGAGTCAACATGGCATCATTGATATTACGGGCGGCAATGGCTTGTAACGCCTCGCGTAGCTGGCCCACTCTATCTTCTGCAATGGTCAGCCCGGCTGCCATTTTGTGACCACCGAAACTGTCAAATAGATCGTGACAAGCGGTCAGGGCGGCGTGCATATCAAATCCGGGAATGCTACGGGCAGACCCCTTGCCGATTCCCTCCTGTATGGCGATCATCAGGACCGGTCGGTTGTAGAGCTCTTTCAATTTGGAGGCCACGATGCCGATTACCCCCTGATGCCAACCCCTATGGCTGAGTATGATCATACGGTCCCGGGTCAGGTCATGGGTGGCATTTAATTGTAGGATTGCCTCGTTCAGGGTATGTTTTTCAATAGTACGCCGCTCCCGGTTTATCCGGTCCAGGGAAGCGGCCAATTGTTCGGCGTCAATCCGGCTCTTTGCCGTTAATAATCGCACAGAGCGGGTGGCCTCTTCCAGGCGACCGGCAGCATTCAAGCGGGGCGCCAGACCAAATACGATATTAACGATTCTCAGCGGCTTGTTATTGAAATGGGCTATTTTCAGCAGGGATTGGATCCCGATTTTATCGGAGGCTGCCAGATATTCCAGCCCTTTGGCGGCAAAAATACGGTTTTCATCGATGATGGGCACAATGTCCGCCGCGGTTCCCAGGGCCACCAGATCCAGATGTTTGAATAATTGCTCCGGCACCAGATTGGCATACTGTACAAAGCCCTGCAGTAGTTTAAAGGCCACTCCGACCCCGGAAAGTTCTTTAAACGGGTAGTTGTCGTCAGGCCGCTTGGGATCCAATATAGCCACTGCCGGCGGCAGCTCCGCGGGAACTTCGTGGTGGTCTGTGATAATGACATCCAGCTGCTGCTGGTGCGCATAGGCCACCTTGTCACCGGCGTTAATCCCACAATCGCAGGTGATGATCAGGTCGGAAGATTGCGCCAGTGCCCAGTCAATGCCCTGTTTAGATAAACCGTAGCCCTCTCTTTCCCGGTTGGGGATGTAATAGGTGGTATCAATGCCGATTTCCTTAAAGTAGAGGTAGAGGAGGGCCGTGGCAGTCGTACCATCCACATCATAATCACCAAAAATGGTCACCTTCTCCCGGTTTTTTTGTGCTTGGTACAGCCGGGCGACAGCCGCTTGCATGTCCTGCATCAAAAAAGGATCATAGAGATCCTTGAGTTGGGGATTGAAAAAGTGGAGGATTTCAGCGGTGGACTGAAAGGGCCGGTGGGATAGTATTTTGGCAATGATCGCCGGCAATTCAAGCGCTTTGATCAGCTGGGTGACTTTCAGTTTATCATAGGGCTTTATTTGCCAGTTGTATTTCATAGGCTACTTGGGGTTGTCATGCGCGAGGACTCTCTGAAGTCAGGCGATAAGCCGAATTCTGTATCCCGATAGAAAACCTATCGGAAGGGCAGTCATTTATCTATCCACAGCCTTGCAGCTGGGATTAAGCGATCTACCCGGAAATACATGAACGGGCCATTCAAATTTCCTGCTTGATCTTGCTCCAGGTGGGGTTTGCCCGGCACCCGATCTCGCGATCGGGTCGGTGCGCTCTTACCGCACCATTTCACCCTTACCCCGATAGCTTCCACTATCGGGACGGTATCGTTTCTGTGGCACTTTCCTTCCCTCACGGGAACTCCGTATTACGGAGCACCCTGCCCTGCGGAGTTCGGACTTTCCTCCCCGATTCAATCGGGACGACTGCCTGCCCGACTTCAGGTAAGTTCCTCTTCCTCATCGCTTTTTGAAAAAACTTTGCTTAACTTATCATCCCAATATAAGAGCCGGCCACAAAATTCGCAACGGTTCAATTTTCTTCCGGAACGGATTTCCACGAATTTTTGGGGTGGTACGATTTTATGGCAGCCCCCACAGGATACCTGCTCGGGTATATATTCTACGTTGCCCCTTTTATCGCTTTTTTTGCTGAACTTCTGCTGCACCGGCACAATCGCCACGCCACTTCTGGCCCGGGCGATGCGTTGATATTCACGTAAATAACGCTTCGGAATCGAGTTTAGCAACTCTTCGCGCTCTTTTTGCAGCTCCTTGACCGTTTTATCGGTTTTCTGATTGGTTTTTTGCAACTCGTCCCGGCGTTGCTCCAGAACCTTCTCCTTATCCTGATAACTGAGTTCATGCCCTTTAACCGATTCCTCTAATGTTTGACTTTCCTCTTCCAGTTCTAAAATGCGGTACTCGGCCTGATCAATGGCCTGTTTCATTGTGTCGATTTCCGAGATAAGCGCGTCATACTCTTTATTGGATGTCACCAGGTAGAGCTGATCTTCATACCTCTGCAGCTTTTCACGATGTTCTTCGATATTAAGTTCCTGCTCTTTTTTTTCAATTGCGATCTCTTTCAGTCTTTTTTTCTCCGCGGACAAGCTGGTTTTTAAATCCTCAATCTCCTGGCTTAAATTCTTCACGATTTGAGGGAGATCACCTTTCAGGCCATCTATTTCTAAAAGTTGATTGTCTATCTTTTGTAACTTAACAAGGCGATTAAGCTCCTTTAGCATTATCCCTCCAGTTTATCTCTTGATATAAAAATTGCACCCTGTGAGGTGCAACTGATTTATTTTTTATGTGTGGTTTGGTTTGTGTTATTTTATCCAAATTCTTCCCTATCAAGTGGGCGATATCCGACTCGAACGGATGGCCTTCCCGATGTGAACGGGACGCTCTGACCAACTGAGCTAATCACCCATATCCCTTAATCACCATTGAAAAAGCGTAGAAATTTATTCAAAATGTGCCATTAAATCAATATAAAATGAAACCCGCGAAAAAAATATTGGCATCTTACCACAGGTTTTTTCAGCAATATTCTCTACCCCAATATGGCAACTATTTCCTGTTAACCTCCTGAACCAGGAAGTAGATTTCTACGGGATGGAATGACTATTTCACCGGGTCCTTGACCCGTTTCCTGTTCCTGGCTACGGGGCTCCCGCTCCGTAGCCAGGAAAGCCGAACTGAATCCAACACGGTTTGCCTGTCAAGGGGGAAAAGAGGGGGGGGGGCTGGCTACCCGTGAATCACATCGTGATACACGGTTTGGTTAGCTCCCGGAAGCTGTTAACGGTGAAAAAGAATTCGCTGAATTTACAGTAAGAACTCGCCCCCCCATCCCCTTCTCTTGGCAAGAGCAGGAGAACAGGAGAGACGATTGAGCTGCGAAAATCTATTAATCGACCTGAGAAAAATACAATTTTCTCTTGTTTCTATACATCCCTCATGCTTACTCATCGGTTTTCTTACAACCCCCTGAATCCCCCAGGGGGGACCTTTGTTGCTCTACCCAATCAGCAATGACTTTAACCACTTCATCCAAATTGGTTTTCACATCGTCATCAAAAAATCGTAAGATACTAATTCCCTGCGATTCGATTTCTCTTTGTCGCTTACGATCATATGCCTGTTTATGGTCATGAGTGATGCCATCTATCTCGATTGCCAAACCTAATCTGGGACAGTAGAAATCAACAATATAATTACCAATCGGTTTTTGCCGGGTAAATTGATAGCCACCGATCTTTCTGCCTTTCAAACAAAGCCAGAGCAAAGCCTCTGCTTTTGTGCCTTCTTTGCGTAGGCGTCTCGCCTTTGACTTAAGCTTCGGATTATAACGAATTTTCATTTTTACTGGATTGCTGTAACTGAAACATTTGGTTGAAATTGATTGTTTTTATGAATTTTTGCAACTACTAATCTTAATAAATCAAAAATCATAGCTGATTTGGTCCCCCCTATCAAGGGGGGAAGTGAAGGGGGGTGTAATTTCATCGAATTCCCCTTTGATAAGGGGGACCTGATTACCCGTCACTTTTTCAACTAATAACCGCAAGACGCAAAACCGGCCAAATTTAAGTTATCCTGCTCACCCCAATAAATTGGGGTGCTAATCTCAATTGCAATCTGAATCCCTTTTTCAAAAATATTACCTGTGTGTTGCGCTTAAAGTGTTACCGATGTCCTGGCCATACCCTGATTACCGCCCTCCCTGTTTCCTAAATAATAAAATAAAATATTCTTAACGTTCTTAGCGGACTTTGTGAGAAATATTTTAAATTCCTTGACAGCAATTCAAACCGCAAATACTTGCCAATTTCAGTCGTAATTATTAAACTCTCTCCATGAAAAATAAAGCCACGCTATATCTCATCGACGGTTCCTCAATAGCTTACCGGGCTTATTTTGCCACGATCCGCAGCGCCCTGTCAACGACCAGGGGCAGGGCCACCGGCGCCAGTTATGCCTTTACCAATTCGCTTTTGAAACTTCTGCGTGAACAGCAGCCCGATTACGTGGCTCTGGTATTTGATGCCCCGGAAAAGACCTTCCGCCATGAGATCTATCCTGAATATAAGGCGACCCGGGAGGCCATGCCCGATGAGCTGGTCACGCAATTGCCGGATATCCGCCGGATCAGTGAGGCCATGAATCTGAACATTTTGATCCATCCCGGCTATGAAGCCGATGATGTAATCGCTACCCTGGCAGTGAAAGGACAGCAAGACGATTTACAGACCTATATCGTCTCCGGTGACAAAGACCTCATGCAGGTACTGAACGAAGATATCTATATGTACAAACCAGCCACTGGTAAAAAAGATGCCGAGGTCATTGATGTGCCGGGAGTCTATGATAAATGGGGCATCAAACCGCAACAGATTCCTGATTTTTTGGCTCTGATTGGTGACAAATCCGATAATATACCCGGAGTGAAGGGCATTGGTCCCGCCAAGGCCAAGCCCTTGTTGCAACAATTTGGCACCATTGAAAATATCTATGATAATTTAGCTCAGATCGAGAGTGAGCGTGTCAGGCAGTTGCTGGAAGGCCACCGGGAGCAGGCCCTTTTTTCCAAAGAGCTGGCCACGGTGAAAAAGGATGTTCCCATGGAAACCGAGCTTGAAGAATTCAGATTTGAGGATGTGGACGCGGATCAACTGCTGCCCATTTTCAAGGAACTGGAGTTTCACTCCCTGGTCAAAGAATTTAATCCCCACACCGCCCGGCAGAAACAGGTTAAAAATTACTGTAGGATCTGCTCTTTACCGGAGCTGGAATCTTTATTAGCAGATTTGACCCAGGTGGCGTTGCTTTCCCTTGATCTGGAAACCACTTCCCTGCGACCTATGCAGGCGGAGATCGTGGGAGTTTCCTTGTCCTGGGAGCCCCATCAGGGTGTTTATATTCCCCTTAAAGTGCCTCCTGAACAGCGAGATCAGTATCCCGATGTAGATGGCGAGCGTTTTCTGACCGCTCTTAAGCCGGTGATCGAGAATCCTGACCTCCCTAAATGCGGTCAGAATCTGAAATATGATATGCTTATTCTGCGGCGATATGGCATTGAGCTGCAGGGACTGGAATTTGACACCATGCTGGCCGCTTTCCTGCTGCAACCCGATGAGCGGGTTTATCGGCTGGGCCGGCTCAGCCAACAATATCTGCATTATCCCATGCAACCTATTGAGGAGTTGATCGGCAAAGGCAGACACCAGATTACCATGGATCAGGTCCCGGTGGAAAAGGTCACTTTCTACGCCGCTGAAGATGCGGATGTGGCTTTACAACTGACCCCTATTTTTATCCAACAGTTACAGGATAAAGGCACTTATGATGTCTATCGGCATATTGAAATGCCCCTGCTGCCGGTGCTCATGCAGTTGGAACAGAACGGCGTCTATCTGCAGACAGCTTATTTAGAGCAGATGTCATCCGAACTGAGTAAAGAGATCATGGCCTTATCCGAGAAAATATATACCACTGCCGGGACGGAATTCAATATTAATTCACCCAAACAGTTGGGTATGGTACTTTTTGACAAGCTGGAATTGCCGGCCGGGCGTAAACGCTCCACCGCGGAAAAGGTGCTGGAAAAATTGAAATCGGAACACCCGCTGCCAGAGCTAATCCTGGAATACCGTAGTTTAACCAAATTGAAAAATACCTACCTGGATGCTTTGCCTCAATTGGTCAATCCGGAAACCGGCCGGATCCACAGTTCATTTAATCAGACCGTGGCTGCCACGGGACGCTTAAGCAGCAGCGATCCTAATTTTCAGAATATTCCGGTGCGCACCCCGATTGGTAGGCAGATTCGCAAGGCCTTTGTAACCCAGAAAGAGGGCTGGCAGATCCTGGCTGCAGATTACTCTCAGATCGAACTGCGCATTATGGCCCATCTGTCCCGCGATCCACAGCTACTCCAGGCCTTTCGGGAGGATGCTGATATCCATACCCGCACCGCCGCCTTGGTTTACAAGGTCGCTGAGGATCAGGTGACTTCAGCCATGCGACGCAGCGCTAAAGTGGTGAATTTTGGCATTATGTACGGTGCCGGCGCTTACCGCATGTCCAATGAATTGCATATTCCGGTCCATGAAGCCCGTCAGCTGATCGAAACCTATTTTAAGACCTACCCCGGTATTAATGCCTATATAATGCAGACCCTGGAACAAGCCCGTGAGGCTAATTATGTTAAAACCCTGGCCGGCCGGTTACGCTACACCTATGATATCAATAGTGATAATCATAATGTTCGCGAAGCAGCCAAACGGGCGGCCATTAACATGCCGATCCAGGGCACTGCCGCAGATATGATTAAAATCGCCATGATCAATATCCACAAACATTTGATCCAGGAATCCTGGCAGGCCATGATGATCCTGCAAGTGCATGATGAACTTTTATTTGAAGTTCCTGAAACAGAGATTCCCCAGCTGCAGGAATTAGTGGTGTACGAAATGGAGCAGGCCCTGCCGCTGGATATACCCATTAAAGTAGATGTTGGGATTGGCAATTCATGGTATGAGGCACACTAGTGGAAGCATCAATTGCATTAAAGAACGTTAGCAAACATTTCAATCAGAAATATGTACTCAGCAATCTGACCCTGGGAATTGAGAAAGGCAGTACTTTTGCTATCATCGGCCGGAATGGGGCCGGAAAATCCACCTTACTACGCATTCTGTCAACCCTGATGGATGCTGATCACGGCACTATTTACATCAAAGGCCAGGAGCTGAGCAAGTCCGCTCTAGCGGTCAAACCCTTTATCGGCTATCTGCCGGATCATGACATTCAGGATCCCTGGCTGACCGGCTGGCAAAATCTCCAGCAGCGCGCCGCCTATCTCGGATTATCTGAGGATACTTTTAAACAACGTGCGGAAAAATTTATCAGCCTCTTTGAACTGGAATCATGCTGTACTGAATATCCAGTTACTTATTCCCACGGAGAAAAACGACGGCTGGATATTGTGCAAATTTTATTGGGCGATCCTGAAATACTGCTCATGGATGAACCGCTGCTGGGCCTGGATTACAAGATCCGTCATAAGTTCATTCAGTACCTGATGGATCAAAAATCGCAAAAAACCATTGTGCTTGCCTCCAACGAGTTCACTGAGATCCAGACCATCGCTGATCGCTGGATTGTCTTGCATAAAGGGCAAATTCGGTTTGATGGTACCCTGGAAAAGATGACCTCCCAACTGCAAGTACCCTTTATCGGCAACATCGAACTGAAGACCGGCACTTATGACCTGATCCACAAATTACCTAAAAAACAAGGCATCCGTGAAGTCCGGGATTATGGCAATACGATCCAGATCGTGACCAACCATTTTCAGGATTTTTATCAGCTCATCAAAAAAATCGGCCTGGAAAATGTCATCCGCATTTCCGGTAATTCAATCAATATCGTCGAGTTCCTTAACCAACTCTTATCTGAAGAAGAGGATTTTTAAATCATGGATAATCTTGGTTTATTTCTACGCAAGGCCTGCCGGCCCCGGCCGCAGCGGATCCTGATCCTGCTGGGATACAATCTGATCGCTACCCTGTTGAGTTTCATCGTCTTGGGAGTGGGACTGTCCCACTGGATTCCAAAGATTAATTATACGGATGCTCTTGTTTTCTGGTATCCGGGGATTATCAGTTTTTGGGGGATCATATTTGCCTGGGGAATCGCCGGAGAACGCACCTACCAGGTGGTCCATGCCACCCGCACCATCAGTCAGATCCGCATTTCACCTCTCTCCACCAGCACTATCTATTTCGGAGAGCTCCTTTCCTTTGGATTGGAAGCGCTGGCCCATGTGCTGCTATCCAGTCTGGTGCTACTGATCCTGATCGGCGGACAGTTGAATTTTTTCTTTTTACTGCAGTTCTGGGTTTATATGGCGCTGATCATTTATATTTTTGTCCAGGCCGGCATTATTGCCGGTATCAAACTGCCTCGCCGCGAATCCTTTTTTATGCTGAGCATCGCCTTAATTGCCCCTCTGCTGCTGATATCAGGCGTGCTTTTTCCCACCCACATCTATACCGGCGTGTGGGATAATCTGTTTTACTACTTTCCCTTGACCGTTATGGTGGAAGGTGCTCGGGAATTGTTGGTTTATCACAGCTACAATTTTATCTATCTGATCTATATTTTCCTGCTGGATGGACTGGTGACCCTGCTGTGCTATTTTTTATTTAAAAAGAGTTTACACGCCTAGTATGAAAGCATATTTAGCCGGTGCCATTGAACATTCCCCTGACAGGGGCGAAGCCTGGCGGCGCGATATGACCCGCTTTTGTCAGCAAGAACTGCATCACAGCTGTTATAATCCGCTCATTGAAGAGCGACATTACATTACCCCCGCACAAAGCCGGCAGTTCCGGGACTGGAAGTTTACCGATCTGCCCCGTTTTCAACAGACGGTCCGTAAACTGATCCGCGGTGACCTAACGGTTTTGGAACATGAAATTGACTATATCATCTGTTATTGGGATGGCTATGTAGAGCGGGGTGGGGGCACCTATGGAGAACTGACCCTGGCCTTTCATCGTGATATTCCTGTGTATATGGTGGCTGCCAAACCGGTTACCGAGATCAGCGGTTGGATTTTAGGGTGCAGTACGCAAATATTTGTCAGTTTTAAAGAACTCAAAGCCTTTCTGAAAACTAAGTATCAATAATGATGTCCAAAAAATTCTATCAAGATAGGAGCACACCTAGCCCGTCGATTAATCCTCAAAAATCCAGCCGGCCTGCCACCATCGCTGAGATCAGTCTGGATAATCTCAGTTATAATTATCGTCAGATTAAACAACGGGTAGCCCCCTGTGAAGTCATGGCAGTGGTCAAAGCCAATGCCTATGGACATGGTGCTGTGCCCGTAGCACAACACTTGCTGAAAGCCGGGGTACAGTTCTTCGCTGTAGCCCGTTTACAAGAGGCCCTTGAGTTGCGTAACGCTGGCATTGACAGTAAACTGCTTATTTTCGGCCGACTATTTCCAGCCGAAATGGCTGTGGCCATCCGTAATAATATTTGTATAACGCTTACCTGTGAAGAGGATATAGAACTAATCGCTGAGCAGGCCCGGAAATTGGATCGCAGGGCCTGTGTGCATCTCAATGTAGATACCGGTATGGGCCGGACCGGTCTATTACCCCCCCGTGCGATCCCGGCCTTACGGACTGCCTATAATAATCAATATATCAAAGTGACTGGCCTCTACAGCCATTTTGCCACCGCAGATCTGAAGGATAAAGATTATGCCCGGCAACAGCTGCAGAGATTTAAGGAAATCATCAGAGAAACCCGTCAGCATGATCTGCAGATTCCCTATATTCATATGGCCAATGGTGGTGCTATGCTGGATCTGCCGGAAAGTTATGGCGCGGATTTTAATCTGGTACGGGCCGGCATTATTCTTTATGGTTACTATCCCTCCCTGGAAACCAGCGAGTCTATTTCCCTAAAGCAGGTCATGCGGCTCAAAACCCGGATCCTGGAGCTGCGCCAATTACCGGCTGGCTCCCATGTGAGCTACGGTTGCCGCTATACCACCCAACAAACCACTCGCCTGGCCGTATTACCTATTGGCTATGCTGATGGGATCCACCGTGCCTTTACCAATAAGGGAATTGTCCTGATCAGAGGCCAGCAATATCCTGTTGTGGGAACTGTTACCATGGATCAGATCATGGTTGAGGTAGGGGATGCACCGGTGGAAATCGGCGATGAAGTGCTTTTCTGGGGGACTGATGAACAAGGCGAACTACGCGCCTCGCGAATTGCTGCCCGTATAAACACCATTTCCTATGAATTGTGCTGCGCCGTTTCCCAGCGGGTACCTCGTATCTATCCCAGACCCTGATTCGTAACATCCTTTTACCCGGTAAAATTTAAATCAGAATAGTCTCTATCACCGATGTTCTGATTGTGCATCAACTGACACCCCTCTTCCGTTTACTCTTCTCTGTTATCCATATTTCCACGTATTTTTATTCACCCTTAACCCTACCGGATGATTTATTATCGTTTCGGCATTATCCATTTTACCCCGCCAACAGAATGCCACAACTGTAA
The DNA here is from genome assembly GCA_964640055.1 of uncultured bacterium. Lineage (GTDB taxonomy): Bacteria > Fidelibacterota > UBA2242 > UBA2242 > JAFGTP01 > CAZXFH01. Next base: position 11,417 of record CAZXFH010000041.1, on the reverse strand, counting down.
AGGTGTGGATGAATGGCATTCTGGGCGGGATTCCGCCCAGATGCGAGGTCACCGCCGGTCAAGGGCCCAGTGGAACACCAGGCATATGACTGGCTCCTGACGGGAAGGTGGGCTCGCGAAAAGGAAGGGGCCACGTCCGTTAGGGCGTGGGGCTCCACATTGTTTCATTCTTCCCGCATACTGCTATTCCCCGAATTTAACTTCTCAAAAATCCTTGGTTATTCTATCCAGAATTTATTATTTTCGAAACGGTTATGTTTTGCAAAATAGATCGCATTAACATTAGCACTATTTTGGAGATTTAAAACGCAGAGGTAAAATATGAACAGGCACAAAACAAGTAGAGTCACGGTCATGTTACATTATCCCGGAAAACTTCCTTACGGTACCGAGGGATTCTCTCGAATCCTGGATTCGGTTATCAATCAGAAGCTCCTGCCTGACGAACTGATCATCCTAAATCAGAATCCGGAGGAACAGGTGAATTTCGATATCGAATCTGTGGATACCAAGGTGATCAGGGGCGATTATGATAATCTATCCCAGTGGTTGAATGCCGGTCTGGACCAGGCCAGTGGAGATTATGTGGTTTATCTGGATAATCAAACCGCTGAGATCACCCTGAAGCTTTCCTACCTTGAAATTGCCCTCTTGACAGTCAAGCGGAAACCCAATCTGGGAATGCTATATGCTGATTATGAGTTGCAGGAAAACAAGGATATCCAGGAAAATCATTTGTTAAAACATCATCGGGGACGTGTGCGCGATAATCAGGACTACGGTCGGGTCCTCTTTTTCCGTAAATCCGCCCTGGAGAAAGCCGGCGGGTTTGATGAGACTGTCGAATACAATACGCTTTATGATATGCGCTTGAAAATTTCCGAAAATTATGACTTGGTCCATATTGCCAACCGCTATGCCGGTTCACTTTACCGGGTTGTAGCAGCCGGTAAAAAAGCCAATGTCTTTGATTATCTGATGGCCAGTAAAGCCAGCCAGGAGGAAGCCGAACGGGTCGTCAGCGAGCATCTCAAACGTATCAAGGCCTATCTACCGCCCGGCAAGTTCTACCAAAAGCGCTCGGTGACCCAAGCGGAATTGACCGCCACGGTGATCATACCGGTCAACAACCGACCGGAATTCATGGAAGCCGCCCTGTCCAGTGTATTCAATCAGACAGTACAGGATATCGAAGCCATTGTAGTGGTTAACGGCGGTCCCCAAGACCCCACCATTAAGGAAGTAAAACGCTTTATGGCTGGTGGTGACAAATATGATCAGGAGAAACCGGAAGTACGCTTGATTATGACGGATATCAATAATATTGGTTTGTGTTTGAATTTGGGCGTTGAAGCGGCCCGGGGCAAATATTACGTACAATTGGATTCCGATGACCGGCTCAAGGCGAACGCCGTGGAAAAGGTGGTCGCTACCTTTAATTCCGATGAAAAAATCGGTATGGTGATCGGATCCTACGAGGTATGGGAAAAGAAGGAAAACGGCCAATACATGCGCAAAGAGGATATTCCCGTGGTTACCCACGGCGAGTGGACCGAAGAGAACGGACGCAATAATCTGCTGCGCATTAACGGTGCCGGTGCGCCACGCTGTATTCCCATTCATATCATCAAGGAAGTGGGCTATTTCGGTATGAATGAAGCGCCTTATACCCGCAATTACGGTGAAGATTATGATATGGTCATGCGTATCAGCGAAAAATATCGCGTGGGTCGCATTTATGACCCCATCTATGAGGTGGTGCGTCATGCTGGCGGTACGGACCATGCCATCGACCAGATCACGGTTGATCGTAATGATGAGGCCAAGGATTATATGCGCCTGGAGGCCATTCAGAGACGCATCGGTATGAACGCCGTAAAATAAGTTATTTTGTAAATAAACATTGACTGAACAATCGAAATTAAGGAGTGCAATATATGCCTGATGACTTTTTATTAATTGGTATCGACGGAGGCGCCACCAAAGTGAGCGGCTGGTCTGTTTCTGCAGAAAGTAAAGATACTTTTTCCTTGGGAAAATACCATGCCGAGCAATCCTATCGGGAACTATCCGGATACATTGATGATTTTGAGTCCGTGAATATCCAGCAACAGCTGGACGAATTTCAATCAGCTGATATTAAGCCCACTCAAGAAGAAGTACAGCACGGTAAGACCTACACCCGGTCAGCGGCCCAGGTTATCATAGATATCGCCGAGCGGAGCGGATATCAAAAAGTGCTGGTGGGTATTGGTATGCCCGGATTAAAAACCCATGATGGACGGGGGATAGCAGTAATGGCCAACGGTCCGCGTAATATTCATTATTGTAACCATGTGGAAGCCATTCTTAAAGACCATAAAATCGAGTTGGTAAAACCGATCGCCCATCTGGGTAGTGACGCCTTTTACTGCGGACTGGGCGAAGAATATGCCAAAGAAGGCCGGTTTCGGCCGGTGGAAAATGCTTATTATCTGGGCGGCGGAACCGGTACCGCGGATGCCCTGAAACTGCGCGGCCGGCTGGTTTCCCTGGATGATATCAAAAGTTGGTTCGTCAAAACCTGGGAAATGCAGAATGAGGCTGGGCTATCCCTGGAAAAATGTGCCTCGGCCAAGGGCATTCAGGAACTTTACAGTCAATACAGTGGTACAGACTTAAATGCACTCGATCGTCAGGGAATTTTTCCGCCTCAGATCAGGGAAGCAGCCCTGGAAGGTGAGAAGCCGGCACTGCAAACGTTTCAAACCCTGACCACCAATTTAGCCGCCCTGATCTATGAACGAGCAACCACACTCTATAGCGGCTGGCAGGGTCAGTTTGGTTTTGTAAATCCCAATAAGCCGCAGCCGGAAAGTGATCATCCCTATCAAGGTCTGCTCTTAAATGCGATCATCATCGGCCAGCGGTTGGGCGAACTCTTCCGGGCTGCTGAAGGCGATGATATTCTGTGGAAACCTTTCTTCAACCGACTTACCGATCTGATTGTGCATTCAGATGATCTGGATAAAACCGCCAAACTGCATTACTGCCCTGACGGACACTTTTTAAAAAGTTTGCTGAAGACCTCTAAATTACGGGAAGCACCCGCTCTGGGTGCCGGTATCGATGCCCATTTAAGCTGGGGTAAGGCAGATTAATTCAAGGCCTTTATTTTATTGAAAATTTAAAAAATCAAGGCGCAAGTTATGTTGGAACCAAATACAATACCCCGGGAAGAGCCGCTTATCCGGGTGGGCATTGTCCTGCCGGAAGATGATCAGCAGCAGCTGACCTGCCATATACCCACCGATCCGGTTTATGAATTGAAATCCGGACAACATGAATCCCAAAAAATCGCTGCGGGCGCACAAATTGAATTCAAACGGGAAAATGAACAGGTTACTGTGATCAGCAACAATGAATTACTTGGCCGGGCCAAGCAATGGCAACTAATTCCGGGATCTATGCGGGCGGGCATGCAGACCAGGGCCGGTATTCGCGTTGAGGATGTGGTTTCCGGGCGACAATTTCACTGGAAAAAATTGATCGGGGTATATCTGACAGGTATTCTGGAGATCAGTGTTACCCAAAATAGTCTGCTGCTGGTTAATGAACTGCCGCTGGAACACTATTTAATGTGTGTGGCCACTTCCGAGATGGGCGCTGCCTGTCCCGATGCCTTGATTGAAAGTCAGACGATCGTCGCCCGTTCCTGGATGCTGGCCAACGTGGAAATGAAGCATCGGCATTTAGGCTTTGATGTCTGTAATGATGACTGTTGTCAGCGCTATCAGGGCACTACTTTTTTATCGGATTTATCGATTCAGGGTGCGTTGAGCACATACGGAAAGGTCCTCATGTATGCCGGCCGGATCTGCGATGCCCGCTATTCGAAAAGCTGCGGTGGCGTAATGGAAACCTTTGAGAAGGTCTGGGGGGGCAAACCGCTACCCTATATGCAGCCCTTGCCGGATGCACCACCCGAATTTGATGATTCGGCCCTGCCTCTGAATTCTGAAGAAAAGGTCAATGCCTGGATTACAAAGGTTCCGGAAACTTTTTGCAGCCCCCATTTCATTCCGGAAGAGAAATTAAAACAGTATCTGGGCAGTGTGGACGAGGAAGACAATTATTTCCGGTGGAAATTTAGCTATTCTCAATCCGAAATCACCGCTCTCTTAAATAAAAAACTGAAACTGGAGGCCGAGGCGATCACAGCTTTAGACCCTCTGGAACGGGGCTATTCCGGCCGGGTTATCCGCTTGAAAATTTCTTACCGCCGGAAAGGGCAGACCGAATCAAAGATCATTAAAGATCAATATGAGATCCGGCGCTGTTTGCATAGCGCTTTTCTGTATAGCGCTGCTTTTATTGTGGACTGTGATCAAGCCGAAATACCGGAAGAATTTGTCCTCCGTGGCGCGGGGTGGGGGCATGGTGCCGGTTACTGTCAGATCGGAGCCCTGGGCATGGCCTTGCAGGGTTACTCCGCGACTGATATTGTCAACCATTACTTTCCGGAAACCGAGCTGCAAAATATCTACCAATAATAAGGACGGAAACTGATGAGTAAGAAAACCTTAAGTGACCGCCAGAAATACCGTAGTGGCTGGTGGTGGGTGCCCACCCTCTATTATGCAGAAGGTATCCCTTATATCATTGTTATGATGGTCTCGGTAGCCATGTATAAAATGTTAGGGGTCAGCAATGCCAAATTTGCATTTTGGACCAGCATTCTTTATCTCCCCTGGTCCATCAAACCGCTCTGGAGTCCAATCGTGGAGATGCTGTCTTATAAGCGAAATTGGATTACGGTAACCCAGTTTTTGCTGGGGGCTCTGTTCTTAGGGATTGCCTTTACCGTCCAGCTCCCCTGGTTTTTTCCCATTACGATTTTGATTTTCTGGTTCATGGCCTTTTCTTCAGCAACCCATGATATTGCCGCCGACGGATTTTATATGCTAGGCCTGACTGAGAAAAAACAGGCCTTTTTCGTGGGAATCCGCAGTACTTTTTACCGTTTTGCCATGATGACCGGCCAGGGATTGTTACTGATTCTGGTGGGATTTATCGAAACCGGTACCGGATTACCTCCTGTGGAAGTGCCGGTTAAGGTCATTCCACGGACACAGGTTGAATCCCAAATCGATATAAGGGATCTGAATCTTAAACAGCGGGAAGGAGAACTGCATCTGGTTTGCCAGCCCGACAGTCTGCAAATACCGATCAAACATATCGGCCCCGCCGCAGCCGATTCAATTATTACCTGGGCAAAAAACTGGAATATCCGGCACGAACATATACAACCGAAAACATCAAAAAAGGAGCAGCAAGAGGCCAGTCTTAAGGCCCCCGCTGCGAATGGACTCAATTGGCTGGAACGTTTTATCATGACCCGTTTTGGTGAAGAAATCGAGGAGAAGAAGTTGGCCGGTAATCTGGGCTTGATTTATATCCGCCTTTCCAGGCCCCCTCAAGAGAGAGAAGGAGTAGGGGTCAATTTCGGCCGCATTGAGGGGGATAAAAGTATCTTATTGGCCCATGGCGAGCATTTTGCCTTTAATGCTGAAAACTGGAATAAACCAGCAATCGCTGTTATCCAGCTCCATCCTAATCTGGAAAAGCAAACCAGAGCAATCTTTGAAGCCCGGGCCGGAAATACGGAGCTGGCCTGGTCTATGATATACCTGGGCCTTGGGATTCTGTTTATTGTCTTTGCAATTTATCACCGCATGATCTTACCCCATCCACCCTCAGATCAACCCAAGCAGAACAAGCCGGGTAAGAATTTTTTACAGGAATTCGCACGAACTTTTAAACTCTTTTTCAAAAAGAATGATATCGGTATTTATGTGGCTTTTCTGCTATTGTATCGGTTTTCCGAGTCACAATTGGTTAAACTGGCCCAGCCCTTTATGTTGGATGCCCAGGAGAATGGTGGATTGGCGTTGACCGCCGGAGAGGTCGGCTTTGCCTATGGGACCATCGGTATTATTATGCTGATTATCGGCGGCGTTTCCGGTGGTATTTTAGCCAGCCGGCATGGTCTGAAAAAGTGGCTGTTTGGGATGGCTCTGGCCATTAATCTGCCCAATGCGGTTTACATTTTCATGGCCTACACCCAACCGGATAATTTTATTACTATTATCGCCTGTGTGGGCCTTGAGCAGCTGGGATATGGTTTTGGCTTTACCGCCTATATGTTGTTTATGATCTATGTTGCACAGGGTGAATACAAAACCGCTCATTTTGCCATCACTACCGCTTTCATGGCCCTGGGGATGATGATACCCGGGATGTGGACCGGCTGGTTGCAGGAATTGATCGGCTATAAACATTTCTTTATCTGGGTTCTGATCTGTATCATCCCTATTTTCACTATTTTACCGCTGGTTTACCGGAAAGTGGACCCCACCTTCGGGATTAAAGAGCAGGAAAAAAGCGTTACCTGAGGGTCGCAGTTTGAATAGAACTAATTTAACCCCTGAATATGAAGCCCTTGATCAGTATCAAGGGCTTCAATTATGGTAAAGGATTTGGCTATGGAGAGTGGCTTTCAAACCATTGATTTTATTATCGTGCTGATCTATCTGGCCCTTGTGGCCCTGATCGGCAGTCTCTCGGGAGGGAAACAGCGCTCTACCCGGGATTATTTTCTGGGTGGGTCTGATGTGCCCTGGTGGGCAGTGGCCTTTGCTGTGGTGGCCGCGGAAACCAGCACCCTGACCTTTATTAGTATCCCTGGCCTGGCCTATGTGGCTAACTTGAATTTTTTACAGGTGACTTTCGGCTATTTGATCGGTCGCATCATTATTAGTGCTCTCTTTCTGCCGGCTTACAAGGAAGGCAATCTGATCACCGCTTACAGTATGCTGGAGAAACGCTTCGGCGGAAAAACACGCAACTATGCGTCGATTGTTTTCCTGTTTACCCGCGTCGCCGCCGATGGCGTAAGACTGTTTGCCACCTCTATACCCTTGGCTCTGATTTTCCGTTCCTTTCCCTTGTTCGACGCCATGAGCAATCTTCAGATTTATATGGTCTCTATTATTGTCATTGGACTGGTAACGCTTTTATACACTTATACCGGCGGCTTAAAAGGTATTATCTGGGTCGATGTTATGCAAATGGCCATTTATATCGGCGGAGCCATCATTGCTCTGATCATTCTTTTGAACCGGGTGCCCCAGGGCCTGGCAGCCGTGAACCAATATGCGGCCCAGGGCGTTAATAAATTTAATTTGTTTAATCTGGATTTCGGAGGGAGTATCAGCGGTTTCTTCTCTGAACCCTATACGTTGGTCAGTAGTTTAATCGGCGGAACCTTTCTCTCCATGGCCTCCCACGGCACGGATCAGTTGATCGTGCAGCGTTTATTAGCCACCCGCTCCCTGAAGGATAGTAAAAAAGCCCTGATCGGTAGCGGTATCATCGTCATCTTTCAGTTTGCCCTGTTCCTTTTTGTGGGCTTACTGTTATTTGCCTTCTATAAAGGGGGTAGCCTGGGTATGGCAGAATTACCTTTTACAAAGGCGGATGAAATTTTTCCCCATTTTATCATTTATCAGCTACCGGCCGGACTGAAGGGCTTGATCATTGCTGGATTGTTTGCCGCCGCTATGTCAACTCTGGCCGGCTCCATGAGCTCTCTTTCCTCCTCGGCCATGAACGATCTTTATAAACCCTACTTCGGTAAAAAGGGAGATGCACAACAGGATCTGAAAGTTTCTCGTATTCTGACGATATTCTGGGCAGTGGTCTTGGTTCTGGTGGCTTTTATGTTTATCCGGGTGCTGCAATCCGTGGTGGAATTGGCCCTCAGTATTGCCTCCATTACCTATGGCGGATTACTGGGTACCTTCCTTCTGGGGGCTTTGTTTAAACACATCGATCAAAAAGCCGCTATCTGGGGATTCACTACCGGTATTGTGACCATGCTTTCCGTGATTGTTATTCCCCATATTTGCGGAGCAGCTCCCTTGGTTCACTGGACATGGTATACGCTGATCGGATGTGCCGCAACTCTGTTAGTGGGTAACCTGGTCAGTTATCTTGACAACCGGCGATCGGGATAGCGCGCTACCATGGCCATGGAGCGACCCTATAAATTAGCCCCTTTTCCCAGAAATTCCTTTTCTGTACCGAAAAGCATAACTACGTGGTTCTTATTTTTATGCCTGACCCTTTACGCAGGTGCAAGCCCTTTCCAATATTCCCAAATATTACCCCTGGACCCTCCACCGGACAGTCAGCGGGTTTATACCGGGCTGGAACGGCTCAGGCAATCGGGATTCGATCTCACCCCGGAGGGGGATATTGCCATAGTGGTTAATGATGGCAGTATCACTCAGGATCGGCAACATATCCTGGATATTTTGGAGAAAGAATATTCCGGAAAGCTGGCCGTGATCCTGAAATGTTCCAATATACCCGGCCAAACACCCCACACCGGGTTTATTCCCAGCTCCGTAGCAGGTAAAAAGCTTATCTTTTTTGACCCGCAACACCAAGTGCTGAACACCACCGGCCTGGATTCCTGTACCCTGATGCTTATAGATATCCAGGATTTGGGAATCCGCACCTCCTTTCCCTTTGAAATTCTTACCAAGGTCATGGCCTTGGCAGCTAAATACCAGCTGCCCTGCTACCTCTTGGATCGACCGAATCCACTGAATGCGCAAACGGTTCAAGGATTTCTGGACCAGGACTTTCATCTGCCGCAACGCTATGGATTAACGCTGGCTGAATTGGCCTTATTTCTGAATGAGGAACAGCGCTTGACAGCTGCAGGCCCGGTCAAATTGAATATTGTACCTATGGCCAATTATCAACGCTCCTTTTATTTTGATGATACCGGCTTAAGCTGGAATCTGGGGGATCCCCGTTTTTTAACGGTAGAACAGCTGTTGCTTTACTGTGGCTTGAAATTTGCCACAACGAGTAATTTAAATATCGGACAGGGGACTTTTTATCCCTATCAAATTTTGTCAGCACCCTGGTTAAATCCCGAAGCAGAAGGTAAGCATTTGAAAAGCCTGGAAATCAGCGGCTTGAGGGTGAAACCACTAAAAATAATACCCCGGGAAATTGGGGCGTACTCGGAAGAAGAGCCCCTCTATGCAGACCAGGCTTGTCCCGGGATACGGTTAATTATTACAGAACGATTAAAATGTAACCCTGTTTTCAATTGTGCCTATATTGTCGGCTCTATTGCCCAACGCTATCCCCACCATTTTACTTGGCTGAAAATAGATCAAGTTGATGCCTATTTTGGCAGTCATGATTTTCGCATAGCTGTTGATATGGGAGCTGATCTCCGTCGATTCAGAGGACTCTGGGAAGCCCAACGAACCCCATATCAAAAAAAGCGTTTAAATTATCTGCTTTATGCACCCTGATCACCGTTTGTTGAAACAATAACAAGGAGTATAAATGCAACCATTTTCTCAGCCAAGACTAGTCGTCAGTAAATGTCTGGGCTTTGACAATTGCCGTTATAATGGCGCCCGGATCGATGATCCCTTTGTTCAGACATTGCAGGATTTTGTTGAATTTATCCCGGTCTGTCCGGAAGTTGAAATCGGACTGGGGATTCCCCGCAAACCAATCCGCCTGATTAATACGCCAGAAGGAAAAGTCGTTTTCCAACCCGCCACCCAAAAGCAATACACTTCCAAAATGAAAAATTTTTGCGAGCAATTTTTAGACTCCCTGCCACCTGTGGATGGCTTTCTACTGAAAAACCGTTCGCCCTCCTGTGGCATATCAGATGTAAAAGTATATCATAAGTTCACCCCTGATTCGGCTGCCTTGCGCGGCAAAGGAATTTTTGGCGAATTGGTACAGGATCGCTTCGAAGGGCTGGCCATTGAGGATGAAGGTCGCCTGAAAAATTTCCATCTGCGGGAGTATTTTTTAACCCGTTTATATGCTCTGGCCGATTTTCGACAGGTCAAAGCACAGGCCTCTATGTCGGCTTTGATTGAATTTCATGCCAAAAATAAACTGCTGTTTCTGGCTCATAAAGAGAGTGTCTTGCGTGAAATGGGACGCATTGTAGCCAATCATGCCAAACTACCGCTATCAGTAGTGTTAGCCGCTTACACTGACAAGTTGCATGCTTTATTAAGGGCCCAACCCCGTTACAGCGCCTGGATCAATGTGCTCCAGCATGCCTTCGGCGGTGTTTCCGGTCAATTGTCCACGGAAGAACGCCAGTTTTTTAGTAACACTATTGAAGAGTACCGGGATGAACGCATCCCTTTAAGTGTGCTCCTCAAACTGATCCATGCCTGGGTAGTGCGCTTTGAAAATGACTATTTGTTGCAACAACGTTTTCTGAATCCTTTTCCACGTGAACTGGTGGAAGTAACCGACTCCGGCAAAGGAAAGATGCGGTGAAACTCGGCTATCCCTGTCTTAACCGCAGCATCGGCTGCCAGGCCAATCAGACCTTCCGTTTGGCCAATTACTCTGCAGAGAATTTGATCGCCAAAGTCAGTAATAACCTGGATTGCCTGGCGAAAATCCTGCGCTACAATGTCAAACAGGATTTGCTCTATTTTCGGATTACCTCTGATTTGGTGCCCTTTGCTTCCCATCCGGTCTGCGACTTTGCTTGGACAACCCATTTTCAGTCACGTCTTGAAGCGCTTGGTCGCTATATCCGGGACCATCATATCCGTATCGCCATGCACCCGGATCAGTTTATCATCCTCAATGCTCAAAAACCAACCGTCGTAGATAATAGTATCCGGGAATTACACTATCATAGTCAACTTTTGGACGCGATGCAGTTGGATGACAGCGCTAAAATCCAGATCCATGTGGGCGGTGTCTATGGAGATAAAAAATCTGCTCTGCAGCGTTTTGTACATGTTTACAGTGACCTTCCGGATAAGATCCGCAGACGACTGGTGATTGAAAATGATGACCGCCAATACCATCTGGCGAATTGTTTAAATTTGTATCGTAAAGTTGGCATTCCCATTGTTTTTGATCTCTTTCATCACAGCTGTCATAATAGGGGAGAGCCTTTAGGTCAAGCCCTTACTGCCGCCGCGCAAACCTGGCAGCCGCAAGATGGATGCTTACTGGTGGATTACAGCACCCAAAAAGCTAAATCCCGCCCCGGCCGGCATGCCGTTCATCTGGATCCGGATCATTTTAGAAATTTTATCCGGGCTACCCGGGCCTGGGATTTTGACCTGATGCTGGAGATCAAGGATAAAGAAAAGAGCGCCCTGCAAGCGTTGAAGATTATCAAAGATATCCGCCCATGTTCCGGAGAGTAAAGCACCTCTTTTGACCCCTGATCATTCTTTGAAAAGGGGAACCATTTTTTCATAACTTATTAACCACTAAGCGCAAGTTTAACCGGATTCGATCCTTGGGTATGACGGTCTTAACTTCAGTTGCATGCCTGCAGTCAAGTC
>CAZXFH010000040.1:0-28961 GCA_964640055.1 uncultured bacterium | reverse complement strand
TTCTGTATATATTTTTTTGCCCAAAAATCAATTTTTTATTTTTTCATTTATCAATTGAAATGAAACTCTCCGATGTAAGCATCGAGGTATTTTTCGGTAATATTCTGTATGAGACATCAAAGTTTCTCACTCAGCAGGATAAATTCCACCTCCGGGAAATTTTTACCTAAAACCCAGGATAACCCTTTGAATTTGACCGCTTTATTCATTGAATCTTAGCCCATTTTTGACTAAATTTCTGCCGAAATGGCAGACTTTAAGTTACAGACGCAACTCAAACCGACCGGTGATCAGCCGCAGGCAATCAGCAAATTGACCAACCGGATAGAGCGCAATGATAAATGGCAGACACTTTTGGGAGTAACCGGCAGCGGTAAGACCTTTACCATGGCACATGTAATCCAAAATATCCAGCGGCCTACTCTGGTCATCTCTCATAATAAAACGCTAGCGGCCCAGTTATACAGTGAGTTCAAACGCTTTTTCCCCCATAATGCCGTGGAATATTTCATCAGTTTTTACGATTATTATCAACCCGAAGCCTACCTGCCAGTGACCGATACCTATATTGAAAAGGACTCCTCCATAAATGATGAAATTGACAAGCTGCGCTTAAAAGCCACCAGTGCCCTGATGAGCCGCCGGGATGTAATCGTGGTGGCCAGTGTCTCTTGTATCTACGGTATTGGTTCCCCCAGGGAATATAGCCGCTTTACCGTACAATTGGAGCAAGGCAAAAAAATGGGTATCCGGGGACTTTTCAGTCAGCTGGTGGATATCTATTATGCCCGTAACAATCAGAATCTGGAGCGGGGAAGCTTCCGGGCCCGGGGCGATATGGTGGAAATTTATCCCGCTTACGAGGATTTTGCCTACCGGATCGAATTTTTTGGCAATGAGATCGAAAAGATCTATTCCTATGATCCCTTGAATAATGAAAAACGGGCTGAACATGATAAAATCGTTATTTTCCCGGCCAAACATTTTGTCTCATCGGAAGCCAAAACCCAAAAAGCCATTCAAACCATTCGAACTGAACTGGAAGAGCATCTTAAAGTACTCCGGGAAGAGAACCGTTTACTGGAGGCGCAGCGTCTGGAACAGCGTACGAACTTTGATCTGGAAATGATCCAGGAGATTGGCTATTGTCAGGGTATTGAAAACTACGAGCGTCACTTTACGGACCGTAAGCCTGGAGAACCCCCTTATACCCTACTGGATTTTTTCCCCGATGATTATCTTATTTTTATCGATGAATCCCATGTGACCCTACCGCAATTGAGAGCCATGTATAACGGTGACCGGGCCCGCAAAGAGACCCTGGTGGAATATGGCTTCCGGCTGCCGTCGGCGCTGGATCACCGACCTCTGAAATTCGCAGAATTCGAGCAACATGTGAATCAGGCTATCTTTGTTTCCGCCACACCGGCCGAGTATGAATTGGATAAAACCCATGGTGAAGTAGTGGAACAGATCATCCGGCCTACCGGCCTGCTGGATCCGGCGGTATCGGTGCGGCCGACAAAACATCAGATAGACGATCTGATCGATGAAATATATCAGGTTACCGGACGGAAAGAACGGGTTCTGGTCATGACCCTGACCAAGCGTATGGCTGAGGATCTGTCCGACTATCTGAAAGGCAGCGGCCTGAAAGTGCATTACCTGCATTCAGAGATCGACACACTCGAGCGGGTCACCATATTACGGGACCTGCGGCTGGGCAAATTCGATGTACTGGTGGGTATAAATCTGTTACGCGAGGGATTGGATCTCCCGGAAGTCTCCCTAGTTGCGATCCTGGATGCCGATAAAGAAGGCTTCTTGCGTTCGGAACGCTCCCTGATGCAAATATCGGGGCGGGCGGCCCGCAACGTGAACGGCCGGGTCATCTTCTACGCCGATGTCATGACCAATTCCATGCAAAAAGTGATCAATGAGGTCAATCGGCGGCGGCACAAACAGAAGGCTTATAACCGGGACCATAACATTACTCCTCAGACGATTTACAAATCCACCGATGAGGTCATGCTGAGCACCTCGGTAGCTGATGTCAAACCCCACGAAATGGTCCCCAAAAAAAGTATTGCCGCCAAATATGGTGATAAGTTGGATAAAATTGAACTGCTCGAATTGCTAAAAAGGGAAATGACCGCAGCCGCTGATCAGCTTGAATTTGAAAAAGCAGCGGAACTGCGCGATGAGATCGAACGATTGAGCACTTCTAAAAAAAGTGGCTTGCGACGTAAAACATAAACGAGGGTTAAAATGAAAATATTAGTGGTTGGCAATGGCGGAAGAGAACATACAATTGTCTGGAAACTCAACCAGTCTCCCCGGGTCAAGCAGCTCTTTTGTGCACCTGGGAATGCGGGTACCGGACTGCACGGTACTAATGTGGAGCTCCAGTCCGATGATATCTCCGCCCTGATCGATTTTGCCCGGAAAAAAGCCATTGATCTTACCGTAGTCGGACCGGAAGCCCCTTTGATGGAGGGTATGGTGGATCAATTCCAGGAGGCCGGACTCTCTATATTCGGTCCCACCCAGGCCGCGGCCCAACTGGAAGGCAGTAAAGTCTTTGCCAAACAATTTATGGCGCGCCACGGCATTCCCACAGCAGGTTTTAAAGTCTGCCAGAACCGTTCCGTATTGGAAGAAGCGATCAGGGATAAGGCTTATCCCTATGTGATCAAAGTGGACGGACTGGCCGCCGGGAAAGGAGCGTTGGTCATTCAAAATGATAAAGATAAAGCCGCCGCCATACAGCAGATCTATACTGAACATAAATTCGGTCAAGCGGCTAATCAGGTTTTGGTGGAAGATTTTCTGCCCGGAGAAGAACTTTCTGTGTTTGCACTTACCGATGGCAGAGACTATGTATTACTCTCTCCAGCTCAGGATCATAAGCAGGTTTATGATGGTGATCAAGGGCCCAATACCGGCGGCATGGGCGCCTATGCCCCGGCCCCCCTGGGCTCTGCGCAACTGCTCCGGAAAGCGGAGACCAAAGTGATTCAGCCCACCATTAAAGGCATGCAGGCCGAAAATAAACCCTATCAAGGAGTACTCTACTGCGGTCTGATGATCAAGGATAACCAGATCAACGTGCTTGAATTTAACGTCCGCTTCGGGGATCCTGAAGCACAGGTGACCATTCCTCTGGTAGAATCCGGTTTCTTGGAATTACTGGAAAGTATTGCCCAGGGTCAACTAAACAAACAAAATTTTAAGTTATCAGCCCAATCAGCAACTTGTGTGGTCATGGCTTCCGGCGGGTATCCGGGCAGTTATATTAAAAATAAAACCATCATCGGCATTGAAAAATTGCTAGCTGCAACCGACGTGATGCCCTTTCTGGCCGGTATAAAACAGCAGGATGACCAATTCCTGACTAACGGAGGCCGGGTTCTGGGGATCACCGCTTTTGCCGATAACTTGAACCAGTCTATTCAGAAAGCTTACCAGTTCTTACAATCTGTAAATTTTAATAAGGCCCATTATCGCAATGATATCGGTCAAAAAGGATTACGGAAAACAGGACCTTAATCAGGGAACAATAAGGACTATAACAATATTAATTGGCTAGAAAGTGAATAATTTGAGAATACCCAGAGGATGCAGACATATATTTTGATCAGGAATTAAAATAATATCATGACTGAATCCGGGTAGTTCAACTGTAAGATAACGAAATAGGCAATAAGGAAATAAATATGACTGATACACGCTTAAAAGAATTACAAAAAAAATATGGAATTCTGGGTAAGTCCGATGATATGCGGGAAGTAATGGAGATCATCGACCAGGTGGCTGCCACGGATATCACCGTATTGATTACCGGTGAAAGTGGTACCGGCAAGGAACTGATCGCCGATGCCATCCACCGGCACAGTCTGCGGAAACATGAAAAATTCATTAAAGTAAACTGCGGTGCCATTCCGGCCGGTATCCTGGAAAGCGAACTTTTCGGTCATGTTAAAGGCGCCTTTACCGGGGCCATTGAGGATCGTAAAGGATATTTTGAAACGGCTGATGGTGGTACCATCTTTCTGGACGAAATCGGTGAAATGCCGAGCGAAACCCAGGTCAAAATCTTACGTGTGCTGGAACTCGGTGAATTTTTACCGGTAGGTGGTTCCCGGTCGCGCAATGTGGATGTACGTATTATCGCGGCCACTAATAAGAACCTGGAGGATGAAGTCAATAAGGATAATGGTTTTCGCAAAGATCTCTACTATCGTTTGAAAACCATTACCATTCATGCCCCGTCCCTGCGCAAACACCCGGAAGATATACCGGAGTTAGTCAAAAAATTTGCCCTGGATTTTGCCAACCGCAACAATATCTCCTTTAAGGGCTTCTCACCCAATGCCATGAAAATCCTGCAGGACTATTCGTGGCCCGGCAATGTGCGGGAGCTGAAAAATTTTGTGGAAAGTATGATCGTTTTACAGAAGGGTGAAATAATTAATAGTAAAATGGTCGCTAAACAATTGAAAATGAGCCGCGGCGCCCGCGAATCCTCTCCTAATCTGCCGGTCAGTGTAACACCGCACAAGCGGGCTGATCAGGCCGAACGTGAATTGATCCTGCATCAGATATTCATGCTGCGTCGCGATCTGAACGAACTCAGAAACATCATGGTGGGACAGAAACCTGCTTACGAGTATAACAAAAAATCTCACCTGGCCATTCAGAAGTATGAACCCCCGATATTCGAAGATGAAAAATATTACGCACCAGAAGAAGAAGCGGCCCCGGAAAACCCAGCGGAAACCACTGATGATCAGATCATTAAGCCGGATAAATTGGGAAATATTTCCCTGGAAGAGGTGGAGAAGGACCTGATCCAGGGCACCCTGGAAAAATTCGATTATAAAAAACGCCAGACCGCCAACGCCCTGAAAATCAGCGAACGCACCCTTTACCGTAAAATCAAAGAATACGGATTACAGAACAAATGATGCCCAAAGGTTTAGGCACTAAAATACTGAATGTAAAGACGGTCCGGGGTAATCTTCCGCTGATCCTGCTGCTACTATGGGTAACCACCCTGACTTTACCCAGTTGCTGGTACTACTCTTTTAAAGGGACTTTACCGCCCCACATAAAAAGTATTGCAATCCCTAATTTTGAGGACAATACAGCCGAATTCAATATTCAGCAGGTGGTCACTGAGCAAATCCGCATGGGATTTATTCAGGAAAACATCCTTAAAGTGGTGAATGAGGAAAATGCTAGCTCGGTTTTATATGGGACCATTCTGGATGTGAAAGATGCACCCTTGGTCTATACTAGCTCTCGAGAAACCGGTGAATCAGTCGAGGAATACCGGATCACCCTTCAGATTGAGGCGGAATGGTATGACAAAATCAATGCTAAGGCCATGTTTAAAAAACGCTTTACGGGTTTTAGCGAATATGATCCCACCGGCGGTTCGGAGGAGTCCCGGGAGAAAGCCTTGACCGAGGCTGTTGATCAAATCACGGAAGACATTATCAATGCCATCCTGACTGGCTGGTAAGATACTTTGGAACAAGAGGATACACACATGCAAATCAATGGAAAAAACGGAGTAGACATGCAACGTGTTTTTGTAAAAGATATCCCCCGATATGAAGGTAAAGAGATCACCCTGAAAGGATGGGTTTATAATTTAAGGTCCAGTGGCAAGATATGGTTTCTCATCTTTCGGGATGGCACCGGTATGACGCAGTGTACCGTACTTAAAAATGAGGTCAGTCCTGCGGTGTTTGATAAGCAGACCCAATTGACCCTGGAAAGTTCAGTAATTTTACATGGCAAAGTCCGTAAAGATGACCGTGCACCGGGCGGCTATGAAATAACTGTCATTGATATTGATATCGTTCACACTGCCGAAGAATATCCTATCGGTAAAAAGGAACACGGTCCTGATTTTTTAATGTCGAATCGTCACCTTTGGATCCGCTCCAGTAAACAGTGGGCCATATTAAGGATCCGCCACGGGATTTACTACGCTATCTGTGAGCATCTCAACAATAATAATTTTATCCGCTTTGATTCACCGATCCTGACGCCCAATGCCTGTGAAGGGTCGACAACGCTATTTAAAGTCCCCTACTTTGATCTGGGTGCTGCCTTTCTTTCCCAGTCCGGTCAACTCTATCTGGAGACGGCTATCATGAGCCTGGACCGGGTCTATGATTTTGGTCCCGTCTTTCGCGCTGAAAAGTCCAAAACCCGCAAACACCTGACCGAATTCTGGATGATGGATGCCGAAGCCGCTTTTGTGGAACATGATCAGAATATGGATATACAGGAAGAATTGATCCGGTTCGTACTCAGGACTGCTATCGAACGTTATGAGCATGAATTGGACATACTGGAACGCGATCCTGCGCCCCTGCAAAAGGCTGATGCGCCTTTCAAACGCATTACCCACCAGCAGGCAGTAGACATGTTACGGAAAAAGGGCTCGGATATTGGCTACCAGGATGATCTGGGTGCGAAGGAAGAAACCCTGATCACGGCTGAGTCCCAAGTGCCCGTTTTTATTGAAAAATGGCCCAAGGAAACCAAGGCCTTCTACATGAAGCGGGAGCCGGATAATCCCAATATTGTACTGGGAGCAGATTTAATCGCACCAGAAGGATATGGTGAGATCATCGGCGGCTCGGAAAGGGAAGATGATCATGATATGCTGTTGACCCGTATGCAGGAAGAAAAGATGCCCATAGAGCAATATCAATGGTATCTGGATCTGCGTAAATACGGATCTATCCCCCATAGCGGTTTTGGAATCGGTTTGGAAAGATTAGTGGCCTGGATTGCCGGAGTTGACCACATCCGTGAAACAATTCCTTTTGCCCGTACCATCTATCGACTGGAACCATAACAGGAGTCTGCATGAACTGTGATAATTCCAAAAATGTGAATCAACTTTCTTCCTTCACAGGAACCGCCCAGCGGATTATTGCCGTTTTGGGTGGACGCCAGGCTGAAGAGCCGATCCTGAATCTGGCCTATCAAGTGGGACAGAAAATCGCGCTGCATGAGGGTATCCTGATCTGCGGCGGTAAATCCGGTATCATGGCAGCCGCTTGTCAGGGAGCCTATGAAGCCGGTGGATTAACGATCGGTATCTTACCCAGCGCCAACCGGGCAGAAGCCAACCCCTGGGTACGGGTGGCGATTCCCACCGGTATCGGTGTGGCGCGTAATGTGTTGATCCTGAATAGTTGTGACGCTGCAATCGCGATCAATGGAAAATATGGTACCCTCTCTGAAATCGCCTATTGCCTGCAGTTTGAAAAACCGATTTGTGGTCTCCAAACCTGGGATATTCCCGGTATCCACATCGTTGAAACTCCGCAGGCTGCGATTGATTATGTATTTGAATAAACAATTCTATGGGAGAATAGACTCTTTAACTAGATAAAAAAAGGCACAAATTATATGATACATGCAACTATAGTAATTTCCGGCGTCGTCCAAGGAGTTGGTTTCCGGTTTTTTACCGTTAACAAGGCCCGACAGTACGGTCTGAAAGGTTATGTCAAAAACCTGCCCAGCGGTAAAGTCCGTTGCGAAGTAGAAGGCGAACCCGGCATGGTCAATGATTTTATAAAAGAATTGAAGATCGGTCCCTCTGCCGCACGGGTCAGTAGTGTCAACGTGGATAAGACCGAAAACCTGAAAGGATATCAAAAATTTGAGGTCCGCTTTTGAGGCAAAGACTACATATTGGTATGGCACAAATCAATACCACGGTTGGCGATTTCAGCGGTAACCGTCAAAAAATCAAAAGCTATATTGATCAGGCGGTTTCCCGAAATATGGATCTGGTCGTTTTCCCCGAGTTGACTCTCTGCGGCTATCCACCTAAAGACCTGCTCTATAACTATGATTTTATTAGCCGAAACAAAACCGCGTTGAAACAGCTTGCTCAGCAAGCTCCCGATAATATCATCAGTATAGTGGGCTATATCGAAAAAAGCGGGGAAAGACTGCTAAATGGTGCTGCAATTATCCAAGAGGGTCAAATCAAAGCCAGCCGTTATAAAACCCTGTTGCCCAATTACGATGTTTTTGATGAAAAGCGCTTCTTTACACAGACCGAGAAGAATAGACCGGTTACCCTGCAGGTTAACAAAATCTCCTTTTCCCTGGGAGTAACCATCTGTGAAGATTTGTGGAACACTTCCGGGCAAATAGATGTGGCAGAAAACCTGATCAATCGGGATGCGGATCTGATCATCAATCTCTCGGCTTCCCCTTTTGATACGGATAAACCACACATCCGGCAGGAATTATTACGCCATAAAGTCAGGCAGCACGCCCGACCACTGGTGTTGGTCAATGCGATTGGTGGTCAGGACGAGCTGATTTTTGATGGTAACTCCCTGGCGATGGATAGCAAAGGCCGCTTCATCGCCCATGGCAAAGCTTTTCAGGAAAGCCTCACGACATTTAAGCTGGATTTATCGAACGGTCAGGCCGATCCAATCACTGTTCCGGAGCAAGATCGAACGGAAAGCATGTATCAAGCCCTGGTTTTGGGGGTCAGGGATTATTTCCGTAAAACCGGTCATGGCAAGGCTATTCTGGGCCTTAGCGGCGGAATCGATTCCTCCCTGGTGGCCTGCATTGCCGCAGATGCTCTCGGACCGCAGTATGTTACCTGTGTCGCCCTGCCATCTCAATTCACTTCGGAAATAAGTAATCAGGATGCAGCCACTCTGGCCCATAATCTTGAAGCCAACTTTCAGAAGATCAGCATTGATGAACATTATCAACACTACCTGAACAGTTTGACTCATATTCTAACTCCCGGTCAACCGAGTATAACAGAAGAAAATGTGCAATCCCGGATCCGGGGCACGATCCTGATGGCCATTGCCAATCAACAAAATGCGCTTCTGCTGAACACGGGTAATAAAACCGAACTGGCCCTGGGCTATTGTACGCTCTACGGAGATATGTGCGGCGCACTGGCGGTTATCTCCGATGTTAATAAAATGGATGTTTATACTCTGGCACGCTATGTAAATGAGAATGCCGGCCGCGAAATCATTCCTCAGCGTGTTTTTGAACGGCCTCCCAGTGCAGAGCTCAAGCAAGATCAGGTCGATCCCTTTAATTATCAGGTGGTCACGCCTCTGGTAGATCATATTGTCAATGACAACAAAAGTCGCAGCAAACTGATCAGGATGGGCTATGATCAGAAACTGGTTGATGATACCCTGGCGCGCATCCATCGTTATGAATTCAAACGGGCTCAGGCGGCACCGGGCTTAAAAGTAACCCGCAAAGCCTTTGGCAGTGGCCGGCGGTTTCCGATCGTTAATAAATTCCGGGGATGATATCAAATTTTTTGCTCTCCATAAGGCATTATTATTGCTCTTGATCACTACCAGCCTGATACCAGCTGCACCACTACAGCTACGGGAAATCGACGGGCGTATCTGGAACCGCATGCGTACCGACAATAAGCTCTATTATCTGACCGGCTTGCTGCAAGGATTGGAAAAAGTCAATGAGATCATGGGGGTCGAGATCCGGAACCAGGCTGAACAGGAATTCGCCTTTACTAAGCCCTTTTTTGTGGATCGCATCCAGACCCGCATCAGCTTCTACCTTCCCGATGGCACGCAACTCTCCCTGCGCCAAGTTACCGAATTGTTGGATCTCTTTTATGAAGACGAGTACAATCAACGGATCGAGATCTTAAACGCCCTGAAGATCGTGCTGGCCCGCCAGAAGGGCGAAACCCAAAAAGCCGAGCTCTGGCTAAAACAGGCGCGGCGGCGCGCTTACGGGAAATAGTTGATAATTTAAGCAAACTATATATGTTTTTTATTAATTGTTATTACAGACCCGGTTGAAAATAACATTGTATCATCCATGTGGTACAGAAATAAAACTAAATAAATGTCTTATCTTTTATAATAAGATGTGAATTAAATGATGATAAGGAAAGTCATGCAACACCGAATATTGATATTACTTGTCTTAACCGGCGCTTTGAACCTCTTGCCCGCTTCCAATCCGACCGCCGGGAAAAAGCAAATTACGCAGTCTGTCCCACAAATTGCGCATACCGATCGATTCTTACCAGTGCAGAGAAAAGGCCGACTCGCTTATATTGATTCCACCGGCAAGGTGCGCCTTACCACCGATTTCCGGATCAAACTGACTTTGGAGAAAATCCTGCATTCAAAATATAGCTTTTCAGAAGGGATCGCTCTGATCCCCAAAATCGACCTTTTGCACTATTATCTCTTAGGAAAAAAGATCCTGGCCATCAACGATAAGGGACAAATGATCTATCAATCTGAATATCCCTGGATCGGTAAATACAGTGAAGGCCTGGCTCAGGTGCGGGACATTGAACGGGTTATATTCATAAAAAGCCATATCCAGTACGGGTTCATTGATAAAAAAGGAATGCTAAAAATCCAGCCTCAGTTTGATTTTGCCGGTCCCTTCAGAAACGGGCTGGCGGAAATAAAAATTGAGGGGAAATATGGCTTTATCAATCAGGACGGGCACGTGGTCATTCCGGCCAAATTTGCGGAAGCCTATCCCTTTAGCACCGGATTGGCCAGTGTCAGGGATAGCACGCAATTCGGCTATATTTCTCCCCAGGGAGACTATGTTATCGAACCGCAATTTGACCGTGCCTGGCCTTTTGTTAATGGATTTGCGCGGGTTATGCAAGCCGGAAAAGTGGGCTTTATTGATAAAAAGGGGAACTATACCATTGAACCCATATTCGATAGTGCCTTTAATTTCCACCAAGGTGTGGCTCTGGTCAGCTTTCAGGGTAAAATCGGCTATATCGATCGTCAGGGTAACTATGTTATTGAACCCGAATATCAGGCCGGCGGCAGTTTTTATGAAGGCTTGGCTCCGGTATTGATTGAGGGAAAATACGGATTTATCAACCGGCAAAACGAATTGGTCATTAAAAATAAATTTGATTTTGCCAGCCCCTTTTCCAAAGGTCTATCGATTGCGATCCAGGGGGGCAAGACTTTTTATCTGAATACTCAAGGGGATAAGATAGCGTCTCTAAAAGATTAGAGAGCCTGTCTGATTACAATTGATATTAAAACAAAACTTCATCGGTAAGTAAACGTACAGGGCTAACAATTACTTATGATAGGTACTGATCCTGATTTCACCGGAATCCAAACTCATCCAGGAGTAGTGGCTGGATCGGTTATGCATAAATCAAATAATAAATAACATTTCCGAATACTTGGGCAAGGGCCAGAGATCATCAGCTACCAGCGCTTCTAACTCATCGACGGACTGGCGTGCTTTCCCTAACTGATCCACTACTTCATCCGAATAATATTTTACCCTGGTTGCCAGATCGGTTATTTTGTTGGCTTCTGCAATAGTGCTCATAAGGGCATGGGTGGCAGTATGTGTTTCGTGGATCAAGAGAGATAATTGTTTTAATATTTCCGTTTCAATCATAGCA
Source organism: uncultured bacterium (assembly GCA_964640055.1). Taxonomy (GTDB): domain Bacteria; phylum Fidelibacterota; class UBA2242; order UBA2242; family JAFGTP01; genus CAZXFH01. The sequence goes on along the minus strand of CAZXFH010000040.1, from coordinate 17,485 downwards.
CTATTCTGATCCAGAAGCTGCATCAGGGACCTGCTAACCTCTATATTTTTTAAGAGCTGATTTTTATATTTAATGGCGGCCGGCAGGATTTTGGTATGGATAAGATCTATAAAAGTCTCCGCCTCGATTTCCAGGGTCATGGCATACTGTTCTTGTTTGGTATGATAATGAGAAGCCAACTCTTCCCGGGTAAAAATACGCTGCTCCATCAACATGGTCATATTTTTAGGTGCCACCAGGGCATCCAGGGCATATCCACTACGTTTAACATTAGGTAACTTGCGCCGGGCGGCTTCCGTCACCCAGTAATGACTATAATTATTACCTTCAAAACGGATCGGTTCGCTCTCCAAAATATATTTTTTTAATATTTTCAGGGCCGCCTGATCTAATTCAATACCGGCCTCCACTTCCTGCTCAATATCGGTTACAATCCCTTCCAGTGAGTCGGCCACAGTACCGCTTAAAATAGTGTTGGCCAGGGAGATCGAATCCGAAGAGCCCAGCGCGCGAAACTCAAATTTTTCCCCGGTAAAAGCAAAAGGCGAGGTCCGGTTGCGGTCGGTGTTATCCCGTAAAATAGAGGGGAGTTTTCTGATTCCCAGATCGATCACAAAATCCTGTGGTGCTTGGAAACTCTTGCCATCCCTGATGTGATTGAGAATCGTATCCAAGTAGGTTCCCAGAAAAACCGACATAATCGCCGGAGGGGCTTCATTGGCGCCCAGCCGGTGGTCATTACCGGCTGATGCCACCGTGGCGCGGATCAAATCACCATAAGTATGCACAGCACGTAAAATGGCCACTAAAAAAACCAGGAACTGCAAATTTTCCTCAGGGGTTTCACCGGGATCAAGCAGATTATTGCCTTCGGAATCCTCCAGCGACCAGTTGTTGTGTTTGCCACTGCCGTTAATGCCGGCAAAGGGTTTCTCATGCAGCAGCACGGCCAGACCATTGCGGTTAGCCACTTTTTTCATAACCTCCATAACCAACTGGTTGCGGTCCGCGGCAATATTGGCTTCACAGTGAATCGGGGCGATCTCATACTGTTGCGGGGCAACCTCATTATGACGGGTCTTGGCCGGAATACCCAGCTGATAGAGTTCGGTTTCCACGGCTTGCATAAAAGCCAGGACCCGGTCTTTTATCGAACCGAAATAATGATCATCCAGCTGCTGTCCCTTTGGAGGCCGGGCTCCCAGCAGGGTTCGACCGGTAATTCTTAAGTCCGGACGCATAATATAATAGGCTTTGTCGATAAGGAAATATTCCTGCTCAGTGCCCACAGTCGGGATAACCTTGTTCACCCGGTAATTACCAAACAACCGCAGGGTCCGTAAAGCGGCCCGGTTGATGGCTTCCATAGCACGCAGTAAGGGGGTTTTTTTATCCAGAGCTTCCCCATTGTAGCTGATAAATACAGATGGGATACACAGAATCCCTTTCTGAGGCCCTTCCATAATGAAAGCCGGACTGGAAGGATCCCACATGGTATATCCCCGGGCTTCAAAAGTAGTGCGGCGGCCCCCACTGGGAAAGGAAGAGGCATCGGGTTCACCCTGTACCAGTTGATGACTGCCAAAGCGTTCAATTACTCCGCCATTACGATCTAGCTCCAGAAAGGCGTTGTGTTTTTCAGCGGTCAATCCGGTCAGGGGTTGGAACCAATGGGTAAAATGGGTTACGCCCTTTTCCAGGGCCCATTCTTTCATGGCATGAGCAACTGTATCTGCAATACTCAGATCCAGTTTACTGCCCTTGCGGATTGTATCGCATAACTTACGGTAAACATCCGCGGGTAATTTCTCCTGCATAATAGAGTCATTGAACAGATTATTACCAAAAAAAGTAGCGCTACTGCCGTTGGAATGATTACGGACAATATCATGGTTGGCAGCGATCGCTAAACTGGTAGCCTGACGAGCATTTACAGATTTGTCACTTGCCATTATGGTTAGACTCCTTTCCGATATTAAACAACAAAGCCAGATAGATTCGCTGGGGCGGAAGGACTTGAACCTCCGATCTCCTGGTTAACAGCCAGGCGCATTGCCAACTATGCTACACCCCAATAATATCAAAGGACGTTCTGAGAATGACAATCGCCGTGCCAAAACAATATCTTTGCCTAGTTAATGCGATCTATCATATTGTTTTAGATTGACTTAATAAGATTAATACCATTATTTCAGTGCTCACGATTTCAAAAAGCATACTACATTTTTGTATGTTTTTAATAATATACATACAATATTGTATTTTTTATCGAAATAACCGAACAGACAGGAGAGAGTCCAGGGGTCAATCCTTTTCTACAATCAGCCCCCTTTAGCATCCAAAAGTAACCCCCCTTTCCCGCTCCACCCCGAAAAATTTAAATTGTTATCTATATTACATTTTTGTATATTTAATTGTTAGATACTACAATTTTGTGGTTATTTTAAAAGGAGTTGCCAATGACGCCCGGTAGTCCTAAAGAAAAATCAAAATTACCCGGCGCCGCTACCATTCTAAAAAAATTGTCCCTGCTAATGGAGATCAACCGGGCGGTTAGCCGTAATCTTAATATGTCGGAATCCCTGACCGCGATTCTTAAGATCCTGCGGCAATCCTATGCCATGAAGTCCGGAGCTATTTACCTGACTGCACAGGATAGTAAATCGATCCACATGGCTGCCTCCCTGGGCTTCCCGCAAACCGAAAAAAGTCAACCGCATCTCCGTCTGGGAGAAGGCTTGATAGGCCGTATAATCGAGACCGGTCAACCGGTGATCATTCCCCGCGTTAGCCAGGCAGAGAGTATGCCCGTACCTTCCGGGGCCCACTCTATTATCAACGGGTCTGAACAATCCTTCATCGGGGTTCCGATTGCGCTGGACTATAAAACCTTTGGCGCCCTGACTGTCTACCTGCCTTATAGTTCCAAACGCCATTTTGAGACGACTTTAAAATTTATGACCCTGGTGGCTTCAGCTCTACTGCAGCCGATCCGGGTCGCCGATGTCATTTCTTCGGAGCGGCAGAAATTAAGGGATGAAAATGTAATGCTAAAGCACCGGCTGCAGGAGGAGTATAGCTTTCATAATATCATCGGCAACAGTCATGAAATGCGCGATGTCTATGAACAGGTTTCCCAGGTGGCCCAAACCGATACCACGGTTTTATTACGCGGCGAATCAGGCACTGGCAAAGAATTGATCGCCGAAGCGATCCACTACAATTCCACCCGCAGCGAGAAACCCTTTATCCGGGTTAACTGTGCCGCTATTCCGGAGAACCTGATCGAATCTGAATTTTTCGGTTATGAAAAGGGCGCCTTCACTGGGGCGGTAACCGCTAAAAAAGGCCGTTTCGAGCTGGCCGATCAAGGCACCATTTTCCTGGATGAGATCGGTGATCTGTCACCGCTGACCCAGATCAAGCTGTTGCGGGTACTGCAGGAACAGGCCTTCGAACGGGTGGGCGGCACCCAGACAATTGCGGTGGATGTGCGCGTGATCGCTGCCACCAATATCAATCTGGAAGATCAGATCGCGCAGGGTAATTTCCGGGATGAGCTCTATTACCGGCTGAATGTCTTTCCCATTTATTTACCCCCTCTGCGGGACCGTAAAACCGATATACTGCTACTGGCCGATCATTTTATGTTAAAATACAGCCGTAAACACCACCGTCCGGTCAAACGGATATCCACCCCGGCGATCGATATGCTGATGCGTTATCATTGGCCAGGCAATGTCCGTGAGCTGGAAAATTGCATCGAACGGTCAGTTTTGGTTTGTGAGGATCAGGTTATCCACAGCTACCATTTGCCTCCTACTTTGCAAACGGCAGAAAGCAGCGATACCACCCCCCAATTGACTCTCAAGGAAGCGGTCAGTTCCTATGAAAAAGAGTTGATCCAAGATGCTTTAAAAACCACTAACGGCAATAAGGCCAAAGCGGCGCGCTTACTGAATACCACAGAACGCATTTTGGGCTATAAAGTCGCCAAGTACCGCATTGACACCCAGCGCTTTAAACCATAAACATTATTCCGTAACAACACCCATCTGCGGTATATACGTCTCCTTATATCGGCGGCCTGACTTTTCCAGCTCCCTCCCGCTCAATTTACTTGACTTTATCAATTTACAGCCCTAAAATAATTCAAATCATACATCACTTACCAGCTTAGCGAAAACGGATTTTTATAATTTTCAATCTAATTTAGAGTCTTAAGTCCAGGCTTGGTATGATCAAATGGATCTTAGAGCGCGCGCCCCTGACCCTTTTATTTATTGGCTATGCGCTGGGAATCTTGACAGGATATTACACCCAACTCTCTTTTGCCTTCTGGTGGGGACTCACCCTGGCTTGCTTCAGCCTGGAATTAGTTCTTCCAGCGCGCTGCAAGTCATTCGTACTCATTCTTCTGTTGCTATTATGTTTAGGTGGCATGAACCTGACCCGGCAAAATCATTTTCCGGCCAATCACCTGACTCACTACCCCCGAATACAGCATTCTGAACATGTCCGGGGTCGGGTCATCCGCTCCCAATTACGCGCCGATGAATCCCTGAAGCTATGGCTGGATAATGTTCACATTCACCGCCAGGAGTGGATTCCGGTAGAGGGCTCCTTATTATTAACTATCAAGCAGAACCACAAGACCTATCTGTACGCCGATACTATCCTGTTTAGAGCTCAAATTTTTCATCCCAAAGGGCAGCGTAATCCCGGCGAATTTGATTACCGTCAATATCTGCATCATCACGGCGTTTATGCCACTGTTTATATTGATAATAGCGCTGAGCTAAACCGGTTTCCATACCAGGGATTCAGTATCCGACGGCTGGCTAATCAGATGAAACACAGGATCCTGGGTCAGATCGATCAGGCTGTCAGTGGCGAGCAAAATGCCATCCTGAAAGCCCTGATCGTAGGGGTACGCGGGGAGATCACAGCCGAGACCCGGCAGGCCTTTATTGATTCCGGTATTATTCATGTTTTGGCGGTCTCCGGTTTGCATGTTGGTTATGTAACCCTGGTCTTCTGGGTGATCTTCGGCTTTTTACGCCTGCCCCGGCGCAGCAAGGTTCTGCTCACTATTCTGGCGTTGGGGTTCTATGCATTGATGGTTGATTTAAAGCCCTCTGTCACCCGGGCGGTAATCATGGCCGCCATGATCCTTTTCAGCCAGGCCTGGGAGAAACGGGTTAATATCTATAATAGTTTAGCCGCGGCAGCTCTGATCCAGACCCTGTTCGATCCGTTGCTATTGTTTGATCTGGGCTTTCAACTCTCTTTTACCGCGGTTTTGTCCATTGTCTATATCCACGGACGCTTACTAATATTACTACCTGAAAAATTCAATCCGACAAGAATTAAAAAAGGCCTATTCAGGAACACTTATCAGCTGCTCCTGGTTTCCCTGGCAGCCCTTTTAGGAACCTTACCGCTCACCATATATTATTTTCAGCGTGTTCCGCTTATCTCTCTGATCGCCAATTTATTTGCCATTCCCTTGGTTGGCCTGATCGGGGCCCTCGGATTTGCCCAGGTAATTCTCGGTTTTATCTGGTCGGGATTTAATATCATCTACGGTCAAGTGCAAATGGTACTGATCGGCCTATTAAAACTGCTGATCGGTGTCACGGCCGATATTCCTTGTGCCTATTTCCCGGTAAAGTCCATCTCTGTCATTACCCTACTGATTGGTTATGTCCTGCTATTGGGTATGTTGAACAGTGACAAAGGGCGCATAAGAGCCGGCACTCTGATTGGTTTCCTGTTGATCATAAACTTCTGGATTTGGAATAAAGCCTTCCAACCCGCCCAGTTAAAAATTATCTTTTTTGATGTCGGTCAGGGCGATGCAGCTTACATCGAATTTCCAAGTGGTAAGAATATGCTGGTTGATGCCGGTGCCAAAACCTACAGTAAAAATTATGCTCAATGGATGATTGCCCCTCATTTGAAACGTAACCGTATTAAACGGCTGGATATATTGTTGCTCACTCACCCCCATAATGATCATATCGGGGGGGCGCCCTATCTGATGCGCCATTTTGAGATCGGTGAGCTCTGGGAAAGCGATGTGGAAGCTCATTCCCGGGTCTTCAGGACTATCCGGTTTTTAGCCGACTCACTCCGGATTCCCATCCGCAAGTGCTATGCGGGTGATTATTCCCAAATGGACCGCTTAACCTCCCTTTATATGCTGCATCCCTCCCGCAGATTCATTGCTACCCATCCTCGTGGGTATAATGATTATTCCCTCACCTTTAAATTATCTTTCCAGGAACAAGATATACTCTTTACCGGCGATATCGAAACTCTATCGGAAGGTTATCTGAATTTATATAACGATTTTATAGCCTGCGAAGTACTTAAGGTGCCCCACCATGGAAGTCCCACCTCTTCCACCCTCAATTTCATTCAAACCGTAGGTCCCCAATGTGCGGTGATATCGGTTGGAGAAGGCAATAAGTTCAACCATCCCTCGGCAGCGGTGTGTGCCCGGTATGACAGTCTGACCCGGTTGGTTCACCGCACCGATCTGTGTGGCGCATTGATTCTGCAGACAAACGGTAAAAATATGCAGCTGCATCCCATGGTCGTCCCATCAGAATCCAATCAGTAGTTTTATTTGTAAAGAATTACTAAAACAAACGGGTCAAAATGAGCACCAGCAGTGCGCCGGAGCTTGTACAGCAAAAATTAACCACATCATTATCAATCCAGGGGACACCGGAAATCAATTGGGTGTCTTGTTCATCACAATGCTCCCGTTTCTCAGTGATCCTGCCACACTGAGGGCATTTGTATTGGGCCTGTACTGAAGCGCCCAGGAAAGAATCGAACAAGGCGCCCAATATTCCACTGATTGCAATGATCACGATCAACTGTAATAAATCACCACGTTGATAAATAGAGGGAATCCCACTAATGGTCAGGACACCGGCGCCGATCAAGCCACCCGTGGTTCCCAAAGCAGTCACACCACCGGAGGTGCCCGGAGAAACAGGGGTAAAATTAATGATATTCCGGGGTTGTCTTTTCGAAAAAATACCGATCTCCGTCCCCCAGGTATCAGCCGTAGCCGCGGCCAAAGAGCCTAAAAACATATTATAAAACAGCTCATTACGGGTAGCGAAAAACAGGACCGCCATAAGCAGGGAAATACCACCGTTGGCATAGACCTGCAGAATATCACGCTGACTGCCTTTTTTGACCATACCTTTGAGCACACTTTTACGTAATTTTCCGATTTTAGAGAGGATCGAAGAGAGGACAAAAAAGGTGGCCATGGGGATCACCCAGTATATACCACCGATGGAAAAAACAAAAGAGCCCAGTAGCATGGCGCCAGCGGCACCGCCTAGGGTCAGGGCATGCAACCGGTAGGCCACAAAGGCCAATAAAAAAGAAAACAAAATCCAACCCAATATAGATACTTGCGCCGATAAACCTGCCTGTTCAAGAACAGCCAGCATTAGGGCTGTAGATAAGGGCAAACTCAGGTTGTCGGAGCCGGCATGGGAAATGGCTTCGCTCACAGTGGCCACAATACTGACATTCAATCCGATCACCAGCAATTCCGGCAATTCGGGTAATGCCATAGCTGCCCATTGCCGAAAGAAATAGAATCCAACCGTGGTAAGCAGAAAGGTACTTGCAAAAATAGCCAGGGACCCTGACACGGTTTTAGTATCCCGCCATAAACGAAAATTTATTTTTTTACCCGGCCGGTTACCCACCATCGCTCCCAGTGGATCGGCCAGCGTCATAATCAGCATACTAACCATTAGAATGGCCGGATTGCGATACCAGAAGAAAAGGATCAGGATCAAAAAGGACAAAGGGAAAAAAACCGTCCCATAGGAGCGCCGTAAAATGGTGTGCATACCTTTCATTTGCTCTTGCCTAATAGCAACGGCATTCAGTACAATAAAAATAATGGCCAGTAGAGCTGGTGGCAGGGCAGCTTTAAAAAGGAAGGGAGAGCTGCTTACCAGCAGGCCCACGGCGACATGCACGAATTGGCGGGTCGTTTCACCGCTCACCAGATACCGTCGGCGAATGATGTCACTACAAGCCACAACGAGTAAAATAAACACAAAAAAGATCCCGAACATGGCCCAATCAGAGTCAAACAATTGATAAACCGGCATGCCTTCCTCCTCCGTTCTCACTGAATTTTACAATAAATCCACAGTTTTCGCAAGCAAAAGGGATTCCAATGCAGAGACCATAAAATTTTATTAAAGGAACAATATTCCCTTCAACAAACAAATTTATCTCCCCTGATTTTTATGTATAAATTATGTAACTTATTATATGACAGACATTAAAAGAAAAATTATGACGCGTGGATACAAAAAAGGATTAGCGATATATTATGGATACCTGTCTAAGGAATATTAAATAGTGGGATTTAACCTTTCGCTGCCTGAGAATGTCTAATATTACGACAGAAAAAGGAATTATTTGAAAACAGTGCAACCGGAAAGACAGGATTATGAGGAAAAATTTAATAGACTGGTCCTTGAAAATCACCAGAAAATATATGGATTGTTTTGCAAAATGACTAACTCACATGCCGAGGCTAACGATTTGACCCAGGAAACTTTTCTGAAGGTACATAAAAATTTTGATCAATTTAAAGGTCGCTCTTCCATTGATACCTGGATCTATCGGATTGCAGTCAATCTGGGCATTAACTTTCTAAAACGGCGGAAGGCCAAACAATTTATCGGGCTGGACCTGATCAAAGACCTGCAAGCCGATGAGCCCCATACGACGGCAACGGAAAGTAAGGCCATCGTCCAGAAAGCCATCGCCAAACTGCCCGCCAAACAGCAAATGGTAGTCACTTTGCGTACTTATCAGGAATTACCTTTTAAAGAGATTGCGAACCTCACGGATATGACTGAAAATTCGGCCAAAGTTAATTATGCGCATGCTTTAAAAAATCTTAAAAAAAGCATAGAACAAATGGGAGTGTCCTATGCAGAATTGTAATGACTATCAAGGCCTAATACCTTTATATATCAGCCATGACCTAGCACAGGCCGATCAGCAAGCCGTGGCCGCACATCTGGAAGATTGCGCAAGTTGTCGCGAATACGCCCAGGCCATGGCAAAGATCACTACCCTTGTGGCTGCTCCGATCCCGCAGCCTCAAGCCAGCTATGGAAGCGAGTTGCTGGTCAATATCCGTAAACAGCTGGATCGTCAGCAAAGGAAAAATAAAACCCTGCATTGGTTGATTCCAACACTGGCCTCGGCTGCCGCGCTAATTCTGATTCTATTTATGACCGTCTTTAATACCCATGCTCCCCGAATGGCCGAGGATGTGGAAAATAAAGCGGCGGATACCTATTACGAATTGACCTATTCGGGCTACTTTAGCGAACCCGAAGGGATCAATCTAGCAACTCTTTCAGAAGATGAATTCAACCAAACCGAGCAGGAAATCAACAGCAACTTTGCCCGCTATCTGCTGGAAAGTGATTCCCAGGTCTCTACTGATGACTATGCGGGGGCAACTGCTCATCTTAATGAAGAATCTTTTGACGCCTTGTTGCAATCAATGCAGCAAAGCACCTTATGAGGAAATATAATGGAGGTTATCATGCCCAATAAAAAATATTTATGGATCGTTACCGTGCTGATGCTTTTCTCCGGCCTGATGGCTCAGGAGGATTGGAATCCGGCCCGTGTGCAACACCGTCGTGAACGCATCGAACAACTACGGATCTGGAAAATGACCGAATTCCTGGAATTGACCACCCCACAGTCAGAAAAATTCTTTCCCCGCTTGCACAAATTCGAAGGTCAGATCCACACCATCAAAAAGGAACAGGCCGATCTCATGCATAAAATAAACACTAAAATCGAAACTGAAGATTACCAACCTTCTGAAAAAGAAGTCTTGAAAATTGCGGAGCAGCTATCCGAACTGGAGCGACAAATTATCAAACACAAAATTGATTTCATTAAAAGCCTGTCCGGGACTCTCAATCCTGAACAACAAATGAAATTTCTCATTTTTGAAAATCGCTTCCGAAACCACTTAATGAAAGCCATGTGTAATCCCCCGAATCAATCCCATAGTGATCCGCGCTGGAGAAATTGAGAGAAAATAAATATAATACTTTAAATTCAAATGCGAGCAAAAAATTTACCAAAGTACAAATCAAAAAAAGGAGGAAAAAATGCGTAAAAGTATTTTTATTCTAATGTTACTAGTTCCGGCCTTGATCTTAGCACAACCCGCTAAAATGAGTGGCCGCGAATGTGGCCCGGGTATGATGCACGGCCAAACAGGTGGGCACCAGATGCTCTGGTCCAAATTGGATCTGAGCGATGCTCAGAAAGAGCAGCTGGCTTCTTTGCGTCTGGACCATGAAAAAAAATGCATTCCTTTGCAGGCTGAAATAAAGCTGGCCCGGATCGAGCTGGAAGAATCAATCGGAGATAATGCGTCTGAGCGTAATATCGATAAGGCTGTTGAGCAGCTGCTTAAGAAGAAAAACGAACTCTTCAAGCTCCGCATTAAGCATCGCTTGGATATGCGCAATGTGCTGACCGATGAGCAAAAAGCAATGCTTAAGGAGATGCGTTTAGAAAGTCCCATGGGTGGCAGAAAAGGCGGCAAACATCATCCGGGAATGCAAAAACACAAAAAAGATCAAGGTATGATGCAACGCCATCGGAATATGTAAGTATAACACCTGATTCATGAGTTAACCTGAAATGGATAATAGGCAGATCGATAAACTTATCACGTGGATACAGGAAACCGAAATCGGAGCCGGTGATTTAACCACGGAGAGCGTAGCCCCCTACGCTCTCCATGCCACCGGCCATTTCATTATAAATACGGCTGCCCGTTTTTCGGGTCGGCCAATCATCGAACGCTTACTAGCCCCCTACCAAGATCGTCTGAAGATCAGCTGGCAAAAAGCAGAAGGCGAGCAGTTGCAGGCCGGAGATATGCTCTTTGAGTTTCAGGGAAATGGCGCCGCCATCCTTAATAACCGTCGGCTAATTGCCTGGATCATCGGCCGTTTATCCCGTATCGCTACTGATACAGCCACAGCCGTCGATTTCCTTAAAGAAAAAAGTAAAAAACTGGTCAGTGGTCGCTTCGTATCCCCCTTATATGGTATACTCGATAATCAGGCCTTTCAAACCGGTGGCGGTGAACTATTACCCACCAACCTTTACGACAGTCTGCATATTACGCCAGCCCATGTGATATATGCCGATCAAAACTTGCCTGGGATCATAAAGCAGATCAATCAAGACCTGGGCGGCGCGCGTAAAACCCTTCATATTCATGTCGAAGTCAACACCCTGGATCAATTCCGGGAAGCCGACCAATGTAATATTGATGCCATTCATCTGGTGAATATGAATCCCATAGACATCAAGCATATCTTTACAAAAGAGGCCCCCCATATTCGTCCGATCATGCATATCAAAAATCTGAAGGACTGGCAAGAATCTTACACCGATTATTTTTTCCGCTATGTGGCGGTAGAGGAGCTGCATCGCAAGATCGCTCCCTTACCTCTAGAACTGATATTTGACCGGAATTAAAGGTCAGGAAGTGATCAGCCCGGCATTCTGCCCGCCACCTTGACTGACATTTACAAGCTTTTAGTTAGCAAAACATTAATAAATAATAACTTATAACTACGGATAATTTGATATTTCAGCCGCCTAAACTTAAATTACGGGCGTTGGGAAGTGTTATTTCAATTGAAAAGGATCTTTGCCACATGGGCAGCCGCTTAGAAAAATGGGAACGGAAATTATATCAATTATTAGGCGAAATCGACGATTATCTGGAAGAGAAATATGCCGGGCGATATCGACTGCATCCGGCCCGGCCGGCACGGGGTACTACATCCAGTAAATCACATGATGGTTTATTCAACATTAACGCCAATTTTTCACTGGGACTCGGCTCCCGCTCCGGAAGGGGATACTCTATTGATGTTGAACTGGTTACCCTGGAAGATATCGATCCGGCCGTGGAAGCGGAGATCAATCATATTGTGGTCCAGCAAATCAGAAAAAAACTCCCGGCCTATTTTCCGGAGCGAGAATTACAGGTGACTCAGGACGGCAATTTGATAAAAATATATGGTGATCTCAGCCTGGGCACCCGATAAAAAAGGGAATTCTTAAAAGCAGCCTGCCAAAATAAAAAGCAACGATCAGTCTACTGCGCTTACTGCCGTAAAATCCTTTTGATCGCCCAGCGCCCCAGCCAAATTCACGGGAAAGCTGGGCCATAATTTCCTTTTTTCAGTCTTAGTTCCTTCTGCAGCTGCCAGTACCGTTGCCCCAGGTCCTGAATTTCCTCTGGATGCCACTTTTTACCCTGATTGATCAACTTACTTTTTTGTGGTTTGTACAAAGCGTCCAACAAGAATCCGGGTTATTATAAAGTCCGGAGAAAAGTACTAAATAACGAAGCAGAGCTTCGATCTATAACTAAAAACCAAATAACGCAGGTATATTATGACTGATAAAAAACAAACCCAGGACAAAGTAGCAATAGTAACAGGTGGTAGTGCTGGAATTGGCCGAGCAACAGCCCTGGCTTTTTACCAAAAATGGTCGCAAAGTAGCAATTGCCGATATCAATGAAGAAGAAGGCCAGGAAACTGTTGAATTGATAGAAGATGAAGGCTATGAGGCCTTTTTCATTAAAACCGATATAGCCCAATCTGATCAGGTTAAAAGAATGGTTGATAAAACCGTTGAAAAGTATGGCAGGCTCGATTGCGCCTTTAATAATGCTGGTATCGAAGGTGAACAGTCTGCCACTGCCGATTGTTCGATTGAAAATTGGCAGTGCGTAATCGATATCAACCTTAATGGTGTCTGTTATAGCGCGAAATATGAGATACCTGAAATGCTAAAAACAGGGGGCGGCTCAATAGTTAATATGGCTTCAGTTGCCGGACGAGTCGGATTTATCAATATTCCGGCCTATACAGCCAGTAAGCACGTAGTAAATGGCTTGACCAAAACAGCTGTACTTGAATACGCCCAGCAGAATATTAGGGTCAATGCTGTATGTCCCGTCATAATCCAAACTAAAATGATTTATCGTTTTACCGGGGGAGCAGAGGTAGGTATGAAACAGATGAAATCTATGGAACCGATCGGCAGAATGGGCAAACCGGAAGAGGTAGCCGATACTGTCATGTATCTATGTTCCGAGAAAGCCTCTTTTGTAACCGGTCATCCCCTTGTTGTTGATGGTGGCTTTGTTGCTCAATAAAATTACTTCCCTCCCCTTAACATTCCTGCTTCCGATGCATTATTTTTGGAAGCAGGGGTGATTCCCTTATAAATATAATGTTGATACAATCTCTTATTCCCAAATTGAATTTGCTTCAAAATAATCTCCTTCTCAGTAAACAAATTTGCAATACCATTTTAGTTTTGGCATTATCAACCGGGAACAAACGAATCCAAATATATCGAATAATTAAAATTGGATAGTTTGAATTTTGCTGATATTCCAGTGATCATTTAAAATAATGCTAAACTAATTTTCTTAAACCCAGAAGTTATTAATTCAAACCTATTACCGATAGTCCCCCCAGATTTTCCGGTAAAGAAATCCTTTTTCCCAAAAAAGATTTGCATTTTTTATTTTAATTCGTTACAATATAGATGTTAGTAAGTGTTAACTATCAAATGAGATTATAATGAGATATTCTAGCGAAAAAAGAAGAGAACAAATTATTAACGAAAGTATCAATATAATTTATGAACGGAGTTTCCTGAAATTTACTATTCGCAGACTAGCCCGGAGGGTAGGCCTTTCCGAAGCTGGAATCTATCGCCACTTTGATTCCAAAGATGACATTATCCTGCAAATTCTGGAACGCATGAATAAGTTTGGTGCAGAATTAGCTCAAAAAGTAGCCGAAATAGATAATCCCCTAGAAAAGATCAAACAGTTTTTTTTGCTGCAGCTGGAATATTTTGAAAATAATAAAGAAATGGCCATGATCCTTCTCTCGGAAGAAATATTCAGTAATAATGAGAAAACCAGACAAAAATTTATAAATACCTTAAATAAGCGCTTTGACAAATTAAAAGAATTGCTTGCTGAATCTGCCCGGGAAGGAAATATTAATAAATCCGATATTGAAGAGATTGCTCTTATTATACAGGGGACCATGCGCGGTCTTGTTTTTCGCTGGAATTTAAATGATTATAAATTCGATCTAAAAGAGCGAGGGGGAAAATTGCTAAATACCATATTGAACAATTTTAAACACTGATATTTTAACCTGGATTATGCATGACATCTCAAAAAAAGTGCTGTAAATACCTGATAAATATAGAAATGAGCAATGCGTTCTGGAAAAACTTAATTTTTATGTTGTCATGCATCATTCTAAGGTTAATCCCGAAAATCCCAAGGGGATTGTTCGGCCTGGAAGGTGAAAAATGAATGGTAATGAATTTTCCAGGTTAAATTATTTGGACAAAAAAATTTATTTATTATGTTAGTAAACGTTAACAATCAATTAAACGGGAAATGAAAAAAATGGGGAAATTATTAACAAAATTTACAAAAAGACCCTGGGTCAGTTTAATCCTGATCTTGATCTTATCTATAGGCGCCTTTTTCCTGATGAAAAATAATACCCGCATGGAAACCGACCTGGACGAATACATGCCTCAGGATCATCCCGCCTTTGTATATAGCGACAAAGCCGAAGAATGGTTCAATATTAAAGACGGAATTATCATCGCTATTGAAGATGAAGATGGAATTTATAATCCCCGGACTCTGCAAAAGGTCAAAGACCTGACCAAAGCATTGCAGGATATGAAAGAGATAAAAAAGGACGATGTAAACTCCCTCTATATTGCTGATAATATAATAGGAACCGAAGAGGGCCTCGATGTCACAACTTTTTACGAAAAAGTGCCGGAGAGTGAGGAAGCCTTAAATAGCTTGCAAACCAGTGTTAAAGATAATGAAATGGTGTTTGGTAAGCTAGTTTCAAAAAATGAAAGAGCTACTTTGGTCGTTGCCGAGATAGAAGATGATGTTTTTACCCAGGAGTTCTATCATAATATATTAGACCTGGTGGAAAAATATGAAGGTCCGGAAAAATTATATGTTGCCGGACGACCTATTGTAGAGGGAACCATGGCCTATCTTGGTCCCCGGGATATGCAGAAAATGGTTCCGATTGTACTGGTAGTTATTATAGTCGTCCTATTTTTAGTATTAAGAAGTGTAAAAAGTACGATCTTTACCCTTTTGGTGGTTATTTTGAGTACTATTTGGGCTTTTGGATTGATGGCGGCTTTGAATATCCCGATCTATGCAGTGACCACTATGATGCCGATAATGCTGATAGCAATTGGAGTAGCAGACGGGATCCATCTCTACAGTCATCTTTATATTTTCATGAATAACAATCCTCGGGCAACAAAAAGTGAGGCGGTCAAAGATATGCTGCAGGGCATGTGGAAACCGGTGGTTATGACTTCTGTAACTACAGCGGTAGGGTTCTTTGCACTGTTAACATCCCAGGTTTATCCTATTAAGTATTTTGGTCTTTTTACTGCCTTTGGAGTAATGATGGCCATGGTGTTTTCTCTGGTACTTATTCCAGCTGCTTTAATTGCATTTGGTCTGCCGGGCTGGAAAAATAGAAAAGATCAGGAAGATTCCAACCAGAGGGATTTCTTTTATAAAAATCTTACTACTCTGGCAGAAAAAGTTGTCAAACATAAATATATAACTATGTTCGCAGCAATAATCGTAATTGTAATTTCAGTGCTGGGAATGTCGAGAGTCTGGATCAACTCCAGTTTTCTGGAAAAATTTGAAAAGGATAGTAAGATTGTTCAGGCAGACAGCTTTATCAATCAACATTTCGGTGGAACCTCAAAATTAAATGTTATCCTGGATGCCGAGCAGAAGGACGATTTTAAAGCTCCCGCGATTCTCAAAACGATGTCCAAAATGCAGCAAGAAGTGGAAGATTCTCTGCAGGTGGTAGGGAATAGCTTTGCAATCACAGATTATATAGAAAGAATGAACAAGGTTATGCATGCAGACAGTCAGAAATATAATGTGATTCCAGATTCTAAAAATCTTATTGCCCAGTATCTGCTTTTATATGAAATGTCCGGTAATCCGGATAATCTCTGGCAGGTAGTTGATTATGATTATAAAAAAGCGAATCTATCTTTTCAGTTAAAAAGCGACGATTCCAAAACATTAAATAGAACGATCACCTTGATTGAAGAATATGCAGATGATTTCAAAGAACTGGGTGTGAGTATTAATTATGCCGGCTCAGGATACACCGCACTGGTTTTTACCGATCTTATTTTAGATGGACAGATAAAGAGTATATTTCTGGCTCTGGTAATTGTCGTCATTCTTCTCTCATTAATGTTTAAGAAATTCAAAGTCGGACTAATCGGTGCGGTTCCTATCACCATAACTGCTTTTATCAGTTTCGGTGTCATGGGTCTGTTCAATATCCCTCTTAGTACTACGACAGCTCTATTATCCAGTATTGCTATTGGAATCGGGATCGACTATGCAGTTCACTTTATCGAACGCTATAAAATATATTCACAGAAAACCGAGGATAAAATGGAAGCCGGAAGAAAAACAATGCACCATTCCGGTCGCGCAATATTATTTAATGCTATGGTGGTCATTGCCGGATTTCTGGTCCTGCTCATTTCTTCCTTTCCGCCGAATCGGGCCCTGGGTGCACTGGTATCTATGAATATGTTTACCAGTTTTATTGGAACCCTAACTGTAATGTTCGTGCTGCTATATATTTCAAATGTATATTTCAAGAAGGATAATGATGAATAAAACGGACTATATGATATTTAAGACCGGGATAAATTAGATACCTATCACGACCATCATGATCAATATCATAGTTTTACTAATGCTGATTGGGTCGGCTATAGTAAATATAGACAAAACCAGGCAGGCTCTGAAAATCTCCTGGCGTATGTTTATAAAAATTCTACCATCAATAATAATGGTTATTCTTATTATCAGTCTGGTAACAGGATTTATGACAAAGGATCAAATTGTGGCTATGATTGGTAGCAAAGGCGGCTGGAAGGGATTCTTATCAATAGCTGTACTGGGAACTGTAGCGCATGTTCCATCCCTGGTTGCTTTTCCTCTGGCTGGTTCTCTTTTAGCAGAAGGAGCAAGAATTGCAACAGCAGCAGTTTTTATCACAACTTTAACCATGATAGGAGTAGTTACATTTCCCCTTGAAATAGAGACCATGGGTAAAAAATTCGCCATTATCAGGAATGGATTCAGTTTTATTATTGCTATAGCTATCGCATTAATAATGGGAACAGTATTATGAAAAAAAGACAAAATAAAAAATCACAAAATAACAACTTAAAAAGGAAAATCACCCTAATCTCTACTGCAATAATCGCC
>CAZXFH010000039.1:0-30433 GCA_964640055.1 uncultured bacterium | reverse complement strand
ATCATCCGGTCTTGAGATCCTCTTTCATTCTTTCATAAAACTTTTGACACTACCTAAAATAGAATGCTCCTTGGATTAGTGTTACTGATAACCTGATCCCATGTTACTTCTATTTTATTTCTTAATTCTTATAATCCTATTGCTTTAAAAATGCCATCAATTCGTCGATATCCGGTAATTCCGAGATATCATAGATTTTTTTGAAAATTATTTTTCCATCTTTATCCAGAATAAAGTTGGCCCGCTCTGAAAAGCCGCGTTTATTGCGGAAAATTCCCAGGGTTTGGGCCAGACCGCCGTGGGGCCAGAAATCAGATAACAGTCTGAGCCGTTTTAATCCCAATTTTTCTGCCCAGGCACTTTTAGATGGCACTGAATCAACACTGAGACCCACCGATAGGGTATTCAGATTTAAAAATTGATCGTAATGTTTCTCCATGGCTTTCATTTGTTGAGCACAAATGCTGGTCCAGGCCAGAGGATGAAAGGAGAGCAAAATTTGCTGTCCTTTGTGATCATTCAGCTCAAACTTTTTCTCCATGTGATCGATCAGTAGAAAGTTGGACACCCGATCCCCGATTTCCAGAGCATTTTGGGAACTCATATCTAACTCCTTCTTTTTTTATCGATGAGTGGCTTTAGCTTATCTGTATCTATGATTTGCTCAAATAATCGCTGGGGCTGCTTCTGATGAGGCTTTTGGATCTCTTCAAAGGTCTTACTACCACTGCGTTGATACAGAACACCCAGCGCCATTTGATCGCTCTCCAGCGCTTTTTGAAAGGCCTGCTGTTGATCGTCAGGTCTATAATCTTCTGACAGCCAGTGGGTATGCTCTTTGTACCATTTGAAGGTATTGACTTTATTGAAAGAGACACAGGGGTGCAGAATATCAACCAGAGCATAGCCATGATGGTTGATAGCCTGTTTCAGAACTTCTGTTGTTTGTTCGTGGTGACCGGAAAAACCGCGGGCTACAAAAGAGGTATTCAAGGCGATGGCTACGGCCAGGGGGTTAAAGGGTTCCAGAAAAACCCCTTTAGTCTGGATCGGTGTTTTGAGCTCAGGCTGGCTAGTGGGAGAGGCCTGACCCTTGGTCAAGCCATAAATCATATTGTTATGTACGATCTGGGTAATATTTGGATTACGGCGGATTGTATGGATAAAGTGATTACCGCCTTCACCATAGGAACAGCCGTCGCCGCTTTCAGCAATTACTGTTAAATGAGGATTAGCGGCTTTTATCCCGGTGGCTACCGGAAGAGCACGGCCATGTAGACCGTTGAAAAAATTGGTTTTGAAATAATGGGGGATCTTCGCCGCTTGTCCGATACCTGTGACCCAGACCGCATCCCGGGGCGCTATCTCCAGCTCAGCCAGAGTTGTCTTGATGATTTTTAAAATACTGAAATTACCACAACCTGGGCACCAAGCAATATCTATGTCACCCATATCATATTGATTTGTATCCATTATTTAGGCCTCCTTCAGGTGCTGTTTGAGTTGTTTTTTAATTTCTTCCGTAGTAAAAGCAAGTCCATTGTATTTCAAAATGGAATGCCCACCGTCGATTCCAGTCGTGATGCGCATTAATTGACGGAACTGGGCCGTGGCATTGTTTTCCACGACAATGGTCTGTTTTGCTCTGGACAGATACTGCGCTGTATCCGGATGGAGCGGATAAACTTGTTTAAAATGCAAATGAGCAGTTTCATCCAGATCCAGTTCGTTGATTGCTTCCCTGATAACATTTTTAGTCGAGCCCCAGCCGATAATCAGGATCTCATAGTCCTGAGGTCCCTTTAACTCCGGCGGAATAATTGCGGTTTTTAAGGTCTCTAATTTTCTAAGGCGTTTGTCAACCATTTTAGTCCGCGTTTCAAAATCTTCGGTGATATGTCCGGCCGGATCATGCTCATCGCTGTCTACTGCTACAAGTCCGTTGCCATAGCCGGGAATACCCCGTGGACTGACTCCGTTTTTTTGATCGGCATAGCGTTGATAATTTTCATTAGTTTCAATGATTTCAAGGGCCGGGATGTCTTTACTGAACGGCAGCTCGGAAATATTATAATAGCTGTCCAGATAATACTGATCAGTCAGCAGAATGACCGGGACCTGATACTTGTCCGCCAGAGCAAAAGCTTGGCGGGATAATTCATAGCCTTCCACCAGATCACCGGGAGCTAGCAGAATGCGGGGAAATTCCCCGTGACCGGCTGTCAAGCTGAAGAGCAAATCACCCTGTTCCGTGCGGGTTGGCAAACCAGTGGCCGGTCCGGGTCGCTGAGCGAGGTGAATGACCGCAGGGCTTTCGATGATTCCGGACAGACTCAGGGCTTCGACCATCAGGGCAAAACCCCCGCCCGAGGTTGTCACCAGGGCCCGGGCGCCGGCATACCAGGCTCCCAGGGCCATATTCAGTGCAGCGATCTCATCCTCCACTTGTTCCACAACCAATTCAAATTCATCGGCATGCTGGGCAAAAAAGGTGGCCACACCGGTCGCCGGGGACATGGGGTAAAAACTGAGAAAATTAGCGCCGCCATTAATGGCTCCCAAGGCCACGGCTTCGGTGCCATTGATCAGAATATCATCTTTAATATCCTCCTGAGGTTCTGGCTTGGGCTTACATTGGAATTCCGACGGAAGATCCTCACCCAACTGATACCCTTGTAAAGCAGCCTCAATATTACTGGCAATGATTTCATCACCCTTGGCTGCAAAATGCTGTTCCAGGTATTTTTCAAGTGTATCCGTATCGATATTGAATAACCCACAGATCACCCCAACAGCAACACTATTGGCATAGATGGTCTTACCTACCTCTTTGGCCAGCTGACGGAGGGGAATATCCTTGAAATGTGTGATCGCAGCCTGTTCATTGGAACTGAGATTATCTGCTTCGCCCAGAACGATCGTTTGCTCACTGATACGCTGCTGCAGATGATTGATCGAACCTTGGCCCAAGACCATTAGGACATCAATATGATCAATGACCGTGGTGACGGGGTGAGCAGCAACTCTGATAGTGGTGGTATTGACCCCACCGCGAACGCGGGACATATACTCTTCTGTGGCAAAGACATGGTATCCTGAGAACTTGAAAATACGGGTCAGCACATGTTCAATGGTCTGAATGCCCTGACCGGCTTCACCGCTCAATACGATTGAAATATCAGACATATCTTCATCTCCATTCTAAAGTTCGCTATCAATTGGGCGCGGATAAAATTTGTGTATGTTTGATTGAATTAAAGACGCGAAGTTACATAGTGACTGCATATAACCCTGATAGAATTGTTTACGGATAAATAAAATAAAAAAAGCCTGTTTTGAAGGGATAATCGAACAGGCTTTGAGGTATTGTGTCACTTTTCAGACACCTTTGAAATTCGCTTTTTCCGTCTGGCTGTTTAGAACTTTCTGAACTTGTTACTGTTGACGCCGCATACCGGGCAATGATCCGGTAAATCACCTTTGTAATGGGTGTAGCCGCATACCGGACAGATGTAAATATTTTCCATTTCAATGTCCACACCCTTTTCTGCCATTGCCTTGGCTTCACGATACATGGTGCGATGGATTTTTTCCGCTTCCAGGGCATAATGGTGGGCTTTTTGAGCGCCTTTTTCCTGTTGCAATTCGGCAATGGCCAGGTAGGCCGGATACATCTCTTCCACTTCAAAATTTTCACCGTCAATGCAATTTTGAATGTTTTGTGGTGTTTCCTGTACAATGCCTAGATTGCGGGCGTGATTGGTGGCATGGACCTGCTCGGCATAGGCTATGGCATGGAACATACGAGCCAGATTGGGAAAGCCGTTTTTCTCAGCTATTTCAGCAAAGATCATATATTTCATATGGGCTTTGGACTCACCAGCAAAGGCTTCACCTGATGTTTGTTCGGTCATCTCGCGCATATCGATTCCTCCTTTTGGCTTGAATTAATCTTTTTTCGGCTTTTTACATTTACAAATTATTTGCAAATATTGCAACTGTTTATTATCTGTCGAAACAATAAATATACAGTGTGTCCATTTTATATTTAATTCGAATTTATATGTAATGATCTAATCCAAGAAAAGCCTTGTTATAATTCATTTGATAAACGTAATTTTTTGTTAACTTAATATTGAGAATCATGGCATTGGAAATCTATGCCCAAGTCTTTAGAAAAAACTGTTTGCTAAAAAGCTACCAATAGCAGACAAATTTAATTCCAAATAGAAGAATATACTTTCATAAGAGGCTAAAATCTAAACAGAATAAAGAAAAAAATAACAGCCACTATTTTAAAATATCTTAAGCCATCCCCCTAATAATGACTAGAAGTATGAATAGAGCATTAAGCTATGTATGACAAGTTAAAACAAATTACTACTGTCATGTCATGCTTGTAATGTCGTTTAATAAAATGATAATATTATGGCTGAGATGATTGAAAGTACTAGCTTTCCGCATTTGGCCAATCGATATAAGGTCAGTAGTGTTCCCCGGACCATCATTAATGAAAAAGAGGTCTGGTGGGTGCTCATCCGCTGGCCGAGATTCTAAAAACAATCAAAAAGTTATAATAAATATAAAATTAAGTTTGGATTGACTCGCCGGCATTTTCTGAAAAATTATTGTTTCTCTATTGCCCAAGTATTATTTTCTGTCAGAGATGATATGTAGCGCTTGCCGAGGATTTAGATAGACATGCAAAAGCCGGTATTTTTAAAGCAGAAGATGATGCTGAAGGTGTTGTATGCCCTGCTACCCGTGGCTCTGGTAGCCATTTATTATTTTGGTTGGCGGGTTTTAGGTGTGGTTCTGATAGCCGGGTTTTTTGCATTTATTACCGAATGGATCATGGCCAGTAATCGCCGGGGCAAGGTCAGCTATGCCTGTTTTGTTACCGCAGCACTCTATGGACTTTCATTACCGCCCACGATTCCTTTTTGGATGGTGGTGGTAGGAGCTGTTATCGCCATCCTGTTTGCTAAAGAAACTTTCGGGGGATTCGGGAAAAATATTTTTAATCCAGCGATTGTCGGACGCGGGTTTGTATATGTCTGTTTTCCAGTGGAAATGACTGCTCGGTTCGTACCAGTTTTTACCGGTTTTCCCGGTGGTTTTGCGCACTGGAGTTTGGCTACATTGAAAAATAACCCGGCGTGGCTCTTGCAGGCCGGAATAAATAAGCTGGATGCGATTACTGCTGCGACCCCCATGTGGAGCCGGCATGATTTTGGACATGAAACTGATATTATCACGCTATTTTTGGGAAATATACAGTCGGTTTTTTCCCATGAAACTACTCCCAAAGTGCTGGCGGCAGGTTCCATGGGTGAGGTTTGTGCTCTGGTTATCATCCTGGCCGGAATCTATTTAATCTGGACCAAAACTGCCAAGTGGCAGTTAACTGTGGCCACTGTAATGGGCGCCGTCAGTTTGAATGTTATTCTACGGAATATCATTGGTATTGAAGCTGTGCCGCCGGTTCTTTTTACCCTTTTTTCCGGCGGGTTACTCTATGCTGCTGTGTTTATGGTTACCGATCCGGTTAGTGCTCCGAAAGTGCCTTTATCCCGCTGGATTTACGGGATTTTCATCGGTATGTTAATTGTTTTCTTTCGTTATAAAGCCATTTTTGCAGGCGGTGTGGCTTTTGCGATATTGCTGGGAAATACAATCGCACCATCCCTGGATCTGTGGATCAAGCGCTATCGACAAAAGCAAAAGAGCCAGCAACCACCCAGTTGATTTAAAATGGTCAAACCGGAAAAACAAACTGCCCTAATCAAGGCAAAACGACTCAAAACGCAACTGTTTTTTCAACATGAATAAGTCATCGCCAATTTATATTTTTGCTTTTATTATTCTGGTCAGTCTGGTCTTTGGGATTGCTGTCTCATCGGTGCACTACGCTACTCTGGACATGCTGAAAAAGAATGAAACCATGCACCGGAATCGTGCACTGGCCCAGGCGTTTAATCTGTCAGTTTCCGAAGACAATCCCCGGGACTATCAGCTGGCAATTGCGCAAGCGATTGAAAGTGATACAGTTATTTACGACAATCAGCTCTACCCGATATTTTTCAAGCAAAAAG
Organism: uncultured bacterium; assembly: GCA_964640055.1. GTDB lineage: Bacteria > Fidelibacterota > UBA2242 > UBA2242 > JAFGTP01 > CAZXFH01. Next base: position 24,338 of record CAZXFH010000039.1, on the reverse strand, counting down.
GACCAAAACAGGTGGGGTTTATCTTTTCCGGGATGGGGTTCTGGGATCGGATCACAGGCATACTGGTTCTAACACCAGATTTGCAGAAAATTGTTAACATCCGTCTCTTAGAGCAGAAAGAGACTCCGGGACTGGGGGCCCGCATCGAAGAGTCATGGTTCACCGACCAGTTCAAGGGCCTCCCGATTGCCTGGGAACAACCACCGGAAGAACGGATCATCATTAATGGGGGTGCCACAGGAAGGACCGCGCAGCAGGTGGATGCCATTACCGGGGCCACGCAGACATCCATGGCATTAATGAAGATATTAAATACAGAATTGACCCAATTCAGGCAAATTTATAAGAAACATCATCTGAATAGCAACCAAAGATCAATAGATGGCAGATAGTTCGGGCAAAATATTTCTGAAAGGATTATGGGATGAAAATCCGGTTTTTCGGCAGGTACTGGGTATCTGTTCCTCGCTGGCGGTCACCAATCTGATGGCCAATACGCTCTTCATGTGCGCCGGGGTTATTTTTGTCACAGCTTTATCAAATTTCACTATATCACTCCTTAGAAATTATATTCCGACCCGGATCCGTATGATCGTTCAGGTATTGATCATTGCCAGTTATGTGATGATCGTGGATATTGTCATTAAAGCCGTCAATCCGGAAATCCATCGCTTTATTGGTCCTTATGTGGGATTGATCATTACCAATTGTATTATCATGGGCCGGGCCGAAGCCTTTGCCAGTCAGAACCGACCCTGGCCATCCTTTTTGGATGGAATGGCCATGGGGTTGGGATATGCTTTTGTGCTGATTGTTATTGCAGCAGTGCGGGAGCCTTTGGGATTCGGTACCTTATTGGGATATGCTTTACCAGCGAAAGATCTCTGGTGGCACCAATGGACCATTATGGTCATGCCGCCCGGGGCTTTCTTTATGCTGGCAATCGTGACCTGGCTCGCCCGGCGACTGCAAATGGAAAAGGAAACCACATAAGCTGATGATACGCAAATCAAATCAAGCAACACGGAGGGGTTAAGGTATGGAGGCCTTGCAGGATCAGAGTTTTTTAGCTACCCTGGTATTGATTTTTATTGCCGCAACCTTTACGGATAATATTTTATTGGCCCGGTTTTTGGGGATGTGTTCATGCCTGGGTGTCTCGAAAAAAGTCAATACCAGTATTGGATTAGGACTGGCCGTTATTTTTGTGACTTCCTTAACTGCCGCCATCAATTATCTGGTCTATAGCTATATTTTGAGTCCCCTGGGATTGACTTTTTTAAGACTGATCACATTCATCGTGGTGATTGCTGCTTTTGTTCAATTGGTCGAAATGGTAATCGAACGGTTGTCAATGAAATTGTACAATGCATTGGGCATTTTCCTGCCCCTGATCACGGTGAACTGCGCCATTCTGGGAATTTCTCTGTTTATGTTGAATAAACCCTATGGATTCTGGCAGACCTTTGCATTTGGGCTAGGGGGTGGTACCGGGTGGTTTATCGCTATCACCCTGATTGGCGGCATCCGGGAAAAGATCCGTGAGGAAGCTCTGCCCAAAGGGCTGGCCGGTCCGGGAATTACCTTGATCATTATTGGTATCATGGCCCTGGCCTTTGTGGGATTTTCAGGGATGGTAAAAATTTAGGTGCTGCGCAATGTCCTCTATTCCCATCATATCGATTCTGATCGCGGCCGGTTTTCTGAGCGCCACGGGTTTGATTCTGGCAGTTTTACTGGTTCTGGCTGAAAAACGAATATTGAATTACGGGATATGTAAGATCGATATCAATCGGGGTGAACGCGAACTGGCGATACAGGGAGGAAACTCCCTGCTTACCTCATTGGCACGCAATGATATTTTTATTCCCTCAGCCTGTGGCGGCCGGGGCAGCTGTGCCTATTGTAAAGTAAAGGTCTTGGATGGGGGAGGGGCGATTGGCCCCGTTGAAGAGCCCTATTTAACTCCTGATGAGCGTCAAAATAAGGTGCGACTTTCCTGTCAGGTAAAGGTGCGCAATGATCTAGCAATTGAAATCCCCAAGGAATTGTTCGCTGTGAAACGCTTTAGCGGTCGGCTGGAGCAACGCACCTATTTGACACCTGATATTCTGGAGTTACGGATTAAGTTAGAGGAGCCCGAGACCATCGATTTTGTCGCCGGCCAATACATTCAGCTCCAGTCCGAAGCCTATAAAACCCATGATTCTGTGATGCGCGCCTATTCCATTTCCTCGCCGCCTTCTCAAAATAAGCATATTGAACTGAATATCCGGTTGGTTCCCAATGGCATTTGCACAACATGGGTATTTGAATATTTGAAGCGAGGCGAGCGGGTGACTTTTTCAGGCCCTTTTGGTGATTTCCATTTAACCGGTAACACAGCTCCGATCATCTGTATTGCAGGCGGGAGCGGGATGGCGCCGATTCACAGTATCATTTTGGATATGATCAACCGTGGTATCCAGCGGGAAACAAGCTATTTTTTCGGGGCGCAAGCTCAGGAAGATCTGTACTATCTTGAGGAACTGCGACAAATTGAAAAGGAGCATGACTGGTTCACATTTGTTCCGGCCCTATCCGCAGAACCTGAAGATTCGGACTGGCAGGGCGCCCGGGGGCTGATTACCGAAGTAGTTGCCCACCATTTTCCCGACTGTTGTGAGCATGAGGCCTATTTATGCGGTTCACCAGGTATGGTCCAGGCTTGCATTGATGTACTGACCGAAGGCGATATGCCGGAAGACAAAATCTATTTCGATAAATTTGCTTAGTTGCCTTGAGGTAGATATGGATCAACCACCGGAACAACAAAATTTACGCAAGCGTTTAAAACCGTCTTTTTTTTCAGGAAGTGGATTTTTAGGGGATGACCAGCGTCCCATTGATGAAATTGTAGCGACTGATATGCAACGAATCAGAAACGCTAGCATCAATCTGACACTCCTCATCAAGCAACTCAAAAACGCCTATGAAGCCACGAAAAAAGCGCTGGGAGCTCCGGTTATGATTCGGCCCGGAGTAGAAGGTAAATACTATGAGTCCATGGGACGAATACCTTCCCCTTTCCGGGGCGACGGAGTTTTTGAAAAGGGAGAGGCATGTATCAAAGCATTAGACACCGGGGAATCACTTATCATCACCCAGTTATCCTTACATCTAATCGAAAAATATCATTTTTTCCAGGGACACGGATGCCGCTATCGAATCGATCCACTAAAGGTCCATCGTATATTAGCGCCCCAATAAACAATGTCCTGATTCGCTGTAAAAAAATATTAAATAAAATAGTGTATTTATCTGTGATAATTCATATTTTGGAATAAGATTGCTGCTATTTGCACTGTCATTCATATTGAGCAAAAATATAGACGTGGAATAATGAAAGGTTACACTATTTTTCGCTATAATCTGAATAATGCAAAATAAAAATTATATTTTAGCCAATTATAATCGAGGGCATTATGAAGCAATATAAAGCACTGATGATTGGTTTTATCCTGGTGATAACCGGCTGGCAATTAGTGGCCCAGGATGAAATTGTAATGGCTATTATTGATTTTCAGAACCTGACCAATGATCCGGAATTGGATTACCTGGAAGTTGCTATTCCGGAAATTCTAATCACCAATTTTTCCCTCAGTGAAGCAATCCAAGTTGTGGAGCGGTCACGTTTGCATACCCTCTATGATGAGATGGAATTATCCCTTTCAGGTACTGTGGCTGAATCCGAAGCAGTCCAACTGGGAGAAATGGTCGGTGCTCAGCACATTTTACTGGGCAGCCTCATCCGGACAACAGAAAGATTCAGAATCGATTCCCGTCTGATCAAGATCAGTACCGGAGAAATTATCATCGCTGAAAAAAAAGAATGGCTTTCCGATGATGATATTATTCAGGCGATAGATAATTTGGCAGCCCAAATTGCCAAAAACCTGACGGGTGAAGAACTGATCCTAACAGAGGATTCTGACCTTTCGGAACCGGCATTTCCAAGGGATAATCCCCTGTCAATAGAGACTGCTATGGATAATCGATACCGTCACCCAGATGATGAGGGTCCAGTGCATCTGAAAATTGATCTCTATTCTCGAAAGTCAGCCAATGATGACCGGATACCCCTGAACATTGCCTTGGTCATAGATTGCAGTGGTAGCATGGCTGCCGAACAAAAAATCGATTTTGTGAAAGAGGCTGCTGAATTTGTGGTTCGCAATCTTTCTTCTCAAGACAGACTCTCCTTGGTAGCATATCGCTCAGAGTCACAGGTTGTTATCCCGGCTCAAAATGTTACCGAAAAAAACGGAATTCTGGAAATTATCCGCAACCTGGGCGTCGGTGGCTCTACCAATATGAGTGAGGGGATGCTCAAGGGATATCAAGAAGTGGCCAAAAACCTGATAACTGGTCAGGTCAACCGGATATTGTTGTTGTCGGATGGATTAGCGAATCGAGGGATAACAGATCCAAAACTGCTCCAGGATTTATGTCTGGATAAGTGTAATATAGGAATCTCGCTCTCCAGTTTTGGTGTCGGTGCGGATTATAACGAGGATATGATGCTCAATTTATCTGAATATGGGAATGGCAATTACTATTTTATTGATTCTCCGCGCAAAATTCCGACGATCTTTTCCCGCGAATTACAAGGATTGTTATCAGTAACCGCTCAAAACGTACAGCTTAAGATCAAACCTGACCCTCATATTTCTGTCCGGGAAATTTACGGGTATCGCTATGAACGGGTTGGTAGGGATATTATCGTTTCTTTGGGAGATGTCTTCTCTGATGAACACCGTACAATATTAGTGGCACTTGAAGTAGCTCCTACCGAAGATGTGGATGCCGGTGTGGCAGCTGTGACTGTCGATTATCATAATACTGAAGGCAGGGCGCAATCTGTTTCAGATCAGGTTAATCTAACGCTTAATTATACTGAAGATGGGGCTTTGATACATAATCATGAAAACTCAGGTGTTATGCAGGAATTACGTTTGCAAAATATGTCCAAGCAGCTAACCCATACGATCCAGCTCGTTGATCAGGGTCAGGTTGATAAAGCAGTACAAGCTTTAGAAAAGGAATTGGAAAATGTCAGTGTATCACCGGAAAACTATACTTCCACCGCTTTGAAAAAACAGATCCTGGCAACCCATCAATACAAATCCAATCTGGAAAATATTAGTCAAAAGCCAGCCAGTGCCATAGAAATAATGCAGAAAGAGATCAAATATCAACAATATCAAACTCAAAAAAAGAAACCCAGAAGTGAACAGCAAACCACCCAAGATAGTACCCAGCTCGCACCATCTCCCAAACCAGGACCGATGCCGACCCCAACTATGGGACCACAGCGGCCCCTTATTCGCCGTAAAGCAACACCTCCTAAACAGAGAGCAAGGGAACAACAGGAGGGTCAGAAGCAGAAACAATCTACGAACAAGGATCAGGATACTTACCCTAAAAGACAGCCGAAAATTGCATATGAAAAGGAGAAGAGTTCCGCGGTTAGAACACCTCTAAAACAATTACCCTATCAAAAGAAAAAAATAACAAACACGCCGGAATCTAAGCAGAAGGATGAACAGAAAAGTAAGCCGGAGAAAAAGAAGACTTCCGATAAAAAACAAAGTGAAACGAAAGAATCATCTCCCAGAAAGAAGCGTAATAATATTTTCAGAAGGAAATCCATAAAGCAACCTGAGAATAAAGAAAAAAATGATCCGCAAAAAGATGCGAAAAGTCTAAATTAGTCCCCATAAAGATCCGGAGTATTGGTAAAAGCATATCATGTTCCGGCTTTATCCATTATTCAGATAAGGGAAGAGATATATATAATAGGAGGTAATTCATGCAATTTGAGCAAATATTCAAACAACAATTTTTCAAAGATCTGATGAAAACCGTGGCAAGCAGTGGCTTGAAGATTTTACTGATACTCATTCTGACCTTCGTTTTAGTTAAGCTATTAAGAGCAATTTTTAACCGCTTATTACGACAGATTCAAAAGCGGCATAAACCGGATATTGAGTTTGAAAAGCGCACAGAAACATTAAATTCCATTTTAAATTATGTATTGACTATTGTCCTGGTTTTAGTAGCGGCAGTAATGATCCTGAGTGAATTAGGGGTTGAGATCGGTCCGCTTCTTGCAGCTGCCGGGGTCCTGGGGTTGGCTATCGGTTTTGGAGCACAGAGTCTGGTAAAGGATATTATCAGCGGCTTTTTTATTCTGCTCCAGGATCAGATCCGGGTGGGCGATGTCGTCGAGGTGGCTGGTAAAGCTGGCTATGTGGAGCGGGTGAATTTAAAAATGACAGTACTTCGTGATTTAGAAGGTAAGGTTCACTATATTCCAAATGGTGAGATTGCCGTTGTCAGCAACTACACCAAGGAATGGTCGCGCTATGTGTTTGATATCGGGGTGGCTTACCGGGAAGATGTGGATGAGGTTATGCAGGTGATGCGGGATGTAGATGAGGCCTTACGTAATGATCCGGAATTCAAGGATGACATTCTGGAACCGCTGGCAGTGCTCGGGCTGGATAAGTTCGGAGATTCAGCGATTGTTATCAAAGCTATGTATAAGACCAAACCGATTAAGCAATGGAGCATAGGTCGGGCCTACAAACGCCTGCTCAAGAAGAAATTTGATGAGCTGGATATTGAGATTCCTTTTCCACACGTTACTTTATGGCATGGCAAGGACAAACAGAATCAGTCACCGCCCATGAATATAGAGGTCGAGCAACCTAAGGAATAGGTCCAGTTAATTAGCTGCATAGCATAAAAGCCATATGCAAATCCTACGAGGTAAAAATGATCAGAAAACTATTTCCCAAGCGTCATAAAAAGAGTGGCTTGCCACCCGGTTCGCTGGTGTATGTTGGTGCAGACCACCCCGAAAAGGTAAAAATGAGTGTGCTGGATTACGATAGCAGCCAATACGATGAGAAAGAGATTTCTGAAATAGAGGCGTCTTTCCCCTACCGGGATAAGATGACGGTCAGCTGGATCAATATCGACGGATTAAAGGATATCAGTATTATTCAGAAAATGGGAACTCATTTTGGATTCCACCCGCTGATATTGGAGGACATCCTGAATACAAGACAGCGGCCTAAACTGGAAGTATTCGAGGATTACATGTTGATCATTCTTAAAATGATCACTTATGATAAAAAGGAAAATGAGGTGCGCGATGAACAGATCAGTCTGTTGATCGGCGATAATTATGTGATCTCTTTGCAAGAACATCAGGGCGATGTTTTTGAGAATGTTCGCCAGCGTATTCGGAAAAATAAGGGCCGTATCAGATCCAATGGCACTGATTACCTGGGTTACGCCTTGCTGGATGCGATCGTTGATAATTACTTTGCAGTGCTCGAACAACTGGGGGAGAAGATCGAAAATCTGGAAGATGAGGTGATGGTTGACCCCGATCAAAAATCCCTGAAAAAGCTATATCATTTAAAGCATGACCTGTTGTACTTGAAAAAAGCCGTTTGGCCTTTACGGGAAGTGACCCATAACCTAGTCAGTGGAGACTTGACCCTGATCAAGGATCAGACCAACTTTTATTTGCGGGATGTATATGACCATACTATTCAGATCATCGATATGATCGAAACCATGCGGGATATAAATGCCGGTTTATATGATATGTACCTCTCCAGTGTCAGCAACCGGACCAATGAAGTCATGAAGGTCCTCACTATTATCGCAACCATTTTCATCCCCCTGACCTTTATTGCCGGTATTTATGGGATGAACTTCGAGTATATGCCGGAACTCAAATGGCCCTGGGGATATTTTGGCGTCCTAGGAATCATGGCCCTGGTGGCCACCATCATGTTATCCTATTTCCGCAGAAAACGATGGCTGTAACCGGCTCCTGCAGTTCGTCCATTCACTGAATACATCTGTAATATGACGTTTAACCGTAAGATCTGGAATTTGAAAGCCGGTGTTTATCCTTGGTTACGGAAAGTCCCGGTGATCAGATCTATATTCAAGTGGGAAAAACAACATCTACAGGTCCTACTTCCGGAATCTTTTATATCTAATCAACCGGCGCTGGACATTGGTACCGGACGGGGTGATTCCCTGGATATCTGGCCTGTGGATCAGCGACTAATTTGCATTGATCATTCCCATAAGATGCTGCATGCTATGGCTCATCAGGAAAACAATAGCCTGGCGGTTGTGGCGAAAGCCGATTGTCTGCCTTTCCAGGCAAATTCCGTAGGACTGATTACAGCCATCGGGATCACAGAGTATCTAGCTGATAAACCGGCCTTTTTAAGGGAAATGTACCGCTTGTTAGCGGTTAACGGATATCTGCTGTGTACCTTTTCTCCGCCAAAATTGGGTAATTATCTGCGCTATTTACTTGGTAACAGATTATTTTTCATATCTAACCGAGAATGGGAAGGGCTACTTAGCCAAAGTAATTTTCAAATCAGGGGAAAAAGATCAACATTCCTGCAAGCCCAATATCTGGTACAAAAAGCGAATAAGCAATAAGTACCGGATATTAAATTTTGGTAACAACCTAAATAGATTTAAAACTAGGATATTCAGGACCTAAAACGCATCGGTCTCAATCTTATCCACCGCCGAATTGATTTCCTGTTGCAGGGCTTCCGGCAATCCCTTGATTTCAGCGCTGAGAAAACCCCGGACAATGACGCTGATGGCTTCTGCTTCGGTCAATCCGCGGGCCATCAGGTATTCGATCTCCGCCTGACCCACCTTGCCAACGGCCGCTTCGTGAGAGAGCTCCACATCCGCTGAGCGACCGTCCAGCTCAGGAACAGTGTAGATACGTCCCTGATTGTTTAGGACCAATCCCTGACATTCGAGATGTCCTTTGGATTGAGGAGAATACCCGGCGATCAGCCCCCGCGAAATGATTTCGCCTCCCATGGTAAGGGCTTTGGAAACGATCTCTGTGCGGGTCTCTTCCGCTTCCAGCATAACCCGTGACCCAATGTCCAGATGAGCACCGGGAGGTGCCACCAATATGCTGTTAAAAGAGGCATTGGCGCCTTTACCAACCAGGCGGGCTAGGGGATTCATCTGTACGTTTTTAACCGCTTTTAAGCTAACATAATTGGAAGTGAAGGAACCGCCTCCAGCGACACGGATTCCAGTGCGTGGCCGGACCTGGATATTTTCATTCCAATTGTGAATCATGGAGTAAGTCACTTTAGCGTCCTTTTCGATGTATATCTCCGATACACCTAAATGAGCCCCATTCCGGTCAATTTTTTTATTAGCTGTACAACCGGTGATAATATCCACAGAAGAGCCTTCTTCGGCAATGATCACATTGTGGACCGCCTGGGTACGGCCCGGATGATCCAGAAAAAGACAGGTCTGAACCGGAAAGGTGATATTCTGACCGGCTGCCACCCGAATAAAGTAACCTCGGGCATCGTGTTTTTTGACAATCCCGGTATACTGGTCAGTGTCCGGGGAGAGTAATTGCCACCAGTAGTCCTTCAGTCCGTCATATTTTTCCAGGGCCTGCTGGGTACTGATCAGTTCCATTCCGGACTGAGCAATGTTACAGTGTACGACGGACTGGTCGCGCATCAGAAAGGTACCGGATTTATCTTTAGCATCGGGATCTACACCGGCATGTAACATACGCTCTTTATCTTTTCGTGAGGATTTGGAAAGATCCTCCTCGTAAGCATGTTCATCGTCCTTTTCAACAATAAGCTGATCCAGATCCGCAGTGGAATCTTTTGGATCTATCTTTTGTCGCATTTTTTACACTCCTCAAATCCTTTTTTACGGATCGTCTTCAATATTTCCAGGGGATGATCCTCACAAACCACATGTCCGTCTAAAAATACAATACCACGGTCCGCACTGATATAATCCAGAATATAACCGGTGTGAGTAATAATAAGACCAGAGCGGCGCCGCTGTTTATGCCGCTCTTTCTCAGTGAGATGCTGATTCTCGCCGATGACATTTTCATGCAGCAGATCGTTTACAGCTGCGCCGATCATACCAATACTTTCCACATCCACACCGGATTCCGGTTCATCCAGTAATAGCAAATCGGGTTGTTGGGCGGCTAACTGGAGTAATTCCGACCGCTTGATCTCTCCTCCGGAGAAGCCCTCATTGACCGAACGGTCTAATAATCCGGTAGAATTCAGCCGTTGACTGAGTTGTTCAATATTCTTATCGGATGCACCAGCCAGCTGTGCCAGGGTACGTACATCTACGCCTTTAACAGTAGGTGGACGCTGAAACATCATTCCCAGTCCCAGTTTTACCCGTTCCCAAGTCGGCAGATGGGTGATGTCCTGGTCTTTTAAGCGGATCTCACCCCGGTCGATTTTGTACTTTTCAAAACCCATCAGCGCCATCAGTAAAGTGGTTTTACCACTCCCGTTGGGTCCGAATAATACCAAAGTCTCACCGGTATCAATATGTAAATCGATCTTTTTTAAAATCTGTTGACCGTTTACCGAAATGGCCAGATCGCTAATGCTTAACATGGTATATACTCCATAATTAATTTTTGCTATTCAATAAGCAACCTCAGATTTGATGGCTCTCAGCAAACAAAGTTACACATATTCAGATTTTTATAAAATGAATTAAATTTGGATCTTGGGATCGGGTTTTGGAAATGGGGAAGTGTTGTATAGTAAACGGGACATCCAATTTATCTGCTGTTAAAAAAATGAATTGGATTACTTTACATTGCGAGCTATTTAAGAGTGTGTTGGAGGGTGAAAGCAAATTATATTGATAAGTGCAGCGATTAGCGCTTGACTTTTTGCTGAAGTGTAATTAATTTACAATTGGAATGATTATAAAAATGAACTATATTAAAAACAAATTACAGAATAAACGGATCAAGCCGACCTATCAGCGCCTGCGCGTTATGGAATATCTGGAGCAGAATCGTAACCATCCGACTGTGGACATGATATATGCCGCAATGGTGAGGCGCATTCCTACTATTTCGAAAACCACGGTATACAATACACTAAAACTTTTTGTTCAGCATGATCTGGTGACAGAACTCACGATTACCGGCCATGAGATCAGATACGATATAAAGGAAGACGGCCATCATCACTTTATGTGTAAAAAATGCGGCAAAATTATTGATGTCACTTTAAATTGTCCCTATGAGCAGGGGCAAGTCGATTTTGTTCAGGGGCATAAAATTGATGAAACCCAGGCCTATTTTAAAGGGATTTGTAAGAATTGTTTGCAAAAACAAAAACATAACAAAGGAGAATCAAAATAATGAAAGCAAAGATTCAGAAAGCATTGGATCAGGTCCGACCAGGCTTACAGGCGGACGGCGGTGATGTGGAACTGGTAGAGGTTACCGATGACGGTGTGGTCAAGGTGAAATTAACCGGAGCCTGTGGCGGTTGCCCTATGAGCACCATGACGCTCAAAATGGGTATTGAACGTCATTTGAAAAAGGAAATACCGGAAGTTAAATCAGTTGTCCAGGTATGAGTAAGCCCTGAATTAAACTTGTGAAAATCATTGTGTTTAACAGAAAAAATATTTAAGCTAAAATATAATTAGGATTGAAGATGCAGTATAATTTCAATGTGCCCGATATGTCCTGTCAACACTGCCAAATGACCATTGCACGGGCCCTGAACAAAGATGCGGCCACCAAGGCAGTGAAAGTATCGCTGCCGGATAAAACAGTAAGCGTCGAGAGTCAGACCTCGCGTCAGGAGCTGGTCAGGCTGATTGAAGAGACCGGATACCATGTCTCGGATAATGAAGAATAAAAAAAATAACGAAACATCCGATGAATTTACAAGCCCTGCATAATATCGGTGAAGGACTCTACATTGTAACCGCGGAACACGACCAGCGGATCAACGGCTTGGTGGCCAATGCCCTCATACAGATTACCGCAGATCCGCTGACAATTGCCCTGGGCATCAATAAAAACAATCTGACCCATCGGTTTATTCAGGAGAGCGGGCAGTTCAGTGTTTCTATTCTGGAAAAGAATACCCCGCTGTCCTTACTGGAACGTTTCGGTATTCAGTCGGGACGCGATATTGACAAATATGATCAGTTTAGATACATTCGGGACAAAGATGATATTCCCGTGCTTACTCAAAATACGATCGCTTACCTGGTCTGTCAGGTCATCCGTACCTTTCAGGATCAGCAATACACTATTTTTATCGGGGAGGTACTGAATGCCGAACAGCTAAAGTCGGGACAGCCTCTGACCTATAATTATTACCGGGATGAGCTGGGGGGCGAAGTGCCGCCAGCCGCTACATCCTACCTTAAAAAGGACAGTAAAAAAGCAAAAAGAATATTACGAAGGAGGAAGTTATGAAAAAGTATGAATGTGTAGTCTGCGGTTATATCTATGATTCTGAACAGGGAGATCCGGATAGTGGTATCGAACCGGGAACCGCTTTTGGAGACCTGCCGGATGATTGGGTCTGTCCCGAATGTGGTGCCGGTAAAGACGAGTTTAAACCGGTAGGATAGAGTTGAACAATGGCAGTGCAAAAACTTAAGAAAGACATTTATTTTGTGGGTGCCCGACACTGGGATCGCAGACTCTTTGACGAGTTGATCCCGCTGCCTGACGGAACGACCTACAATGCTTATCTGATCAAGGGCAGCCAAAAAAATGCGCTGATCGATACCGTGGATCCGGACAAAGGTAAGGGATTGATCAATAACCTCAGAAAAATCAATCTTGATCAGCTAGACTATGTGATCGCGAACCATGCCGAACAGGACCATTCTGGAACGATTCCCGCCATTTTGGAATTATTTCCCCAGGCGGTTATCGTCACCAATGAGAAATGCCGGAATATGCTCATGGACCTGTTACACCTTCCGGCCGAAAAGTTCAAAGTCGTCCAGGATGAGGAAACTCTTTCGCTGGGAAACCGGACATTGCAATTCCTGATGACGCCCTGGGTGCATTGGCCGGAAACCATGAGTACTTATTTACAGGAAGACCAAATCCTATTTTCCTGTGATTTTTTCGGTTCTCATTATGCGACCAGCGAGTTATTTGTGCAGGATGAAGCCAAGGTTTACGAGTCAGCCAAACGTTACTATGCTGAGATCATGATGCCTTTCCGGATTCCGATCCGTAAGAACATGCAGAAGTTAGCAGATTATGAGATCAAGATAATCGCTCCCAGTCATGGGCCGGTGTATGATCATCCAGCTTTGATCATGGATGCCTATCGCGACTGGATCTCCGATGCAGTCAAGAATGAGGTTATCCTGCCCTATGTTTCCATGCATGGCAGTACGCAGCACATGGTTGACCATCTGATTGATGCCCTAACCGAACGAGACATCGTTGTGAAACCCTTTAATTTGACCGTCACGGATTTGGGGGAATTGGCGATTTCGCTGGTCGATGCAGCCACGGTTGTCTTGGCGACACCGACAGTTCTGGCCGGTCCGCATCCAGCCATGGTCTATGCTGCTTATTTGGCCAATATCCTGCGTCCCAAAACACGATTCGCAGCGATTATCGGATCCTATGGTTGGGGTGGTAAGACAGAAGAACAATTGCAAGCGCTGTTAGGTAAGTTAAAAGTTGATTTACTGCCAACGGTACTGATCAAAGGAGATCCGCGGGATGTGGATTTCCAGAAACTGGATGAATTAGCAGCCAAAATTGCAGAAAAACATCAAGACTTAAAAAAATAGGAGTGTAATATGGCAACTTTCAAGGCCAGTGAAATTTTTCAATTTGCAGTCAAAATCGAGGAGAATGGTGAAAAATTTTATCGCCAGACCCGGGAGAAATTGGATGATCCGCAATTGGGGGATCTGTTTAAATATTTAGCCGATGAAGAGGTTAAACACAAGCGGATTTTCAGTACAATGTTAGAGTCGATTGAGGATTATGAACCAAAAGAAAGTTATCCCGGTGAATATTTTGATTATTTAAAAGCCTATGCGGACAACCTGATTTTTTCATTGGAAAAGTTAGAAGAGGATATCGCCGGTATTGAAGACCGCAAAGCAGCTCTGGAGTATGGAATTGAGAAGGAATTGGACACAATTCTTTATTATCAGGAAATGAAAAGGTTGGTACCGGAGAGTCAGCGTAATAAGATTGATAAGATTTTAGATGAGGAACGCAAGCATGTGGTGCGTTTGTCTAAGTTGAAAAGAGAAAGCTAATTAAACATTCATAAGGAGAAAATACTATGGAGGAATCGACCGAAAAGAAAAGTATGCCCTTACTGGGTGACAATTTTCCGGAAATGAAAGTTCAAACGACACGTGGAACACTTGACCTTCCTAAAGCATTCTCCGGTAAATGGTTTGTATTATTTAGTCACCCGGCGGATTTTACACCGGTATGTACGACTGAATTCGTGGCCTTTCAGAAGCGATATGGCCAATTCAAGGAACTGAACTGTGAGCTGATTGGTCTGAGCGTGGATCAGGTATTCGCTCATATCAAATGGGAAGAATGGATCAAAAGTAATCTGGATGTGGAAATAGAATTTCCCATTATTGCTGATACGGGTATGGTTGCTGAAAAATTGGGATTGATCCACCCCGGGAAAGGAACCAATACTGTCCGGGCCGTTTTTGTAGTTGACGACAAGGGCAAGATACGGATTATTTTATACTATCCGCAGGAACTGGGCCGGAACATGGATGAGGTTGTCAGAGTGGTCAAAGCCATGCAGATCGCTGATAAAAACAAAGTCGCCATGCCAGCCAACTGGCCGAATAATGAAATCGTGAAAGATCGCGTCATTGTTCCGCCGGCTACTGACGTAGAGGCATCCAAGGACAGACTGGCTAAGGCCAAAAAAGGCGAGTTTGATTGTTTTGACTGGTGGCTCTGTCATAAAAGTTTAGAATAGGAGTAAAAGTATGCAAAAGAAACAAATTTTTAAATGTGATGTTTGTGGTAATATCGTCGAACTCTTACATGTGGGTGGCGGTGAGTTAGTTTGTTGTGGACAAAATATGCAACTAATGAAGGAGCAAACTGAAGAATCCAGTAAGGAAAAACATGTGCCCTTTATCCAGCAGAAAGGGGATCAGGTCGTTGTCAGAATCGGTCAGAATCAGGATCACCCCATGGAAGAGAAGCATTATATAGAATGGATTGAGCTGATCGCCGACGGGAAATCCTATCGTCAATTTTTGCAGCCGGGTGATCAGCCGCAAGCGGTTTTTTGCGTGACCGGCAATAGTCTTTCAGCGCGTGAGTATTGCAATGTCCACGGTTTATGGAAAAGCTAAGATAATGAAGGAGGTATGATAAGATGATCAGTAAAAAAATGGAAGCCGCCCTGAATGAGCAGGTTAACAAAGAACTCTATTCTGCTTATTTATATCAGTCCATGTCAGCCTATGCCGACCAGCTTGGTTACAATGGCATCGCCAACTGGTTTTCTGCTCAGGCACAGGAGGAAGTCTCCCATGCCCGGAAGCTATATGATTATATTTTGGAACAAGACGGCAAAGTTGTCCTGGAGCAGATCGATAAACCGGCGACTGATTTTGATTCAGTGCATGACATGTTTGCGAAATCACTGGAGCATGAGAAGTTTATCACCGATTCAATTGATAAGTTAATGGATCTGGCTGATGCAGAAAAGGACCGGGCCACTCATATCATGCTGCATTGGTTCGTCAGTGAACAGGTGGAAGAGGAAGCCAGTGTCAAGGAGATCCTGGACAAGCTGGAGATGATCAGCGACTCAAAGCATGCCTTTTATATGTTGGATAAGGAACTCGGAGCCCGGGGAGCAGATTCCGATTAAACATCCTAACTCCGAAAAGAAAGGGAAATGATTATGCTGAAGGATTTCATAATTATAGTTGTAAATAAACGTAAAAAAGAAGCTGTCGTTGTTCAGAAAATCCTGACTGAATGGGGATGCTTCATCAAAACCCGTTTAGGCCTGCATGAAGGGGTCCTGGATGAATGTTCCGATGTCGGTTCGATCATTCTGGAGCTGGTTGGCAACCGGGACAAGCATAAGGAGCTGGAACGCAAATTGAATCTTCTGGATGGCGTTAATGCCAGGATCATCTCCCTGGAAGTCCAGAAATAAGCAGACATACAGCGGAGATTAAACCTTCCGGGAGCAATTCCGGAAGGTTTTTTATTTGACTATTAAGGAATTGTATTGAAATTTATAGGTCGGTAAAAACGAGGGATAATGCCACAAAAGGATGCCCCTGATCAGCGAATTTTAGAATATCTGCAGGCCCTTCAGGATATCCGTGAGGAACGCTACGATGTTGATATACCGCTGACTCCTGCGGATGATATTTCCAAACTGGGTCGTGCCATAAAGACCCTGGGCAGAGATCTCAAACAAAAAATAACAGAATTTAATCAATTGTGTGCGCTCAGTCAGAAGATGCATCATGGCTTTGAGCTGGATACGGTATTGGATCAAGTGTACACATCTTTCACAACTCTGATTCCCTATAACCGGATCGGAGTTGCCCATCTGGAGGAAGAGGGACGGGTAGTACGTTCCTTTTGGCAAAGCTCGGATAGTGAACAATTAAAGTTAAAAACAGGCTATCAGAGTCCCCTAAAGGGCAGCAGTTTGGCTAAGATTATCAGTGACCAGCGTCCCCGGATTATTAATGATCTCCGTGCCTATCTGGAACAAAATCCACGCTCCCGTTCGACCCAGCTGATTGTTGCCGAGGGTATGCGATCCAATTTAACTTTTCCGCTCTATGCTTTTAATAAACCGATCGGATTTATCTTTTTCGCCAGTCGACAGAAGCATACCTATGATAAAAGGCATATCGGATTATTTCAGCATCTGTCCCACCAGCTCTCGGCAATTATTGAGAAAAGTCGCCTGTATAAACGGTTACAGGATCTGGATGAGCTGAAAAACCAGTTTTTAGGGATTGCTGTCCACGATTTGAAAAGTCCGATCGGAATCATTAAAAGCTATGTAACCATGGGTAAACAGGGCTACCTGGGACAAATCAATGATAAACAGGAGCAAGCCCTGGATGTGATGGAACGGAATTGCGACCGGATGCTCACTTTGATCCGGGATCTGCTGGACTACAGTGTGATTGAATCCGGTGAATTAACGATCAATAAAAAGAAGTCAGATCTGCAAGAATTAGTTGAGAATTATTATCATGATCATCAAACTCTGGCTGTTCAGAAAAAGATTAATTTTAAATGTGAAATCAGGGATTCCTTACCTGAGATTGCTGTAGATAGAAACCGGATGGAGCAGGTGATTGATAATTTTGTCACCAACGCCATTAAATATTCTGATCCGGATACTGAAATTGTATTAAGCGTTCAGGTCCGGGATCATCAGATAGAAGTGGTGGTAAGCGATCAGGGGCCGGGAATCGACCCGGACAAGATAGATCGTTTATTTACCAAGTTCGGCAAAGTAGGATCCAAGCCCACGGGCAAAGAAAAAAGTACTGGATTGGGTTTGTTTATTGCCAAGAAAATCATCGAAGCCCACGGCGGCTCAATCCATGTTAAAAGTAAACCGGGGGAGGGAAGTAGATTTTACTTTTTACTGCCGATTAATTAACTTGATTGTGGGTGGAATCATTTGCGAACTAATTAAAATATAAGGGATTCAAATGCAAAAATTAAAAACAACTTACATGGGCTTGGAACTGCCTAATCCAGTGCTTGTGGGCAGTTGTGGCTTAACCGGTGAATTGGATAAAATCAAAGCATTGGAAGACAATGGTGCTGGCGGGATCGTATTGAAATCCTTGTTCGAGGAACAAATTCTCAGAGAAACCGATTCCCTCCGGGGACAGAGTCTTTATAAAACCTTTGCCGATGCCGAGGACTATATTCGTTACTATTCCCGGAAGCAGAGCCTAGAGGACTACCTTGAACTGATCAAATCCGTCAAAGAAGCCGTTGATATCCCGGTGATTGCTAGCATTAACTGTATCAGTGCCGAGGAGTGGGTCACATTTGGGAAGAAGATAGAACAAGCGGGTGCTGATGGTTTGGAATTAAATGTTTTTATTTTACCGGCTGATCCCCGCCTGACAAGCAGTGAAATCGAACGTCGTTATTTTGAGATCAGTAAACAAATAAGCCAATATATCAAGATTCCCTTTGCTTTAAAAATCAGCAGTTACTTTTCGGGTATGGCTAATTTTATCGAACGCTTATCTTACACCGATGTATCCGGGATTGTGCTTTTCAATCGTTTATATCGTCCGGATATCGACCTGGAAAAAATGGACTTGACTGCCGCTGAAATATACAGTGTTCCGGCTGAAAACGCTGTGCCCCTGCGCTGGATTGGGATTCTTTCCCATCAGCTCGGCTGTGACCTGGCGGCAACAACCGGTATTCATGATGGGGAAGCGGTTATTAAAAACCTACTGGCTGGTGCCAAGGCTGTCCAGATTGTATCTGTAATTTACCAGCAGGGACCCCAGGTGATCAGGTCCATACTGACTCAGATAGAGGATTGGCTGGAGCAAAAAGCCCACCCATCCGTCGCAGCCATCACCGGAAAATTAAATTATAAGCATATTTCTGATCCCCTGATTTATGAACGGGCTCAGTTTATGAAATATTATTCCTCGAAAACCTAAACAGTCTGATTTGGATTGGGGAACTAGGGATGAGCAGCTATGTGTTAATGAAGATCCTGGAGTCTGCTCCTGCTCGCTATGACCGGGGTATACGCCTGTTAAGCCTGGGAAAATTGGATCAGATCTACAGGGAGTTGGTCGCTCCGATTCAGCCCGGAGATCATGTTCTGGATATCGGCTGCGGGACTGGTGCGCTTGGTTTAAGAGCAGCCGCAAAAGGCGCGATTGTTAAAGGCATCGATATCAATTCTGCTATGCTGGCAATTGCTGAAAAAAGGAAAAACCACCATGATCTAGCCGGAGAGCTTCAACTTCAGGAAAAAGGGGTGGCCGAACTGGATAGTGAGCCGACCAAAGGGTATGATGCAGTGTTAAGCGGACTCTGTTTTTCGGAATTGACCCCAGCCGAAATATCCGCTACCATCAAAGAATTGAGGCGAGTTATTAAACCTGACGGTTGGCTGTTAATTGCGGATGAATTATTGCCTTCAGTTTTCGGGAAACGGCTGTTGCACTGGTTGATCAAGTTACCTTTGAGCATTGTAACCTACCTGCTTACGCAAACCGGCACACGGGCCATAAAAGATCTGCCTGCCAAATTAGAAAGAGTGGGTTTTGCAATTATAGCTGTACAATGTTCCCGACTGAATATATTATGTACCATAAAAGCGCGTAACAGGGTGAATGATAGTCATGCAAGTGTTTAAATATGTATTCATCAATATCCTGACTACTTTTTTACGGTTTATACCCATACCGACTCAAACCGGCCTGTTTCCGATCGGTCATCCCGGGCCTGAGTCACCCTTGCTCATCACCGGTAATTATCTGCTCACAGTGGCTCGCTTAAAGCGGGCATTGCAAAAATGTAATTTGTATTTATTAGTAGTTAATAGCAAAGGCATTAATGTCTGGTGTGCGGCAACCGGTGGACATCTGACCCATCATGAGGTCATTTCAGGCTTAAAGACCAGTGGTGTCGCAGACCGCTTAAGGCACAGGACTGCTATTTTACCCCAGTTGGCCGCTACCGGTATCCAAACGAGCCTGGTTCAGGAAAAAACGGGCTGGACCACGACATGGGGTCCGGTCTATGCCAAAGATATTCCTGCTTTCCTGGATCAAGCTCCCAAAAAATCAGCTGTCATGCAAGAAGTCAACTTTCCTATTGGTCAGCGTATTGAAATGGCTGTGATGTGGGCGGCAACAATGTCTGTTTTGGCCTTGATTGTTGGCGGGATATTTTTCCGGCAACTCATACCTATGCTCCTGATAACCGCCTGGATCCTGCCCTTGGGGGCATTTCTTGGCTTTCCCTGGTATGGAAATTGGATCGTATGCAAAGCGCACGCCCAGAATGCTCCCAAAAAGGCTTTGATTATCCAGATCGGTTTAGCGACAATCATCCCCGGGGTATTATTTTTAGCCATTATGGGAATAGCTACCCTCTTATTGGATGTTATATCCATATCGCAAATGCCTATTTGGACCATTGTCGCTTTTGGGACCGCCTTTCTCCTGGGGATTGATTTGAGTGGCAGTACACCGGTTTATAAAAGTGGATTTCATCCGGAGCGTTTTTTCAAAGTTGTGCTGCAGAAAGATAAATGCAGTGGTGCTGCTGTTTGCGAACAGGTTTGTCCCCGCAGAATTTTTCGGATCAACCAAAAAGCAAGCATGGTTCATACAGAGCATTGTATTCAATGCGGGGCCTGTATTGTACAATGTCCCTCTGATGCGCTCTACTTCAGAGGGAAAAAAGGATCCATTATATCACCCACAGAAGTCAGAAAATATAAACTGAATCTCTTGGGTGAACGGGCCAATCTGAATAAGAATGAGTGAACGAGCAGGATGATTTTCTGTTATCAAATGAGGTATTTTAGAAATGGCCGATGAACGTTTATCCAAGAGGACCAAATTTTTCTATGGGTTTGGTGATTTAGGGAATTCCATCGCCTTTACCATCATTGCTTTTTTCTATTTGTTTTATTTAACCGATGTCGCCCGGATCAGACCCGGTATTGCCGGCACAATTTTGTTGGTTGGTAAAATCTGGGATGCAGTGGTCGACCCTTTTATTGGCCATAAGTCTGATCATTTGCAGGCGCGCATGGGCAAACGGCGTCCTTTCTTTCTGTTCTCTGCGCTGCCCTTCGCCGTTTTCTTTTTCTTAATCTGGAATGTACCCTCGGCGACTACCGCGGTCAAAGTCATCTATGTTGCCATTACTTTTTTACTTTTTATTACCTTTTTCAGTCTGATTCAGATCCCCTATACTTCTTTAACAGCCCAGTTAACGCATAATTACCACGAGCGAACCAGCCTGACAGCTTACCGCATGGCCTTTTCTATTCTGGGTGGATTGGTCGCTGCGGTGGTACCAATTGAGATCGTCCATGCCTTTGAGAGCCAAAGTCAGGGATTTATGGTGATGAGTGCTATTTTCGCCCTGATCGTCTTTTTTTCACCACTCTTTTTATTCATTTTTATCAAAGAGAAAAAGTCGTTTGAAAAGCCAGAAAAAATGGACTTCTTAAAAGGCTTACGGGTCGTTTTTAAGAATAAACCCTTTATTTCCGCTATTATTATGTTTTTGTTTACCTGGGGGGCAGTGGATGTGATTTCGGCGATGATGATCTACTATCTGAAATACTGGATTCATCTGGAAGATCAGACATCGGTGATTCTGGGACTGGTGTTTGTAACGGCAGTGATTTTCCTTCCTTTTTGGAATTATATGTCAAAATGTTTTGGGAAGAAAAAGACCTATTTTGTTAGTTCGGCTTTATTGGCGATTGTATTCACTGCCTTGTTTTTTCTACCCCGGGATGATCGGTTCTGGGTATATGGATTGGCTTTTCTGGGTGGGGTGGGGATTTCAGCGGCGCATTTGATACCCTGGGCCATACTGCCGGATGTGGTTGAATATGATGAATTAAAAACAGGCAAGCGGCGTGAAGGAATCTACAGCGGATTTGCCTCCTTTCTGCATCAATTGACGGCCTCAGGGGCACTCTTTTTAGTCAGTATTATACTGGAATTGGTCGGTTATGTTCCCGACGTGGAGCAAGGTACCCGATCCCTGTTTGCGATTCGTTTTTTACTGGGCCCTTTACCCGCTCTGCTTTTTGTCGGCGGCATGATTGCGATGATTTTCTATCCGATCACAGTCGAAATTCATCAGCGGTTACAACTGATTCTGCAAAAGAAAAGGCTGACCTATGGCGCTTAAAATTTATCCTGCTACTGATCACAACACATTAATGGATTTTCTCAAGTTTCCCTATCAACTCTATCGCGATGATCCCTACTGGGTAGCACCGCTGATCAGAGAACAAAAAGAGTGGATCGTGGACCAAAACACCCCGCTCTTTCGCAATAATCCCCATATCTTTTTTATTTGTCAGGCCGATCAAGAGACGGTCGGACGGATCGCTGTGGTTAATGATCAGCAGCTGGCCGCTCGAAAAAAAGGTGATTGCGGTTTTTTTACCTTTTTGGAAAGTATTAGTGATAAGCAGATTTTTCAGAGTTTGTTTCAGGCTGCTGAAAAATGGACCCTGGCCCAGGGATTGAATGTCCTGCAGGGACCTGTTTCCCCAACCAAGGGTGATGATTTCAGGGGCATGCTGATTAAAGGGTTTGATTCCCGGCCGGTTCTCATGGATAGTTATAATCCCCGCTATTATCCGGAGCAAATGGACTGTCTGGGGTATCGGAAAGCCATGGATCTTTATGCCTATTATTATGATCTGACTGAACTGGATTTTGAGCGGCGCATGCGGGCGGTAAGATATGCCCAGCGACGCTACAATTTTCAAATCGATCGGTTTAATCCAAAGAAAATTCAATCGGAAACCCAGGATATTAAAACCGTGCTGGATAAGGCCATGCCCGATTGGCCGAATATGGTGCCACCCTCTCTGGAAGAGGTACACGCCATGGCACAGCGGTTGAAAAAATATGCCGATCCGGATTTCGTTCTGATTGCGCGTAATAAACAGCATAAACCGATCGGCTTCAATGTGGCCCTGCCGGATTATAATGCGGTTCTGGCCCATCTGAACGGCCGGCTGGGTCCACTAAGTATCCTGAAATATTTACATTATAAAGATAAAATAAAAGGGGGACGCAGCTTTGTTATGTTTGTGATTCCCGAATATCGTAAAAAAGGGGTGGCTCAGGCACTCTATCTGACTGCCCTAAGGAACGGATATCAAAAAGGCTATACTTACGCGGAAGGATCCACCATCGGTGAAGAAAATATCACCATGCGGAGAGATGCGGAAAAACTGGGGGGCATACATTATAAAACCTACCGTATCTATGAAAAACAATTGCCTGAATTCAGCGGTTAACTTTTAATATTATCATCTTAGAAACAGCGTCCTTTTTGCTCCTTGCGACAATCATCGCGGGGACATTGATAGCAAATTTCATTGGTCAACGGTTTATCGTTAAAAAATTCTTGGGCATTCTCAAGGGTAGTCTCGGCAATATTATGTAAAGCCTCCTGAGTAAAAAAGCCCTGATGGGAAGTGATCAGCACATTGCTGAAGTTCATTAGGCGTGCCAGGACATCGTCACCGATGATCTGGCTGGAAAAATCTTCGAAAAAGTACTTGCTTTCCTCTTCGTAGACATCCAGACCGGCAGAGCCCACTTTTTTTTCTTTTAACCCCTCGATTAGGGCGACCGTGTCGATCAGATGTCCCCGACCAGTGTTAATCAGCATCACCTCCGGTTTCATTTTATCAATACTTTCGGAATTGATCATATGATAGGTCTCTTTGGTCAAAGGGGTGTTCAAGGAGATAATATCGGATTTAGCGTATAAGGTATCCAGATCAACATATTCATAGTCCATTTCCCGGGCATAGTCTTCATCAGGATAAATGTCATAGGCTAACACCTGAATATCGAAACCCTTCAGTATTTTTATCAGTACCTTACCAATTTTGCCGGTACCGATAACCCCGGCGGTTTTACCATGCAGATCAAACCCGAGCAAACCGTTGATACTAAAATTGTTATCCCGAATGCGGTAATAGGCCCGGTGGATTTTTCGGTTAAGTGACAAAATCAGGGCCATGGTATGCTCAGCCACCGCATAAGGTGAGTAGGCTGGGACGCGGACCACATGGATGGTCTGATAGGCAGCCTCCAAGTCAACATTGTTATAACCGGCCGAGCGGAGGGCGATCAGGTTGATGTCATTTTTATCCAGTACCGCTATGGTTTCCCGGGAAATGTCATCATTTACAAAGGCGCAAACCGCATCTGCATTTTTGGCCAAAACGGCTGTTTCCGGATTGAGATGATATTCGTAGTAACGGAGGTCAAAATTGAAATTTTCGTTGGCGGCATCAAAAGCATTTTGATCGTAGGGCTTGGCGTCAAAAAAGGCGATTTTTTTAGAGGCCATGGTTTTCCTTTCAATTGATTGAGGGGGCTATTAGCTTATCTGTTATCGCTGTCAAATCCTTATAAATTAATAAATTATGTCTAAGTTTGAAACCCTTAATTCAGACTTGAACAGCGCATAAGCTATTTTCATGTTCGGATCACACTATTTCCGACCTTAACAAAGCAAAGGAGATGATAGGGGCGTAGAGATTGTTTTTACAGTCGGATTTTAGCTATCTGGATCGAAAACGAAACTCGCGATTTATTATAAGCACCAATGCATATATATCTATAAGATACTTTCATAAATACTCATT
>CAZXFH010000038.1:0-32029 GCA_964640055.1 uncultured bacterium | reverse complement strand
CATTGTCGATAAGTCACCTCCAACTGATTGCGCCCTGCCGGGCGCACTAAAAAAAGGCTGGCTTCATTAGCCAGCCTTTCAAGTCATATCTGAACTAATAATTTCTATTTATTGAAGAGATTAGTGCGGACTTTCAGCTCTGTTCCGGGTTTGATGCTTTTCAAATCAGAACCCAGGACATCCGCATTATCACGCAGTAATACGATCCAGGCATAGGCATTACCATACTCTTTTTGCGCAATATCCCAGAGGGATTCATTAAACTTAACCGTGTAATTGTAGAATTCATATTCCAGATCATTGGCATTTTCTTTGAGTTTTTTCAGTAGAAACTCATGGAAGGGATATATCATATTGGGATTATCCCCAATTTTTTTTCGGTTCCATTTATAGATCTTTTTCCACATCTTAATATTGCCATACTCTTTTTCGGCAATCTTGGATAGCCAATCTTCTGGTTTGACCATATAATACATATCAATCGTATCACCTTCAGCCACTACTTCCATAACTTCTTCTAACTGTCCCTGGGTCTGTTTTAAAGTATCCTCAGTAACCGCTTCTGCTGGTGCGGCTACGGTATCCGCCTGCATTTGAGTCTCCATCGCCTGCGTGGTATCCGTATCCTCTTCCATCTGGGTGGCCATCTCCTGCTGCTTGGTTTGCATCGTGTCTTCCTCTGCTTCCTTTGGCTGTGGTTGGGCTGTCTCTTCGGTGACCGGCTCTTCTTCAACCGCCGGTTTACCACAGGTGAAAATCAATAATGCAGAGAATATTACAATCAGTATTAATCCATATCGGTTCATCTTATTACTCCTTATATTTTCAATCTTCTACTCAACACTATAAATTGGTTTTTTTATTGCAAATAATCAAGGATTAATTGCCATTTTTCATGCCTATATTCAATATTTTCATGACTTAAGTCAATTCTGTAGAAGCACTAAATTTCTAACATTTCGTTTTTTCAATAACGGTCAATAGCACACAATCATATCCTATTGTCCCACAACATCGGAACTATTCATCCCAAAAAGAATTCAAATAATTAGAGCTAAAACTTGAAAAAATAGATTACACTGTCTATATTGTAATAGGGTTTTAAAAAGGTCTGATGTGAAAAAAATAGCGAACATATTATTCATTTTTTGCATAGCGTTGCTGGTTGCCTTACCCAGCTGCTATACTAAAATCCGATCTCCACAATCAGAGGAGAATTATATTACAGACCTGGAAACGGAAGAACCAGGTGGTTCCTTTAACTATTATGACTATTATTCCCCGTACCGCAACTATAGTTTCCGGAATCCTGGGATAATGCGTTATGGTTATGATTATAATCGCTGGTATTTCAGAAATTATATGTCGCCCTGGCAGAATTCTTTCTGGCGTTACCAATCTCCCTATTACTGGAATTATTATTCTCCCTATGGATACAACTCCTATTATTACGGTCACAACTGGTATAATAGTCCCCGGTCTTATTTCCGGTATGGATACTCACCCGGTGGCTATGTATGGAGCGGTTACCCGGGCAGCAGCTCTGAGGATAAACCGCGACCCGCCCGTCAACCGCAAACCCGGTCTTACCGCCAGCGCAGTAACACAACTACCAACAGCAGTTATTCCAATCAGTACGATCCCAACTTACCTATGGTAGCCTCTCCCTCATCAAGCTCATCCTCGCAAGATGATGGGTCACCAGAGGTCCCGCAGCTAAACCCACCCCAACAGACCACCGATCCCAAAAAACTGGATGATGAGAAAAATTATAGCGTTCCGCAAAAATACCCCCTTTTCAGGGATGATAAAATGCGATTACTGGCGCCCCTGACCATTCCCCCCTCCCCAGCTTCTCAATCTGATAAGGCAGTTGAAAACCAGTCCAACGCAAAACGTCGACAAGATCGAAAAAGCACGCCGACATCATCTGATAATAATACCCATCAAAACCGTTCCTTTAGCCGCTCTTCCAGCCATTCTTCCACTAGTAGTTCCAGCTCTTCCGGAAGTCGCAATTCATCTGTCCAGTCCAGTTCGCGTTCATCCGCTTCCAGCTCCTCCAGCAGTTCCAGCAGCAGCTCTAAAAACCAGCGTTCACGCTCTTCCTCCTCAAGGTCAAGGACCAAACGGAATAAACAATAATCAATGAAAAACAATATATTCAATTTTACAAGGGCTATCCTCGCAATCCTGCTCTGTCTATCGAGTTACCAGATAAGGGCCCAAACCTATCATGATGCCTTGCGTCCCTTCTGGTTCTTCCGGAACGCCGGAGCTCCGGCGGCCGCCCTGGCTTTTAACACTACGGTCAGCCATCAGGGGCTGGCTGATTTGATTGCCAATCCGGCTAAAATCGGCATGGCCAGAAACGCCCAAGCCTCCCTGGGCCTGCAATACGGAATATTCAATCAAAATACCCGCCTGGGACAGGATAACGAATTTATCAATCAGACGGACAGTTATACAGCTTTGGATGGAATGGATATAATTTACCCCCTGCCGGTCTATCAGGGCAGTCTGGCCCTAGGGTTTACTTTTTCTCAGGTGGCTAACTACAGCCAGTTATTATTTACTGAGGGCTTCACTGGCTTTAATGGAGGGGACGTCAATGGGGATATTTATCTAAAAAATAAGATCGAAGAAAATGGCAATCTGAACGCACTGAGTATGGGTGGGGCGGTTGAATTTCAAAAAGACCTCCTCCTAGGTTTGTCAGTCAATTATTATACTGGCTACCGCGACTTTGCTTATACCGGTACTGATGTCGATACCTTTAATATTTTTCATCAATCCAACATTTATTATGACTACCACCGTTTTGAACGTAACGAAGTGATCAAGCCCGAGTATAACGGCTGGAATGTAATCTTCGGCCTACTCTATATTTTCCCCCATTTTAAATATGGGCTATCCATTGCCTCACCGTTAAAATTAAAAGTTAACGAAAAAAGCTATGTCAGCTGGTCAGAAACCTATGACGAGGCCCTGCCGGATACCAGTGTGAACGAACCGGCTCACGATCTGCAATATAATATCACCTTCCCTTTATCTGCCAATTTAGGTGTGGCGGTATCTTTTTATGACTTTGAACTTAGTATAGATATGGCCGTAAAAAACTGGCATGGGATCAATTTCGATTCCAAACTCTATGATACTGAAATTGTCAATGGAGCTACAATTACGCTATCAACTGACAAGCGGATTAACAATAACATTCGTAAAGAATTGAAAACCTCTTTTGACTTTGGTGCCGGACTACGTTTTCCCCTGCTTGATAATCTTTCTGTGTTAGCTGGTCAACGGATTATATCGCGCCCTTACTATGATCTTCCCAAAACAGACCGCTATCTCTCCTTGAGCGGGCTGGGGCTCACAGCAGCTCTGACCCCTCAATTCACTTTAAATCTTAGTTATCAGATACTCCGGGGCCGCCGGGAACTGAGCTATTACTTTAATACCACCAATTATCAAAAATACCAAGATCATATGCTATTTATTTCTTCTACGGTATTCTTTTAATACCGCCTTTCAACATATTTATATAAATTTAATCGGCTATGCTAAAAAAGATAGTATTAATACTGATTTATATCACTTTAACGGGTAATGCCCAGACAGAGCATCCACCGGATTCTTCAGCAGCCATTGAAATATATCATCATCCACCGCAGCGCATTGCTTATAACCAATTTTCGCAGATTACCTGTGCTGTGGATGTTAATCCTGCCAAGATTGAGTCAGTATCCATATTTATTAAATCCGGCCCGGAAAGTCTTTATCAACAATTTCCTATGAATTTTCGCAAAGGGGAATATGTATTTAAATTAATCCCGGAAATGACCACCACAGATACGCTCTGTTACTTTTTCACGGCTGAGTTTCCTGATTTCAGGGGTGTGGCATTGCCAGCAGAGACACCGGAGAAAAATCCGATTTGTGTACCAATCTCCCATCCGGCACACAACACTCCGCAAAATTCTAGTCAGAAAAAGGATTGAAAATACCCGATGATCAATTATATTATGAGTCAAGGATGAGTACTAAGTTGAGAAAAACAGTTATCCTCCTTACTTTATTTTTATTGTTGGCCGTTATAGATAAGGCCTCTGCCAAAGAAATCTGGGTCTTGAAAGTGGAAGGAGTCATAAATCCGGTGGCTGCGTCTTATATTGACGTGAATATTGAAAAAGCCCAGGAAAATCCGGTGGAATGTATCATCCTCCGGTTAGATACGCCCGGTGGCTTAATGACCTCCACGCGGGCTATTATTAAAAACATCCTCAACTCCTCTATACCGGTCATTGTCTATGTCAGTCCCAGTGGCGCTCAGGCAGCTTCCGCCGGTGTCTTTATCACCGTATCAGCCCATCTGGCTGCCATGGCTCCGGGAACCAATATCGGAGCGGCCCATCCGGTCAGTCTGGGTGGCGGATTCTCCAAACCCGATTCCGCCGATTCTGAGACCATGAAAGAAAAGGTCACCAACGATGCGGTCGCCTATATCCGCAGTCTTGCTCATCAACGGGGCCGTAATGAGGAATGGGTGGCAAAAGCAGTCCGTCAAAGCGTTTCCATCACCGAGACAGAGGCACTGACTAAAAATGTAATTGACCTTACTGCAAAAAACATGCGTGATCTGCTGGAGCAATTAGAAGGTAAAGAAGTGCAAACTACTACCGGTGAAACCGTTTTAAAAACCAGCGACCGAGCCTTGGTCCATCGTTCCTATGGTTTTCATCGCAAAATCCTGGATGTCGTGAGTGACCCGAATGTGGCCTATATTCTACTGATCATCGGCTTCTGGGGTATTTTCTTCGAAATCAAGAATCCCGGTGCCATTGTTCCCGGCGTCGTCGGGGGTATCTCCCTGCTCTTGGCTTTCTTTGCCTTTCAGATACTGCCCATCAATTATGCCGGGCTGGCGCTGATTATTGTGGGAATTGTGTTATTCATTTTAGAAGTAAGCGTGACCAGTTTTGGTCTCTTAACAATTGGAGGCATTGTGTGCATGATCCTGGGTTCCATGATGCTCATCGATGTAACTGAGGCACCCAAGGAGCTTTTCTCCGTCTCTCTGAAAGTGATCATTCCGGTGGTTGTCTTCAGTGCCCTGTTTTTCATTTTCGCCTTTTCCATGGCCTATAAAGCCCATCGCCGTAAAGCCACTACCGGCTCAGAAGGCATTATCGGACTAATCGGGGAAGCCATTACAAACATTGATACCGAAGGCGGCAAAATTCTGGTCCATGGTGAAATCTGGAATGCCAGATCCGAAGAACCGATTAAAAAGGGAGCCGAGGTAAAGGTCTCGGGGATGGGACGCATGCAACTCATTGTCAAAAAAGCTGACACCTGATTTATGGACAGAATCGTTACAGGCAATTTAATTGGTCCTAAGGATTAAACCATTAATCTAAAGAAAAAAGGAGGCGTTATTTATGCCAATTTATTTAGTCGTTATTCTTGTTTTAGCGCTCTATATTTTGATATCTGCGATCCGTATTCTGAAAGAATACGAACGGGGTGTGATCTTTCGCTTAGGGCGTTTAATCGGGTCCAAAGGACCTGGGCTGATTTTACTAATTCCCTTTATCGATAAAATGGAAAAAGTCAGTCTGCGGACGATTGTCCATGATGTTCCACCACAGGACATCATCACCAAGGACAATGTTTCGGTAAAAGTAAACGCAGTGATTTATTTTCGGATCCTGGAACCGAATAAATCCGTGGTGGAAGTGGAAGATTTCTATATGGCTACATCCCAGTTGTCACAGACCACCTTGCGCAGCATTCTGGGGGGATCGGAATTGGACCAGCTCCTGTCCGAAAGAGAACGCATCAACGAACAATTACAGACCATTCTGGACAAACACACCGATCCGTGGGGTATAAAGGTATCCAACGTAGAGATCAAACATGTCGACCTGCCACAGGATATGCAGCGCGCCATGGCCCGGCAAGCAGAAGCGGAACGAGAAAGACGGGCCAAGGTCATTAATGCCGAAGGTGAATTTCAGGCCTCTAAACGCTTGCATGAAGCCGCGCTAGTCATCCAGGAAACACCCATTGCCTTACAGCTGCGCTATCTGCAGACCCTACGGGAAGTTGCCGTGGAAAATAACTCCACTACTCTGTTTCCCTTACCGATTGAATTGTTCGAACCCTTTCTAAAAAATATCTTCAAGGACAAACAGGGTACCCAGGAATCTGAAAAATAATTAGTTTCAGCAACGACATTTTGCACAAAATTTCTTTTTACCAGGCAATTGTTGATCTATAAAGCGGGAATTGCATGCCTGAATCAAAATCAGAAGTCCGCAAGCAAATTAATAAACTTCGCCAGAAAATCAACGAAGCCAACTACTATTACTATGTACTGAATGATCCGCAAATAAGCGATGCCAAATACGACCATTTACTGCACAGACTGGAGGAGTTAGAGGAGCGTTATCCTGACCTGATTACCCCTGACTCGCCTACCCAGAGAGTCGGGGCTCAACCCCAGGAAGAATTCGCAACGGTCAGGCACCGCGTCCCACTCCTGAGCCTCGACAATGCCATGAATAAGCAGGAAATTGTAGAATTTGTCAAACGGGCAAAACGGAATTTACCCAGTCAGGCCGATATTGAATTTGTTGCTGAACCCAAGATCGATGGGTTAGCCGTGGAATTGGTCTATGAAAAAGGACTGCTGACCACCGGTTCAACCCGCGGTGATGGGGTTACCGGCGAAGATATTACCCAAAACCTGAAAACGATCCGGGCTATTCCGCTCTCGCTGCGTAAAAAGGAGCGCTCGGTCCCGGAACTGATTGAAGTGCGCGGCGAAGTTTTTATACAGAAGCAGGATTTTGAGAAATTGAATAAAAAGCAGGCTGAACAAGACAAACAAACCTTTGCCAATCCCCGTAATGCCGCAGCCGGCTCCCTGCGCCAGCTGGATCCTGCCATCACCGCCCAACGTCCTTTGAAAATATTCTGCTATTCCCTGGGTAGTTTTAAAGGCGTGGATTTTGATACTCAGCATGAATTTCTGCAAGCCTTACCCAACTGGGGACTGCCGGTTAATCCGATGATCGAAGTCTGTTCAAATCTGGACGAAATGCTCGCTGTATATCAAAAGATGGAATCCAAACGGGCCCAACTTCCCTACGAGATTGACGGGGTAGTTTATAAAGTCAATGATTTTGAACAACAGAAAAAATTAGGGGCGAAATCCCGCAGTCCCCGTTGGGCGATTGCCGCTAAGTTTAAAGCGCAACAGGAATCTACCAAAATTTTAGAAATCGAAGCCAGTGTCGGCCGTACCGGAGCGATTACGCCAGTAGCACACCTGAAGCCGGTCCATATTGGCGGAGTCGAAGTCTCCCGCGCTACCCTGCATAATCAGGATGAGATCGACCGTAAGGATATTCGGGAAGGCGACTGGGTCTTCGTGCAGCGCGCCGGGGAGGTGATTCCCCAGGTGGTCAAGGTTATCAAGGATAAGCGCAGTGGCAAAGAAAAACCTTACCATATCCCAGACAAATGTCCGGTATGCAGTGGCAAAGTGGTGCGCGCTGCAGATGAAGCCAAGCATTATTGTACTAATATGAACTGTCCGGCACAGCTCAAAGGGCGGATCAAACACTTTGCCTCCAAAGATGCCATGGATATCGATGGATTGGGCGAGAAATTAGTGGATCAACTCGTAGAGGAAAAACTGGTAGAAAATATTGCCGATCTTTACGAACTGGAAAAAGAGGAGTTGATCAGTCTGGAGCGTATGGCTGACAAATCTGCGCAAAACCTGCTAAAAGCAATTGAAAAAAGTAAGCAGACCACGCTAGCCCGCTTTATTCATGCTCTGGGGATCCGTAATGTCGGTCAGTATATGGGACAGATCCTTGAGAAGGCCCTGGAATCCCTGGATGAGCTGGTATCAGCCAGTAAAGAAGACCTTGAGGCTATCGAGGGTATTGGCCCGATCGTGGCCGAGAGCATCCATAATTTTTTCGCAGAAAAGTCCAACCGTAAAACCATCGACCGACTGTTAGGCAGTGGCATCAAAATCAAAACCCCCGGTACCCGGGAAAAGTCCACGCCCCTGGCCGATAAAACCTTTGTATTTACCGGTAGCCTGGAAAATTTTAGCCGTAGCGAAGCCAAAAAAGCCGCGGAACGCTGCGGAGGTAAAACCGCTTCATCGGTCAGTAAAAATACTGATTATGTGGTGATCGGAGAAAATCCGGGGTCCAAGGCTGACAGGGCCCGAGAACTGGAAATCACCAGACTGGATGAAAAGGAATTCCTGGATCTATTGCCGGAAGAATAAGTATTTTTCAGTGTTTATCGATTGGAAAAATTAAGAGATAAAAAATATATGCAGTCCAGGCTACTTCTGGGCCGGATGCTTGACAATCTTACCCTTAACCATGTAGATAACATCTTCTGCAATATTGGTGGAAAGATCGGCAAGCCGCTCTAAATATTTGGACACATCCACTAGATTAATAGAGCGTTTGATAATATCCGGATTCTCAAACATAAGATGAATCAGGTCGCGGAAAATAATCCGCTGCAAGTCATCGACCTCATCATCTCTGAGCAGAATATTTTTAGCCAGTTTAATGTCTTCATTAATAAACGCATCAATGCTGTCACATAGCATACTAGTGGTGATTTTAGCCATTTTCGGCAGATCCACATAGGGTTTTACATCTGGCTTCCGAATCAGATACAGCGCTCTTTCACTGATATTAACCGCCAGGTCCCCCATGCGCTCCAGATCGTTGTTCATTTTCTGGATGGTCAGAATCCGGCGCAGATTACGGGCTTCGGGTTGATACAAGGCAATAGCATTGATACACAATTCATCGATTTCAAGCTCGTTCTTGTTAGCCTTAATCTCCAGCTCGGATATGACTCGGTCTAGTATGGTCTGGTCTTTTTGCAGCAGGCCGTCGATACTATCATTCAGCATTTTTTCTACCAGCGTGGCTTGGTTTATAATCCTGCGATTTAATTCCAGTAATTTTTCTTTTAACATTGGTACACCCCTTAACCAATTTCGCCGGTGAGAAATTTTTCGGTTACTTCATTCTTGGGTGCCGTGAACATCCTGTCCGTAGCACCGAACTCAATTAATTTACCCAGATATAAAAAGACTGTAAAACCAGACACCCGTCCGGCTTGCGAGATATTATGAGTCACTAAAATAACTGTTACTGTCTCTTTAAGTTCCACGATCAACTCCTCAATACGCTTAGTGGCAATCGGATCCAGGGCCGAAGTGGGTTCATCCATGAGAATAATATCAGGCTTCACAGCCAGGGCCCGGGCAATACAGAGTCGCTGTTTTTGTCCGCCTGATAAAAAAGCGCCCTTGCGATGTAAATCACTTTTGACCTCTTCCCATAGGCCGGCCTTTACCAGTGAATCCTCAACAATATGATTGAATTCATCTTTCTTCAGACGAATACCATTCAATTTATAACCGGCAATCACATTATCATATATGGTCATCGTTGGAAAGGGATTGGGGCTCTGGAAGACCATGCCAATTTGCCGGCGTACTTCAATGGGCTCCATTTTATTTAAATCTTTGTCATTCAGTACTATTTCCCCCTTTGAACTGGCTCCCGGTGTCAATTCATGCATGCGATTCAAGCAACGCAACAGAGTGGTTTTACCGCAACCAGAAGGACCCATAATTGCGGTGATACTATGTTTGGGAACCGCCATGTTCACCTGCTTTATAATTTCAGTAGTATCGTAATAGGCGCTTAGATTCACTGTTTTTAGTATACTATCTTCCATTTTTTCACCAACAATCTAGACGTTATGTTTAAAATAAGCACAAAAATAATTAATACACTGGATGCTCCCCAGGCAATGGCATGCCACTCGGCATAAGGGCTGGTGGCGTAATTGAAGATCAGCAAAGGCAGGGAATTAATGGGTTTGAAAATATTAGCGCTGAAAAAGGTATTGCCAAAGGCAGTAAAGAGCAAGGGGGCCGTTTCGCCGGCAATACGGGCCATACCCACCAGGATCCCGGTTAAGATACCGCTCATTCCGGCCGGTAAAATGACCTTGAGCAAAGTTTTATAGTAAGGTGTACCCAGGGCCAGAGAAGCCTCCTTAAGCGTAGGGGGGATCAGTTTGAGCGTTTCCTCGGTAGTCTTGATAATCATAGGTAACATCATGATTGCCAGGGCAATACCGCCTGACAGAGCTGAAAAATGACCCATGGGTTTTACCAACCAAATATAGCCGATGATGCCGATTACAATCGAAGGTGTCCCCTGTAATATTTCCACGCTGAGGCGGATCAGTCCTGCGATCCGGTTTTCACTATTCTCAGCTACATACAATCCGGAAGCGATCCCAATGGGGATACTGATTGCACAGGCCAGTAAAACCAGAATAAAGGTTCCCACTAGGGCACTCAGGATACCCCCCCCGGCTTCGCCGATCGGTTCAGGGTTGGTGGTTAAAAATTCCCAGTCAAGAACCCCAATGCCTTGCCTTAACACAAAAAATATGATTAAAAAAAGTGGGATAAGGGCACAAACGGCCACGCCGAAAATAAGTATTCGGAAAATATTGTTCTTGATCAGACGAACTCGATTATTCATCACAGTTCTTTAACTGGGTTTACTTTTCTCAACTTGCATTTTATTTATAATATAGCGTCCCAGGATATTAATAATAGTTGTCACAATAAACAGTACTAAGCCAATCTCGATCAGGGAGGCGGTATAGAGTTCTGTAGTGGATTCGGTGAACTCATTGGCGATCACGCTGGCCATGGTGTTACCCGGCCCGAAAATGGAATCCGGTATTCTGTTGGAATTGCCAATTAACATGGTTACTGCCATCGTTTCACCTAACGCCCGACCCAGGGCCATGACAATTCCGGCAAAAATACCCGATTTCGCATAGGGTAAAACTATCTTTTTAATCACTTCATAGCGGGTTGCGCCCAGAGAATAAGCAGCCTCTTTCAGATCCGCGGGAACCAGCTCGATGACATCCCGCCCGATGGAGGCGGAATAGGGAATGATCATAATAGCTAAAATGAGTCCGGAAGAAAGGATACCGATCCCATAAGCCGGAACACCTAATTTAATTTCAATAGCACGCACAACCGGTACTAGGAAAAATAGCCCCCAAAATCCAAAAATAACCGAAGGAATACCGGCCAGCAATTCAGTCATACTCTTTATTAATGAGGAGATCCAACCGCGCTTGAAATATTCTCCCAGCAAAATGGAAATTGACAGGGAAAAGGGAATGGAAATAAACAGCGCTATAAATGAAGTCAACAACGTAC
Organism: uncultured bacterium; assembly: GCA_964640055.1. Lineage (GTDB taxonomy): Bacteria > Fidelibacterota > UBA2242 > UBA2242 > JAFGTP01 > CAZXFH01. Next base: position 20,709 of record CAZXFH010000038.1, on the reverse strand, counting down.
CGATTAAAAACGGCAGAGCCCCGAACCGGTCAAACACCGGATCCCAGGTTTTATTGAATAAAAAATCAAACCCGAATTTCTCTAACGCCGGTTGTGAATCAATCACCAGGCTAATAAAAATGCCTACTGTGGTGAGAATGACACCGATCCCGGTAAACAGGATGAGTTTATTAAAGATCATTTCCTTGATCTTCCAGTTTATCAATGACCGGAGCGTACCTCTGTGGACCTCCCTGATCTGTGGTTGGTTTTTATTTTTTGAGGAGCGGTTTTCCATCATAAGTCATTTTATGAATTATTGCTTCTGCTTTTTTGACAGCAGCTTGCGGCAGGGAGGCATAGCCCAGTTTCTCAGGATATTCCTGTCCGGCATGGATCATCCACCAGAATAGATTGGCCATGGCTTGGGCTTCCTCCAAGGTGTGGTTACCGTAATTCTGTTTTTTATAGAAAATGAGCCAGGTCAAGCTACTGACCGGATACCCCTGATCGGCATCGGTATCAGTGATATAAACCCGGGTATCACTGGGTATGATGACCTGACCGGCCAGCGTGGTTGATTCCAGATCAGGGCTGATATAATTACCACTCCGGTTCTGCAGCTCGATCACCGGTAGATCATTTTGCTCAGCATAGATCAGTTCCACATAACCGATACTGCCCGGCACCTGCTTGATCAATCCGGCCACACCAGGATTTCCCTTTCCGCCGAGTCCGACGGGCCACCGCAGTGATTTGCCAGCCCCCACTTTGGTCTTCCATTCAGTACTGACCTTAGCCAGATAATCGCTGAAAACAAAAGTGGTGCCGCTGCCATCGGAGCGATGAATTACAGTGATATCCTTGTCGGGCAGATCAAGATGCTTATTAACTGCTAAAATTTTGACATCATCCCACCGGGTGATTTTCCCCAGAAAAATACCGGCCAACAGTTCCGGTGTTAACCGGATCCGTGGATTGTCTGGTAGATTATAGCTGACCGCTACTGCTCCGATACAGGTGGGCAAATGTAAAATATCGCCTTCTATCTGTCCTAGTTCCTCATTGCTCATATAAGCATCGGTACCCCCAAAATCCACAGTCTGGTTTTTCAGTTGCCGAATTCCACCCCCTGAACCAATGGCCTGGTAATTGACTTTCACACCGGTTTTATCATAATAGATTTTGAACATTTTGGAGTACAACGGATAGGGAAAAGTGGCACCTGCTGCGCTGAGCTCAATTTTGGATTCCCGTTTAGTCTTTTTGCCCTTGTCTCCGCCGCACTGGGTTATATACACAACCAGGATCACGGTCAACAGGATCATTAAGATACTTTTTAATTTTCGCATGATTTCCCTCCTACAGTTAAAATTCATATGAACAGGTAAAGCGCGGAATGATATCCGCATCACCCTTATTATGATAGATATCATAATACATATATTCAAGATTGGGCATAAAATGAATATCCGGTACAAGCCTGAAATCAAATCCAATAAGCACAAAATACTGTTTGTAATCCGTTGGATTCAGAGTATGTACATAATCAAAGCGGGCAATGGCACTAAAATTCTGGCGGAAATTGATAATCAAAGGGATAGACCATAATCTGATTATCTGGCGGTGTCCAATATCCTTATTCAAATCGTCTTGATAGGTGAAATTTCCACCAAGCCTGAAACGGTAAGATTGATAGCCCGCAAAGATATGAGCCGTACTACCATAATCAGTATCTTGACCCACTCTTTTATCCCCATAGATATCCAGAACACAGTGTTCACCTAAGTGATAGTTCAGTGCCAGAGAGAGCAACTTATCTTTTTCACCGATTTTTTCTGATTTATTCCCCTCTCCATTTCCGATCTGCAAATGGTAGGACAAGTTGCCTAAGCTCCCTTTTAAAGCCACCCCAAACTCACGTGAGCTGCGGATGCCAAAAAAATCATCGGCGGTTTTTTCCATTAAGCGGTACCCCCAGAATTTTTCCAGGTTTTTAAAAGCGGCACTTCCACTGATCCCCAGATATAGACAGTGATTATCAATATAAGCCCATTTCAAATAGGCATCTTTAACAGTAGCGGACATTTTAGAGGAAGTGTAGGTAGAATTCGACATTTGCATCCTCAAGCGTGTACTAAATTTTTCCTTCAATTCTTTTTCGAAAGTTAAATAGATCCGGCGAAATTGAAATCCACTGCGCCCTTCAAAATAGGCGTGCTGCATATCTTTGGTTTTAAAATCCTGGTATACATCTTCAGCCGTACGGTACATATAATAAAAATCCATGATGGCATTGCCGGAAATTTCCCAGGACGACTCAAATTCACCGCCTCGAAGCGGTTTGATCAAAGTCAAACTGAATAACAGCCCCATCCATATAGCTGTTTTAATTGACCTTCCTTTGGCAAACATGTGCACCCCCATTCAAATAGCTTATAAGTTTAACCGATTTTTGTTAAGCAGCGGTAAATGGAATGTTAATTATTGGTTAAGTTCATATTAGTATCCAAAATTTATTCCGGTTGAAATTTATAGCCGACCCCTACCATTGTTTTTAGATATTTTTTATAAACTCCTAATTTCTTACGAACCCGACCGATATGAACATCAACCGTGCGATCGATCACATAGGTTTCCTCACCCCATACTTGGTTTAACAGAAAATTGCGTGAAAACACCCTTCCCGGGTGGGTGGCCAGATAGGCCAAAAGATCGAATTCCTTGCGGGGTAAAAAAACCTCTTCGCCCCCCAGCTTAACCGTGTAATCATCAAGATCAATAACCAGCTCCTCATAACGAACGACATGGCGTTTAATCTCTGGTTTATGAAAACGCCTGAGCACTGTCCGGATGCGGCTGACCAAGGCTTTCACACTAAAGGGTTTTTTAATATAATCATCGGCGCCCAACTCCAGGCCTAGGACTTCATCAAATTCGGAATCCTTGGCCGTCAGAAAAATAATAGGAATATCCAGCTGTCGCCGCTGAATTTCACGGCATACCTCATAACCATCCTTATCAGGCATCATAATGTCCAGAATGATCAGATCAACAGTTTCTTGTTCCAGTATCTGCAGCGCCTGGTTACCATCTTCAGCCTCCAGGACTCCATAACCGTCCTTGGCCAGATTGTAACGCAGGATCTCCCGTAAATCCTCTTCATCGTCAACAATTAATATTCTTTTTACCATGGTCTATATCCAAAATTAATTTCACAAGGTGAGTTTAGGAAGATATACCATTTATATTAAGCTAATTTATGGTAAATAAATTGTGAATATTTTATGAAGAATTCGGGAAAAATCTATTTATAAATAGTACTGCGCTAACACCAGATTTTAACATGATTTAATGGCCTGTTTACATGCTGTTTACATGCAAAGAGTATGCTTGAGTGGCTTTTAGAAGAGTTGAACTATAATTAAAAGAAACCTTAAGGGAGTGCACAACTATGATCGGCAAAATCAAAGGCATATCACCTCTGAAAATAACACTCATATGGCTACTGCTTTTAGCAGTTACCACAGCGGCCGAGTCGGGCAAAATAACTGGTCAGGTCATTGATGGAAAAAACAGCGCCCCCCTCCTGGGGGCAAATATTATTCTAGAAGGAACCGGCTTGGGAGCTTCCACGGACCTGGACGGGTTTTATACCATATATAATATTCCTCCGGGAGAGTATACCATATTAATCAGCTATATCGGTTATGCTAAAAATCGGATTAATAATGTAACGGTTCAGCCTCATGAAGTGCTGCGACTGGATCTCTCTCTGGAACGGACCAGTTTGCAAATGGAAAATATTGTTATCGAAGTAGAAGCCAAGCGTTCCAGTGAAGCCTATTTGATTACAGAACAAAAGAATTCCAATAATATTCAGGATGGAATCAGCGCTTCCCAGATTTCGAAAAACGGTGATTCCGATGCGGCGGAAGCTGCCAAAAGAATCAGTGGTTTAACCGTTATGGACGGTAAATATGTCTATGTACGCGGCTTAGGTGATCGCTATACCCACACTGAAATGAATGGTGCCCCTGTACCCAGTCCAGAACCGGAAAAACGGACGGTCCCGTTGGACTTATTTCCAGCCGCTATTTTGGAAAATATAACCGCAAAAAAAACATATACACCGGATATGCCGGGTACCTTTGGGGGGGGTAATGTCAATATCCGCACGAAAGCTTATCCCGATAACCGGTTGCTAAAATTAAATTTTTCTGTTAGTGAAAAAACCTATCCCACTAAAAACCAAACCTTTCTCTCCGGCCCTGGCGGCCAATATGATTTTTTGGGTTATGATGACGGCTCACGTGGTCTGCCGGCCATTATCCCAGCTGATAAGAAGCTATCTGAGTGGAATAGCGCTCTGAGCACTGACCCGCTGCAGAGAAAGGATCTTTTGGGGGATATAGGTCGGGCCTTTCAAACCGATTACACGCTGCAGTCGCAGAAAGTAGGCCGACCCGTTTCAGCCGGTGTCAGTTACGGAAACCGTTATATCACCTCTGAATATTTTGAATGGGGCTTTTTTACCAACACAACCTTTTCTAATGACTATAGCTATAAAAATACAGCCATCAAAGAATACAGTATGAACTCTTCCGGCCTGGACACGGTGATAGATATGCGCAGTAAGAAATCAGAATATAGCACCAACATGACTGCCACTGCCAGTGCGGGCATGAAATTATTTAACCGTCATAAATTAAAGCTGCATTACGTCTATACCCACCGTTCTCAGAACTATGTGAATTACGGTCGCGGTCATGCCTTCCAATTCGACGATGGCATTTTTATTAAACAGTACTATGTTGAAAAACAGATTAGCAACCTGACACTGGGTGGCGAGCATCAGTTTCACCTGGGTACCAACCACCGCCTGGAATGGAATTTCAACTATGGCAAATCTCATCTGGACCAGCCTGATTTTAAAGGGTATAACTATCGGGTAAAGTCCCGTGAGGTCGGCGGCGAACAGCAAACCTATTATCAAATGGATACCTATTCCTGGAGTGCCGGAACCCGCATTTTTGCTCAGGGGTTTGACCAAAACCAGAATGCGGATATCAGTTATACCACCAAGCTGCAAGATCGCTTTGGAGCCGGTTATAAATTCAAGCTTGGGGCCCGCTTACAAAATAAAACCCGCGATTTCTCAAGCCGATCTTTTTATCACAAATATGCTACCCGTTTCGGAGGATCAGTCATTCCTGCTGATATTACTGTAGTAGAAAATAAAGATCAATTCGGGGCTACACTAACCGATATCAATTATTTTCAGATCAATACAGATGGATCTGTGGAGGCCGGTCTAATTGTGGTGGAAGATACCCAGCCCAGCGGTGCCTATGAATCCGGAGAAGAGATTACCTCATCCTATTTTATGTTGGATACACCTCTGAGTTTCGGATTCTTAAAATCCTTACAGAATGTCCATTTTATTGGTGGTATGCGGTGTGAAGATTATCAATTGGCGCTCGATCCCTATCAACCGGTATCGGGCAAATCTTTTATTAGTCCGATCACCAGTGATACCGTGATATCCCGTATCAATGAACGGGTCTATCTACCCTCTTATAATTTTCTGATTAAACTTAAAAATGATTTTAATATCCGTTTGTCTCATTCCCGGACCCTAGCCCGGGCGGAATTCCGTGAAATTGCACCTTATGAATTTCAGGCCTTTTACGGCGGTGAGATTTTGGTTGGTTATCCCTGGCTTAAAACCACCAAAATAAAAAATTATGATTTGCGACTGGAATGGTTTCCGCACGCCGGAGAATTACTGGCTTTAAGTCTTTTCAGTAAGAAATTTAAAAATCCCATTGAGGCTGCGTTAATCGAGGCCTCCGGAAAAGTATATAAGACCTTTCAAAACGCTCCCCGAGCTTACAGCTGGGGTGTGGAATTCGATTCACGCTATCGCTTTGATTTTATTCCCAAAAAATATGGTTCCTCTTCCGTTATGATGAATTTCACCTGGACCCAATCAGAGGTTACCCTGGATTCTATGATCACCATTTTTACAGGCTATGCCGTAGAAAATCAAGCCACCTCCATGCGCCGTCCCTTACAAGGACAGTCGGATTTCATCTTTAATCTGGGGTTTAATTATAATAGTCTCAAGGGGTTAAATGCCACTCTCTCTTACAATACATTTAGCCGGCGGCTTATTTCATTGGGAATCGCCACTATTCCTAATAAATACGAGATGCCCTATCACTCCCTTAATTTCACTGCCAGTAAAAAATTCGATAAGGTGAAGTTGAGTGCGAAAGTTAAGAACCTGTTAAATTCTCAGGTTGAAATCGGGCAAAAAGATCCGATAACCGATGAATTCAAATCAACCAAAATCTATCAACCCGGAATGTCCCTAAGCTTAGGTATCTCATATCAATTATAAGAATAAATCTACAGCGATCTTTAACAAAATGTTATATAGACTTTATAACAATGTCATATAATAAATACATATTACGGTGACATTGTTAATTAACAAAAAAGGAGACAGCATGAAAAGAGTATTGTTAGCAACTCTATTATTAGCCTCACTGGTTTTCGGACAAATTGAAATATCCGGTAACATTACAGCCGATGAGACCTGGACGGCTAGTAACGACTATCTGTTAACCGGTCAGACCTTTGTCAAAGATGGCGTGACCCTGACGATTGAACCCGGTACATTTATTAAATCCGAATCCGATGACGGAACCGGACTGGCCCCAACTCTGGTGATTGAACGGGGTGCTAAAATCATTGCCAACGGAACAGCCGACGCACCTATTACCTTTACCTCAAACCTGTCCCCCAGTGAATTACCACAAAGGGGTACTTGGGGCGGACTGATCCTGCTCGGTAACGCACCCACCAATGCCGGCGAATCCTTTGTAGAAGGATTGGTTGGTGTGCCTTACGGTGGGAATGATCCCGATGACGACAGTGGTATTCTGCGCTATGTGCGCGTCTGGTATGGTGGCCGCTCTATCGGTCAGGATAATGAAATCAACGGAATCACCTTTGCAGGCGTGGGCCGCGGAACCACTGTGGAAAACTGTGAAGTAGCCTACAATCTGGATGATGGATTTGAGTTCTTTGGCGGCACTGTGGAAGTCAAATATCTCTCTGCTCTTTTCTGCGGCGATGATGCTTTCGATACTGATGAAGGCTTCCAGGGGAAAGGTCAATTTCTCTTTGCTATCCTGGGGCAGGATCAGTGCGGTCGCGGTTTTGAAATGGATAATGACGGTAGTGATATGGACAATCAACCGCGCTCCTATCCCCAATTCCATAATGTGACCCTGATCGGACCCGGTGGTGGGGCACCTGCCAATGATGGCGCCGACGAAATGATCCGCTTGCGGGAAGGAACCGGTGGTGACTTTCGTAATGTGGTTATAGCCTATGGTAATGGCTTCGGGCTACGCGTTAAAGACGATGCCACCCAGGCCTTGATTGGCGATTCCCTGCTTTTTTCTTCTAATAACGTTATTTACGACTGTGCTACTGCCCAATTCCATTCTGATGTGGTTGGCGATTTTACCGCCCAGGATGTCAATCCCCAGTTCCGCAGCCTGGAAGGTTGGGAAAGCGGAACCGGATTGATCGATCCGCGCCCGGCAGCCGGGAATGCCCTTTTAACTGGCGGTGAAAGCCTGCCTGATGACGGCTTCTTTACTCAGGTCGACTTTCTCGGTGCCTTCGGAAGCGATCTTTGGCTGCAGGAGTATTCTCTGCTGGACGAAACCGGCCGCCTGCCGGATACAATGACCGATATAAAAATTAACAAGGCACCGCTAGCTACCGATTTTTATCTGAATGCCTACCCGAATCCCTTTAATCCCACCACAACTGTTCAATTCACCCTTCCGGAAAATCAGGATATCAAATTAACCCTGTGTAACCTACATGGACAGGTCGTACAAGTTCTACTGGATAACCATCTATCAGCTGGTTCCTATACGGCACCTCTCAACGGAAGTCGATTAACCAGTGGCATCTATTTTATTACCCTTCAAACAACGTACCACAGAACGACACATAAGATTACACTTATCAAGTGATTGTCGTGCACCCCTTAAAAGCGGCAAAAAAGAAAGCACAACTCTGCCGAGGGTTGCGCTTTCTTTCATCTTTTGCTTAGAGTGGCGATGATACCAGTGCTGCTTATCAAGGTTTAAATTACAATAAACAAATATTCCCCTTGAAAAGTGTAACGCCGTAGTCCACAACCATCCTCAATCACAGCTCTGGCGTATCATACAGATATTATAAGAGACAATTGATAAAGCCACACAAATCATGCCGGTCACCGTGAATATTTCCGGGTGTTCGTTTGGCAGAAGCAGCCAGCTCCATAAAGCACCGAAAACAGGAATGATAAATTTCCACAGGTTTAAAGAAGATACTTTTATATTCGGTTTTTTAAGCAGGGTAAACCAAATTGAAAAGGCCGCGGCTGAGAGCATGGATAACCAAGCCAAGGCCACATAATATTCACTCGGTTGATCAAAGTGAGGCAGCCCTTCCAACGGCAGAGAAATAAGTAAAAGGAATAGTCCGCCCAGAAATATTTGGGCTGAATTAAAGATAATAGGATGTATATTGCGCTTGTCCTTGGCAACAGTCACATTCCCAAAGGCCCCCGAAGTAGTGCTGAGTAAAAGAATGATTACACCGAAAAATTCCGGAAGTCCGCTGATCGACCAGGGTCTGCGGCTGATTCCGATAATAACAATCCCCAGAATACCCAGTAGAATACTCAGCGTCTTGGGTACTGTCATTCGATCACCATCCATGTGATAATGGGCCACAATCGCGGTGATCAAGGGGTTAGAGCCGATTACAATTGCGGCCAGGGCTCCGCTCACAATCGTCATCCCCGTATAAAAAAGCGCATACACAATAAAAGTCTGCAAAATAGCCACTTTTATAATCGCTCGAAAATTGATCCGGACTGTTTTGTAATATCGGTGAAATCCGCCGGTAAAGGGAATTAAAAGCAGTCCGGAAATCATAAAGCGGATACCGGCAAAGGAGAGCGGTTTGGCATAACGCAAGCCAACTTTAACCCCCACAAAGGCGGTGGACCATAACAAACAGGCCAGCACGGCAAAGAGGATATTACCATAGGTTAAGCGCTTACGAAAATCCATTATCAAGTTTTCTATACAGTTGCTGTACCTCTTTATACCGGAAGCAATCAATAACATGATCATTGACTAAACCGGCGGCCTGCATGAGGGCATAGCAGATGGTGGGTCCCACAAAGGAAAACCCATGTGATTTAAGAGTTTTACTCATCTTTTCCGATTCCCTGCTGCTGGCTGGTATCGCATGCCAGCTGGTATAGTTATTGACAAGGGGCTTTCCGGCCACAAAATCCCAGAGAAATGTACTGAAAGATTGCTCTTTATCCAGCAGATTCAGATAAACCCGGGCATTTGTGACAGCAGCTTTTATTTTCAGTTTATTACGAATGATACCTTTATTTTTAAATAAGAAACTTCGCTTATCTTAATCATAGCGCGCTATTTTTTTTGGCATCCAAATGGTCAAACGCCCGGCGAAAATTCTCCCGTTTTTGCAGAACGGTTGACCAACTCAGTCCGGCCTGAAATCCGTCAAGGATCAGAAACGCAAATAATTTCCGGTCATCATACAGAGGAACGCCCCATTCCTGATCATGATAAGCACACATCAGGTCATTCATTCGTGCCCACTTACACCGCTGCATATTTACTTATATTTATTGTGGATAAAAAACGAATGGTCATCACCCTGGATGCCGCAGTACTTGTCCCGGTAACTGCCCGGTATGCTGACCTTTTTTAATCACGATTTCCCCGTTGACCAGAACATATTCAATACCCTTAGGATATTGATGGGGAGTTGTAAAAGTGGCCTGATCTATCACAGTTTTAGGATCGAAAACCGTAATATCGGCTTTTTTGCCTTTCTGAAGGACGCCCCGGTCCTGCAGCTTTAACTTGCGGGCCGGCATACTCGTCATTTTCTGTACTGCTGTGGGAATATCAAATATTTGTAACTGACGGGCATATTTTCCCAATACACGGGGAAAAGTACCATAATAGCGCGGGTGTGGTTTACCCTCTCCTAACTGTCCGTAGGGGGCTACTGCGCTGCCATCCGACCCGATCATTACCAGGGGATCGGCCAAAACTGTCCCCAGATTTTCCTCACTCATGGCAAAACCAATTACACCGACACGATTCTTTTCCTCAATAAGCAGATCAAAAACAAACCGCCAGGGCTCTTTTTGGGTAGCTTCTGCACAGGCCTGAATGGATTTTCCTTCCCAGCGCTCATTGGCTTCATTATGGCAATTGCTGATCACAACCCGGTCCCAGCCACCGATCCGCTCTGCGCGCTGCTGCATATATTTCCGAATGCGGGGAACAGAGGGTTTGTCTTTTAAACGAGCTAAAATTTCTTCGGTATCCCCCTGGCGCGCCCAGAGCGGCAGAAAAGAACTCAATCCCGTTCCCCAGGCATCGTAGGGATAGCGGTCGGCTTTGACCGGAAGACCTTCATCGGCTGCCTCATGGATCATTTCCAGCATGTGGTCTACTTTGTGCCAGTTGGGTTGATTACAGGCTTTGAGATGGGATATTTGTAAAGAGACTCCGGATTGACGGCTGATCTCCAGCGCTTCAGCGATAGCCGCTTCAACCTTGTCATCTTCATCCCGCATATGCGTGGCATAGACACCACCATTTTGCGCAACGACCTGACATAGTTCGATAATCTCGCCAGTTTCAGCATAACTCCCCGGTGCATACTCCAGTCCTGTTGACAGTCCCAGACTGCCTTGCTCCATGGAACGCTGTAATAAGCGTTTCATTTCCGTCATTTGTGTTTTACTGGGTGCCACATCATTTTTGCCGACGACATAAGTTCTGAGATCCCCATGACCGGTAAAACTCATATAGTTAAAGGCTATTTTTTTTCTTTCCAGCGCCCGGTAAAACCCGGCAATATCCTGCCAGTCGCCTTCGAACCCATATTTTTCCTTGAGGCGTTTATTCATATTTTGCAGCATTTTATCATTGAGGGGAAAAGGTGACGAACCACAATTGCCGGCCACCTCAGTTGTCACCCCCTGCCTGATCTTACTTTCCGCTTTGGGATTGACCAGCAATTCGGTATCCGTATGGGTATGAATATCAATAAATCCGGGTGCTACAAAACGGTCTTGCGCATCAATAATCCGGTCGGCACTGGCTTCCCCAAAATCGGCCAGCGCTTCAATCTGCGTTCCACTGATACCAATATCAGTTTTTACAGGCGCCTTTCCCAGCCCATCCAGTATCTGACCATTTTTAATAATCACCTGAAACCGGTTCTTAATCCGGCAGCCTAACAGCAGACCGGCCGTAACCAAAGACCCGGTCCTGATAAAGTTACGACGTGAAATTTTTTCGGTCATAGAGCCTCCTTTATATTTCTTCCAAATTTATAAATTGAAAATCATATTATCTATTCTTAAATCGGGCATTATTTCAAGGTAGAGTTTTAAAAATCGATCCATAATAAGACCTGGCTTGTTAATTATTATGGTCATCAACTCCCTTTAGAACAAATTTGCTTGACATTTGTACATCACTGAATTTAATTTCCGAGGTTATCCAGGTATTGGAAATGTATTTTCAGCGTGTAGTAACGATATCAAAAATTAACCTAAAGCCTAAGCAGGCTTTATTCTCCTGGTTTTGGCTGGCGCAAAAACATGCGGCTCCCTCCTTAAACCGAATGTGCCCCGGGTGGGGCTAACCACATTATCTACTAAGAATTCCAACATAAATTTATCATTAATAAAAATACTCCTGTTATCTTATAAAAATATGAGATAACATCCAAATAATTGAAAAGTTCAAATTAATGTGTGGTATCATAGATAATATAATCCAATTAATCGGTCACACTCCGCTGGTTAGGTTGAATAGATTACCCCACACAATGCCAGCAACAATAGTCGCCAAGTTAGAGGCTTTTAATCCCGGCGGCAGTGTCAAAGACCGGATCGGCATCAGTATGGTTGAAGCCGGAGAAAAAGCCGGTCTGATCAAAACCGATACCATTATCCTGGAACCAACCAGTGGGAATACCGGAATAGCCCTGGCTGGTGTATGCGCCGTGAAAGGGTATCAATTAACCCTGATCATGCCCGCATCAATGAGTCGGGAACGCTGGGCATTACTGAAAGCCTTTGGCGCTAATATCATTTTAACACCTGCTGAGGAAGGGATGCCGGGTGCCATTAAAAAAGCCAAAGAAATGGCCCGGCAGAACAGTAAATATTACATCCCCCAGCAATTTAATAATCCGGCTAATCCCGATATTCATCGCCGGACAACAGCCGAAGAAATATGGGCTGATACGGGTGGTAAAATCGATATTTTCATCGCTGGCGTAGGCACCGGGGGTACTATCACCGGTGTATCGGAATTTTTAAAAAAACGGAAGCCCTCAATTAAAACTGTGGCTGTTGAGCCAGAACGGTCTCCGGTACTCTCCGAAGGATTATCAGGAGACCATAAGATCCAGGGCATTGGTGCCGGATTCATTCCGGATGTATTGAATCTGGATATCATCGATGAAATCATCACAGTAAGCGATCAAGATGCTATTGATACGGCGCGGAAATTAGCCCAAATGGAGGGTATCCTGGCAGGTATATCATCCGGGGCCGCGGTCTACGCAGCATTGAGGATAGCCAAGCAAACAGCTAATGAAAATAAATTGATCGTAGTCTTATTACCAGATACCGGGGAACGCTATTTGTCCACCGGTCTCTTCAATGACTGAGTTTCTGTCAGTATAAATTTATCCGGATACATGAATCACAAAGGAGGTAGCTCAATGGCCAAAACAATTCAGGAGATAAACCAAAAAATAAAAAAGGGGCAGGCCGTCGTGGTAACTGCCGAGGAAATTATCGATATCGTGGATGAACAGGGAGTCTCCAAGGCAGCCAAACAGGTGGATGTGGTTACTACCGGCACTTTCGGACCCATGTGCTCATCCGGTGCTTATTTTAATATCGGGCACAGTAAGCCCAAAATAAAACTGGGCGGCGGACGCGCATATTTAAATGGTGTTCCGGTCTATACCGGATTGGCTGCTGTGGATTTCTTTCTGGGGGCTACCGCCCTGCCCGAGGACGACCCGGCAAACCGCATCTATCCCGGCGAATTCAAATATGGCGGCGGCCATTTGATCCAGGAGATCGTCGCCGGCCGGGATGTGCGCTTAATCGCCCATACTCCGGGAACAGATTGCTATCCGCAGAAAGATCTGGACACTTGGTTGAATATCAGAGATCTGAATGAAGCCGTGCTGTTTAATCCGCGCAATTGTTATCAGAATTACAATGTAGCTGTTAACCTATCCGATAAGATCATTTATACCTATATGGGCGAGTTGAAGCCCAACCTGGGTAATGCCAACTACAGCTCGGCCGGACAGCTATCTCCTTTAATGAATGACCCTTTATATAAAACTATCGGGATTGGTACCCGTATATTTCTGGGCGGAGGCAGCGGCTATATTACCTGGCACGGTACCCAGCACAATCCCGCTGTTAAACGTACGGAAGAGGGGGTTCCCCGGGTGCCGGCCGGCACCCTGGCGGTTATCGGAAACCTCAAGAAGATGTCTCCGGAATGGCTGCGTGGCACCAGTATGCGCGGTTACGGAGCCACTCTGACCCTTGGTATCGGCGTCCCCATTCCCATGCTGAACGAAGAGATCTGCCGCTATACGGCTGTAAAAGATGAACAGATCTACACCCAAGTCGTTGATTACAGCCATGATTATCCTGCCGGGATCAGCCGCAGTTTAGCCGAGGTAACCTATAAAGAACTGCGGCAAGGAAAGATCAAACTAAAGGGAAAAAACGTGCCCACCGGCGGGCTGTCCAGCTACAGGAAAGCCCGTCAGATCGCTGGTAGCCTAAAAGAACAAATTATCCGTAAAGAATTCTGCTTAACCCAGCCCGTCGCCCGGCTGCCCCAGCCGGACAGCGGCTATCAACAACATGGCTTACAGGAACGGGAGGTGAACTAAAATGGCCAAACGAACATTTATTCTCAAATTCCCCAAGAAACTGGTTGACCAGCCCATCACCTATCAGCTGGTAAAAAATTATAGTCTCAAAATAAATATCCTCCAAGCTCACGTTACTCCCGAAGAAGAGGGGCAACTGATTCTGGGAGTGGAAGGATCACAAAAAAAGATTGACCAAGGATTGAAATACCTGAAAGCCACTAACGTAGATGTGCAATCCCTGAAGCAAGAGGTGATCCTGGATAAGGATAAATGCGTTGATTGTAGCTATTGTATTCCCTTGTGTCCGACTAAAGCCTTTCAGTTGGAACCTAAGAGCATGGAAGTTACCCTTGATAAAAATCAATGCATCGCCTGCGGTATTTGTGTCAATATCTGTCCCTATCAGGCCGTGGAACTAAAACTGGGAAATTAATATCCAAAATAATGGAATATTTTAACTATGTTTTACCCTATCAAAGAAGATATACAAACCGTCTTTGCCGAGGACCCAGCGGCCCGAAGTACACTGGAGGTGATACTTTGCTATCCGGGATTACACGCCCTCTGGATACACCGGATAGCCCATGCTTTATGGCAACATAAACAGTTGCTTTTGGGACGCTTGTTATCCCATCTCGGTCGTTGGTTAACCGGCATTGAAATCCACCCCGGTGCCCAAATCGGCCGGGGTTTTTTTATTGACCATGGGATGGGGGTTGTCATCGGTGAGACCACGAAAATAGGTAATAACGTCTTGATTTACCAGGATGTCGTCTTAGGGGGTACCAGCACGGAAAGGAGAAAACGCCATCCAACCATTGGTGACCGGGTGGTTATTGGAGCCGGCGCTACTTTACTGGGTCCCATAAAAGTTGGTGATAATGCCAAGATTGGGGCCGGATCGGTAGTGGTAAAAGATGTCCCTGCCGGTGCTACGGTTGTAGGGGTACCCGGCCGGATTGTGCAACCCAAGCGTTCTCCCCGAGTCAAGCCGAAAATAACGCTTGAACACGGTAAGCTGCCTGATCCTGTTAGCGAAGCGGTAAACAAATTAATTGATAAAATAGAAATTCTGGAAGGCCGTCTGACAGAGCTAGAAGGTAAAAAAAATAATCTGTAAACTAACAACTGTATAAGAGGGGGTGACTATGTACCGATTGAATTTTTACGTTCCTGAAGCTGACCTGGCAAAGGTTAAAAAAGCCCTGTTTTTCACCGGCGCCGGTAAAATCGGCGATTATGAGCAGTGCTGCTGGCAGGTAAAAGGGACCGGCCAGTTCTTACCCCTGGAGAACAGCCAGCCCAGTATCGGCAAGATCGGGACCGTGGAGCGAGTTCCGGAATATAAAGTGGAAATGATCCTGGCAGATCACCTGGCCATACAGGCGATCGACACACTACTTAGCGCTCATCCCTATGAAGAACCGGCCTATGACCTGGTCAGAATCCTGAAGAAAGAAGATCTAAGCCATATGAACTAAGACATACAAGATAAAAATTAAGTGCTGGGAGTTGAAGTAGGTGAATCGGGACGGGAAGCGGTATCGGCTTTGCCCTCAATATCATTGCGGTAAAACCGCCGCGTGGGATAAGCAAAATCAATATCCGTACATTTATTAAACTCAGTCAAAATATCTTCCCAAATACCTTGGTCAATACCCCGCCGCTTCCGGGGATGGATCAGAAAACGCAGGGTCAGCAGCACCCCGCTATCCTTGACCGACGTATATACAATGGGGGTTAAATTACGATAAAAGATCATGAACTTGCGACTGGCGCGGCGTATTCTTGCTTCAGCAGCTTTGCCCAGCTCCTCAGTATGTTTACGCACGATTTTCTCTAATAGCTGCTTGGCCTTCTGCCAGTTACTTTCAAAAGTAATCAGCACCGGAATTTCATTCCAAATATATTGGAAACCTGCGGTATAGTTAGCTAGGGTTTGGGTGAATATTTTACTGTTGGGAACATGTATGATGCGCCCGGTACTCTGGTCAGCATCCACCCACTTACCGATCTCCAGCATAACAAATTGAAATAAGCGGATATCGATCACGTCACCGGCATGCTCGCCCAACTGGATACGATCCCCGACTTTAAAGGAACGTCTTAAAATAATGAATAACCAGCCAGCCATATTGGTGAGTGGATCCTTGAGTGCAATAGCAATTCCCGCGGATACCAAGCCCAGAAAGGTGCTGAGCTGTTTAAAGCCTCGGAACCAGACACTACCCACTAGTAAAGTACCCAAGAGAACGGCAATATAAGTCAGGGTTTTGCGCCATACATAGCGGGTTTTTACATCACTGGTACTGCGATGAATTAATTTGACAATAATAAACCGGATGAACCAGAGCGCCAGAATAATTATCAGCGAGCTAAATACCTTGATCTGTATCCCGGCACTGATACCCGTGACTTTCTCAATAATGGTAGTAATCTTTTCCATCAATATCAAGCTCCCACAAAGGAGGGTTTACTAATTTTCCGTCAAGACTTCATCATCGTACAGACGTTCAAATCTGAATTTATGCTGTTTTTCTTCCGCCTCTAATTTAGCAAATGACTTTTTCAGACTCTCATCGACCGAGCGCTCCTTTAAGTCACTGTAAAGCCTTATGGAATGTTCTTCCCTTTTCATCGCGGTAATCAGAATATTCTCATAAGACATGTCCTGCTCAATATCATGGGGGATCAGATAATTACTGAGTTTCAAATCCTGTACCTGTGGAATTTTAAGCTGCACCGGATCTTTCTTTCTAATATTCTGGATCATGCGGATATGTCCCTCTTCGGCTTTTTCCAGTTCTTCCAGAAATTCCTGCGTACCGGAAAAAACCGGATGTTTCTGTAAGTCATGATAAAATTTTACGGCTTCCTTTTCTTTTTCAATGGCAAAATCAAGGATCTCATCAAATTTTTTTTTGCTCATATTTATCTATCTCCCTTTTACTGGTCAAAATTTTCCTTGTAAATAGCAGCAAAATCCCTAAAAATCATACCTGTTTGCGAAATATAATTTATGGTAATTCTGTTTCCTATGAAAGAAATTTAGAGTGACTTGAATTGAATACAGGAGTTGCCATGTCTAACCAATTTATATTGACCCCCTATTTTCTGGACCAAGCGGTACCGGGATTGCCGTCCCTGGCACAGACCGACTGGCACTTGAATCATGCAGATCTTCAGGAAGGTGATCAACAATCCCGCATGTCGGTTTTACATACCCGGCTGGCACAATTTGTTATGGATAATTTGGCAGAAAAAAGACGTCCTGTAAGTATCGCCGGAGACTGTTGTTCCGCTATCGGGGTGATGGCCGGACTCCAGCAAGCTGGTTACCAGCCGTTGCTGATCTGGTTCGATGCCCATGGGGATTTCAACACCCGGGCCACCACCCCCAGCGGATTCTTGGGAGGCATGCCTCTGGCAATGCTGACTGGTCGGGGCGAGCAAGGCCTGTTAAAAGCAGTGGGTCTGCAGCCAATACCGGAAAAAGATGTGATTCTGAGTGATGGTCGGGATCTGGATCCGGGAGAAGCATGCGCCTTGCAAGTCTCGAAAATAGTTCATGTACCGGATATTAATCAGTTGCATAGCTATGGTTTAGGCACACGACCGCTTTACATTCACTTTGACACCGATATTATCGATCCGGAGGAAGCCCCGGCCATGAATTATCCGACTTCCAATGGTCCTACCGTAAAAGAAATTAAAGCGCTCTTCCACTCCCTGGCCCGTTCCGGCCATATTATCGCTATTTCCCTATCCAGCTGGAATCCAGACCTGGATAAAAATGGCAAAACACAAGAGCGGTGCCTGCAGCTCCTACAGGAATTATGCTCCCACGCCGGATGAATGTGGGCGGTTTGCTGAGCGCATAAAATTTTATTTGTTTACCTCAACCAGAGATGTAACCTAATGCTGGCGAATTTTTATCGAGACATAACAGGTGCTTTATGAGAGCTAAAAGACACTATTTTATTCATAGTGGAATCATCACCATTATTAGCTTTATCATTATTATCGCCTTCATCTGGGTTAATGAGCTATTTGATCTGCCACACCTATTACTAAAAACCCGGCATACCCCCACTATTCCGAAGCAGCTATTGAATCTCTCTTTATTATCGCGGTTTATGTTCTTATTGAGTTTGTTCGGAAAAAGTTAATTGGAGAAATCAAATACCTTAAAGTATTCTATTCCATTTGGGCTTATTGTAAGAAAGTCAAGGTCGGTGAACATTGGATCTCTTTGGAATCTTTCCTTGACCAGGAATCTGATGCCAAATTATCCCATAGTATCCATCCCGATTGCCTGCAAAAAGAATATGATAAAACATTTGCCCCCTGATCAAGGCGATAATTTCAATAATCCCCTTTTTAATAAAACAATATGCTTAAATTATCCTGCTTTTAAAATCTGTTATTTCAAATTATTAAGTGTTAGCAGAAGAGGAAATCAGATGGAATTAAGCCCGCAACTTCACCGGCAACTGCTCACTTTCCAACGTAATGAGATTACCGAGTATTATATTTATAATAAATTAGCCATTAAAGTGACAGGTAGAGACAACCGCCAAATTCTGTCCGAAATTGCTGAAGATGAAAAGCGGCATTATGACAAGTGGTATCAATATACCCAACAAAGGGTCAAACCCAACCGCTTCAAAATATGGAAATATTACCTGATCAGCCGCCTTTTCGGAATTACTTTTGGAATTAAGTTGATGGAGCGCGGCGAGGAGAGTGCCCAAGAGAGTTATGCCCTCCTAAATGATACTATCTCCGAGGTTGATACCATTATCGAGGAAGAGGAGACACACGAACAACAGTTGATCGACCTTCTGGATGAGGAACGCCTGAATTATACCGGTTCCATTGTCCTGGGACTAAATGACGCCCTGGTGGAATTGACCGGGGCCCTGGCCGGCTTGACCCTGGCACTGCAAAACACCCAATTGATTGCGCTCTCGGCTTCGATCACCGGCATTGCTGCAGCGCTTTCCATGGGGGCTTCCGAATATCTTTCCACCAAATCGGAGCAAAACACCAAACATCCAGTCAAAGCCTCACTTTATACCGGGGCCACCTATTTAGTAACTGTTATCTTATTAGTCCTGCCCTATTTGTTGCTCGCAGATTATTACCTATGCCTAACCATCAGTTTGATAATCGCAGTCGCCATCATTGCCTTTTATAATTATTACATTTCCGTATCCAAGGACCTGAATTTTAATAAACGTTTTTTAGAGATGGCCGGATTGAGCCTTTCGATCGCAGCCTTAAGCTTTCTGCTCGGTATAGTACTCAGAATATTTTTTAGTGTGGAAATATAGGCTGAATAGCACCATTGACCGGAACTATGCTTATATAAATCAAGACGATATCAATTATACCAACCTTGGTCAAATAGAGTTAGCAAGCCCAATCAACCGGATTAGATCAGACTAAGCTCATCACCGTGAGAGCTCCCTATCATTATCCACATTATTCCTAAATAGTTATTCGATGGCCTGCCAGTTTCGCTGCCGGTTCCCTATCCATTTTTCTTATGATACATATCAACCATATTACGGAGATTAACGGCCTGCAGGGTTTGGTTGATGCGATCTTCCAGCAGCGACCATACATCCCGGGCAATACAACAATCGCTGCGATCACATAAATCAGGAGTATCGACACAGTCAACAGGCGCAATATCTCCCTCCAGAACCCCTACTAATGCACGCATATTGATCTCCTGCGGCGCCTTAGCTAGCCGATAGCCCCCTTTTGCCCCCCGGGTCGAATTAATGAAATTAGCGGATTTCAACAATGGTACAATGTGTTCCAGATATTTGATGGAAAGATTCTCTTTTTTAGCAATGTTTTTCAACAGCATGGGACCTTTTCCATAATTCAGGGCCAGCTGGAACATCAGCCGGGTTCCATACCTACCTTTAGTCGATAACTGCCACATTTATTAACCTCTGCGATTTTAATAATATCCTACTTACCTGGTAGGAAATGTAGGGATATTAAAGGACATAGTCAACTGTTTATCCATTTTGGACTCTGAAAAGTCTGCATTCAGTGTTTTTCTGACCAACTTTCCCACCCCTCACGTAACAGAAAGATCACGATCAGTAGTGCTACTACCGGATCCGCCTGCCAGAGACCGAACAAGTAGTTCAACCCCAGTCCTAATAGCAAGGCCAGGGATAAAAAAGCACACGCCAGGGTTTCTTTGGCATCGGCAATCAGGGCGCGGCTATTGATCTTTTTACCGACCTTTACTTTTTGATGCGCCAAAAAGGGCATCACTATCAGGGAAATACCGGCCAGGATCATACCCGGCAGCGATGGATTGGGTGACTGGCCGGAAATCAATTTACTAAGCGACTGGATCAATACATAGGCTGCCAGGATAAAGAAGGTCAGGGCTACCAGTTTCACGGCCTTTTGTTCGATCTGTTCCTCTTCAGACACGGTCATGTTTTTATGCTGATGGAGCCGCCAGATCAAGACAAATCCCGCGAGAGTTTCCACTATGCTATCCAGGCCAAATCCAACCAGGGCGATACTACCGGCAATGGTACCCAGCAAAATGGCCACACCCGCCTCCAAAAAGTTATAGGACACTGTAAAATATTCCAGCCGCAGGCCTTTTTTATATAAAAC
>CAZXFH010000037.1:5689-32491 GCA_964640055.1 uncultured bacterium | reverse complement strand
TATTGTTGCATGATTTTACTTAACAGTTTTGGGTCGTCAGGAAGTAACCCCGCTTTTACCAGACGGGGCGTCATTTTCTTTAATTTGGGATTTTTATTAAATACTTCCCTGAAGATCGGTAGCGCTTCCTGTAGCCGACCCTGACTGGCTAGTGTCACCGCCGACCAATAGGGGAGTTCAGCGTTTTCCGGATAAAAGGCTGTTGCCTGATCATATTCTTTAAGCGCCTGCTGGATCTCTCCCTGTTCCAGATAATAATCACCCCGATTGGCATGTTCATAGGCGCGATGAATCCGGACCAGGCGTTTCAATTGGTATAGTGGTTGGGGATGATCATCCACCCTTAAATCCAGAACCACATCTTTCCAGGCAACGTCGGTCGGATTGCCGCTGACGATCAACATTGCAGCAGATTGCTTTCCCCGAATATCCCCGCCAGCTGCCTCTGCTGCTTGCAATGCCGCCAGCATACGGGCTGCCAGGTCCCCTTGAGTTGATTCATAAGCCTTTGCCATCGCCGGCCAAACCGCTTTATATTCCATCATGTTAGCCTGGACAGAATAATTTTTACCCACATGATGTCCGGCCATATCAATACAATTGGCCCCGGTATGGGCCGCCACATTGCCTTTTGTGTCGATCATAGCGACCTGGCGTACCTCACGACCGTCATCTTGGGCTAGTGATTGTTGCAGCGCTTCACCGGCTGATAAACCCTTTTCCATCAAATCCAGTCCTTGAGGACCGTAAGAGACTTTTACAAAAGACTGAGTAGCCACCGCTCCAACTCCGGCTTTGGCCCAAGGTACCAGACAGCCAACAGAAAACCAGTGACTCTGTACTGCTACCCCCAGTTGACCGGTGACTGTATCATAGGCGACGATGGAATAGGTATTCAACGGTCGGTGGGGTGATTCTTGTGCAGACACTGTCAGGCAAAGCATAACAGTTATTAACAAAATAGCTGCTGATTTCATTTTGTCCCCCTGATCAATTGTTTTTAAAACAGTTCATACTGGTTAATATACCAATTTGATATTGAAAATCGTTGTTTTTTTAACACTGAAAAGAATAGGAATGCACAAACTCTAATCTATTGATCGTAATCAATCAGCAACCCGGACAAATTATTAGTGAATGTAGCCTCAAATTATTATATTTTCCGATATAGTCAGGTAATTGAAACCAGTGGAGCATACATGAAGGGAACACAGAAAGAACCGCAAGTTGATCTTGAAATGGCGAAAGCCCATGGCCTCACTGAGGAGGAATGGGAGCGGATTCTGGAAATTCTGGGACGTCAACCCAATTATACCGAACTCGGTATTTTTTCGGTTATGTGGAGTGAACACTGTAGCTATAAAAATTCTATTGCCGTACTTAAAACTTTACCACGAGAGGGTGGAAGATTAATGGTAGGCGCCGGGGAAGAGAATGCCGGGTTGGTCGATATCGGTGACGGATTGGCTGTGGCCTTTAAGATCGAAAGTCATAATCACCCTTCTGCAATTGAACCTTTCCAGGGCGCTGCTACAGGCGTCGGTGGTATCTTGCGGGATGTTTTTTCCATGGGCGCCCGGCCAATCGCTTCCTTGAACTCTTTACGCTTTGGCCCACTATCCCGGCCACGTAACCGATATTTGTTTGATAATGTGGTCAAAGGAATTGCTCATTACGGGAATTGTGTTGGCATACCCACCGTCGGTGGAGAAATCTATTTTGATGCAGGATATTCCGGTAATCCCCTGGTTAACGCCATGACCATTGGTATTGTCAAACATGACCGTATCAAAAGTGCCGTATCCAAAGGGGAAGGGAACACCGTTATCATTGTCGGATCGTCAACCGGAAGAGATGGGATCCATGGGGCAACTTTTGCTTCGGAAGAACTCAGTGAGGAATCCGATAGCAAACGATCTAATGTTCAGGTCGGTGATCCCTTTATGGAAAAATTATTACTGGAAGCCACCCTGGAGCTGGCCCGGAAAGAATATGTTATCGGGATTCAGGATATGGGCGCTGCCGGTATCACTTGTTGTTCCACGGAAATGTCTGAAAAAGGTGGCGCGGGGATGCAGTTGTTTTTAGATAAAATACCCTTGCGGGAACCGGGTATGACCCCCTATGAGATCATGCTTTCTGAATCCCAGGAAAGGATGATGGTTGTTGTTAGACGCGGATTTGAAAAGGAAGTTAAGGAAATCCTGGATAAATGGGATTTGAACTGTGCAGAGATCGGCAAAGTAACCAATAAGGGTAATGTGGATCTCTATCTGAACGGTAAGCAGATTGGGTCGGTTCCGGCTTGGGACTTGGTTTTAGGTGGAGGTGCTCCGGTCTATAACCGGGAGAAAAAAGAGCCCGCCTACTTAAAGAAAGTCCGGCCCCTGGATCAAAAAAAATTACCTGAACCCAAGGATTACGATCAAGTGTTACTTAAATTACTTTCTTCTCCCAATATTGCCGATAAATCCTGGGTTTATCAACAGTACGACCACTCTGTAAGGGCCAATACCATGATCGGGCCCGGCAGTACGGCAGCTATTATGCGAATTAAAGGAACAAATAAGGCGATCGCTGCATCTACCGATGGGAACGGAAGATACGTATATTTAAATCCCGCCAGAGGCGGAGCCATTGCAGTCGCGGAAGCGGCCCGCAATGTGGTCTGTGCCGGGGCCAAACCGATCGCCATTACCAACTGCCTGAATTTTGGCAATCCCTATGATCCGGAAGTCTATTACCAATTTGAAAATGCAGTCCTGGGTATGGGTAAAGCCTGCCGGATATTAAAGACACCGGTTACCGGCGGTAATGTCAGTTTTTATAATGAATCCACGGAGAGTGCTATCTTTCCCACGCCGGTGGTCGGTATGGTGGGGCTAATGAAAGAGCAAGCCTTTACCACCACCATATGGTTTAAAGAAGAGAATGATTTTATTATGATGCTGGGTGCCATCAAAGGTGAACTGGGTGGTACGGAATATCTGAAAGTCATCCATGATAAAGTGGCCGGCGAGGCACCCTCCATTGATCTTAGTTTTGAAAAACGTATCCAGAAAGCCGGCATGAGCGCCATCAAACAGGGGATCGTACACTCAGCCACCGATATATCTGACGGCGGGTTAGCCGTAGCGCTGGCAGAAGCCTGTCTGCTCAATCCCCATAAACCCATGGGCGCTTCAGTCTATATTTCACGGAAGATGAGAGACGATGAAATGCTCTTCAGCGAAAGTCAGTCAGTAATATTATTATCAATTAACGAACAGCATCTCCTGGATATGGAAAAAATTGCCTCTCGGAATATGATTCCCTGTATTACCATCGGCCGGGTCAAAAATGATGGTCGTTTGAAAATTAATGAATGCATCGATATTGAAGTTGAGAAACTGAAAGAGGCCTATATGCAGGCCATTCCGACTGCCATGGCCCAAGGGGAGCGAGATTAAAGTTATGCCCAATATAGAAACTGTTTTACCCGAAATTCAGAAAATCAGAAAAGATTTGCATCGCAATCCGGAACTCTCGTATAAGGAATTCAAGACCACGGATTTAATTGAAAAAAAACTCCGCCAGTGGGGACTGAAATTTAATCGTTTCACAAAACTGGAGACTGGTGGTTTCTGTGATTTGGGAGATAAACGTCAAATACTAGGTATCCGCGCTGACATAGATGCCCTGCCCATACTCGAAGAAGAAACCCATTCAGTTCGTTCCCGGAATCAAGGGGTAATGCATGCCTGTGGTCACGACTATCATACTGCTGTGGGCCTGGGACTGCTAAAATATTTCGTAACTTATCCGGATGAACTTCCCGGAGGTATCCGCGTTATTTTTCAGCCGGCTGAAGAAGCCGCTCCCGGAGGCGCTGAAACTGTCATCAAGGAAAATATCTGGGGAAATATGGTAGCTATCCTGGCAGTGCATGTCGACGCTGATACTGAAGTCGGTAATGTTATGCTGCCTAAAAGTGCAGTACAAGCCTCCTCAACCTCTTTATTCATTAAACTTAAGGGACCCGGTGGACATACATCTCAACCCCATGAGACTGCCGATCTCGTCAGTATCGGAGCTGAATTTGTGACTCAGATCCAGGCCCATACCCGTAAAAAAGTAGACCCTCGGCAAACCCTGGCCTTTGCCTTCGGCAAAATTAAGGGCGGGGATACTCATAATACGATTCCACAACAAATAATCCTGCGGGGTACCATTCGTACCCATAGCAATAGGGTACTGTCCGACACTATCAAAACCATGCGGGCTTTTGCTGTCAATTTTGCCCAAACCTATGGCGTGGAAATAAAAATCGATTTTCCCACCTCCTGTCCCGCCGTAATTAATGATACCCGCCTGGCTGAATTGTTTTTTAATTATATGCAAAACCAGAAACAGCAAGAACAGGTGAGCATTCCACCCAAACCCTCGATGGGCGCCGATGACTTTGCCTTTTATTTAAAAAGAATACCCGGATTATATTTACAGGTCGGGGGAAAAGGGAAAGGGACTCTCCATAGTCAGGACCTGGAGTTGGATGAAGGATTCCTGGCTTTTGCATTGGAAACCCTGAGGGGATTTATACAGCATTATTTTAAACATACAAATTATTTTTAAACTGTCAGGATTTCAACTAAAGGACTTTACGATATGCCAATAATCGTGATTACTGATTCCGGGCTGGGTGGACTAAGTATTGCCGCCGGATTCTATGAGTGGCTGCGATCAACTCGACGGTATGCAGCCCAACTGATTTTTGCCAATGCCTTACCTGAGGCCGGAAAAGGGTATAATACTATGTCCAATCGCCACCAAAAGATAGCGATTTTTAACCGCTTTCTTTATAGTACGCAAACCCGGTTTAAACCGGATCTTGTGGCAGTGGCCTGCAATACACTTTCCGTATTAATTACCGCCACCGATTATTATCAAAGTTATTCGTCTGAGATAATGGAAATTGTAAAAACTGGTTTACAACCCTTTATTCAAAAATATTCACAACATATCGGGAGTAATATCATTATTTTCGGAACCGAGACCACCATTGCCAGTCAAAGTCACTCAAATTATCTGGTGAAAGCCGGTATTCCGGCGGACTTGATAAGAGCACAAAGTTGTCCTCATTTGGCATCAGAGATCGAAAGGGATCCTCATAGTACCCAAACCCGTCAAATCATTGCAAAGGCGGTTAAAAAGGCGGTTAGAGGCCTTAAATCCAAAGAGCGCAAGACCTTTGCCTATCTCGCCTGTACCCACTATGGCTATGTAGCCCGTGAATTTGAAAAAGCTCTCCAGGCAGAAAAAGTGCCTGACATTGAAATTGTCAATCCCAATCAAAATATGATCAATGCATTGCAGGTATTTCTGCAATCAAAAATTCCGCCAGAAATAAAAATTGATCAAAATCCCACAACCATAAAAGTCGTCTCACGGGCCCAGATTTTACCACAGGAAATAATTAGTATCACACGCCTGATTCGTACAATCTCACCCGATACGGTGACAGCTTTGACACATTACCAGCGAAAACCGGATCTATTTTAAAATAGATTTATTTTATTCTTATTTTAGTTAAAATTCAATAATCAAATAAGCAGTCTATGCGAATCGGAAAACTGATGGCGGGTTGCTATGGTTTTGGAGGTATGTCCAGAATTTGATCCGGAAAGATCATGTCCGGATTTTCAATAATATCGTTATTCTGTTCGTAAATTTGTTTCCAGAGTAGGGGATTCCCATATTGCTGCTGGGCAATACTCCATAGGCAATCACCCTTGACGACGGTATAGGTTTTACCACTCGAGGGTGGTTTGGCTTTTACAGCCTTGACTGCTTTTTCTTTTTCCATAGGTGGTAAAGTCAGTACCTGTCCCGGATAGATCAAGTTATAATTATCAATTTTATCTTTATTGTTTTTGTAGATATTATTCCAGTACATGGGATTCCCATATTCCCGCTTGGCAATATTCCAGAGGCAATCGCCCTTTTTAACCGTATACTGTCGGGTCTGCATCCGTTTAGCTCTTTCTGCAGCCTCTTTTTTCTTTTTTTCCTCGGCTGCTTTCTGGGCTGCCTCCTCTTTTTTACGTTTTTCCTCGGCTAATTTTTTTTGACGTTCCCGGGCGGCTTTTTCTTGCTCAGCAGCCAATTTTTTTACCTGTTGAGCCTTTTGCATACCTTTACGTGCTAAGTCGGTGGCCATCCGTAGCGTTTTTTTAGCGGATTCATAGTCTTTGGCCTCAATTAATTCCTTGCCCCGGTTTAGACTGTCAACCGCCTCTTTTAAATAATCACCGACCCATTGATCCACTTCCATCATTTTAGCACTATCAACGGCCGCAACGGCTTCTTGCAATTCTTTTTTAGGTTTTTTAGCACAATCAAAAACCAGTAATGGGAAGAGCATCACAATAATAGCAATTAATAAATCTCTTTTCATAATACATACCCCTATTATTTTCACACCCTCATATTAAGATATTCAATATTTATCGTCAAGGGAAAAATATAATTAATTAATAAAATATAGTTATATAATAATTTAGTTATTAATAATACTATATGTTGATATATTAATAAATAAGTATACAATATGAAGGGTGTATAATTGGTATTAATAATGAGTGTAACCTTTATCTGTGTGGCTAAGTTATCCTTTAATTACCCCTAAGGGTATGAAGCGCGCCACTTTTTTAGTGATCCCGGCCTGATGCATAGTATCCACTACTTCACTAACATTTTTATAGGCATAGGGCATTTCCTCTGCCATGGTTCCCTTACCCTGGGCCATTACAAAAACACCTGATTTTTCCAGTTCATTAAAGAGATTTTGGTCACGGGCTCTTTTTTTGGCTTGCCGACGTGACATGACCCGACCAGCCCCGTGACAGGAACTGCCGAAAGTGGTTTTCATCCCCTTTTCAGTCCCTAGGCATAAATAGGATTCTGTGCCCATGTCACCGGGAATCAATACGGGTTGTCCGATCTGACGGTAATGTTCAGGGAGTTCCTGCGATCCGGGACCAAATGCGCGAGTTGCTCCTTTACGGTGTACACATAGTTTTCGATTTTCACCATCCACCTGGTGAGTTTCTATCTTGGCAATATTATGGGCAATATCCCAAATCAACTGAATGCCCAGATCATTCGGATTCATATTCAAAGATCTTTGCAAAGCCCGTTCAATTAAAGCAGAAATCACCTGGCGATTGGCAAAGGCATAATTGGCTGCCCCCCGCATTGCAGCCAGGTAATCCTGACCCTCACTCGAGGAAAGAGGCGCACAAGCCAGTTGTCTGTCCGGTATCTCGATCCCATATTTTGATACGGCCTGCATAGTGACTTTAATAAAGTCATCACAGACCTGGTATCCCAATCCTCGGGAACCGGTATGTACTTGTACGACAATTTGATCTTTGGAGAGCTGTAAATAATTAGCAACACTGTCATCATATATATCCACGATTTTAGATATTTCAGCAAAATGATTTCCTGACCCTAAGGTGCCAAGTTGGGGAGTACCGCGTTTCAAAGCACGTTGGGAAATAATACCGGGGTCTGCGCCCTGAATACATCCACCTTCCTCGATAGAATTCAGGTCTGTTTCGCTGCCGAATCCATGGTTTACAACCCACCGAGCGCCCTCAACCAATACCTTTTTTACATCTGACCGGGTTAATTTTTTAATGGCTCCACTGGATCCCACACCCGATGGAATCGAATGAAACATAGCCCCAACCATATCTTTAATACGATCTTTTACATCCGTGATATCCAGCTGAGTACGCAGCAAACGTACACCGCAATTGATATCGTATCCCACGCCACCGGGCGAAATAACACCTTCTTGCACATCTGTGCCGGCAACCCCACCAATCGGAAAACCATACCCCCAGTGGATGTCCGGCATGGCCAGGGAGTATTTTACAATACCCGGCAGATGAGCTACATTTTTAACCTGTCCGGGGCTGTTGTCCTGCCGAATAGCTTGCATTAATTTGTCATTAGCATAGATCCTTCCCGGTACACGCATCTTGCCGCTTTGAGGAATTTCCCACAGGTAATCAGCTATCTTGTTTATCTCAATTGACATTTTTTCACCCATTTAATTAAACTTTATGATTTCACACATCTAAAATAAATCTGGCCCGGCAGCCCTTATGCTCGCATTCGATACGCAGCGCATGATAGGTTACTGCTTTAATCTCACGCTTTAAGGGGTGTCGGTCGGCAATATATTTATCACCGGAAACCTTGGCTGTTAATTTTTTATCGGAGAGCATGGTGATTTCAAAGGTACTGAATAGATATCCCTCAGTATGAAAAATCGCCAGTAATTCTCCCAGCCACTCGCGGAATAGAAGTTCCCGGTCTGTGGATTGCAAAATTATCTGCCGGGTTATAGTTGACCTGATTTTGTTAAGATCAGTGATCAGATGAAATAACACTTGCGCTGCATTTTCAAATAATTGATTTAAATTGTCCCCATTGACTTCGACGCCCAAGTCAGCGAGGTGATCAAAAATCCGGTATCTTTTTTTCAGTTGGGCGGGTTGCATATTTCCAGTTGTTTGATTTGTGATTCAACATATTTTTTTATTTTTCCATCATCCGGCAGAGTGGGCTTGATCGCACCTCTTTGGATATATTTTTGGGTTAACTTCCGATAATTTTTCGGTTTCTCTCCATAACTGAAGTGAGTCACTAAGTCAAGAGGGTGGCCTCCGAGATAGACATCCTTTTTGCCCGACGTTTTACCCCGCTTGGCAACTGGTCTGCCGTCAATATCAACAATATCCATAGAGAAATCTATTACCGGCGCATTGCTGATACTGGTACCCACACCATAGGCATCCGCCACCGGATTGAGTTTCGTGATCTCGGTCTCATCCAAGCCCCCGGAAACCAATATTTTTATATAATTGTAGCCGCGAATATCCAGTTCCCAGCGAGCTTCACGGATCAGGTCAACAAAATTTCCCCGCCGGGAAGCGGGGGTGTCAAACCGCAACCCGTATAATTTATCTTTCAGTGCTTCGGCAACGCGCAACGCCTCAAATTTTTCATCATGAAAAGTATCAATTAAAGCAATCCGCGGTACGTCAGGATCGATCAGCTGGTCAAAGTCCTGGGTCGCTTTCAGAGTATCGCCTACAATCAGAATAAGGGCATGGGGAATTGTTCCGGAGGCCGGTATGCCTAATATTTCGGCCGATAATACCGTGGATATTCCTGTACAACCACCAATATAGGCATTGCGATCCAGAATGGGAGCCAGAGCAGGATGCATCCGCCGGGTACCAAAGGCTAAAAGAGGACGTCCCCGGGCCGCCAGAGCACAGCGAGCCGCCTGAGTGGCAATCCCCGAAGCCTGACAGATTAGCCCTAAAATAGAGGTCTCATAGATGCCGAAGGTCAGATAATCACCGCTAATACTCAATACCGGCGTATCTTTTGTAAATAGAGTTCCTTCCGGGATGGCTTCGACATCTACCGGGATATCTTTTAATAAACCCAAAACATCCGCCAATCCGCTGAAAACAGCCCACTCACTATCCCTGGGAAGTGATTTGGCGGCAAATTCAGCCACCACCTTTTCATGTTGTTGCCTGGCGTCTAATATTTTTTTAGTACGTTCGAAATACACGTCGGTCACTTTTCCGGCTTTTATTTCTTCAAAAGTGGCTGTCCTTAACATAAGTTCTCCTGTTTTCTAACAATTTAAGTGTTATAAAAAGGAATCGCAAGCCACATTGGAATTTGACAATCTGATGCGATTTAATTTATATTGGAACGTAATGAGTGACCAGAGTGATGTTGTTAAAAAATCAAAATGAGGAAAAGTCAGGCGCACAATTGATCGGTCGAACTTGTTTTAAAAATACCGCATTAATACTTTTGGTTTTAATATTTTACAGGGGAGGTTTAGCACAAAATATTCCTGAAAGCCGGTTAATCGACCAAAATCAAGCGTTGCTGGTGAGTTCCGGTACAGACCATAATCTGCAACTGAAAAAGCAAAAATGTCTGGCGGCTAGCCGCTGGCTAGGAGCGTTGGCCGGTAGTTCCATGGGGCTATTCTCTTTTTATATCGGTTTTTCCAGCGATGATATCCAGGGACCGTCCTGGAAGACCTTGGTTATTGCTGTCCCCACGACCCTGATCGGTAGTTGGGTTGGATACAATGCAACCGAATGGGCAACTCGTCAGATCATGCGTGGTGAACCAAAGCCTATAGAGGCCACCTTAAAAGGCCTAGGATATGGATTTGTTGACGGAGCGATTATCGGAACAGCCAGTATGATCACCCTGTTGACCATTGGATATTTGACTGACGGTATCACTTTTAATACGGAGGTGAATTTACGGAAAGTAACCGGCATGGCGACTCTGGGAGGGACCTGTTTTGGAGGCCTGCTCGGTTTTGCCGTCGGTGGTCTTTATGGTCCCTCTTTATCGCTGTATCTGAATTTTTAATTCCGCACAAGGGGCTATTACATTTCCCTGGTATCTCATAAGATTTACTGATTTTTATCTCCTTAGCAACTAAGCAATATTTCACTTTATTCTTCGGATAAAAAATATCAAATTACCCCTTAGATGAGAACTAGCATCAAAATAAATCTGCTATATGTATTGTTGGTTTTTTTCTCCTGCGAGAAAAAGATATATCAAATTCCTGATCGTGAGGATATTGTCAGTGCTCTGGCCGAAAAAGTCAGTCAAGATCAGGCCCTAGCCTTTCAGGGACTTGCTGACCGAGAGGCATGGAGTGCAAACTACACTTCCTCCGCTCTGACGAAAGGTCTTGTGAGCGATACTGCTCAAATAGACAGCACGAAATTCGGCCGGATAATCACCCAGATCACCGACACCATCTATCACTTTGATATAGGCTGGGATTCAGCCTATGTTGATGTCAGGTATCACTTTAAAGGACACCTTAAAATTGTTCGTAAAAAGAAGAGTTATATTGATACTACTTTTCACGATACTACTAACGTCAGGATTGATTCCAGCTATAATAATACCCTGGGAATATGGCAATATGATACCAGCTACACGATCATCACCCTTGCAGATACCATTGATTCCAATTTGATCACACTGGATACCCTGCAGAAAAGCATGGCACATGTCTCCTGGCAGAGAGCGTTCTTCCTGCGACTTAAAAACAGCAATAATCCTGCTAAAGACTGGCAACTCAAGGCGGTTACCCCGATGCTGGTCACATCGCAGAATAGTGGTTTAGAGATCGCTTCTGTTGAGATGACAATCAACGGAAAGCCAGATCACTTAACACTGCGGAAAAACAATTTTCAAAACACTTTTTTCACTCGTGATTCACTACCGTTGTTATTTAAAAACAATGTGATCGATTTCGCAGTTCAAGTCAACAATACCGCTCCTTTTTCCCAGACACCCGGTGAAATAATTCTGATCCATTTGGGCAGGGGAATTAACGTTAATAAACAGCGCTGGGCTCTTACTGATAGAGATAATGACGGTTTGCATACCGGACGCATTATACCGTCCATGTATGGTAAAAATGTATTTCCGCTTTATATAGATCTGATAGATTATCGCAGTTTATTGATATCAACGGAAGATTATGCCAGTGAACTCTGGATGATACCTCTGCGAATCCCCGCTGATCTTTAATAACCAGGAATCAGGCAATCATGTCGCACAATTATGAAGCTGTAATTGGTCTTGAGGTTCACGCGCAATTGAAGACCAATACAAAAATATTTTGTCGCTGCCGGAACGAATTTGGCGCAAAACCCAATCAACACACCTGTCCAGTATGTCTGGGTTATCCGGGAGCCTTACCGGTTTTAAACCGTAAAGCGGTTGAGTTTGCCATTTTAATGGGATTGGCTACTGATTGTCAGATAGCCACTTTTGCCCGCTTTGCCCGGAAAAATTACCACTATCCCGATCTACCAAAAGGTTACCAGATCTCACAGTATAAAGAACCATTGTGCTGTAATGGTACCGTTTATATTGAATTGGGTAGTAAGAAAAAACCCATCGGAATCACCCGTATTCATCTGGAGGAGGACGCCGGTAAATTAATCCATGATATGCCGGAGTCTGCAGGATCTTTGATCGATTTCAACCGGGGAGGAGTTCCTCTGATCGAGATCGTCTCTGAACCTGATATTCGTTCTCCTGAGGAAGCCTTTGTCTATCTGACAGCTCTAAAACAGATTCTGGAATACCTGCAAATCAGCGATTGCAACATGGAAGAGGGCAGCCTGCGCTGTGATGCCAATATCTCTGTCCGCTGTACAGGAAGTGCCAAGTTTGGGATTCGGACTGAAATGAAAAATATGAACTCTTTTCGGAACGTTCAGCATGCGCTGGAATTTGAAATCAGGCGCCAGTCAGATTTGCTCAATAGGGGAGTTACGGTTGAACAACAAACCCTGCTATGGGATGCAGCTAAAGGTGTAGCCATTCCCATGCGGCAGAAAGAGGAATCGGAGGATTATCGCTATTTTCCTGATCCGGACCTGGTTCCGGTTGAAATCAAAGACAGTTGGCTGAAAAAACTGAGGAATAAGCTGCCCGAGTTACCTGGGCCACGACGGGAACGATTTAAAAGTGAATATCATTTACGGTCCTATGATGCTGAGCTTTTAACCAGTGATCGCAGTCTGGCGGACTATTTTGAAGCAATAGCGCATAAAACCGGCGATGCTCAATTAAGTAGTAAATGGATTCAAATTTTAATTCTACACACCCTGAAGGATAAAAACCTGACGATCGGACAATTACCGGTTACACCCGAGCGGTTTGGTGAATTGCTCGCTATGCTTCAAAATAAAACCATTACTCCCAAAATCGCCAAGAAGATATTTTATAGGATGCTGCAAGTCACGGACTCATCCCGGGATATCGTTGAAAAAGAGGGGTGGCAACAAGTCAGCGATACATCGCAACTAACCCAGGTTGTCGAACACATATTGCAATCCCATGAAGATGAAATACAACGCTATCGGACTGGGGAACAACGCTTGTTTGGCTTTTTTATGGGACAGATTATGCAAAAAACCAGAGGCAAGGCAAATCCACAGAAAGTAAAAGCGATTTTAAAGCAAAAGCTCGATAAATAAGGTCCTGTTTTGGTTTTCAATTTTACTTGTCTATCTATTGATTATCGGTTAAACTATGGCGCTTTTTGGAGAGATGACCGAGTTGGCCGAAGGTGCACGATTGGAAATCGTGTGTCCCGATTAAAATCGGGACCGAGGGTTCGAATCCCTCTCTCTCCGCAGATCAGCAGCTAATATCTTGAAAATATTGTGAGTGGCATATTTCAATTTGCATTTTTAAGTCACACGCAACCACTCTTTTTACAAACTGATAAAAATAAGGCTCTTACCGATCAGGTGCCTTCGGTAGCATATTGATATTCTGCTAAAATTTTAATATAATTAATGTTAGACAGTATAGGAGGGAAGACGAATGAGAACCTTTATTCTTATGACTAAATTATCACAGGAAGTCTATCAGAAGATGAAAAGCCGCAAGGAGATCGGTCGCAACTGGCTGGAGCATGTAAAGAGCAAATGTCCGGAAGTCAAATTTATGCATCATTATGCTTTGTTAGGGGAGTATGACTTTATGGATATATATCAGGCCCCGGATATGGAAACGGCGGCTAAGGTCTCTATGATAAGCCAGGCCGATGGAGCGCAGCGCGCAGAAAGCTGGCCGGCGATTGAATACAAGGATTTTTTGAAGCTGACTGAGGATATCTAGTTATTTCCTGATTTTTAAAGGGAGCCGGTTGGCTCGTCTACGCATTTTGTTAATGGTTTCCAATACGGAAGAATTGGAAATGATCCGATACTCTATTTTACGCTTACCCGGAAAATTGACGAGCATTAGTCCGATGAATATGGTGAGCAATCCCTGACCGGGGATAAATAACATTACAAACCCGCTGAGCATGAAAATCACCCCTAATATATTTTTAAGCAATAAACCAACTATACGTAAAACGGCGGATAAACGATTTCCGGTTATGATTTGTCGATCATCCCGCACAAAATAATCCGCAGGCATGCGGATGATGATCAGCGGTACTAATAGTAAAGTTCCTATAAAGGTGATTATTGAAAAGATTCCCAGCCATAAAAATAAGTTTTGATATTGTGTAAGGAGTGTATAAAAAAAGTTTTTCATTCGGCCTCAAAAATAGTTAAATATATCTATTATTGAAAGTCAATCCGGACTATAACATCCCTATCCTGACCTTCATTAGGAAAAATCTCTATTATATTTTAAATTACAGCCGCTTTTTGGAGAGATGGCAGAGTCCGGTTGATTGCACCGCACTCGAAATGCGGCGTCCGCCTTTGGGTGGACCGGGGGTTCGAATCCCTCTCTCTCCGCTTATTACCTTTACCAATAGCATGAGAATCAGACACATTTTCAGTTTTTATTCTGATAAAATATTAGTTTTATTTTTGCTATTTTATTGAGATATTTTACCGATGGGATTTTTTTAATGGATAATTATGTTAATTTGTAAAATAAAAGGGGGAGTTTATGGAAAGAAGAGATTTTTTCAGATCCTTAGGTGTTGCTACCATGGCATCCGGTATGGGTGGTGGATTTTTGGGACGGGCGTGCAGTCCGCAAAAAATCAGTCAAACCAAGGGCATGCAGGTCCGCTATGACATAAAAAAATTAATCTTAAAGCATACCTGGACCATTGCCCGCAATTCCAGTGATTTCAAGCGTAATGTATTTGTGGAACTGGAAAAAGATGGTATTGTCGGCATTGGCGAAGCGGCATCCAACGTACGTTATGATGAAACCCCGGAATCAACGGTGGCGTATATTAAAAATACCCGTCCGGTTTTTGAAGAAGCCTTTCCAACCCAATATGTCCAATTAGGCTATGATATTCGCAATGTCAAAGCGGGTCAGACCGCAGCCAAGGCCGCTCTGGATATGGCTCTGATGGACTGGTTTGGAAAAGCCCTTAAGGTCCCGCTCTATAAACTCTGGGGTCTTAATCCGGAGAAAACACCCTTAACCTCTTTTTCCATTGGCATTGACAAGCCGGAGGTGGTTATACAGAAAACCAAGGAAGCCGCATCTTATAAGATCCTGAAGGTAAAAGTGGGCAAGGAAAACGACGAGGAAATGATTAAAACCGTCCGGTCGGTGGCCCCGGAAAAACCGATCCGAGTGGATGCCAATGAAGGCTGGCACGATAAAGAGGTAGCCATACGCAAGATCGAGTGGTTGGTAAAACAGGGAATCGAATTTATCGAACAACCCATGCCCTCGCATATGCTGGAGGAAACCCGCTGGATCAGAGACCGGTCACCGGTTCCCATTATTGCTGACGAAGCCGTTAAATCCTCCGCTGATATTCCCACTTTGGCCCAGGCTTATGACGGGATAAATATCAAGCTAATGAAATCTGCCGGATTACAGGAAGCCCTGCGTATGATCTGGATGGCAAAATCTCTTGATATGAAAATTATGATCGGCTGTATGATCGCCTCTTCTGTATCGATTACTGCGGCCGCCCATCTCTGCTCTCTGATCGACTATGCGGACTTGGACGGAAACCTTTTGATCTCCAATGATCCCTATGACGGGGTAAAAGTTGTCAACGGAAGACTTAAACTGCCTGAACGATCCGGTATTGGTGTGATAGCAAAATAATCCGGATCTCCATCGGATTACTCTTAACTACCCTGATTGAATTAGAGCACACCTGATCAGGGCAGTTTCTTTGTACAGCTGATACCCGCTTATTAGGTTTGCTATCAATAGATAAAAAGATTTTGATTTTCAGTAAATATTATGCGTATATTTCGTCTTAAATTTGAATCTTTTCGGAAAGTAGAAATTCTATTCTTATGACTTTTACTATTAATAAAATTAGGTGAATACATGCTGGAAAGAGTAAAAAATGACAAGGTCGATTTCATTAGCTTGCAATTTTTTGATCTCTTAGGGGTTCCCAAAGAAGTGGTGATTCCTGCTACCGAACTGGAAGGAGCAATGCAGGACGGTGTCTGGTTTGACGGATCATCGATTGAAGGCTTTGCCCGTATTCAGGAAAGCGATCTGTTCTTGCGCCCCGATATCGCTACCTATGCGCTGGTACCCTGGCTAACGGAAAACGGGCGCACTGCCCGAGTGATTTGTGATATTTACCGCTCCGACGGAAGCCATTTTGAGGATGACCCCCGTCATATTCTGAAAAAAATGACTATGGAAACAAAAGCAGCCGGTTATAAATTCTATACCGGGCCGGAATTAGAATTCTATCTATTTAAAAAGGAGGATCCTTTAACCACCAATCCCTTGGATTATGACAGTTACTTTGATATGATCCCTTACACCGGCACTAAAATCATCAAAGAAATTATTTCGGAATTAAGGCATTTCGGTATTGCTGTCGAAGCGGCCCATCATGAAGTAGGTAAGGGGCAGTATGAAATAGATTTCACCTATGGCACCGCTGTGGAAACTGCCGATAAGCTTTTGACCCTTAAATATACAGTCAAAGCCATTGCCCAAAAACATGGTTTGCGCGCCACTTTCATGCCTAAACCGCTGGAGGGTCACCCCGGCTCTGGAATGCATGTACACCAAAGTCTTTTTGATGAAACCACCGGGAAAAATTTATTTTTCGATCCTAATGACAAATACCGGCTATCGGCGCTGGCAAAACACTTTATCGCCGGTCAATTACGCCACATAAAGGGCATGTGTGCCTTACTGAACCCGACAATTAATTCTTATAAACGGCTCACCACTGGTTTTGAAGCGCCGATCTATATCACCTGGGCCAGTATGAACCGCTCATCATTAATCCGTATTCCTCAATGGTTTAAACAAAAAGAGAGCTCCGCCCGTATTGAATTACGCTGTCCGGATCTTTCCAGCAATCCCTATCTGGCTTTTGCCACAATGCTAAAAGTTGGCCTGGAGGGCATTAATAAAAAATTGACACCACCAAAACCGTTAGAAGAAAATATCTATGAACTGAATAACAGACATGAAAATCGTCATAAAATTGATACACTGCCCACCTCTTTGATGGAAGCCTTGCGGGAAATGGAAAAGGACAACCTGATAAATGCGGCCCTTGGTAAGCACCTAAGCCGTAAATACAGAAATGTGAAAATGCGGGAAGTAGGTGAATATCAACAACAAGTAACTTCCTGGGAATTAAAGAAATATATAGATTTAATTTAAGTTATGGTTTAAGCTAAATAATGACCTTTTTAACGCTGTTTTTAATTGCGTTTAGCCTTGCGTTGGATGCCTTTGCGGTCTCGGTGAGCTGCGGTTTGCAATTGACGGTCAATAAATTACGCAAAGCCTTGCGGGCTTCCTTTATGTTTGGCCTGTTCCAGGGCATAATGCCGGTAATCGGGTTTGGATTGGGAACCTCCCTGAAAACTATAGTTGCCCACATCGATCATTGGATTGCCTTTGTCTTGCTGGCTGTTATCGGATGCAAAATGATCTATGAGGGTTTTAAACCGGACGTGGAAGCCTGTCCGCGGGAATATGCCGAATCCCTCAAAACCCTTTTCTTATTGGCTGTAGCAACCAGTATCGACGCCCTAATTGTGGGCTTCGGATTTTCATTTTTGATCGAATCTATCTTGCAACCAGCCCTGTTCATCGGCGTCGTCACCTTTGTTATTGCTCTGCTAGGACATTTGATCGGTCGCAAAATCGGTGATTTGGTGGGAAAAAGGGCTGAAGTTGTAGGCGGGCTTATTTTAATCGGGATAGGTACCAAGATATTAATAGAACACCTTAGCGCATAGAGCCGTCAGGTTCACTGATCATTACATCCTGTATTATGAAGACCTGTATAGAATTGAAAAGGAAATTGATAGGTAAAAATCAGACCTATGAGTGTAAGTTGATTGATCTTCAACCGGATTACGGGCTGTTAAAATATATTTTGCCCTGCTCTTATCAGGTTGATAACCTTTTTCTGCCGCCCAATTCTTTAACCTATGCCTTTTATTGGCCTGCCAGGCCTTATACCTTGTATCGGTGGTATTGGCCAGATAAAGGGGGTCCCTTAGGCAATTATTTTAATATTGCCGATCAGGTGGAATTGAGCCCCCCCGTATTCAGTTGGCGGGATTTAATGGTTGATATTTTAATTACCCCGCAAGATCAAATAAAAGTTCTTGATGAGGAGGAATTACCTGAAGCCATATCACCGGAAATGAGAGAATATATTAAAAATGCTAAATCGCTGATAATCAATAACTATAACAATATACTTAATAATACGGATGAAATCATGAAGAGGCTAGAGGTGAATTGATATTTAATAAATATAAAATGATAATTTTGGCAGCAGGCTCGTTTATTGCCTTAGAATGCCGATAATAAATAGGAGTCAAAATCGTGGTATTAAAAGAATATTTAAAAAAGTTTAAAAATGGGTCACTGATATTTCCCGATAAAAAACATCTCTCCCTTCTGGATCTGCGGGAAACAGAGGAGGCAATTAAGTTTATCAAGGATCATTTTCAAGAGGAATTTGCCCGGGCCTTGAATCTGAAAAGAGTATCAGCGCCAATCTCTGTATTAGGAAGGACAGGAATCAATGACTATTTAACCGGTAAAGAAATGCCGGTATCATTCACCATTAAAGCTACAGGTGAAAAGGCGGAGATTGTGCAATCCCTGGCCAAATGGAAACGTAACGCCCTGGCAGATTACGGGTTTATTAGCGGCGAAGGTTTATATACTGATATGAATGCGATCCGACCGGATGAATATCTGGATAATTTACATTCGATCTATGTGGATCAATGGGATTGGGAACGTATTATCGCTGAAAATGAACGCAGCCTCTCGGTATTGAAGTATATTGTCAAGAAAATCTATCAAGTTATTAAAATTACTGAAAAAGAGGTTTATCAAAATTTTTCGAAAATAATGCAACCTTATTTGCCCCAAAATATTTATTTCATTCATAGCCAGGAGCTGGCCGATCGGTATCCCAATCTTTCGCCCCGGGAAAGAGAAAATACGATCTGTAAAGAAAAGGGAGCCGTTTTTATCATTGGTATCGGAGCTGACTTAACCGATGGACGACCCCACGATGAGCGTGCGGCGGATTATGATGATTGGACAACCCCAGACAATGAGGGTCATAAGGGATTGAATGGTGATATTTTAGTCTGGTACTCAGTATTGAATTGTGCGTTGGAAATATCTTCCATGGGAATTCGAGTTGATAAAAAGGCTCTGCAATTACAATTGAAACTAAAAGATGAAGAAGACAAACTGTCACAATATTTTCACCGGCGTATAATGAAAGACGAGTTGCCCCAAAGTATTGGCGGTGGTATTGGCCAATCCAGGTTATGTATGTTTTTCCTGAGAAAGACCCATATTGGCGAGGTTCAAAGCAGTATCTGGCCCGATGAAATGTTGTGTGAATGTCAAAAACATGGAATTAAATTATTATGATCCAAAATACAAATTTGCAGAAAAAAAATAAATTAAAGGTACTCTTGTTAGAAAAGATTCATCCTTTAGCGGCTGATCTATTCCGGGAGCAGGGCTTTGCTGTGTCTACAGTGCCGCAAAGTCTGGACGAAAAGGAATTAAAAACCAAAATCAAGGATGTCGATATATTAGGAATCCGGTCGAAAACCCAGATCACCCCGGATATAATCGCAGCTGCGGATAAATTACTGGTTATTGGTGCTTTTTGTATCGGAACAAATCAAATTGAGCTGGCAACTTGCGCCCAGCATGGGGTTGTGGTCTTTAACGCACCTTATAGTAACACCCGTAGTGTTGTTGAGTTGGTCGTAGGGGAAATGATCGGCTTAATCAGGGGCGTCTTTGATAAATGTCGCAAATTACATCAAGGCTATTGGGAAAAGTCCGCGCAGGGCAATCATGAGGTCCGCGGTAAAACCCTGGGCATTATTGGCTATGGCAATATTGGTGCGCAGCTGTCCATTTTAGCCGAATCGCTGGGAATGCGGGTAATATACTATGATATTGAAGATAAATTATCGCTGGGCAATGCCCAGCGCTGTGCAAATCTTGATCAGCTGTTAAAGCAGGCGGATATCATTACAGTACATGTGGACGGACGACCTAGCAACATCAACTTGATCGGCAAGGCTGAGTTTGCCATCATGAAAAAAGGAGTTTTTTTTCTTAATTTGAGCCGTGGGTTTGTTGTTGATCATCAAGCCCTGGTAAAATATATTCAGCAAGGCAAGATTGCCGGTGCGGCCATTGATGTCTTCCCTCAGGAACCCGCCACCAGTCAGGCTAAGTTTAATACCGAACTGCAGAATTTACCTAATACCATTATTACTCCGCATATCGGCGGCAGTACTGAAGAAGCACAACGGAATATTGCCCAGTTTGTACCCGCCAAGATTTTCGACTTTCTTTTTACCGGAAGCACCATGAATAGTGTCAATTTTCCCAATTTACAATTGCCGGAACTGAAAGACGCTCACCGGCTGATTCATATCCATAACAATGTGCCGGGAATATTGGCTAAGATAAATAATATTTTTGCTAAATATAGCATTAATATCGACGGACAATATTTAAAAACCAACAATGACATCGGATACGTGATCACGGATATAATGAAAGCATATCAGGAAAAACTTATTGAGGAAATAAACAATATCCCGGAGACCATCCGTCTACGAAGATTATATTAATACCTGTAAACGGAAGAATCATTTAATTCTAAATACTTCCGGTAAATAACTTCCGGTACGAATTTAAGTTTTTATTGATTCCATAACCGACTTGTCTGGCCTGTATTTTTCTTGAATATTTTACCTCAGATGGATATTTTAACGGGTTGTTTTCAATGCGTGTAATTCGCCAAATAAAATCAAGAAGGTTAAATAGTTATGAGTCGCGAATATCCTTTTAAGCAGATCGAAAAAAAATGGCAAAAAAACTGGGCCGCGAATAAGACTTTTAGAGCCATCGATTTTTCAGAAAAACCGAAATATTATGTGCTGGATATGTTTCCTTATCCTTCTGGGGCAGGGTTGCATGTCGGTCACCCAGAAGGATATATTGCTTCCGATATAATTGCCCGCTATAAACGTAAAAAAGGGTACAATGTTTTACATCCCATGGGATGGGATGCCTTTGGTTTGCCCGCGGAAAACTATGCTCTGAAAACCGGTACTCATCCGAAGAAGACCACGGAAAAAAACATTCAAACTTTCCAAAGGCAGATCAAATCTTTTGGATTTTCCTATGACTGGGACCGGGAGATCAATACCACTGATCCGGAATATTATAAATGGACCCAATGGATCTTTTTGCAGCTCTATAAAAAGGGGTTGGCATATCAATCAGAAGTTCCGGTTAATTGGTGTCCGGCCTTAAAAACAGTACTGGCCAATGAGGAAGTCATCAATGGGAAATCCGAAAGAGGCGGGCATCCGGTTATCCGCAAACCCATGCGGCAGTGGGTATTAAAAATTACCGATTATGCCGAACGTCTGTTACAAGATCTTGATCTGATTGATTTTCCGCATAGTATTAAAGAAATGCAACGCAACTGGATCGGAAAGTCTGAAGGTACCGATATAATTTTCAAACTGGATGGCATTGACCAGGTCATACGGGTTTTTACCACACGACCGGATACCTTATTCGGTGCAACGTATATGGTATTGGCGCCGGAGCACCCCATTTTAGATGAGTTTGTACCTTCAAAATATCAGGATCAGGTTCACCAATATAAAACTCAGGCGATTAAAAAAA
Source organism: uncultured bacterium (assembly GCA_964640055.1). Classification (GTDB taxonomy): domain Bacteria; phylum Fidelibacterota; class UBA2242; order UBA2242; family JAFGTP01; genus CAZXFH01. The sequence continues at coordinate 10,702 of CAZXFH010000037.1, read as the reverse complement.
GCGATTTAGACCGGACCGAACTGGCTAAAGTAAAAACCGGTGTGTTTACTGGTTTATATGCCATTAACCCGGTCAATAATAAAAAAATACCGGTATGGACCGCTGATTATGTCATGATGAGTTATGGTACGGGTGCAATCATGGCTGTTCCCGGGCATGATCAGCGTGACTGGGAATTTGCACATAAGTTTGATCTGCCTATTGTGCAGGTAATCTCCGGCGGCGATATTACCAAAGCAGCCTGGGAAGGTGATGGAACCCTAATGAACTCTGCTATTTTGAATGGTTTGCCGGTAGAGAAGGCTAAAAAGAAAATTACACACTGGCTGGAAGAACGAGACTTAGGGGAAGCCAAAGTCCGCTATAAACTGCGGGACTGGGTTTTTTCCCGGCAGCGCTACTGGGGTGAGCCCTTTCCCTTAAAAATAACTCCGGATGGAGAAGTGGTTCCGGTGAAAGAAGATGATTTACCTCTGAAATTACCGGAGCTGGAAAAATATGAACCTAGTGGCACTGGTGAATCTCCACTGGCCAACGTTGAATCCTGGATGGATTTTATTGATCCGGAGACCGGTAAGCGAGTCGGCTATGATACCAATACCATGCCCCAATGGGCAGGCTCCTGTTGGTACTATTTACGCTATCTCGATCCCCATAACCATGACAAACCCTGGGACCTAGAGAAAGAAAAATATTGGATGCCGGTGGATTTATATATCGGAGGTGCTGAACACGCTGTGCTGCATCTTTTATATGCCCGTTTCTGGCATAAAGTGCTCTATGACCTAGGCTTTGTAAGCACTCCGGAACCTTTTAAAAAATTGATCAACCAAGGCATGATACTGGGTGAAGATGGGGAGAAAATGAGTAAATCCCGTGGAAATGTGATTAACCCGGACGAGGTCTTGAAGGCCTATGGTGCTGATACTTTCCGGATGTACGAAATGTTCTTGGGACCTTTGGAAAAAACAAAACCCTGGAATACTGCCAGCATTGAAGGTATACATCGCTTTCTAAACCGGGTCTGGAATTTGCTCATTGACGATCATGGGAAACCAAGGGAGATCTCTGAAGATATTGATCCCCAGGATGAATTACGTATTGCGCTTAATCAAACTATTTTTAAAGTCACCCAGGATATTGAAAATCTGAAGTTTAATACCGCTATATCCCAATTGATGGTATTTATTAATAAATTATATGAATTGAACGCTATCCCTAAATCTGTAATCATCCCATTTATCCATCTCCTTAATCCTTTTGCACCCCATATTAGCGAAGAAATTGCCGAAAAGTTAGGATTAACAGCACTGACTTATGCGGATTGGCCTCAATATGACCATAAATACCTGAAAGAAGAAACCATAAAAATGGCAGTCCAGGTGAATGGAAAAGTCCGCGGGCAATTTGAGATTGAGCGTAATGCTCCGGATCAGAAATGTCTTGACAAAGCGTTAGCCTTGGAGAATGTGCAAAAGCATATTACTGACAAGGAAATCAAAAAGAAAATTGTGATTAAAAATAAACTTGTCAGCTTGGTTGTAAAATAAATTACTACCCTGTAAATATCTTGCTATTGACAGAATTAAAGCATAAAAATATTGCTGTATTGTATTCCGGTGGGTTAGACTCCCGTCTGGTTGTACGTATCTTACAGGAACAGGATAATAGGGTGGAGGCAGTCTTTTTTAAATTACCCTTTGCCTCAGATAAACCCCTAAATGATAATTTCCTGGAAAATTTTCAGGTTCCTTTAGAAATACTTGATTGTACACAAGGCGTTATGCTGACCGAGTATCTGGAAATTCTTAAACATCCTCACTTTGGGCGTGGTGCTGGATATAATCCTTGTATCGATTGTAAATTGTTTATGTTTAAATATGTTCATAATTATGCTGTCCAACATAACATTGATGGAATTGCAACCGGTGAGGTTCCCGGACAACGCCCCATGTCTCAGACCGGAAATGCGCAACGCATTTTTGATAAGGAATTAGACTTCGAGGTGATCCGCCCACTTAAAGAAATGGGACTGAAAGGGAGAAGCCGAAAAATACAGTTTGAGTTGGCCAAAAAATATCATATCAATCAATATCCTACACCTGCCGGCGGTTGCCTGCTTTGTCAAAAGGAATTAGCACGGCGCTATGCCACGTTGTTAGAACGAGATTTAGTAAATGAAAAGACACTGCCCTTAGTGAATATAGGGCGCCATTATTATTTTTCTGAAGACCAAGCCTGGATTGTAGTCGGACGCAATGAGCAAGAAAATAAAGTTATTGAGCAATATGCCCATCAAATCAGCTCTTCGAGAGGCACTCCGGCTGTTTATTACCATTCAATTGCTAACACTCATTACCAATCAAAAACCATTGCCCGGGAACTGCAAGCGGCCTATCAATCAAAAGACTATCAAAAGATTGCTGGCTTCAAGCCCCATAAAATTTAAACTTTAGAAACATCATTCTTTAATATAGAATATGCAAGAACGCTCTCTTAACTTATAGACCTTTATATTTTATTTGATCCGATAGTTTACATAATATATCTTATGTCTAATTGTATTTAGGTGTTTTAAGCCTTAAGTTACAGAGCAAATCATAGCTATTGTGATAACAATTATTATTGTTTTAAATATTTATTTTTGATATGTGATGAGGTGAGCGATTTAATTCAGCAGGTTAAATGAAAAGCGCCGACTGTCGTTTTTGATTCAGCGGCATTAAAAGCGCGGACTGCATCATCGGTTTTGTCAATATAAACCCAAGAGATGCCCTCAGATTTTAAATAATTCTGTACTTCTGTGCTTACCTTCATCATACCGTATTTGCCTGTGCCGATATATAAACTATCCGGTTGGGCCGTAATGATTGACTTGACATCCGCTTTGGACAACGCATGCCCCGCCTGACGCCACCAATCAGCCTCAATTCTATCAGGAAAAATGACCAAATCATTTTTATAGGTTTTACCATCCACTACCATTTTTCCGAATTGATAAGATTCTATTTTCATTTTTATCACCTTTTTGATTCTAGTCAAATTGAAATTTTAAACTGTCCTGAGAGCGTTCACTGATATCATTTAAATGATTAATTATTAGTTGATTAATATCATTTGAACTGTCGATGTATTGCCAGCTAATCAAGGATCCTTGTGACTTGTGTTGTAACAGCCGGTATTTTTTATCTTTATCAGCAGACAACAATTCAATTTTATATACAGGGGTATACGTCAGTTCAACCGCAGAGAAGTCATTTAATTCTATTTCACCTTGACCAACATTCAGTGTCAATACCCCCTCAAGATCCGCTTGATAGATGACCGCTGCATTATTGACAATCTCCAGGAAATATTGATTTTGATCCAAATTAGTTCTGATTAACCGTTGCAGAGCCTTTTTTTCCGCCGTAGGGATTGATTTAGCGGTCTTTTTCTTTAAAAACACCTGTCCATAAGTGTTCTCATAAATCTCATAGCCCTGCGGAAGGATTTCAACCAGATTATCCGCAGGATATTTGGTAAAGTAATAACGCTGTTTGCCTTTTTTAGTGGGCTTGTTTATCAAATAATAGGTATCGTTTTTTTTGTTTTGATAAGTAATCGCCATGGAATAATACCTGCCTTTCCCCTATTTAAGAACTTGTAGATATGCAGAATGTTTAAATTGGCTTATCATCACAAGTAAAGTATAAATAATAAGTTAAAAATACATTAAAAATTTTAGAATATGGGGCGGCTAAGATTTAAAACAGGTAGAAAATAAAAATGATAAAGCGGGCATGGATTTTATTTGAGATATTGCCTGGTTTCGAATAAATTATAGGGCTTTTTAGAACAAGAGCGCCCATAGCTCAACTGGATAGAGCGTCTGGCTACGGACCAGAAGGTTGGGGGTTCGACTCCTCCTGGGCGTACCAACAAAATTGCAGTCATCAGTCATAAAACAAAATCTCCAACAAATTAATATTTTATCTTAGTACTAACTTTAAATAGCTTGGACAAGAACTTTAACATATACATGTTATTTTCCTGTATAATAGACAATTAACCTAATATAGATAGAAAGGTTTAGCCCATGATTGAAATTCTTAGGCAACGACGTAGCATCCGTAAATATCAGGATAAAGGTATTGAAAAAGATAAATTGGAAATATTAAAAGAAGCCTGTCTTAGGTCACCTTCTTCCCGTAATATCAATCCCTGGAATTTTATCTTTATTGATGAGGAGGAATTATTATCTAAATTGTCTCGTTCAAAATCCCATGGTGCGCGGTTTCTGAAAAATGCACCTCTGGGAATCCTCATCTGTGCTGATGAAACTCAATCCGATGTATGGATTGAGGATTGTTCCATAGCCGCTATTATTCTTCAGTTAACAGCTCAGTCACTTCAGTTGGGCAGCTGCTGGATACAAATTCGTAATCGGCAACATGACCAGAATATATCCGCCGAACAATATATACGCAAACAACTAAGCTTACCCAAAAAATTGCGTATAGAAGCCATAATTGCCCTTGGCTATCCGGCCGAAGAAAAAGCAGATATCCCCTTTACAGAATTGCAATTTAATAAAATTAAAATGAATTCCTATTAAAAGGGCGATCAACCGCTTCCCTATTTATGTTGAATATGCAACAAAATATATAGCCCTTTTCCCGACGGGTCGGGACGCGCTAACCTTCTCTGATCAGTTTTTCAATATAGCGCCGACTCTTCATCCTTTTGATCTTCAATTCAAATTTAACAGCAGCGGCACGGGTAGCAAATACTTGGGTAAAGGCCACAATCCAAGGTACGCCATATTTAGTGGCTTTACATTGACCAGTATTATGTTCCGGGAAACGACGTAGCAGATCGTCAGTATGACCGATATAATACTTATCTTTAGAATTACTATACAGGATATAAACTGTGTAGATCATGGTGTCGGGGTGGTCAGATTTGAACTGACGACCTTCCCGACGGGTCGGGACGCGCTAACCTTCTCTGATCAGTTTTTCAATATAGCGC
>CAZXFH010000037.1:0-5589 GCA_964640055.1 uncultured bacterium | reverse complement strand
GATATAAACTGTGTAGATCATGGTGTCGGGGTGGTCAGATTTGAACTGACGACCTCTTCGTCCCGAACGAAGCGCGCTAACCGGGCTGCGCTACACCCCGTCAATTGCCAATAAAAGCGCTGAAAATTTACTGTGATCCAGATGAAATAACAATGAAAATAAACAAATAAACTTAATCTAAGAAGTTTGTATCAATTCACCTGTTTAATAAAAATACTGGAGATACCTGCACCTGTCATACAAATGAGGGTAACTAGCACAGCGGCAATGATCACCCCAAAAACATTTGCGATGATAAATTTTCTGGGGCTGAGTCCTATCAGAAAGGCCGCCAAAGCGCCGGTGTATACCCCGGATCCGGGTAAAGGAATACCAATAAATACCATCACCGCCCACTCGCCGTATTTTTGGACACCACTATGGATCCGCCGCTGGGTTCTTGCTACATATTTTTGCCAGAAATAATTAACTGGTTTTATTTTGGTTATCACAAAAATTATCCATTCGATCAGATAAAATATTATGAATCCCAGAATTATATTGGTAATCAGGGCAATTATAAAGACCGAAAACCAGGGTAAATCAGCAATAAAAATTCCATAGGGTATGGATGCCCTTAATTCCAAAGTGGGAATAAAAGTAATCGCGATCATTTTTAAAATTTCTGTCATCTTGGCTCCTTAACTGACTTTCGGCTTTAAATTCAAGTCCAGAGATAGCTCTTAATAAAGAGCCCCAAAAATCTGAACGTATCCATTAGATTATTTATGGAACTCATTGATTTATTGTAAATTGTAGGGATTTTTAAATCAGTATATGTTTTGTCTTGTAGGAGGGCTTTAATAATAAATTCACTTTCAAATTGAAACCCCCTGGCGGTGTAATCGGCCGGATTTATACCTTGCAAATTGATCAAGCGGTAACCGCATTGACTGTCATGCACTCTTTTGTTTACACGAATTGAGATTAAAAGTGAGGTGATCAAATTAGATAAAATACGATGCCCGGGCATGATCCCGGGTTTAAAGTAACGGCGACCCAGTATAAAATCAACCTTTTGATGAGAGTGCTTTTGGATGAATTTCGGCAACAAACATGGTGGATGTTGTAGATCACTATCCATAAAAATGGCGCTTTGAAACCCTTGGGTTAAGGCCTTTTGCAGTCCGGTCTTTAAGGCGGCTCCCTTACCCCTGTTTTCGGAATGTCTGAGAAGGACAATATTCCTGGATGATTTTATTTCTCGAGCCGGATTATCGGTAGAGCCGTCATCGACAATAAAGACAAATACTTCCGGCAAATAGGTCCGAATCTCTTTAATTAGCAGGCCGATTGTATTTGCGTTTTGATAAAGGGGAATAATAATACAATATTTATTTTTTAAAGTCATACTAATATTTCATCAATGCTTATCAAAAAGTCTAAATTTTGCATGCAAATTATTGGTTAGATTTTATTTTTCCTATTTATTTTTACCTGGTATAAAGTGCCTTAATATTATCAGATAGGTTTTAAATGTATCTGAAAAATTAATCTAAAATAACCGACAAAATATATTGCAAATGCTTCCTGAAAAATTTAAATTATGCCTTGAAATTTGATATGCGAGAGTAGCTCAGTGGTAGAGCCCCACGTTGCCAACGTGGTTGTCGCGAGTTCAAATCTCGTCTCTCGCTCTAAAAATGCAAAATTATATGCCTAAATAATGACTTACTTCAAACCAAATTTTAGGCTTTTGGTCCTCATTATTTTTTTGGTTCCGCTCGGATTTGGGATTAAATCCTATCACGGCTATGGATTTAACTGGGTCAATAATTCCTTGAGCGGTTTGATATATGTTATCTTTTGGTGTTTGGTGGTTTTCTTCCTCTTCCCCCGGATAGCGCCATTCAAAATAGCAGGCGTGGTCTTTGGGGTGACTTCCCTATTGGAAATAATGCAACTTTGGCAGGCTCCGCTGTTGAGAGCATTGCGTCGGTCATTTCTGGGCCGTACTCTGCTAGGGACCACTTTTGTATGGACCGATTTCATCTATTATCTGATAGGTTGTCTGATAGCTTGGAAACTGATGACAATCTTGCAACCTAAAAAAACGGTAAAACAATTTACTAGAACCGCCAAATAAGATTTTTTCACGGCAAAAAGCCTCACTTGAAAAGTAAATGTTAACATAAAGGAGCTGCAAGATGAAGTACTTATGTTTTTCCTTTAGTTTGTTAATCATTTTTACGGCTTGCGAACAAGTAGTTAATGTGTCTATTGAAAAAGAACCGGGCACGATTATCGGACATCTATTTCCTACCGGAATCGAGGCTTTTGTGGAAGTCTCTACCACCGATGATATTCGCCATGTTGAAGTTGAGCCTGATGGATATTTTGCCATTAAGAAACTCAAACCCGGCCATTATAACCTGCTATTTGATGCTCCGGAATATGGTAAAAGGAAAATGGAGAATGTATACATCGGAGATGATGAAGTTAATAATATCGGTGAAGTGGAATTGGATCGAATACCCTACCCAATTTCGCAGATATCCATATATGACGGGCAAACTGACATTTCAGTTAGTTATTTTTCCATAGATTTCTGTAAAGCCATGCAAACGGATAAAGTGGAAAAGGGAATTCATTTTAAACCGGAAATGATTGACTTCCAGGTCTCAAGCTACCGAAATACTGATTTCAGAATCTCCTTTGAGTTAATCAAGGATACAGAATATACCGTTACCCTGGATACCACCATTCGAACCCAGAGTGGTGTTCCTTTGGAATTCCCCTATTCCTTCTCCTTTATATCAGAACCATTTAGATTGGAATACTTTGGTCCGCAAATACGCAGAGGGAGATACAGTTCCTATGTCGATTATGATCCTCTGGAATTTATTTTCAATTCAGCGGTGGCTTCAGATGGATTAATGGCCAATATAACCATTAGTCCCCATATCAATGTTTATATACCAACATCCACCAGTAAATATTTATATCTATATTCAACCCAAGGATGGATGTCTGATACTACAATAGTAATTGATCTTGATCAGAGTTTACGGGATATTGACGGAAATTACCTGGGAAGTGATACAACACTTGTGGTCACCATTCCTCCTTTGAAGGTTGACGATGTAAATCCTTATGATAAACAACTGGTCCCTGCAAATTTGAATTGTATTTATATTAAATTTAATAATATTATCGATGAAAAGAGGATATCTGAAGCGATCCATTTCACCCCGGATTTTGAATACCATATTAACACTCGAATCATGGAAGGTAATTCAATCCTACGGTTTTCCCCGGATTCAACTCTGCACTCCGATACAGAATATAAAATAGAGATCGAGACTTACCTGACTGACCGACATGGTGTTCAGTTGGCTGAAAAATGGATTTCCACTTTTATGACCCAGTGAGTGCGGAATTTATGGAGAGTTTGCTATTTGTTTGGCCTTTTCCGTGTCTCACCATTACCGGAAAGATAGACATCTTTTGAGCTATGATGATTGCACTTTTAACGGTCACTAATATGAGCAGGATTCTGCTAATCAATCCGATACTTTTCCCTCATCCAAAGGAAAATGCGCTAAAATTGTTTTTCCCCACTCTTTTTCATCTCCGGGCATATATCCCAGATGATCATAGACTTCTCCTCCCTCATTATCAAAAAAACAGGGCAAGTGGTATGCCCCGTGTGTTAAATCGCCGGAAAATGGTCTGTGATATATTTTTTTAATAAGGTGTTTCGATGTGATGTAATTCCCGTTTACAAGAGCTACACCAAGTAGCCCGAAACCCAATCTAACATGATTAACCGGGCTTCTATCCAGTTGGGATAATTGCATCTTGAGCGCCTGATTATCCTGGACCAGCAAACCATATTTCAAATAAATAACATGAAATATAATTAAGAGTTCTTATCTGTGAGTTTAAATCGACATAAGCATGATATGTTTTTCTAAATCTTCATTGTTCAATCTTAAAATTTTGTCAGAATATCCTTGGCAACATCCCGGTGGACCATAAAGGTCAGCATTTTTAACCGTACATAATCGTCTCGATAGAAAATATAGCCTTCGTATTCCCCATGCATTCCGCTGCGGGCCGAATCCTTGATCAGATACCAGTCATGTTTATTATTTCCCCATCCCTTGGTTGTATATCCAACGATATGCACGCCGTGATCATCGGTAGTGGTTTCATTGTAAAAACGGAATTCACGGCTATGCTGGTTTATATATTCCAGCGGAATATCTGACTCGGTTACAAAGGCCACATCTTTAGCTCCAATATAACCCGGTTCACTGACATCTCCCCCAATACAAACGCTGTAACCCTTTTCCAAAGCGTGGGACAACAAGTTATACCATTCCTCCAACGGAATGTTGTAATAACTGGAATCATGCCACCAGTTATCCGGCACATCAAATTTACCGCGGGTGTAAAAAGGGATGGCCATGGTGGACATAAATTCACAGTAATCCTGGCTATCGATTTGCATTACATTCTGGTAAAATTCACGGGGTGTCATTTCTTTACCCTTATAAAGGAAAGTTGTCGGAGGAGCCCCCATATACCGGTTTAAAATCGCTTTTATTTTGGCCATGATGACGTCTGCATCCCAGTATTTTTTTTCATCACAGTATTCCAGATAATTCTGTATAGCCTGATACATCAACTTATGGTTGTGACGGTCATAGTGCTTCAGACCAGTATAAGCTTCGCGGGGCACGGCGCCATATTTTTCCATAATCCGCAGGACGGCATTCGATTCAGAGCCTTGACCAAATTCTGAATAACCTCTCTCCCTGATATAGCCTTTGACCTTTTCAACATATTCATAGTAGACCGTAAACAGTTCAGAAAGTTTTATTTCTTTATCATAACGGCGTTTAAGTTCTGATTCCAGGAAAGAAGTAGTGCAGAAACTCCAGCAAGTTCCGGTATAGTATTGCGGTGTGGGATCAAAATGCCAACAGGTCTCAAAGTCAGCTGGTGCGTCGGGCATATCGACATTATCGAGATTAGCTCTGAGGGCTACTCGTTCCTTGCGTTCTCTATCAATACGCTCCTCATGCTTCTCAATAATTGCTGCAGTAATTGAATCCAGTAGGGCTTCTTCCTGCTCTACCTGATTCCGCATTTCCTCAATCACCGGATATTTCTCTTTTTCGACGTAATTAACCTGTCCGTTAAGCGAGATAATGAAGCTCAGCCATAGAAATAACAGGACTGAGATTAGGGCCCGAGTGCTCATACTTATCCTCCATTATTAATTTTTATCTGCATTATTATGCCTCTTCATCTGCGTCTGCTCGGCTTCACAGGGCGCATTTTTTGTAACCACTTTTTTTAAGCGCTCACAATACAAGCCGACAAAAGTTCGGCAAGTCAGGGAACCATCGGATAATTTATCGGGAAAACGCGCATGTTTACAACGGAGATCACAATAATTCATTTTTCCCCTTTCATTTGACAAACTGGTCAAAAATAACATTTATGATCATTTTTCAAAAGTAAATGTTTTACAGCAAACTCTATTGGAGGCACGCCCTAAAAGTTGTACTAGTAGGAGATGTTTTTTTGTGGATTTCA
>CAZXFH010000036.1:0-33794 GCA_964640055.1 uncultured bacterium | reverse complement strand
TAGTACCATCCAGACGGCCATTGATTCCGTCGGCAGCGGAGACACTGTTCTGGTAAGCCCGGGTAATTATGCTGAGAGTCTGAGCACTCTGGGCAAAGACTTTACCCTGGCATCTCACTTTTTGACCACAGCTGACACCATGGATATTAATAATACGGTGATCTCAAGTGCACCGGGTCAGAACGGAATTCGCATTGAAAATAATGAATCCGCAGCCCTGCGGATCATCGGCTTTACCATTACCAAAAGCAGTTCCGGTAACTATAATGGCATTCTGATTGAAAATGCCAATCCGACATTAGAATGGCTCAGACTGAACGCTAATTCAGAGAATGGTATCAGTATGTCCAATTCGCAGGCCCACTTAAATCATATTATCATTGCAGACAATCAAAATTATGGGATCTGGATCCACAACTATTCCGCTCCGGTCATTGCAAATTCAGTCATTAAACACAATCAGAGTTCCGGTATTTTGATTAAAAGATCTGCTCCACTCATTACTGATACGCGAATCTGTGGCAATACCGCCAATGCCGGTGGCGGCCTGTTCATTGACAGTGCCAGTCCCCACCTCAGAAATGTAAAAATAACCGATAATCAGGCCAGTATCGGCGGAGGCGTATATATTTACTTCTCGGATAGCCTGCGCTTTGACCATGTTCTCATTGCCCGTAATATCTCGACCAGTACGAGCCAGAGTTCTATTGGCGGAGGCGGGATCAGCATGTATAATTCCGATCCCATCCTCAACCATACAGTGATTGCCCATAACAAAGCCTATGTGTGGGGCGGGGGGATTTCCAGTTATATTTCGCGCCCCACTCTGATTAATTCGATTGTCTGGGATAATACTGTCACCGGAGTGGTTCCCGAGATCTATCTGGCCTCCTACGGAGAATTGAATCTTGCCTATTCCAACCTCAAAGGCGGTACCAGCAGCATTCAGACAATTTATGGCCATACCTATAATATCCTGGAAGGGAATCTGTTTAATAACAGCAGCGGACCTGATCCGCAGTGGAATGCCAGTTACCTGCTTCAATCCGGCTCACCCTGTATCGATGCCGGCGCCGCCTTTTATGTCCTCGATGGCGACACCCTCGTAGATCTTGATTTTGACCAATATGTAGGCAATGCTCCGGATGTTGGCGCCTTTGAATTTGGCACAGTCACTCCCGAACTGACGGCAGACTTCGAAGCCCATCCGCCGACTACCGGTGATATCCCACTGGAAGTCCAGTTTATTGACCTGTCGACTGCTCCCAACACTACCATAACCGCCTGGCTATGGAATTTCGGAGACGGACAGAGTGCCACTGCTCAGAATCCCCTCCATACCTATTCAGCACCCGGCGTCTATTCGGTCTCCTTAACCATATCCGACGATTATCTTAGCGACACAATCGTCAGAAATGATCTCATTGTAGCTAATTCCCCTGTACCACAGGGGAATCATTATTGGGTAGCTACCGATGGCTCAGATGCAAGTGGCGACGGATCCTATGAATATCCCTATGCAACTATTATGGCTGCGATGAATACCGTTCAGAGTGGCGATACCATCACGATTAAAAATGGTGTGTACTCCGGTAGTGGAAATGTTGATATTAATTTCCTGGGTAAGGCCGTTGTGCTGCAATCCGCCAGTGGACCGGATAGTTGTATTATTGATGCCACTGACTTTCCCGGAGTTACTTTTAACCAAAATGAGGGTAATGGTTCTATTTTAAGAGGTATTCAAATCCGCAAGGCCTGGAACGGCGTTTACGTGGAAGGGGCTAATCCGATTATCGAAGACTGTATTTTTGATAGCTGTGGCTATGGTATCTACAGTACCGTTAACTGGAGTACCAACACACCCTCGGCACCGATCATCCGCTATAATCTGATCAAAAACAGTGAATATGATGGAATTCAAGCCTATGAAGCCGGAGCGCCCTTTATCATCAATAATACGGTTGCCAACAATACTGAATACGGCATCCGTACCGGTTTTGTTGATGCCACAGTAAAGAATAACATTGTCGTCAGTAATGGTTATGGCATTTCCCAGGATATTCCTGATCAGGGTAGCGTTATTCTCGTTTATAATAACGTCTGGAACAATACCACTGACTATGCAAATCTTACTGCCGGAGAAGGCAGTCTCTCAACTGATCCACTCTTTGTCAGTACTATCGATTACCATTTACAAGGCGGATCTCCCTGTATCGACGCTGCTGCACCCCAAGCCCCCCTTGATCCCGATCAAACCCGCGCTGATATGGGCGCCTTCTACTATCATCAATCACCGGAAACTTTAACGGCAGCTTTCTCGGCCGATGTCACAAGCGGAGCCACTCCGTTACTGGTTAACTTCATTGATATGAGTACTGGTGAACCGGAGAGCTGGCAGTGGGAATTTGGTGACGGAACAGTCAGTTCTGCACAACATCCGGCCCATACATATACAGAAACCGGCACTTATGACGTTGATCTAACCATTTACAAAAATGACCAAGTCCACACCCAAACGCTTGAAGATTATATCCAAGTAACCGAGCCCCAACCCATACCGCCTCAGATAACGGCCTTCAACAAATTAGAAAACCTCCCCGACGAGCCTAATACAACTTACATTGACGGTGAATTTATCAGTAAAGATCTCGGCTATCTGGTCACTAATCATAACCGCCTGTTCAAAACCACGGACGGTGGTCAGAGCTGGATTGATATTTCTCCCGAACCGGGCACTAGTTTTGATGGATTGGGAGTCACTCCACGGGTTAGTTTTATCAATGAAGATATTGGCGCCGTTGCTTTTTCACTGGATGATGGTGGTAACGACTATAATTATGAGGTGGTGTTTGGATATGTCTGGTGCACCACCGATGGGGGCCAAACCTGGTCACAGCGCTTCGATGTTAATGAGGATCAAATTACCCATCTTCAGCAGGTAAATGAAAGCACTCTTTATATTAGTGGTACTGCGAAATTAGGCGTGACCAGTACCCGCTGGTTTAAGCGCATCCTACGTAATCCCGATATTGGTGATTATACTCTTGAATCGGTAACCCCTACCCCGACTTCCCGTCCCCATGTGGTCAGTGGCGACTGGTTTAATCAAAATTGGGGTGTGATCTTAGCGCGCTTAAATGTAGCCCCCTGGACCATGGAGCCCTTTCTGACCACTAATAGAGCCGCCAGCTGGACGAGTATCCAGGGTAATTTGCCTATCCTGGATAATACCTATTATAGTAGAAGCGACAATGGAATCCAATTTATCGATGAGAACCATATCTTGTTATCCTATTATTATCCGCTTGATAGTGGATATAGCAGTCAAATTTGGTGCACTAATGATCTAGGTCAACATTGGACACCCGCCAACTTTGATGATCCCCCCTCTATTCTGTCCTCCCTGGTTATGGACCCTGTTAGCGGAATAGGTCTCGCTGTCGGTGGTTATCAGGAAAAAGCGTGCTATGTCAGCCAGGATAGTGGCCTGACCTGGCAAAAAAACCCCTTGCCCAATATGCCGGAAAACAGTTATCTCTATGGTGCTAACATCGCCGTTGATGGTACAATCTGGATTTTCGGAAATTACCGGGGAATATGGAAATCAACACCTAAACTAACCGCGGACTTCAGCGCGAATGTTATTGAAGGATTGGCACCACTAACTGTGGAGTTCACTAATTTATCTCTCCAAGGAGCACAACCCATAACGAACTATATCTGGCATTTTGGTGATGGTGTATCCAGTGAAGAAACCAATCCGGTACATACTTATGAGCAGCCAGGTGTCTATACCGTGTCGCTGATAGTGTCCGATGACACCCATAGTGATACCCTGCAGGTACAAAATTATATTACTGTTAATCTATCGGCTCAACCGGAAATACTGAATATTAGCGATGTCCCTCAAGATCAAGGAGGCTGGGTTTATGTCCGTTTCCTGCGCAGTTATTTCGATAATAACAATTTAATCACCAAGAGTAGCTCAACAGATACGATTGAAATGTATACTGCAGAATTAAATAATGGATCTGAGTGGGTCGCTCTCAATTCTACTGTTGCCTATGGCGACTCCACATACACTCTGCTATGCCATACCCCGCAAGATTCATCCTCTCAATCAGATGGCTTATATCCCTTTCGGGTGATCGCCGCCATGAATGAAGGCAAGTTTGTCAGCAATACCAGTTATGGTTACTCAGTAGATAATCTCGCTCCGGAAGTACCTACCAACCTATTTGCGGCCGCAAATGGCGATACTAGTATGGTTCTGGAATGGCTGGCGGTCACCGCAGCTGATTTGGGCTATTACCAAGTTTACCGGGATACAGCACCCAATATAAACCCTCAGGAAATGAATCCTTACGCCCAGACAACCAACCACTTTTTCACTGATCAGCAGATCGAAGCCGGAACCACCTATTATTATTGGGTTAGCGCTGTTGATCACCATGGGAATGCCTCCCCGCTCTCCAGCGCGGTTTCAATCCAAATTACCACTGCGTTAGCTACAGATGGTATCGTCCCGCAGTCCTTTGCTTTGGGTCAGAACTATCCCAATCCTTTCAATCCCAGTACCACCATTCCCTACCAGCTCCCCCGTACAGCCTTTGTCACACTTCGGATCTATGACTACCGTGGCGCCCTGGTTACCATCCTAGTCCATCAAAGACAGGCACCCGGATACTATCAGGTCCGCTGGTTAGCCAAAAACAGCGGCGGAAAGGATATGCCCACCGGAATTTATTTTGTTCGCCTGGAAGCAGAGGGATTTCAGGCTCTCCGTAAAATTTTACTGATGAAGTAAGCACTGACAGCTGACTCTCTTACCCTCATATAGTGTATTCGTATTTATTATCACAAAAGGCCCTGATGAAATGTATCAGGGCTTTTTTTATTTAAATCTCTGAGACAGGATTGGTGAGCGCAGTGACCTCCAGGGGCTCTCCTTTTTCAGGCGCTCGCACGAGTTGCAGCGCCTCACAGGCACATTTGGAAACACATACACCACAGCCCATACATAATTCATGGTCAATCTGGACCGGTTCATCATCCAAGGTAAGCGCGTTGAATTGACAAAAGATGACACAAGTTCCGCACCCAGCACATTGCTGGGAACTCACTTCTGCAACGTAACCGGAAGCTGCCAGCATGGGGACCCCATGTTGCCAAGCCTGCATGGCTCCGCAGCAACAAGCGCAGCAATTACAGATCGCATAAAACCGTCCCAGCATGGCATCCTTGAAAAAAGCATGCTGGACATGACCGCGATCATGTTCCGCCTGAATGATATCGGCTGCCTCCTGTGGCGTTATCCAGCGCGCCTTATGGGGATGATGAGCGATGACAAAGCTGGTAAAAGGCTCTCCTACAATCAAGCATACATCCAGGGGCTCACAAGGCTGCGGACGAGCCGCCCGACAAGGACATTCTAAGGCTACAATATGGTCTGGATTGTGCATGATGATACTCCGCGCTTTGGTATAAGGAATAACCTGCTCCAGATCATCAACCCTGATTTCCCGCTTTATTTTAACCAATTTTTGCGCTGCCTCCACTGGCATGACCTTACCATGGTAACCATCTGCAAAAGTTGCTAATTCCGGGTGACGTTTGACAACCGGTAATAATTTGGTAATCCAGCGATAAAGCGGCAAAACCAGGCGCGCTAATGGGTGTTCGCCTGTAGCAATACCGATATACAGGTAAGGCCAGCGAAGATAAACATATCCATGCATCAGATCAAAAAAACCAAAATCACCGGTTTTCCGCCCCTCTCTGATAAAATTTTTAGTGGTAACATGCAATGGCCAACTTTTTTTTCTGCGGGATTCAGTTTGCTCTTTTCGGGAATTCTTTAACATGGCATCCCATCCTTTAATGGTATATAATTTCTAATATCCAGGCGTTTGATCGTAATTACTCTTTTCCAAAAATTGAAAATATTGCTCAATATCTACTTAATCCTCTGCCTGAGCCAAAGCCCATAAATGATAATATTGATGAAAATAACAAAAGAACCCAATATAATTTGTATCGTCGGGTTCAATCCGGATGGGTATACAATTGGCACGAGATATTCTGCAATGAATCCACCCGATAATCCTTGTTCTCCAGCTGCCAGACGCAGCCGATCCTCCAATGGAGTGAGTGGACAAATCCAGCCGAAAAATTCAATCATAATACCCCAGACCGCCGCAGGTAAATGAAACCATAAAACCCATTTCCATTTATAAACCAGAAGGCCGCCGGCAACCACAAAGATAATAAATATCAAATGCAGGCAAAATATCAGATCAGCTGCAATCCGGTAAATCATTTTTTACTTTTGCGCCCAAAGGGAACTTTTAATTTTCGTAATCGGTGCCGTAGTGTACTGGGGTGCATTTCTAACAGCTCCGCGGCTCCGCCTTCACCTTCAATACGACCTTGGGCCAATTCCAATACTTGCTGAATATGAGCTTTTTCCACTTGTTCTAAAGCAGTAACTGCTTGCTTTTCATGCGGAGATTCAGCAGACCTCTCCTCACCCCCCCTAAGACCTAATCCCTGAAAAGTTAAAGGTCTCTGGAGCTTGAGAAATAACTCGCGTTCTACCACATATTTTAACTCCCGCACATTTCCGGGCCATTCATAAGCCATCAATCGCTCCAGACCATCCGGATCAATTTCCGGCATCTGGTGCAAACCAATCTCTTTTGCCCTTAGACGTATAAAATGATGCGCCAGTGAAGGAATATCTCTCACCCGCTCCCTTAAGGATGGTATGCGAACATTTGAGTCCTTTATCCGTTCGAATAATCCTTTACTGAAATTACCCTTTGCTACCCACTCTGCTAAATCATGCCGGGTGGACATGATGAACCGGACATCCAGAGGCTCTGACCGATATCTCTGCCCTGTCGTAATTGCTTCCTCTGTTAGCATTTCTGCTAAATGCTGCTGTGTGGCCATGGGAAGCTCGCTAACTTCCTCTAGCAGCAGTGTTCCCTGATGAGCCCGTTCCAGGCAGCCCGGTCTATATTGTGTGTCAAAATCATGTCCTACTTTATCCGGCCCAAACAGTTCCCTTTCTGTGACACTATTGGGGATGCTTCCACAACTAAATCTGATCAGAGGACCCAATCGGTGCAGTGATATGCGATGAATTTCAGTAGCCAGTGTCTTCTTGCCAGTGCCAATCTCACCCGTTAACAGCAGCGGACTGTTTTCTGTAGCTAGTTCACGGATAGGCTGCATAACAGATTTTAAACCAAATTCCCTACCGATCAACTCAGTTTTGCCTTGCTTATCTATTTCCTGCTGAAAATTTTTCCTATCAGCCTGCAGCCACTCCTTTTCCTGTTCTAGTTCCCGGTACCGCCAACCATTTATCAATGCCATACGGAAAGGTCGCTGTAATAGGGAAAGTGTTTTTAAATGGATATCCTGATAGCGTCCCCTGCCATCAGTCCTGAAGGCAAGTAACCCTATTTGCGGGGCATTCAGGGATAACCGCATAATAATAAAAGATGAATCAGGTTTTATTTCGCCCCGTATCATCCGAATGGTGAGCTGGTCCTGATCGGGATCATTGATCATACGAATATTATCAATGGTCTCAGGTCCCTGCAGAAACATAATAAATCGGGGTATTTTTAACGGTTTTACAGCCGTCTCCGTCCGGGACTGGGCAGCAGATACCCTTGCTATTCGCAGAAGAACTTCATCCGACACGTGATATGAATAGGCCACGATTTCATCCAGGGGCATGAATTGTTGGATATAGTGGAATGTTTCCCACAACCCCTCTGCAATTTTCAGACTACTACATATTCGCAGGGTGGCTTCCTTAATAAACTCATTTTTTGCTACCATTTTCCCTCTTCCTAATGCGCCACAACGCGCATATAAAACCCCTTAACTATCAAATACGATAGATTAAACTACAACAGGCGCGCCCCTTAAGCAACCAAATTTTTAGAATACAAAATTTACAGATACCTGGTTTGGTATAGAATATTGGGTATGCCACCCTCATTCAGATTAAAATTTTCAACACCTTTTTCCAAACCAGGCCTGAGGGTGTCAATATCATACTACTTCGATCTGAATTAAACCGCTTTTTCCGGTTGATCGATAAATAAACATACCCTTTTTAAATGAATTCTTTTACATCGCCTTCTAACGGGAATACTCCCTGCCCGCAGATTTGCAAAGGCCAGTATTTGTATAACATTCACTGATAATCATAAATGCTATTTATGATTATCAATCTACTCTTATTAACAGTATATCTTATACTATTTTATGTATTTTATATATCTTTTGCTAAAGTTTATTCAATATCAGCCGATATTATCACTGTGAACGGAGATTTTTGAAGCGAGATGAACTGAAAAATTCAAAAGGTGGCACGGACGCCACAGTTAAAACAAGGAGGTCAACATGAGTGACTTAATGCGTATTTATTCAAATGTACAGGCCATGCAAGCCCGGCAGTCTCTGGTTGAAGTCAACAACCGTATCGGAAAACATCAGTATCGCCTGGCCACGGGTAAACGGATTAATTCCGCCGGCGAAGATCCGGCTGGATACCATCTCGCCCGCAGTTTGGAAAGTCGCAAGCGCGGATTACAGGTAGCACTCCAAAATGTGAGTAATGCCAAGAACATTATGAACATTGCTGAAGGGGGTTACCAAAGTATTATGGATATTCTGCAAACCATCAAGGAAAAGGCTACTCAGGCCGCTGATTTCTCTCTTTCAGGTGAACAGCGCTCGGCTATTGACGAACAAATTGATGCTTTGATCAGCGAAATCGATGAAATTGTGAGCGACACCAATTTCAATGGCAACAATCTGATTGATGGAACCCTGAATGGCTATTTTCACACCGGTGAACAGAGTGGTGATCAGCTGCATGTAACCCTGCAGGATGCGGATTCATCCGCGCTGTCAATCGATAGTGTTGATGTCACCACCGCTGCCAGTGCCAGTGCTGCGATTAGTACAGTTTCTTCAGCGATTAACGCTTTGGCGACTTCTATTCAGGATGTTGGTGAATACAAGGTCAGACTGTCCTCAAAAGAGCACACTCTTTCCACCCAGGTGACTAATACTGAAGCCGTACGGAGTAGTATCGAAGATACTGATTTTGCCCAGGAACAAATGGAAGTTGTTAAATTACAGATTCTGCAGCAAACCGCGGTCTCCTCGCTAGTGCAGGCCAATGGATCCCCGCAGGTCGTCCTGTCCCTTTTCCAGTAAAATAGAGTTGCTTTCACGCCGGTTTTTCTCGATATTGTTTTTTGAAATAGCTAAAAGGGAGGTCCTATGGTTGATCAAATCATGGGCGTAAAAGAGGTTGCCAACTATCTCAACATCAAAGAACAAACCGTTTACCGCCTCCTCCAAAATAGAAAGATACCCGCTCTCAAAATCGGAGGTCAATGGAAAGTGAAAAAAGAACACTTGGATAAGATGTTTGATGAGATCCTGAACGAGAAGTTGAAAGAACTTGGCGAGTGATCTCTTTTAGGTACCTTAAAAAGCCTTCTCCTGATGGGGGAAGGCTTTTGCGTCCCATTCACTTTGAATGGACCCGGAGTTTGTACTTTTTTACTTCCTGAAGATAGATTTTATAGGATCTTATACATTCCTGATCTATATTCTCAGAAGTAATACCTGTTGCTTTAAATATTAAACCTGTCCGGATTTAAACCGATGTTATAATTAGAATCTTTTTAAAATTGAAAACCACCCTAAATCGGATAAAATGTATTGACTACCAACTTCTCATACGAACCCAAATCGCAAAATCCTGATCAACAAAGGAAAGGGTGGAATGTTACGCCGGCCAATCCCATTGAACTTTATACAGAGTATATCCAATATCTCAACCTGCTGGACTCGCCTATGCTGACTCAAATCCATCATAATTTAAAAAATGACGTCTATAGTGATCCTAAAGTCTTTAACACTATAATTCATGGCTTACTACAGGACTTGGCCGAATAAACATTACAAACATTTATTAAACAATCTGGAAAAATATTGATACAGGACACAAACTTATTCTGATCAAATCAAGTTATACATAAGAATTAGAGTAAGATTAATACAATACTAACTTCTATGAGAAATAACCGTTCCGATACAAGTAATGAAGACCGCCAGCCGACCTTTTTAGGAGTCGGCGCTTCGCGTTCGGGTACCACCAGTATATATGACTGGATGCAGCGTCATCCGCAGGTATTTGTCCCGGAAATTAAAGAAATTCTGTTTTTTTCCTATCGACAAAATAAGATTTCAGGCCACAGGTCGATGTCTTTCAAAGAATATACCGCTTATTTCAAAGAGGGCCAGACCTATCAAATACGGGGTGAAATATCGCCATCCTATTTATATTTCCCAGGTACAGCTCAAAATATTCATGATTTACTTGGTCCAATAAAAATAATCGTTATTCTTCGTAATCCAATTGAACGCACTATTTCCGATTATCAGTATAGCTGCCAAAATAATAAAAATAAATTAGACTTTGACCACTTCCTGATTAAAGGTATTGACGAACTTAAACACAATACACTAAACTTTAACCCCTTTACTCCACCGGTAATTTTATGGAAAGGGTTCTATGCCCGGCAAATCCAGACTTACTTGCAACTATTCGGTAAAGAGCAAGTCAAGATCCTGTTATTCGATGATTTAGTTAAAAACAGAGGAATTATTGAAAACGAACTATGTACTTTTTTAAAAATATCACCACACAAGAAAATTAAAATTCATAAAAAAAATGCGCGTTCTAAAAAGATAAAAGTCAGCGCTGAAGCCCGTCATATTTTAAAAGATCTTTATCGCCGGGATATCCATAAATGTGCTCAGATCATAAATCGTAACTTAAATCACTGGCTGGATTGAGCTCCAAGTAGCTGGATAAATATTCCCTTTATACCAGCCAAAATAATAAGCATTACCAGTCTATGTTCAGCCGCTGCATGGTTTTCGTGACTGTCTTTTGGACAAATTCATAGTCCTGCGGGGTAAAGTGTTCCTTATGACCGCCGACAACCCCTTTACCGGTATAGATGACATTTTCCCGTGAACTGGGTCGCCTGGGATCGGTAACCGGCTGACCAATCCGCTCCCCGATATATTTTACGGTTTCCTCGAAGCGCAGATTTAGATCTTCGAATTTGATCAAAATAAGATTCTTACCCTTATCGGTCAGACTGTAATTATACCAGCCTTCCACATGATCCTGCCAGCGATGGAGCATGGTGGGCGTCTGTTCCTTCTGATATCTGAGAATAGCGCCCCGCGGTTGCGCGCGGATAAAATCCCCAATCCTATTTACTCGGGGCCCTTCATCCCATTGAAAATGATTGATCAAACGATGAAAACTGAGCATGACATCCCGGGGATCCCGATAAATATAAAAAATATGGAACTGTTCCGTTAAATAGGATAATAGCTTGGCAAAAAAAGCACACTGGTGATGCGATTTAATTACATTAAGAACAGGTTGATCATGTAATTTCTGGAAAAATTGCAAAATATTACGGGCAGAGTGAAAATTCAAGCCCAGCTCAAAATCAAAATTGATCCAGGGACAGCCAATATATTCAAAATTCTTATCCAGGGTGTTCATCAAAAAATGGGTCCCGGACCGCTCATGACTGACGACCATTGCCTTTTTCATCGGTTTTTGAGCCAATGTCAATTTACTGCTAGCTGCCATAATGATTGCCTTTACTTGTTTGCTTTGTAAAATTCCGCAGAGCATTATATACTCTGTCAAATACCTCTTTCCAATCCCCCAGAACTCTTTGCCGAAACAGTCGCGCAGTCGGATACCAGCTGGTCTTGTCAGCCTCTGTCATCCAGCGCCAATCCCCATTATACGGTAGCAGGATCCAGACTGCTTTCCCCATTGCACCTGCCAAATGGGCAACCGCGGTATCTACACAAATGACCAGATCTAAGCAATTTATAATAGCCGCTGTATCTGAAAAATTGTCGATCAAACTATCCAAATCAGTAAAAGAATTTTCCTGCTTTAACTCTTTTGTATAATTAAATCCTTTTTGAAGACTATAATAATGGATGTTTTCGATAGCAAACAATCTTTTGAAAAAACCCAAGGAACAAGATCTGTGATGATCATTTTGATGACTTGGCCTGCCTTGCCATACAATTCCAATATTAACAAAACCCCTATCTAAATTTAATTTCTGGCTGATTTTCCTCTCGGAATCTGGAGAGGGTCTTAAATAGGAACTCTTAGTTGCTATTTGACCGGTATCTAAGTGTAAAACCCGGGGTAAACTTAATAGTGGCAGCTGATAATCATACTCATCTATATCCACCTCTTGATCGGTAATATTCATCTCTGGAAAAGAGTATTGTAATAAATCATAAAGTTCTTTTTGGCATTGTATTCTGAAGTCCGCTACTCTTGATTTCACTAATCCGGAAAAACGAACAAATTGAATCGTATCTCCGAATCCCTGTTCACTCCAGATAATAAGTTTCTTATGCTTCAGCGGGTTGCCATCCCAAAACGGCAGGCTGTACTTGACCTTTTTAAAATTTTTGACTCTAAAACGATGTTCATACCCCTGAAATCCCTTCCTGAAATCTCCTTTGGTGAGACCGATCAGGGCTCGTGTAAACAAGGCATTGTGATTTTTGGGATCTATTGCTATGGCTTTTTCTAAATGATGCCTCGCCCTATCAAATTTTCGCATGTTAATAAATATATTACCCAAATTGGTTAACAACTTCGGATCATTGGGGAATAATTCTAATCCGTGTAATAATATGTTTTCTGCATCTTTTACTTTACCCAGATAGTATAAATCGATGGCCATATTACTGTAAGCATCGGAAAAATGAGGGTTGCTTTTTATTATTTGCTGGTAATAATTGAGCGCTTGTTCAGGTTGTTTTAAATAATCATAAGTTCGGGCCAGTTTAAATAACACTTTTTCATTTCTCGGTTCTAGTTCGGATGCTATTTGGTAAGTTTTTAGGGCATATTTATATTTTCCGGCTTTAATTAATATATCCCCCAAACTGTAATAAGCAATGCAATTAAATTTATCTTTTTCAATCGCGCTCTTAAAATATTCTATCGCTTGCTGGTATCGTTCATTCCCCTTTGATAAATTGCCCATATTGATTAACGCGGGTATATACCTAGGGTTTATAGAAAGCGCTTTCTTAAAACAAGAACCAGCCTCTTTCAATTTTCCCTTAACCATAAACATATATCCAATTGTATTCAGCAGCTGTGTATTTGCCGGCATAAAAGAGTTTAAATGATCATAAACAGTCAAAGCACTTTCAATAGAGCTATTGGTCACAAGCTGATTCCAATGTTCAATTAGCTTTTCTTTTTCTTGAGACGTTGATGAAATAAAAATACTTCGAATCAATTTTAATCCAAGTTTTCTTTCCTTCGCTTCTATCAGAGCTATTCCCAGGTAGAGACTGGCAGTTAACGGGCTCGTGGTGGTGACATGTACCTTTTGCAACAATTGTTTGACCTTGGTTGGATGATGGGGACATTGCAGAATTGCTTTTATCCGATCCAATTGTTGCGTATTCAAATCATGAAATTGCCTGAGCCATTCTATAACCTTGCTACTCTTTAGCTCTATTCGGCTCGGTTTTGTCATTCAATTTTCCTGATCTTTTCAATTTATTCATAATTGTACTTTTTAATGCAATAATCACTCTATCGAAAACACTATCCCAATCATCTAATTCTTTTTGACGAAATAGGCGAGCGGTTGGATACCAGATTGTTTTTTCCGGCTCTGTCATCCAACGCCAATCTCCATTGTAAGGTAATAAGATCCAGACAGGTTTACCCAGTGCCCCGGCGAGATGGGCAACCGCTGTGTCAACAGAAACAACTAAATCCAGTTGTTCAATAATCACAGCGGTATCACTGAAATTCTTTAACAATTGTCTTAAATCAACTATTTTAATCATATTTTTCAGATTGCTCAGTTCTTTTATATCCGACTCCTTTTGGAGCGTGTATAAGACCACATTATCAGCTTCACCTAATTTCTTAAAATGATGTACCGGACAGGACCGGTGACGGTCATTTTTGTGGTGCTCAGCACCTCTCCAGACGATGCCGACTTTCAACAGGGCACCATTATTGCCTTTATCAAGCGCTTTCATGCTAGGGCTTTCAGGAGCCCTAATGTAGGGTGTTTTCACATCAATATCTTTTTTCGTTACATTCAAGAGTGCCGGCAAACTTAATAAGGGTACATGTATATCAAAATCAGGCAGAGCGCCCTGCTTGGGAATGACCTTATCTATACCCGAAACTGTTTTTAGAAGCCGAACGATAGGCTTTGGCGCCAGCACAAAAAGTCGATTCACTTTTTCCCGGGCCAATTGGACAAAACGAATAAATTGAATGGTATCACCATATCCCTGTTCAGTCCATACTAATAATCTTTTATCTTTTTGCTGACTGCCATCCCAGTAAGGTTGTGAAAAATTGGGCTTTATTTTTTTAAAATCATCCTTCTCCCAACGCCATTCATACTCGGACCATCCTTCTTTAAAATGACCCGTTGCCAAGAGGGTAATCGCCCGGTTCCAGTGGGCCTCTGCATGCTGCGGATCCAATTCAATGGCTTTATTACCATAAGTCAGCGCCTTGTCAAATTGCCTGAGATTGAAATATGTAGATCCCAAATTAGAATGGGCAGCAATAAAATTAGGCTTAAAGGTCAAGGCTTTTCGATAGTAAGCTTTGGCTTGCTGGTAATGGCCCATATGATTATATATTATACCCAATGTATTATTAATATGCGGGTTTTGTGGATATAGTTTGATGGCTTTCAGGGCAACGCGTAAGGCTTTTTTTAATTCTTTTTTAGCCACCAGTATAGAACTGTAATTATTGAGCGCACCTAAGAAATCCGGTTTGATTGCCAAGGTCTTTTGATATGCTGACGCAGCTCTTTTTAAATCATTCTGCTTATGGTACAGTCTCCCCAGATTAAAATAACTTAGATAATAGTCCTGATTTAACTGGATGGATTTCAAATAATTTTCTTCGGCCAGCGCTATATTTCCCATATGGTTATATACATTGGCCAGATTATTATATACTTCAGCTGAGCCAGGTTTTAATCGAAGGGCCCTCTTGAATTGGTCGATCGCCTTATCATACTGCTTTAAATATTTATAGGAAAGGCCAATCAGGACATGGATATTGACATATTTGGGGTTCTGCTGACCGGCTTTTTGTAAGTAATGCAAGGCTTCATTCATGTTTTTATTGAAAAAGTGATATTTACCCAGATAATAATAGGGTTCCCAGTCCTCACGATTACATTCAAGAGCCTTTTCGAAATAAAAATTAGCTTGCGGGCCTTCCTGTTTTGTCTCAAGTATCTTACCAATCATTAAATAAGCGGTATAAGATCCCGGATCAAGAATCAGAACTTTTAGAAAAGTATGCTCTGCTTTATCTATCTGACCTAAATCAAAATAATAATGTCCCAAACGAATCAAGTAATCCACGTTTTGAGGATCCAATTCTACTGCCAGCTTGATACATTTTAGGGCCCGGGGAAAATCTTGATATTGATGCTTAATCAAGGATAACAGATAATGAGCATGCGCTGTCTTTTTGTTTTTCTCAAGATATTGACAGAGTGCTGTTTCCGCTGGCTTAAGCGCTCCTCTTTGAATCATTTTCTCTAATTCAGTCAATTCTTCTAAACGAAATGATGTCTGCTTTTTAAGTTCGCGATTTAATTCAGACCGCACTTTCTGGAAAACCACCTTCCAATTACCAGGTGAACTTTGGCGGAATAATCGCATACTCGGGTACCAGGGACTATCCTCACGATCCAGCATCCAGCGCCAATCAGGATAAAAAGGAATCAATGTCCAGACCGGTTTATCCAGAGCCCCGGCCAGGTGTGCTACGGCTGTATCCACTGTTATAATCAAATCCAGCTGGTTAATAATTGCTGCCGTATCACCAAAATCCGAGATTAAATCATCCAGATCAATAATATTTGAAAAGGATCGCTCCCTTAAGTCTTGAACGGCTGCCCCTTTCTGTATACTATAGAGCTGGACACCCTTAACATTATCTAATAGCTCAAAATGCTCCAGTTTGCAGGATCGATTATAATCATTGGTGTTTTTTATATTACCAGCCCAAACAATGCCAATATTAAACCGATCTTTACTAGTGTTTATTCGCGGAACTATTTTTTGATAGGCTTTCTTAGGCGCTTCTAAATAAGGCGTCTTGTTCGGAATGGAATCCCTATTACTCTTAAAATTTTTAGGTAAACTCATCAGGGGGATCTGATAATCAAAGGGAAACTGGCTATGATTATCAATATCAATTATTTTATCCACACCCTGAACTGATTCAAACAACCTGTGTAAAGAGCGGTGACAAGCCAGGGTCAACTGGCCCACTTTGGGACCAACCCAGGGAAGATATCGGCTAAACTGAATGGTATCACCAAAACCCTGCTCTGCCCAAACCAATAAGCTCGCCTTGGGAAGCCGGTTCCCTTTCCATAACGGCCCTTCCACCGCAAACTCCTGAGCCTCCTGCAAATGCCAGCGATGCTCATAATCCCGCCAACCTTTCTCAAAATCACCATGCAACAAATGAATCAATCCCCGCGAAAAAAGGGCCTCATGATAATCCGGTTTTTCTTTTAATGCCTTTTCATACTGTATTAGTGCCGCTTGATATTTTCCCTGTTTTTGGAGAACATTACCCAGGTTCCCATAAAATCTGATAAAACCCGGATCAAGTTGTATCCCTTGCCTAAAAATAGATTCCGCCGTTTCCAATTTACCAACCTGTTTGTACAATAGGCCCAATTTATTGTATGCCTCCAGATAGCGGGGGTATTTTTCCAGTAATTCTTTGTAAATACGTTCTGCAGACACAAAATCTTTTTGTTCTTCCAGAATAAAGCCAATCTTCAAGTATGTCTCTGGAATATCCGGACGCAACTGTTTAGCAATTAGATACGCTTTCCGGGCTGCAGAATATTTTTTAGAAAGGAACAGGGATTGCCCTAATAAATTATAGGTTTCAAAATCATCCGGGTTTAATCGGGCCGCCTTTTGCAACCAACTAATGGCCAATTTGTAATTTTTTCCTCTTAAAAAGATGCGTCCCAATTCCCGCTGACAAAGAGGGGAATCTGGCTTGGATTTCAAAAATTCCTGAAGATAATGATAGGCTTCCTGATCTTTATCCTGTTTTAATAAACTGAGCACCAGCAGAGTACATAAATGTTCATCACCTGAAATAAGTGATGATCGGGATTTAAATAACAGCTCTGCCTGGGTATACTCCTGGGATTGTAATAACTCCTTCCCTTTTTTGAGTAGTTTTTTTTTATCAACTACATCGGATATGGTACTATTTTGATTCATTCCAACAATTTGGCTCGGTCAATCGGGTTGGCAAGTCCATCTATACCAGTACTTCTAAATTACAAAAATCAGACCATTCCCCTAAAAAGGACCATTATTATTCATGATTCAGTAGTGTATTTTGGTAATCTTAGTGAATATTTATTTATAATTATATATTCTTATCTATTTTTATTTATTCATTATTATTTTTTTCCGGCTTCTTTCTTTTTTTATCAAAAACAGGCTGATAATAAATAATCATCCCATTTATACCGATACTATTTAGTGAGTTTCTTGATAATTGGAATAAGCATGGTCGACCAAAATGATTGTTCCAGGTAAGAATGTTAACCCAAGGCATGGAATGCCAAATTAAACACGGAGGTATGTTATGAGTTTAACAAGAATTGCTGCCAACATTCAGGCAATGAATTCCCTGCGGTCACTGAATGAAGTGAACCAGAAAATGGGAGTCCATCAATTACGCCTGGCTACCGGTAAACAGATTAATTCCACCGAAGATGATCCGGCCGGTTACGCCTTAGCCCGTGGACTGGAGAGACGCCGGCGCGGATTGGATGTAGCGTTGTCCAATGTAGCCAATGCCAAGAATATTCTGAATGTCGCCGAAGGTGGCTATCAGGCCCAGATGGATATTCTGCAAACCATCAAAGAAAAGGCCACCCAAGCTTCCGATTATTCCCTGTCGAGCACACAACGCTCCGCTATTCACAATCAGGTAACTGCACTGCTGGATGAAATCGATGATATTAAAGATGAAACCAAGTTCAACGGTTACAATCTCATCGATGGAAGTTACGCCGGTGCCTTCCAGACGGGTGAAGGGGCAGACGATAACTTAAGTGTTACTCTGTTAGGATCAGATTCTGCGGGTGTCAACGGAACCAAATTGAGCACTATCGATTTGACTACCGCCGCCAGTGCCAGTGCTGCTATCAGTAAAGTTTCCACTGCCATTGATAACTTGGCCACTGCGATTCAGGATGTGGGTGAGTACAAAGTCAGATTATCTTCCAAAGAACAATCGCTGTCCGTGGCTTCGACCAATACCGAGGCCGTGCGCAGTAGTGTCGAAGATGCTGACTTTGCCGCGGAACAAATGGAAGTCATGAAACTGCAGATCCTACAGCAGACTGCTATTTCCAGTGTTGCCCAAGCCAATATGTCTCCCCAGGTCGTCTTGTCACTATTCGGATAATGCAAACACGAAAAAATTGATTGGGAGTGGGAAATTAATTCCTGCTCCTAATCAATTTTTCAATGCCCTTTGATCAGATGAATTCCCGAACAAATCCATAAGTTATGATTTTTAACAGATGGCATAAAAATTGAAGCGTAAAGAGTGTTAAATAGGAGTTGATCAATATGTTGTCCAATGCACACTTTAAGCACACGACAAAGAAAACCGATCAAAAAAAATTGAATCCCTATCTGGTCCAAAAGATCCTGAGCGCCAGCCCGGAAGAATTAGTACTCTATATCTATGATGCCGCTATTACGGCCTGCGCCCGTGAAAATCAACGCAAGGCTGCCGAAGCACTTCAGCAATTGATTAATGCCCTGAATTTTAAAGAACGTACGATTGCCAATACATTTTACCAAATGTATCAGCATATCCTGAATTTGATCCATAACAAAAAATATGAAGATGCCCGCGGTCTTATTAAAGAGATTAGAGAAACATGGGCTAAGGCCATGAACTTAGAGTAAGGAAATAACATGTCAATTTCCCTTAATTCTCTCTATGATAATCAATCCAAGATCGATCTCTATATTTCTCAGATTCTGAGGTTGGAAAGCCGGCCGCGGGAAGCCCTGGTCCAGCGCAAAGCAGAACTGAACACCCGCAAAACTGTCCTCACAGATCTGGATTCTAAGCTGTCTACTTTGAATAGTAAAGCAGAACGCTTAACCGATCCGATCATTAATTATTTTGCCGCCAAAACAGCCACCAGTAGTGATACGGACAAGTTCACCCTCTCCGCTACCAGCTCGGCCACGATTGGAACCCACTCAATTGCAGTGGACCGCCTGGCTAAATCCGATACCCGCGTCTCCAAACAGTATACGGATGCTGATAGTGATTTCACCGGGTTTAGCACAGATCAGACTTTCTCTATTGAAGTTGGTCATCCGACCGACTCCGATGAATCCAATCGTGAAACGATTAGTGTCACTATTTCTGCCGATACTTTCTCCCAGACTAATGATGATGTTTTACAGGATATTGCCAGTGCCATCAATGATGCTATGTACGACGCAGTTTTGAATGAAACGATTGATAATGACGAGGTGCTCAACGCTTCCGTGGTTTCCGAATCTTCCGGGAAATCCCGCCTGGTACTGCGCAGTGAACAATCCGGGTATACCTACCGTATGGGTTTTTCCGACAGTGACGATAGTTTGTTAAATACGATGGAAATAAACCTGGATCAATTATCTTCCGGAACCAATGGCGGCTATATGACCGATCCGGGCACTTCTTCAACAGATAGTCAGTTGAATGCGCAATTCACGCTGGATGGATTGGCCTTTTACCGGAATAGTAACACTGTTTCCGATGCACTGGAGGGCGTTACCATTAATCTGTTAGATACCTTTAGCTCGGACGAAACCATTACCATCAGTTCTGATGTTGACGCGGTAAAGGAAGAGGTGCAAGCCATCCTGGATGCCTACAACGAAGTGCTCGATTTCCTGGACAAAAAAACAGAGATTGATCCCGACACCTATGAAAGCGGTATATTATCCCATGATATTACTTACCGAGGCATGACCACTGATCTGCGTAATATTATGTCCAGTACGGTCTCCAATGTGGACAATTCGAATTATGCCAAACTGTATAACATCGGTATTGAACCCGACGACAATGGTAAACTATCAATTGCCGACAGTGACAAGTTTGAAGAGGCCCTGGAAGCCAACCCCAATTATGTCTCTGATGTCTTTAATGCCAGTGATGGCGTGGCCAGCCAGCTGGAGGACTATCTGGAAGCCTATATTCAAACCGGTGGCACCATTGATAACAGTAAGAGTAATATTGATAGCAATATTATCAACTTGGATGACCGGATTGATCTGATGGATGACATTCTTGTGCAACGGGAGAGACAATTGCGGAATCAATTTTCAAAACTGCAGGAAATGATGGCTCAGCTCTCCAGACAGCAGAGCTTTTTCAATTCCTTTTTAAATAATCAATAGGGAGGGGAGCTAATATGGAAGTATTAGAATCCGTTGATCTTAGTTTAAGTGCCGAAAGCCATTGGCAAGAAATTTCACTTGGCAAAGGTCAGACGGCCGCCGAAGCTGTTAAACCTGCCCGGCCACAGCATGGTTCCCAATCTGGATCACCATCAAAGCATAAAAAAATCAATTCCGGAACATTGAGCTTTACCAAAGAGGATATTGCTCATGTAGTCCATAAAGTACGTGAATTCGTCGATTCCATGAATACCAAATTATCCTTTTCTTATGACCGTGAAGCCAAACGTCCCATTATCTATGTAGTTGACAAAAACACTGATAAGATTATCCGTCAAATACCACCGGAAGAAATGGTGCAGTTAATTCGTAAAATGGACGAAATCAGGGGCATAATTTTTCAGGGAAAGGCTTAAATGAAACCGTCAACTACT
This sequence comes from uncultured bacterium, assembly GCA_964640055.1. Taxonomy (GTDB): domain Bacteria; phylum Fidelibacterota; class UBA2242; order UBA2242; family JAFGTP01; genus CAZXFH01. Next base: position 12,708 of record CAZXFH010000036.1, on the reverse strand, counting down.
CAAAAATTGTTACGCGAAGAATTGAATTACTTTAACTGCCTGCTGGCGGATACGCAACAGTTTATCAAGCAACAGGCTGTAACTGATTTGGATTTTGATGATTTAAACCGCTTTCTGATCCAGCGGGAGGAGGTCATCAAATCTATTGTTGAATTGGAAAACAAAAGAAAACAAGGAGGTGAAACCGGCGACCATATATATCGTGAAACGGATAATAAAATAGCCTTAATTGCGAACAATTTAGTTGAAATTGATGCCCAGATATTGGAACTTATCAAAGATAAAAAGCAAAAAATGGTTAAAGATATTAATAAAATTGCCGAGAATAAGAGTAGAGGTTCCAATGCCTACCACAAGCATAAAGGCTCGCCAAAATTAGTTGATATCAAGCAGTAGGAAAAATGTCACTAATAAACGAAATAAACAACACACCCAAAAAGTTTGAGCGGACCGAAAAGGAACGAAAACTTGATCAGCAAAAAAAGATCAGGCCTAAAAAAGTCACTGATGCCGCACAAAAAGCAAGTTCTGCCACCGGAAAAATCCAAAAAGATACCGTAGAGATTTCCTCGTCCGGTAAATCAATCCTGAAAAGCAGCCTGAAAGTCTCTGACTATCATGATTACCTGGAACAACTGGACAACCTGGATAAAGAACAACTTCGGGCCGTCCATAGCCGGATTAAGGAAAATTTCTATGATAATCCGGAAGTCATCAACAAAATTGCCGATACACTGAGCGAAAGCCTCCCCGAAGTATCCGCCGGTACGATCGAAAATGCGGAACCAGAACAGGATATGGTTGAGGCCTCTGCAGAGCGGATGAATGAAATTCGCCAAAACATTGATGACGGCAAATACAATGCGGAAGATGTGATTGACTTAATTGTGGACCGCATGCTCGATCCCCAATTCTTTTAATTTTATCCGCCCAATAAAATATAAAGCCCCCTTCCATTATTGAACGGGGGCACAGAGACTTTATATAACGGTCTATTACAGTCCGTTAATTATTTTTTCTGGTTTAAAGTATAAGCCAGCTCTTCGGCTTTGGACATCTCCCCGATTTTAGCATATAAACCCACCAGCCGTTTTAGGGCATTATTATCCTCCGGGTTAAAGCATCGGATGCGCTTATATACGTTGATGGCATGTTGGTAAAAACTGTTTTTGACCATGAGAAGCGCAATTTTATGCAGGTATTCCAGATCCCCTTGATCAAAAACCTCAAGTCGGCTAACATATTGGAGAATATCCATTTCACGAGGTAGAATAATTGACACCTCTAACAGCCTTTTTAATAATTCCTTATTGCCTGAATTCAACTGATATGCTTGCCAGTAATAATTATAGGCTTGATCAAATTGGTGATTTTTATGGAACAAGGAACCGATCGTGTATAGAATACGATCATCATCTATTAATACATCGGTGGATATATATTTACGGGAAGCCCTGATCATACGCGTCTTGATAAGTAATTCTTTTAGCCAGTGTATCGCTTCTAAGGGTTTATCTTCAGCCAACGCCAGTTTATGCAGCAGGTAATAGCCCCCCGCCTGAATGGTGATCATCTTAACGGATTGCTGAACATATTGTTTTGATTCGGCGATCAACTCTATTTTTAACAACTCTTGAGCCAATACATTTAACAGTGAAGCGGTCATATGAGCAGGTAGCTGCTTCAGTTGATAGGCGAGTTTGTAATGCTGGATCGCTTTAGTATGCTGCTTGTTGATTCCATAGTATTGTCCTAAAGTATAATGAGCATAGGCATTCCGGGGATCCTCACGCACCATTTGCTGCAATAAACGCTTGTTCCGCTTGCGTTTTGCCTGGTCCTTGGCACCGGTATAGCTATATCCCATATGTAACAGACAGACCTCGGAGTCCCGTTCCTCACCCCCCAATCGGTCTAAACTGGGAAATACCTGTTCATGAATCCGCCCACTGAAACAGATCCCTTTATGGTTGGTAAATAGGCGGTGGGCATCGGAAAGTGAAACAGTACCCTCATCATTGAGTAAGTTTTGGATTTGAATCTTATAAACAATTGGGGTTTGCTCCGGTTGTAATAATTTAACTAATTTGGGTTGCGAATCTTTTAATAAGCGTTCATCAGCATCGATCCACAAGATCCATTCTTTCCGGGCATATTTGATTGATTCGTTGCGGGCCTTGGCAAAATGATCCTGCCATTTAAAATGATGGATATCCGCACCATAATCGCGGGCAATTTCAAGGGTGGCATCGGTTGATCCGGTATCGACAACCACAATTTGGTCGGCTATATCCCTGATACTATCCAGACAATCCGCTAAAACCGCGGCTTCATTTTTTACTATCATGCATACTGATAAGGAACTGTGCTTCAATTTGATCATCCGTTAAAATTAATTACTGAGCATGGTATTTATTTCTTCAAACCGCTTTTGGCGTTCTATGCCCTGATACGCTTGATTGAATTTTTCCACATTAATATCATAATAGGTGTATTGATCGCTATCCCGCCTGACTTTCAATATGGAATTTTTTTTCAAAGCATTCAATTCATTTTTATAAGCATTTAAATCTTTTCCATGTTCGCTGACACATTTATCCTGAAATAATTCTTTATTGATATCCGGAGCACCCGCTTGTTCTTTTAAAATCTTGTTGATCAGATACATTATCTCTATTTCGGATTTTGTTACTTTCTGCTCATTCAAAGGCGCTACCGCTTCCTTGCTCTGATCGTACTTTTGTTTACAGAAATGGGCAAACGCTTCGAACTCTTTCATGTTCTTAACCTGGAATTGCCTGCCATGCTTAAAATCAATTTTACTTTCTGCCAAAGGGGTGTGAACCAATTTATTCATTGTCTTCCGAATTATTTCTAGGTCAACACTTAGCAAAAAAGAAATTTTCTCAATACACTTATCCCAATTAATGGAATATGCACCATCCACTTTTAAATCTTCTATATTCAGAAATAAATAAAGGGTATATACGATTTGTTTGGAGACGATATATTGCGGTAAGGATTTTTGCTTTTGATCCGTTACCCTTAAGCGACTTACCAAAATATGATAGAATTTTTGCATCCAGTCCGGAACCTTTTCCAGTAAATACTTGAAACGGAGATCCGTAATCTCCAAACAAAGTACCTCTGTTAAAGCCCTTATGGAGGCGGAGCGTGGCTGAGCATCAATGAGCGCCATTTCACCAAAGATTGAGCCCGGCCCCAACTCTGCCAGAACCGTCTTTTGCTTATTGACTTTGGTATAGACTTCCACTTTGCCGGATTGGATCACATACATGGAACTACCGGGATCACCCTCTTTAAAAATGATGTCTCCGGTCTTAAATCGTCGCAAAGCTTTTTTCTCGCTATAACCCATGTTATTACCCAACACCTATCTTTTTGATTGCCTTTAATTGATACTCTATACTTTCGATCACTTCTTCAACGCTAATATGGTGCATACATTTGTGATCATAGGGACAGGGTGGCTTTTTATGGACCGCCCTACGATTATCCTCCCGATAGCACGGCGAACAATCATCCCCTGCCCAAAGATTAATAGCCGAGTTATACCCGGACCCGACCGGACTGGTGCTCCCAAACAAGACAACGGCAGGTTTTCCCAGGGCACCGGCGACATGATTGGGAAAGCTATCAATTCCAACAAAAAGATCGGTCAGCTGTATGCAAGCCGCCGACAAACGAATATTCGTAATTCCAACCAAAGATACAACTTTTTTCAGGACCGGCTCCTTAGGTCCGCCAATCTGAATAAAAGTAAGCCGCCCGAAAAAATGGTCAACGATTTGCTGCCAATTCTCGACCGGCCAATTTTTATATACTGACCAACTGGCATGCAAATGGATCGTTGCTGTCAATGTCTTTGCAAATTTCTTTAATAAATTCCGGCTATAGGACAATTCATGCTCACTGAATTGTAACACGCCTCTGGGCGAATTGATAGACACCTCCGCATTTTCGGCAAATTCAGCCGCCAGGTGCCTGTCCAGGGGTTGATTGGGATATCCTTTGTGTTCCGGATATTCAAAAAAAATCTGTCGGTCTGAGGGGAGGTAAATCATCGACAGCTCGTTGATGTCCGGATTTTGCAATAAAATGTCCGGCTGAAAGGTTACATAACGGATATGCGCATCCGGATATTTTTTTCTCAGCGCTCTGACCGCCGCGGTAGTCGTCAATACATCTCCAATCGCACCGGCGCGGCAACATTCAATAATCATAAAAATTAATTACAAAATATTAATCAATATTAAGCCCATAAAACATATTATTCCGGAAATAAATAATACAGTTTCTGCTGTTCATATCAAAATTAAATTAACCTCAAATAGTATCAATTAACTCCTGCGCCTTTACGTTTTCCGGTTCATATTTTAATGCCTTCTGGGCAAAATCACGGGCCTCTTTTTTCCGGCCGGCCTCGGCATTGAGTTCTGCCATTCTTAATAGCGTCAGCACATCATCGGGGTGTTCATCTAAAATACCCGCATAGATTTTAATGCCCTTATCATATTCTTCCATTTCAAACATGACTTCCGCCAGATTCCGGCGGGCCTCCAGAAAATCGGTATCACAACTAATGGCGGCTAAAAAGGACTTTTTAGCATTCTTGATTTCGCCGACTTCAAAAAAGATCATGCCGGCCATATTATAAGCCGCCGCATTACTGGGATTCCGTTCTAATATATCCTTGATATGAATAAACGCACTGTCATTATCACCTTGCTCACGGGCCGTTAAAGCCTTTTCATACAGTTCCTGCTGCAGCTGATATTCTTTGCCATTCTCCGGGTCCTGCTGTGCATGTAATTGCGGCAATAGCTCTTGAATCTCTTTGGCTACCCCGTTTTCAGGATCCAGTTCTAAAACTCTTTGGGAATACAATTCCGCATCTTCCAACCGCTCTGCCTCGGATGACAATTGTGCCATGCGCAGCAGGGTGGGCACATCATCGGGGTGGTTTTCTAAAATTTTCACAAATGTCTTGATCCCATTTTCATAATCTGCTTCTTTTAATAAAATTTCACCATAGTTGCGCTGGGCATCGACAAAAGTCGGATCATTTTCAATGGCACTGATAAATGACTTCTTGGCATTCTCAAATTCATCCTGCTCGTAAAAAATCACCCCACACAAATTCAATGCTTTTACATGATGCGGATCTTTTTCCAGAATTTTATTCAGCCACCGCAGGGCTTCACTACTATTACCCTTCTCCGTGGCTTTTTCGGCTTTATGCATAAATTCAGCTGCGTTAAATGATTGATTATTGTCCATATCTATCTCCTTTCATAATTTACCTCTAAATTGTGCTTTCCTTAATATGAGGACGAACTTTATTCATTTTTAAAGCAATCGTCCTGATATTTTCTCGTGCGGCTTGACAATCCGGATCTACTTTCAAGCTTCTCTGAAAAAGCCGGTAGGCTTCCTTAATATTACCATTTTCCAAAGATATCTCCCCCAATAAATTATAAGCAGGGGCATGTTCCGGATCCACCCTTAATATTCGTTTGATCAATTGAATAGCCTGCGGGTAATTTCCATTATTCCGAAAACACAGACTTAAGCCATAGAGGGTTCCCAGGTTGACCGGATTAAATTTTAAAACAGCTGCGAATTTTTCTCGGGCAGTCTGAAGATTCCCCGACTGTAAATTTCTGCTGCCTTCATTAAGCATTTGATCAAATTTTGACAATTGTCTCTGATCTTCCAATATTATCTCATCCACATCAACATCGGGCCATTTTTTCTGGAAGATATGATAATTTTCCAAGTATAATTGATCATAATCGATTTTATTGCGCTTAAAACTAACATTGGAAAAATGATGGATATAAACATCGCCGGCAACCATTATTTTAAAACCGGCTCTCGCAGCCCGTAAACAAAAGTCATCATCTTCAAAGTTGCCAATTTTATAATCTTCATCAAGTTCACCTATGGCTTCATAGACTTTACGTTTCATTAAGAGTGCAAAGGCTGATAAGCGGGATCGGGGTGTGTATTTTTTGCGATTTTCCCGGCCCACATAAGCGGCAAAGGCTTCCAGGCCTTCGGCATCATCATAGGGAAGGCCATCCATATCCTGAAGTCCCTTTAGCTCCTGCAAACCACTGGATTTATTGGTCACCGGCCCTACCAATCCAATGGAATCATGGGATTCCAGACAAGCCACCATCCGCTTCAACCATCCCCCCGGTACCAAAACATCATTATTTAAAAGTAGAATATAATCGCCTTTTACTTTTTGCATCCCCTGGTTGTTACCTCCTGCAAACCCCCTGTTCCTCTGATTATCAATCAAATGATAATTGGAATGTTTTTTGACCAAGTTTCGCAGGAAGTCTTTACTGCCATCTCGGGAGCCATTATCCACAAATATAATTTCATGGGGATAGAGCGTATTATCGCGAATAGAATTGATACATTTACGCGTCATATCCAGCGTATTGTAACTTAACATGACAATGGATACCAAAGGTAATTTGCTGATCTCTTTTGGAGTTTTCCGGCGGTAGATGGTAATCACCTTTTCTATTCTTTGTTCTATCCTGTAGTACTGCTTTAAAAAAGTATTAAATCTCTCAAAGCCATCCGTAAAGACAGTCGCCACAATAAATTTAGGGGGCTTAGCCTTTAATTGCTGGACAGCTCTTTTTTCATTAAAATAGGGATTCGGGGAGTAGGATATCTGTGGTCGGGGGCAAAAAAGGGAGTAAGTGGGTGAACACCGCTCAGCCCATAGATAAATTTCATATTCAGCCCCCCAAACATAGATCTGATCATCTTCGTTTGTCACCTGTTTAAGGTATTTTCCAATCTTTTCACCCAATTGGTAATATTTGTAATCTGCCTCTGAATCCGTATAAATAAATCCTTTGCACCCCTTACGCCAAGCCCAAATAGCCTTTTTAATCATCGATTTGTTCATATAAAGATACAATCCAACTGCCAATGCAAACGTAATTAAGGTAATTGAAATATGGGTTTGTTGTGTGATCCATGCTCCACTGATGACTATTCCATAACCGCTTAAGATTGAAAGCGGCGCCAATAACGGAATAAAATGATAAGGCATAAGATGTTTGTTCAGGAACAAGCTAAACATGATTATCACGAGCCAAATAATAAAAAACAAAGACAAAAAACCATTATTGGGAATATTCAATAATTTTGCCAAAGCAATCAAACTGAGTACAATAAAAAAACCGGATTGTTTTAAATAATTAAAAAATAATGCTTTCTGCCAGGGATCAATTTTGGGTCTCTTAACCTTGGATGGAATCTCCTTTTTCTTAGGGAATGCCGGTGTTTTTTGTTGAGTATTAGAAGAGAACTCTTTTACTTTTTGCTTTCCCTTATGGTATGATAGCCACCTAAAATAGGTACCGATTACTTTCCTACCCAAGGCAAAGACTAACCGGAAATGGTGTATGCCAATATTTTGTTTTTTAAAAAATAAATAAATAGCTAAGTATCCCAACGATATACCCATAATAAAGGTTGAAATCGATATGTAATTTATTTTATGTACGAGGCCCATAATGATCATAACCAGCGGTAAGGTGTTAATATAAGCTGATTGCTTAAACAATATAGCAATAAATGTTGCAAATCCGACACCCAGAAACCATATAAATGATGTACTAGGAGCCATCAACACTAATAAGATCGCCAGTAAAGTACATAGTAACTGTTCAATTTCATCACTGGAATGAGGCCATGCATAAACGGGTAAGGACGACAGTACGGCAAAGGAAAGTCCGGCAACACAGGCAATTGTTGTACCGAATAAGTAGTTGGTAACTATAATGAGCACAATATTTGTACATATCAGAAAAAATAAATTGGAAATGTGAAAAATATATCGAGAAACAGGAAATAATTTGAGGAGTAAGGTGTAAAGGAGCCAGCGTCCGGGAGGATGATTCTCTTTAATATGAATATAGGGTATCTTTTCTCCTCTCAGCCAAAATAAAGCATGATAACCATAGATACCATAATCTCTGTCGAGTGGAATTTTTAAGAAGGGCAATTTTAAAATTATATTTAACAAAAGTGTACTACAAAAACAGATGTTTATCATACAAATTCTATTTGTCACTGATCAATTCTACTAGGTTTTCAGAATTATGATATTTTCTTATTTCTTCCGCTATATGCTGTCTTTTAGGAATATTTTCTTTATATAAATAGTAGGCGTCTTCAATGGCCTTTGCTAATGACTCACTGTTACCAGATTCAAATATAACTCCATTGATACCTTCACTTATTTTTTCTGACATCCAAGTCTGGTCTGGGACAACAACAAATTTACCAGCCGATATTGCTTCTAAAAATATACCCGATCCACGATGTATATATTCCTCTTTTAAATACGGCAATAATATAATATCACTCTTATGTAGTACATAGTTATATTCCTCCGAAGTTAAAGGGTATTCATATAATTTAACAAAGCCAAATGAAGACCGACGAAACTCCCTAATTATTTTATCCCTTAAATCAATTTCTTTTTCATAATTGGATGGCACCGTTTGTAACCAAAACTTTAAATATTTTGTATCGATTAATTTTTTTAATACGTTAATTGCCGGTAGTAATAAATGAAAGCCTTTCTCATAGCGAACAGGCCCTAAATAAGAACAGTAAACCTCTTCATCATGCTTATTAAATAAATGGTTATTATTTGTATAACCAGTCATGTTAGATTCATAATGAGTTCTTACTAAAGGTATTGGTACTGCCATCACTTGATGATTCGTATATTTACTATAAATACTTTTTAGCGAATTAGTCTCTGTCGCAATTTTAAAAATTTTTCCTCTTGGAAATAGCATATCAAGTAATTTAAATGCAATCTTAGGTATCGTTTTAGAATATTTGAAAATACGATGCTCTGCGAACCTTTCATATGAATACATCCATAGCGTCACTATAGATTTTGGTCTTCTCGGACCAGGTATTAAAAAACACCACAAAAGAAGCCCCAAAAATAGATTGTGGTCAACAGTGGGAAGATAAAAACATGTGTCACCTAAATCATTACGGAAAAAATATTTAGCTAATTCACGATAGAAGCACCAATTTGATTTTATAAAAAAAAGGGGATAGCCGAATATGCTTATGATATTTCTTAAAGGTTTACAGTAATATGAGGACTTAAATATATTTTTAACTGGATAATCTAAATCTGCAACATTAAGATTTACATTTCCATATATCCTAATATTAATCCCTTTTTGAGATGATGCATGATATAATGCTTTATTATATTCATAGTGATGAGATTGAATCCGCAGAAATCCTGGATCAATTATAATCAGCCGCTCTTTATTCATAAAATACCAGCGGTGTAAATAAACAAACCAATATCAAAGACCAATTTTTTTATTGCCCTTGACTTTTCCATGAGAAGTTTCCACTTCATTCCTTATCCATTTGTACGTTTTTTCAAGACCTTCCTTTAACGATTGGGTAGGTTTCCAGCCCAATTTTTCCTGAATCAACCGATTGTCTGAATTCCGTCCTCGCACACCCAGAGGACCAGGAATATGCTTAATAGTCATATTTTTTCCGGCAATTTCCATAATCATTTCCGCCAGCTGATTAATGGTGACCATCTCTTCTGAACCGATATTCACCGGGCCAATAAAATCCGATTGTACTAGACGCTGTACCCCTTCAATGCATTCGTCAATGTAGAGGAAAGATCGTGTCTGTTTACCATCACCCCACATTTCAATCTCACCTCCATCAGGCGTCTCGGCAACTTTACGACAAAAAGCAGCAGGTGCCTTTTCTCTGCCATCATTCCAGGATCCATAAGGACCAAATATATTATGAAAACGAGCTATACGGACATCAAGACCATAGTTCCGCTGAAATGATAGATACAGACGTTCACTAAACAATTTCTCCCAACCATACTCACTATCAGGATTGGCTGGGTAGGCTGTATCCTCTGCTGTTTTTGGATTATCAGGATCTTTTTGATTATACTCCGGATAAATACACGCAGATGATGAATAAAATATTTTTTTAATATTACGTTTAAACGCGGCTTCGAGCATATTCAAGTTGATTAATGCAGAATTATGCATAATGTCAGCATCATTATCACCCGTGAATACAAATCCGGCTCCCCCCATATCAGCGGCAAATTGGTAAACAATATCAAACCGTTGATCTACTATCTCTCGACATAGTTGAGAGTCTCTTAAGTCACCGATCACAAAATCATCAGCTTTGGTGTTATCGAACTCAGGATATTTAAGGTCTACACCCCTTACCCAATATCCTTCACTTTTCAAACGTTTAACCATATGGCTACCAATAAAACCACCGGCGCCACAGACCAGAGCTATTTTTTTCATATTTACCTCACTTATTATTATTAATAATTAAATTACAATTTTTAACTAAATATCCTTAACTTTTCACTAATATAATTTTTAAAAATATTTACACCTTTATAAAAATTAGATAAAGTAATTATCCTTTCTTTGGAAACTTTTTTATAAAAATCAACGAAATGCTCACCGAATGCATAATCTGCAGATACGTTCAGATCATTTTCCTTGCTCTTTCCATTGAAATATGCAATTGATTTATTGTGAGTTCTTTCTATAAGATCATTATAAACATCTTCATAACGCTTTGATTGTGTTATTAATGAACATTCTGATTCAATTAGTCGCCTAGCATTATCTGCAACTCTTTTCCTTTCTGTATCATTTATAACTAACTCAAATATTTTTTTTGCCATTTTTATGGTATCAAATTTGGGTATAAGCCACCCAGAATAATTATTTTTAATCAGATCAGGCATACCACCAACATCAAATGAAATTACAGGCGTACCACAAGACATTGATTCCAACATGGTATTAGGAAGATTATCTTCTAAAGAGGGGAGTATGAAAATATCTGCTGCATTATAAATTAAGTTAATTTTATTTTCATCTATAATATAGCCCAAAGATTTATATGGTATTCTTAAATTGTCTATATACTGATTCTTATTCCCAAGTGTCAATAACAATATTTTATTATCAGTTACTAATTGTTTAAATGAATCAATAGAATTGCAAAAATTGAACACCTCTAACAAATAATCAAATCCTTTCCGCTTTTCATCTCCATATTCTGCATTAAATAACATTGTAACCCGATCTGTTGGTATATCTAGAGTCCTTTTTGCTGATTCTTTATTTATTGGAAAATATTTTTCAGTATCAATACCATTAGGAATATTTATTATTTCTTTATTCGATAACAAAAAGCTACTTTTCGCTAAATCTCTTAACCATTTACTTGGAGTAATAAAAGTTATTGGAAGTTTTTTAAACACCTCATATTTATCTAAAAAAATATGATTACTTATATCATAAGGATCATTTTTTATTTGAGGACAATTATGGCACTCACTTTTAAACCGTTGACATCCAGCAGAATAATGACATCCTCCTGTAAAAGCCCACTGATCATGAAGTGTCCATACTATATGTTTTTTCTTATTAACTATTTTTCTAATAACATTAGGAGTTATAAAAAATGATAACCAATGCAAGTTAATTATATCGGTATTTTCTACAACAGATAAATCAGAAATATCATATCCTAAGTAAGGTATCGAAAACAACGAGTTTGATAAATCAGTTCTATTTTCATTAATATAAAATCTTTGTATCTGAGTACCTAAAGTAAAGTCGTATCTTGTTTTATTATCTAAAGTATTTACTTTTAATATATTAGAATCTGATAATTCTTTTTTTCGGACTAACATTTTTGAGGTATGCCCAATACGTCTAAGACCCGTATATAAACGGTGAGCTGCTCTTGCTGCACCACCTTTATAATCCATAAAATTTACTTGTAATGTTCGCATTAACTACCAGTCTTTAGTCTTAAAATAACCCAATTTGTTCATGACATCATAACACTTATTGTTTATCTGATTTTTATGTTTTTCTGTTAGATAATTTTTCCAATCACCAATAATTCCTTTACGGTAAAATGCAGTGTTATCACCTTTGAATACGTTTTTTTCATAATCTATAACATTATGTTTCTTCACTATATCATAATCAATACATACAGGCCAATTGATAAAGTCTGATATTTTTTTCAAAATATTAATATAATATCTTTTAAATTCTTCGTATTTTATAATGATTATATTTAATGGTCTTTTCTCAGCATATTCTAACCAACTAACTATATGTGTTTTGTACTCATCTAAACGTTTATCAATGAATTTTTCGAAATCAATATTATTAAAATTTTCTACTTTATATTTGTTCTTTTTAAGAAAACCGTAAATATAAAAATATTCACTCACCATGACATCTCTTGCGTCTCTCAACATATAAATAATTTTAACTTCGGGACAATCATTTCTTTTGAACTGATAATAATTCATATGAGTTTTCAGTATAAATCTCTTGCCTAATCTAAAATTATTAGCTCCTCTAGCACTTAATCTTGAATTTATATTAAAACAAATACCTTTATACGGTGTTGGCTCCAATTCAGCTTGACCTATTTGAAATAATTCTGTTAATGAATTGATCATCCAAGTATTTCCAGAACGTGGATAAGAAATAATCCAAAAAAAATTCGATCTATCTATCATTTTAATGACTTTTGTTATGTTTTTTTGACTTATTTATATTTAAC
>CAZXFH010000035.1:0-33840 GCA_964640055.1 uncultured bacterium | reverse complement strand
ACTTGACCGGAAACACCAGATGATAGTGAATTTGATACGCGCAATGATACCCCTTTTTTCCTTCATCACCTGGACTCATAGCCGAAAAATACCAAAAATCCCCCAAACCTCAAACTGATAATCGGTGTCCCTGGGGCAAGCCTCAGGGAATTTGCAAGTTAAACAATATCACTGATCGGGAATAATACACAGGAAAATCAATTCTTCCTGGTCAGGATTGATAAACTGATGGACTTCCCCGGGAGTTACCAGCACCGCCTGGTCTTTTTGGATCGGTAATTCCCGGTCTCCGCTCCTGACGATCCCTTTTCCTGAGAGAATATAGACCTCGTGTTCAAAGTCATGGGTGTGAAAAAAGGTATATCCCCCGGGTTGTACTATGAAACGACGCAAAGTAAAGTTAGGGGCACCATCATCAGGGGATAAAAGCACTTGTTTTTGAACCCCTTGCACTCCTTTTTCATTAATTGCTTCCCGATTTACCTGATCCAAATCTTTAATAACCATTTTGGCCTCTTATATTATCGATTGCTGACATTAAATTTTGAATAACATAGTCACTGATAAACCAGCCCGCCGGGGTTAACCTTAATCTGTCCTGTGTAAAAAATCCATATTTATTTTCAAAGGACGTTCCGAATTCATGCACAAATTGCTCATAGACCTCCGCGAAATCAAGGACGCTCAACCGGCTGAATTCATTTGAATCCAAGCCCCGGCTGGTTCTTAATCCCAATAAAAGATATTCATATATTTTGGCATTGGCATTAATTTTTTCACTTCCGGATGAAGGCAAATTATTTTTCTGGAGACTTTCAATATAATCAGCGATATTTTTCTGGTTCCAGCATCTTATTTGACCGTTGAAAGAGTGTGCCCCGGCCCCAAAGCCCAGATATTCATCGCCGCTCCAGTAAACCATATTGTGCAATGAATGACTACCGGGTTTGGACCAATTAGAAATTTCATAGTGATCGAAACCCTGCTCCTTCAGATATTGGTGACTAAAATCATACAATTGCCATTCAAGATCTTCAGACAAAGGATGGATTTTACCTGAATTTATCAGATGAGTTAAAGGTGTTCTGGGTTCGTATATTAAATTATACAGGGAAAGATGATCCGCCCTTGTTTGTACTGCTTTTGATAAAGTCTTTTGCCAGGTATTAAGTGATTGTCCCGGGATACCGTAAATTAAATCCAGATTAAGATGAGGAAAATGGTGGTTTTGTAAACATTCCAGAGTCTGCTGGATACTTTCGACTTGATGAATGCGACCGAGCCTGTTTAATTCAGATGGTTGAAAAGATTGGCACCCCAAACTTAGCCGTGTAACTTTGCAGCGTGCAAAGAGAGCCAGTAAATTTTCATCGCTGCCGGGATTGATTTCAACGGTAAATTCTTGCAGAGAGTTCAAATTATAATTTTTATGCAGTGCTTTATAGAGGCGCTGGAAATTATCCCAACCTATCAGATTAGGACTGCCGCCTCCGATATAGAGGGTAAATATTGATTTGTCATGAGCGGATTTAGCGCGCAAGCTGAGTTCTTTGATCAACGCCTCAGTATACTTGTCAATTCGATACAATCCTTGATCTGTGGAGGGAAAATCACAGTAGCCGCATTTTTTACGACAAAATGGAAAGTGTAGATAAAGACTTAGTCTGTTTTGAGTATTATGCATACTTCAAGGAGGATTTGGTTTCATTTGTCTGAAATCCGGGTAAATAAATATGATGATGTATGCTTGATCTGTGCGTTAACAACTACCCGCCTGTGTAATTTCGGGATTTAAAAGCAACTTTAATTTACGTCTCCTGAAAGGGGATCCCCAAAAATATTTTTTCGGGATAACATTCTGCTGCAATTTTTGCAATAATTGATTAAACTTAACCCATGAAAGAGTTTTATACAGATGGCGCTTGTTCAGGCAATCCCGGTGCAGGAGGCTGGGCCGTAGTCGTTACCAGAGACGGTAATATTTTAAAACAATGGGGCGGATATAATCCTACAACCACTAATAACCGGATGGAATTAACAGCTGCCGTAGCGGCTTTACGCGCTTTAAAACCCCAAGAACCCGCGGTGATCCATACCGATAGTAATTATTTACGACATGGCATCACAGAATGGTTGCCTCGTTGGAAGCAAAAGGGATGGAAAACAGCCAGTAAAAAACCGGTTAAAAATAAAGACCTTTGGGAAAAACTAGACCAGTTAAATCATGCCGGGATCCAATGGCGCTACGTGGCCGGACATTCCGGTAACCCCTTCAACGACCTATGCGATAAAATCGCCAAACAATATATTAAGCGCTATACTAATTAATACTGGGTAATCTGGCGCGATTAATTTGTAGAATAAAAATGGCTAAAGAAAATAGAGTAGTGCTCTGCCGCATGTTAGTGGATATCCACGTATTTTGCAATAATTGTTTTTGTACCGGCTGATTTGAAGTGTATTTTTAATTTAGCGCTTTTTCCAAAACCACTTACAGCAATGATCTTGCCCGGCCCAAAAATCTTATGGGTCACTATTTTGCCTGTTTGGGGCTCTTTATTATTGAAACCAGCGCGCGTAGTCCTGTCTTTTTTTACCACCGGTTTTCTATTGCGATAGCTCCTTGGGCTGGGTTGTTTTTGGGGGGTTAAAAGATGTTCCGGAATTTCGCGCAGGAATTGAGAGGCACTTGACAAAATCGTATCCCCCCGCACATTACGTTGGGTACTGTGACTGAAAACTACCTTTTTTTGCGCCCGGGTGATGCCGACGTAAAAAAGACGTCGTTCTTCAGCAATGTCATCATCAGCGAAATTAACACCCAAAGGAAGTAGGCCCTCGTTGACACCACAGATAAATATGACTGGAAATTCCAACCCCTTGGCACTGTGTAAAGTCATCAGCGAAACAGAATTCTTTTTATCATCCCAGGTGTCGATGTCTGCAATCAGGGAGACTTCCTGGAGATAACCTTCCAGGGTAGGCTTTTCCTTTGTGCTGCAGTAATCCATAATGGCATTGACAAATTCATCAATATTGGCCAGGCGCTGTTTGGCTTCCTCATTGTCACTCTCTTTCAGATGCCTTCTCAGTTCCAGTCCGTCAATAAGCATGCGAATCCATTCTTCCAGTGAGACCTTAGCACGTAATTCCTGATAATGTCGCAGGAGCTGATAGAAATCCTGTAGCACTCTTTTAGCACGGGTAGATAGTTCAATAAAGTCGATTTTAGCCAGTGATTCATAGAGAGACAATTGCTTTTCGCGAGCAAAATTGTGCAGAGCCTCAAAGGTTTTTTCACCAATCCCGCGTGGGGGGGTATTTATGATGCGTTTGAGACTTATGTCATCGCTGGGATTAGCGAAAGTCCGCAGATAAGCCAAAAGGTCTTTGATTTCCTTACGCTCATAGAAACGTACTCCGCCGATAATGGTATTGGGAATGTTATAACGGTTTAATACCTGTTCCAGAATTCGACTCTGAGCATTGGTGCGGTATAAAAGTGCAAAATCTTTAAAATTATATTTGGAGCGGATAATTTCCTTCTGGATTTGGTCTGCAATTTGACGGGCTTCGTCATATTCGTCCCGAGCCTCGATATTGACTAATTTTTCACCTTCTGTGGCAGCTGACCATAGCTTTTTTTCCGCCCGGTGGACATTATTTTGGACTACTGCAGAAGCCGCGGAAAGGATATTTTGAGTAGAACGATAGTTTTGCTCTAATTTAAAAATACGACAATCCGGAAATACCGATTCGAAGTTGAGAATATTGCCTATATCTGCGCCCCGCCAACTGTAAATACTCTGATCATCATCACCGACTACACAGACCTGGCCGTGTGCTTCTCCCAATCGATCGATCAAAAGAAACTGACACCGATTGGTATCCTGGTATTCATCGACTAAAATGTATTGAAATTGTTTTTGATATTGATCTAATAATTCGGGATGTTGATCAAACAGGATCAGCGGGAGAATAAGCAGATCGTCAAAATCAACTGCATTCAACTTTTTTAACTCCGCTTGGTAAAGCGGATATAATTCCTGGGTGTATTTTTCGAGTGGAATGAACTTGCGGGGTTTGAATTTATCCGCAAAGATCATACTGTTTTTCAACTTTGATATTTTATTCAGAATCGATTTTGGTTTGATACCATTGAGCTCAATATTTTTTTCTTTAATGATATTTTTGAGTAGCGCTAACTGGTCTTTATCGTCGTAGATGGAAAAATTGCTACCGTAATCCAAGTGCTCGATTTCGCGCCGCAGTAAACGGGCACAAATGGAATGAAAAGTCCCCACATTGGCTGTATATACCTGAGGACCGACGAAATTTCTGACCCGGTGACGTAATTCATCCGCCGCTTTGTTTGTGAAAGTAACCGCTAAGATATGACGGGGAAGTACAATTTTCTTTTTAATTAAATAGGCAATTTTATGGGTTAATACCCGGGTCTTGCCGCTGCCGGCGCCCGCAAAAATAAGCGCCGGGCCATCAACATATTCGACGGCCTGCCGCTGTTCCGGATTTAATTCTGCTAAGGGATTCAAGAATGGTTATTCCTCTCTCTAGCCACTTGTCGGCGGATATTTTGAAATTTACGTTTGGCTTTTAGAAAATTTTGATAGTTTTCGGTAAAAGTATGACTCCCATCACCATTGGCGACCATATATAAATAGTCGGTTTGGGCCGGTGAAATTGCGGCTAAAATTGATTTTAACCCGGGATTATTGATCGGTCCCGGTGGCAATCCCCGGTAACGATAAGTATTGTAAGGGGAATCAATCTCCAGATCCTTATTTAAAAGACGCCGGGGACCATCGGAGATGAGGTACTGAATGGTTGGATCGGATTCCAAACGCATATTTTTTTTCAGACGATTTAGATAGAGAGAAGCGACCCAGGGGCGTTCCGCATCCAGCATGCACTCACCTTCCACCAGAGATGCTAGGGTTAACACTTCATGTAAATTTCGTTCTGAATTTTCAATCTGCTGCAAAAGAGAATCCGATAACTGGATAAACAAGTGTTTAGTCATTTTCTGAATCACTTTGGCTGGTGTATCGGTTTTATAAAAATCATAGGTGCTTGGATAGAGATAACCTTCCAGACTATTACTATTGATAGGATAGGGAAGGGAACTAATGAACTCTTGATCATTTATTTTGGACTGAAAACTTTGTGCAGAAAAATCCAGTTTTGAAGCCAATAGATATCCGATTTTCTGGGCGGTGAGCCCCTCAGGGACAGTAACCTTCACCGTATAATTCTGAGCGTGGACCAGCAATTCAACCAATTCTCCGATATTGTTGACCTGATCCAGTTTAAAATATCCGGCCTTTAATTGATTGCTTTTAAATTTTAAGATGGTGGCCAGTTTGAAAATTCTGGGATAGGAAATAATACCCTGATCCCGGAGAACCTGTGTAATCTCTTGCAGATTGGCACCGGGATTAATTTTAATTTTCTGAGTGCCATCGGGACGTTCAACGGGAGTGGAAAATATTAAGTGGACGAATAATCCCAAAGCGGCAATAAAGGTGAGCAGGATAATCAGATAGGGCTGCAGAGTTCTGACATGAGGATGTGTTAAAATAGGTTGTAGACGTTTTTTAAGGATTTTCCAAGCAATCATGTTTATTTAAATTCTAAATGGAACCGGAATAAAGGTCAGAATAAAAATCAACAAGGCGGTGACACCGATTAATTTTTCTTTGGTTGTGATGGTCGTCCGGCTGTCCAGTATGGGAGGATGTTTGATTTTAATCAAGAAGAAAACTAATGCTGCCCATACCAGCCAATTATAGGTTTCCTGTCCGAAAAAGAGCGGTACTGTTCCCAGTAATAGAACGATAATAAAAGCGCCTTTGGCGATTTTAGAATGCCATTTACCCAAGAGGGCATAGGCAATATGGCCTCCGTCCAATTGACCGATAGGGAGGAGGTTGAGCATGGTCACCAACATCCCAATCCAGGCAGCAAAGCCAACCGAACTCAGTAGAATCTCTTCGTTTTGTGCCAAATCAGGATAGACCAGCAGAGCCACTAATTTGGTAATCAGGGAATCTCCCAACTGGATCCCACCTTCCCTGTAGGGGGTGATAATTTTTGATTGAAGCATTCCAATGAATAAGGCTGGTAAAGCCACTAAAAATCCGGCTATCGGTCCGGCGGCACCAATTTCCACTAGGGCTTTGCGTTTCCGAACAGGTGATCGCATTTTAATGAAAGCACCAAAAGTACCAATTAAAGTTGGAGCCGGTATAAAGAAGGGCAGGGTTGCCTCTACCTTATGTTTGCGTGCAAAATAATAATGTCCCAGTTCATGCACACCCAGAATGAGTAGAAGGGTCACCGAGAATGGAATACCCGCTGTGATGGAAAGTGGAACAACAAAGGGATTCTCATTTTCCATAATCGCACCGGCAACCAGAGTGGTTAATACGGTAATTAAAAATAAAACAATATTAATGGTCGGAAACCGTTTTTTACTGGTGGTGCGGACAAGGTAGCGTTTTCTGTGATTGCCGGCCGCAATAGGCTCGATGGTCCTTATTAAACCTTCTGATTCGGCTACCAAGGCTTTTTCATTAAAGTCCTTTAGCGGGTATCCTTCCAGTATGAGTTCGTTTTTTCTCTCTCCAAACCGACTTATTTGTATCCATTTACTAAGATAAATAAGTATTTTTTGTTTCTGATTAGAATCCATATTTAATCTATCTGCTTGGCTTTCAGGCTGGTAAAATTACAATACCTGAACTATGAAATCAAATTGAAAACACTTCTGATTTTCTTAATCAATTGTTGAGAGATAGTTCCGAAGAAAATATTTCTGAGATCATGCTTAGTTTGTGTAGGCTCTTTGGTTTGATCATTTAAATTTTTGAAAGGATATGTTCAGTATGATTAAAGCACGTTGGTCTCAACCGGGTGGGTGCCAGGATTTACTTATCATTGCCATTCCCTTAATTCTGAGTACGGGGGCCTGGTCCACTCAGCACTTTATTGACCGGATGTTTCTGACTTGGTATAGTCCGGATGCCATTGCTGCGGCCTTACCGGCCAGTGTTTTGAATTTCACTACTGTTAGCCTGTTTATTGGTATTTCCGGATATATAAATACTTTTGTGACCCAATACTATGGCGCCCAACAGTATAAATGGATTGGTCCGGTTGTCTGGCAGGGCATTTTTATTGCCTTAATCGGTGGTATTGTACATCTGGGATTCATTTTCATAGCCGAACCGATCTTTAATTTTATTGACCATGCACCTGCGGTACGGAATTATGAAATTGTATATTTCCAAATATTATGTTTGGGTGCCCTTCCGGCCATTGCTGGCTCGGGCTTTTCTGGTTTTTTCGCTGGAAGGGAAAAACTTAGTATTTAATGGTTGTGAATACCGCCAGCACCGGCGTAAATATAATCCTGGATTACCTTTTAATTTCCGGAAATGTTGGTTTTCCACAAATGGGCATACAAGGCGCAGGTATCGCGACCCTGATCTCGGTCTATTCAATTTTACCATGAATATTATTTTTGCGGGGGCCATTAAAGGCGCTGGTGATACCCGCTCTGTCATGCGCATGCTACTGCTATTATCATTGTTTTTATTAATAATCCCCACTTACTTGGCGATTATGGTATTCCCATTGGGGATTACTGTCGCCTGGATGATTGTGACTTTTTATATTGCTATACTGGGCGTGGGCTTTTTTTGGCGGTTTCGTACAGGAAAATGGAAATCTATGCGGGTGATCGAAACCGCTGAACCAACTCTGCCCACCACCTTTGCCGAGACCCCGACCCCGGATGTTTAATTGCTTTTACACCTTGCCCTGGAGGTTTCTTTTTAAATTTTCTTTGCTTAGATTAAAACAGAGTTAGCATTACAATTCAGTTATGAAAAACATTTCCCTAAATTCTATTACTAAAAAGGAGGCATAATGCGCCGTTATTTAAAATCACTGAGTTTATTTTCTCTTTTGGCACTGACAGTTGTGGGATTAACACTGTGTGGAACTATTATTTCACCTAAGGCTGATCTGGTGATTAATAATGCAAAAATATATACCATGGATACGGAAAATCCTTCTGCAGAAGCGCTTGCCTGCGTGGGTGAAAAAATCATTGCTGTGGGAAACAATCAGGATATTGAGCGCTACATCAAAGGGGGACATACCCATGTTATTAATGCCCGGGGGAGAGTGGTTCTGCCGGGATTCAATGACGCCCACATACATTTTACCAGTGGTGGCCAGTCATTAATGGAGTTGCCATTAAGGGGTATTACAGACCCCCAAAAGATCCAGAATATGGTTAAATCCCAGGTAGCCAAAGTTCCATCCGGCGTGGTTATCCGGGGTGGCGGTTTCGATCACGAAACCTTTCCGGAACGGCAATGGCCAACCAAAGCCCTCCTGGATAGGGTTGCGCCCCGTAATCCGGTTATTCTGTCCCGCATGGACGGACATTCGGTTTGGGTGAATAGCTATGTTCTCAAAGCATCCAATATCAATAAAAATACGCCTGATCCTCCGGGTGGTCATATTATACGGGATTCAATAACCGGTGAACCAACCGGTATATTGCAGGAAACCGCCATTAATCTGATTGATATTGATGAGGAATATTCTCAGGAAAAACGGTACCGATTAAAACGAAAAGCCTGGTTAAAAGCCATGCGAAGAGCCAATCAAGCGGGGTTAACCAGTGTGCAGCATTTAAATGGTGATTATGACTTAATTCAGGAGTTAAAAGAAGAGGATTTATTAACCTTGCGGGTTACCTTTAATATGTGGTTGGAAGATGATATTACCAAGCTACAATTATACGATTCACTTCGTCAGCAATATCCCCGTGAGGATAATTGGATCCGTTTTGGTTATTTAAAAGAATTTGTTGACGGATCTTTGGGGTCTGGTACCGCCTTGCGCTTTACGCCCTATCAGGATAACCCCGCCACCAGTGGGTTGGCCCAAATGTCTTATAAAGAGCTTGAAGAGCGCGTCCTGACCGCCGATAGTATGGGATTTCAAATTGGTGTACATGCCATTGGTAAAAAGGCGAATTACTGGCTGTTGAATGCCTATCAAGAGGCCCGGGGAATGAACGGTTGCCGGGATAGCCGGCATCGCAGTGAACATGCCCAGCACCTAACTGCCGATGATATGCAGCGCTTCAAAACCCTGGGGGTAGTGGCTTCCATGCAGCCCACCCATTGTATCACGGATATGGTATTTGCTGAAAAACGTCTGGGCAAGACCGGTTGTCAGGGTGCATACGCCTGGAATAGTCTTTTGAAATCTGGAGCACGGATTGCCTTTGGCAGTGATTGGCCGGTAGCCGAACTGGACCCGCTGCTGGGTATCTACGCTGCCGTGACTCGCCAGGATACCAGCGGCCAGCCGGTTGATGGATGGTTCCCGGAAGAGCGTATCAGCGTCGGGAAAGCAGTAGAATTATATACTAGAGGCTCTGCTTATGCTGAATTTATGGAGGGACGCAAAGGAGAGTTAAAAGCCGGAATGTTGGCAGATATGGTGTTGCTGAGTCAAAATATTTTTGACATTCCACCCCATAAAATATTACATAGCAAAGTCGATTATACCATTGTAGGTGGTAAAGTAGTATACACGCGGAATTAAACGCCTGTAAATTTTTTACATAAGAAGGACAGAGTATGAACTATATCATTGTTACCGGAACCTCTCGCGGTCTGGGAGCCGCCGTGGCAAAACAGTTATTGCAGGAACCTTCCATTACACTTTTTGGTATCTCACGTTCGGAAAATAATACTTTGTCTGAAATTGCTGCCCATCATAAAAATCAGTTTCATCAAATAAAATTCGATTTAAATCGCCTGGCAGACTATCCAGCTCTGATGAAGCAGCTTTTTGGGCATATTAACCAGACAGATATAAAAGCCATCCACTTAGTCAATAATGCCGGTATTCTGGCGCCGGTGCAACCGATTCAAAAGTCCTCGAATGAGAGTATTTTGAAGAATATTAATGTGAATTTAGTGGCGCCTATGCTACTGACCGCTCGTTTTTTAAGTAAAACCGTTGCTTTCAAAGTTGATAAGCGAATTATCAATATATCTTCCGGCGCAGGTAAAAAACCTTATTACGGCTGGGCTTGTTATTGTACGGCAAAGGCCGGAATAGATATGTTTACCCGCTGCCTAGCCCTGGAGCAGCAGGATCAAGCCTATCCGGCTCGCATACTATCTCTGGCACCCGGTGTGGTGGATACTGATATGCAGCAATATATCCGGAATGTAAATGAAAAATATTTCCGCCAACGTCAAAAATTTCTCGATCTAAAAGCCCAGAACAAACTCTTACCCCCGCAAAAAGTAGCTGAAATTATTGTGCAATTGTTGCTAAAAAAAGAATTTGAATCGGGTCAGGTCGTCGACATCCGGAATAAATGGCGGGATCAATAACCTTATTAATTCAGCAGTCTCAAGATTGAAAAAACAAAGTAGACAAAAAATCAGATATGAATTAAACCTTACCTTACTCTCTGATGCCTTAGAACAGATTGTACAGAAATTCGGAGTCCCGGTTTAGCAAGGGCGGCTCTTTGCGCCTGACTATGGATCAGGAAGAGGTTGATTTGGTGCGTGAAAAAGCAATCCGTTTGTTATTGATCGGTCAGGCCGGGTCGCTTGTAAAAATGCACAGGTTGATGTGGCAATAAACAACCAGGAAGTACTTGCTTGCTCTACCTCAAAGAGCCTTGGATTTTATATTTTATGTTTCACCATCTCAAATATCTATTTTTAATATACGATGATATTACCAGCCCATAACAGGCTCTATTCATTTAGGTTAATGAGGAGTGACACTATATGTTTTGGAAAAACATGAATTTTCAGCTAATGGCCCTAAGCTTTAAACTGCACGATTGGTTCCAGCCCCGTGATGAAGTGTTAAGGGGAATCGATATTCAATCAGGAGACAACGTTCTTGATTATGGCTGCGGACCAGGTAGCTATATTATACCACTATATGAACGGGTGGGCCGTAAAGGGGAAATATTTGCCCTTGATATGCATCCGCTGGCCGTAAAAAAGTAGAAAAACTTGTCCAAAAACAGCGACTGGATAATGTTCAAATTATCCAGACCGATTGTCAAACCGGACTATCGTCTGATTCGATCGATAAGGTTTTATTATATGATATTCTACATGAATTACCAGCACCTCATCAGGTTTTAGATGAAATTGCTAGGGTATTGAAACCGGGCGGTTTTCTTTCTCTCAGTGATCATCATTTAAGTGGTGACATTATCCGATCGATTTTGAAGGACAGCGCCCATTACCAGTTGCATAATCAAACTGAAACGCTAATTAATTATATGCGCAAATAAAAATTAATTTATTTAAGGATATTACCTGATGCAATTATGTTCCGGTTGCCTGATTTTTGAACCAGATTGGATTAGTTAAGGCAAAGGTGTCACGGTGGGTATAGAGCTCGGCCCGGAAATAGCCCCGAACCGGTAAGTTATTAATGGGAATTGTTAATTCATCCCGGTTTTTAGAAGAGATAGCCACAGATTGATAGGTAAATTCCTGCTGCTGTTCAAAATCTCCGAGATAAATTATGATCTTTTTTAAACTGCCGAAGTGCGGGGTTGATTGAGCGTATATGTGTATTTTTCTCGGTGCTTGATAAAGCTGGGCTCCAATCGGGTGACTCTTATTTTCAGGGGTTTCCAACCTCAGATTGATAAAAGGTCCATTGGATATGATAACTGGGCCCTCTTTCAGGTTGTAGATAAGATTATAGACACTCATAGACTTGTTCGATCGAACGCCGGTTCTGAAATGGCCAAAGAGCTGGCGCTGAGATTCCTGCAAGCATAATAATGGAATGTTCATTTCGCGAAAGCGATTGAAACTGCCATGAGCGTCATTGCCAGCATAGATGTAGTGTCTGTAGCCTTTTAATAGTTGTTTGATCCAAATTTGTTTTCCCCGCTGGAAACCATTTTCCAGGTGGCCATTGATGATTTGATATCCGCTTAATCGTCGATGATGATCCCAGGGATTCCAAGTTCCTCTGTTGATCAGCAGCCTATGGCTAAACTTGGGACGCTCAAAAGGATGGGCAGCAAAGGCCAGGGTGTGTTCCGAGAGCTGATCCAGAACATGAGAATAATGGTATTCAGAAAGCTGCCGAAACCCATGTTCTAGTCCATCTCCACTTCCCGGGAAATAGCGAGTGCTGTTCAGGAGAGCCAAATGCACATTGCTACCCAGGCCGTTATCTACGGATAGTTCTTCTCCGGGAATGAGTAAAAAATCATTGTTCTTATGATTTAAGTCGGCGATGTGCTTGCGTGATTCTCTCCAGAGCGTGAGTTGTGGGTCGGTCTGCGTCCAGGATCCCGGCTGGTCGTCCAGATCATAGGAATGGTCGGTCAGGGCGCAAAAAGAGAGTCCCATGGCAGTGGCCAGAGGCGGGATCAATTCGGCCGGGATGCCAAATTCGACCTGATCCTCGGTCCAGCTGGAGTGGGTATGTAGATCGCCCCATGACCAGTTTTGCTTACCCGGTAAGGGATCGGGATCGGTATACACCCGGAAGTCTTGGCCTGATAAGCGCGGATAATTATCATTGTTTATCCGTAGAACTTTGCCCCGTAGATTTATTTCAAGTTCACATTGAACTTGCAGGTACATGGCTTTATATTGGCTGACATCTATGGGATATATTTTTGAAAACCATTTGTGGTGCAGTTTAAAATTTTCCGCAAAAGAGAAACGAGATATTATTGTCTGGCTGGACTGGTCTTTTAGGGTGATCGTCACTTTTTTTACTTGAATTGGGAAACGATGAGCGTCCTTAATCAGTAGTAGTACCAATAACTGATCAGTATCAATTCGGTGGGGTATATCAAATATAATTTCCGGTTGTTTTTTATACAGAAGACCTTTAAAGAAAGGGAGGCGGTAATGTAATTCCGCATACATCCATATGGGTAATAAAAACAGGAGCTCAGTCCATATTTCAAACGCAGGAAAGGTAGTCAAATACATCACTGAAATCTATCATTTTTCCCGCTTATGCGCAAAGGGATTTGGGGGAATTCTTCGTCGAAAAGGCCCTTTTTATAAGCACAAAAATTGGTTGACACTTACTGAAGTAGCGTGTAAATTGATCATCATTATAGGCCTATTTAACAGGAGGAATCAGCGTGGCAACGACATCTGATATTCGGAATGGAATGGTTATTAAATACAAAGATGATTACTATAAAGTTGTCGATTTTCAGCACATTAAAACCGCCCGTGGTGGAGCCAAAATACGTACCAAATTAAAAAATGTAAAAACCGGTCAAGTATTGGATAATACTTTTCGATCCGGGGAAAAAATCATAGATGTACGCCTTGAAGCCAGAGAGATGCAGTATCTCTATCATGATGGAATCAACTATTATTTTATGGATACCAATAATTACGAACAGCTCCCTATTCCCGATGAAATTTTCAAAGAGGCCAGTCAATTTGTAAAAGAGAACGAAATTGTCAAATTGTTATTCCATAATAATGTCCCCATTGATATCGAACTGCCGATTTTTGTGGAATTAAAAGTAACCGATACCGAGCCAGGGGTTAAAGGAGATACAGCCACTGGTGGTTCAAAACCCGCCACCTTGGAAACGGGGTACAGCCTACAGGTACCACTTTTTATTAATGAGGGAGATATAATCCGAGTGGATACTCGCGACGGTAGTTATAACGAACGCGTATCCTAATTGAAGAGGTTGATATGCGCACAGAAAAAATACAGGAATTGGTAAGAATATTAGAATCCCATGATATTGGTGAGATAGAGATCCGTCGCTGGGGATCTAAGATTCGGATATCCAAATTTAGTGCTTCGGGCAATCGGAAGCCCCCGACGCCAGTCACCCAGGATTATGTTGTTCCTGGAAAGAAAGAAGTGCCTGAGGAAGCACCTGCAAGGGAAGGCGAAGCCTCTGCTTTAAAAGACACCGAAGTGGCGGTAAAAACACCCATTGTGGGGACCTTTTATAACGCACCAGCCCCGGATGCCGAACCTTATGTAAAGGTAGGGGATCACATCAGCGTTGGGCAGCCGCTGTGTATCATTGAGGCCATGAAGATCATGAATGTAATCGAATCCGAGGTGTCCGGAACTTTAAAAAAGATACTGGTCGAAAATGCCCAGCCAGTGGAATATAATCAAGCTCTCTTTATTATTGATCAATCATAACCTCTAATAGAAACAAATATCGGAAATTTGATTAATAAGATTCTCATAGCCAATCGAGGTGAAATTGCTCTCAGGATCATCAGGGCCTGCAAGGAACTTGATATTGCCACCGTGGCTATTTACTCCACGGCTGATGAACTCTCTTTACCGGTAAAATTTGCCGAGGAAGCAATTTGTATCGGCCCCCCTGAAAGTGGTAAAAGCTATCTTAAGGAATCCCAAATCATCAGCGCGGCGGAAGTCACTAACGCTGATGCCATCCACCCGGGCTATGGTTATTTTGCAGAAAATGCCGATTTTGCCCAGATGTGTGAGGATAATGAATTGATATTTATCGGTCCCCGGCCGGAAGTGATCGGTATTATGGGGGACAAGGCCAAAGCCCGTGAACGTATGCAGGAAGTGGGTGTCCCGGTCATTCCGGGAAGTAAAGGGGTGATAACCAATTTTGATACCCTGCAGGATATTGTCGAAGATATCGGTTATCCGGTTTTACTAAAAGCCAAGGCCGGTGGCGGCGGCAGAGGCATGCGTATCGTACAGCAGGTCTCTGAATTAAAAGATGCCTGGAATGCGGCACGCAGTGAAGCTCAAGCAGCCTTTGGCAATGCCGATCTTTATGTGGAAAAATTAATTCTGGATGCCAAGCATGTGGAAGTCCAGATAATCGGCGATAATTTTGGCAATATTGAGCATCTGGGCGAGAGGGATTGTTCAATCCAGCGCCGACATCAAAAATTAATCGAAGAATCACCCTCACCAGTAGTGGATGAGAAATTACGGGCGCAGATGGGGAAAGCCGCGATCAAAGCGGCCAAGGCGGTTAACTATTCCAGTGCCGGCACCGTTGAATTCTTGCTGGATAAGGATAAAAACTTTTACTTTATGGAAATGAATACCCGTATTCAGGTTGAACACCCGGTCACTGAGTTGGTCACCGGCTATGATCTGGTTAAAGGACAGATCCAGCTGATCCGTGATGAAAAAATGCCTTCCTGGTTGAGTAAGTTAAAGTTAAGAGGGCATGCCATCGAATGCCGTATTAATGCCGAGGATCCCGATAGAAACTTTCAACCCAGCCCGGGTAAAATTACCTCTTTTCATATTCCCGGGGGACCCGGTACCCGCATGGATACCCATGCTTTTGATGGGTATTCTATTCCAGCTTATTATGACTCACTATTGGGTAAATTGATCACTCACGGAGATTCCCGGGAAGAGGCCATTAAACGCATGGAGCGTGCCCTGGACGAAACCATTATCGAAGGTGTTAAAACCACCATTCCCTTCCACCAGTCCATTATCCGCCATGAAAAATTCAGGATAGGTGATTTTCATACTGGCTTTTTAACCAATTTTAAATTTAATAAAAAATGAAATAAGGAGGATCCTGATGAAGATTCCCGAAAATTTGAAGTACACTAAAGATCATGAATGGGTATTGGTAGAGGACGATACCGCCACAGTAGGTATTACTGACTATGCCCAGGATGAATTAGGCGATATCGTTTATCTGGAAATGCCTGATGTGGGTGAGCACTTTTCGCAAGGAGATGCCATTGGTACTATTGAGGCGGTTAAGACAGTGGCTGATATCTATACACCGGTTTCCGGAGAGATTGTCCAAGTTAATGAGGCTTTGCAAGATGCGGCTGAAATGGTCAATAAAGATCCTTATGGCGAGGGCTGGATGGTGAAAGTCCAGATGACCGATAGCGCCGAATTGGAAAAACTGTTAACCCCGGATAAGTACAAAGAAATGGTATCCTAGCCTATGCAGTATATTCCCAACACCGAGGAAACCGAGGCAGCCATACTAAAGGAACTCGGGGTAGAACGCTTTGAAGACCTATTAAGCCATATACCCCAGAAATTTCTGGATAAATGTAGGATTGACCTGCCCGAGGCATTGACTGAAGATGAAGTTATCCGCCATGTTAAGCAGATTGCCCGTCAAAACAGTCCGACCAGTGACTATATATCCTTCCTTGGTGGGGGGGCGTATGATCATTTTACACCCACGGTCGTTGATTTCTTGATTCAACGCTCTGAATTCTATACAGCCTACACCCCCTACCAACCCGAAGTCAGCCAGGGGACTCTACAATCCATCTATGAATATCAATCTATGATCTGTCATTTAATGGATATGGAAGTCGCTAATGCGTCACTTTATGATGGGGCGACTGCCCTGGCTGAAGCTGCGATTATGGCCACCCAGGCTACCCGTAAAGATAAGATTCTGGTCTCGCCGCTGATTAATCCTACTGCCCGGCAGGTATTAAATACCTATTTGGATAATCGGGGTATTGAATTGACCTTACTACCATCCCGGGAAGGTTTAACGGATTTGAGTCAGCTTGATGAGCAAGTAAAAGGGGCAGCGGGCATCATCATACAAACCCCTAATTTTCTGGGTAATATTGAAATTCTGACGGAATTAAAACAAAAATTGGCTGATAAGAAAACACTCCTCATCATTATGAGCGATCCGATTGGTAATAGTATTTTAAAAACGCCCGGTGAATTAGGCGCCGATATTGCCGTGGCCGAAGGTCAACCGCTGGGCATCCATCAAGCATTTGGCGGTCCTTATTTAGGTGTTTTTGCTTCTAAACGCAGTCTGATTCGTAAGATGCCCGGCAGAATCGTCGGGGAAACCCGGGATGTAGATGGTAAACGGGGGTATGTGTTGGTGTTGCAAACCCGCGAGCAACATATCCGTCGTGAAAGAGCCACTTCTAATATTTGTACCAATCAGGGATTAATGGCTCTGGCAGCCACCATCTATTTAGCGCTGTTAGGCAAACGGGGATTACAGCGGGTAGCCAATTTATGTCTAGAAAAAAGCCACC
The DNA here is from genome assembly GCA_964640055.1 of uncultured bacterium. GTDB lineage: Bacteria > Fidelibacterota > UBA2242 > UBA2242 > JAFGTP01 > CAZXFH01. The sequence continues at coordinate 16,726 of CAZXFH010000035.1, read as the reverse complement.
ATTTAGCTGCTGAAATAACGGAATTATCAGGCTTTGATTTGGCCTATCCTGAGGCGCATTTCTTTAAAGAGTTTGCCATAAAGACACCGGTAAAGGCTCAAGAAATCATCGATGCTGCCTTGGAGGAACATATTTTTGCGGGTCTTGATCTGGGACAATGTAACCCAGAATGGGATAAACAGCTTTTAATAGCCGTAACTGAAAAACGAAGTTTAAAAGAGATTAATGATTTTGTAAAATTTTTGACTAAATTTGGCTGATGATGCAAGTATTTGAACAACTAGTCCGTAAAACAAATAAAAAGGGAGCCGGTTACTTTGTTTTAATTGATCCTGATACCCGCAAAGATCTGGAAGTTGCGGCATTTGTCCGGGAAATCTGTTCACGTGGGGTGGATGCTATATTAGTGGGCGGCAGCCTGATTATAGATGCTGACTTTGAAAAAATCATCAAAACCGTCAAGCAAGCGAGCACTGTTCCGGTGATCATTTTTCCCGGTTCATTGCAGCAAATTTCTCCCTATGCCGACGCTATTTTGTATGTCTCAATCATCAGTGGCCGCAATGCGCGTTATTTATTTGGCGATCATGTGCTGGGAGCACCATTTATCAAACGGGCTGAGATCGAACCCATTTCCACCGGTTACATGCTTTTTGAATCCGGACGGACTACTACGGCCGAATTCATCAGCAATACCCGGCCGTTGCCTACCCATAAACCGGAAATAGCCATGAGCCATGCTCTGGCTGCGCAATATATGGGAATGCAAACCGTCTATTTGGAAGCGGGCAGCGGGGCAGATCATTCCGTACCGGTGGAGATTGTCAAGTCCGTCAGTGATTATATCGATATTCCGATCATTACGGGCGGCGGTATAACCACACCTGAGGATGCGCGGGCTAAAGTTGAGGCAGGGGCTAAATTTGTCGTTACCGGTAATGTGTTTGATGATCCCGATAACCTTGACAAAATAGATGATTTTGTGCGTGCCATCCACGTAAAGGAATATTCATAGTGAAAGATATACAATCAGCCGATACTTTAGCCCTTATTCAACAACAATTATTAGCCAGTGCCGAAGTCAAAGAAGTACTGGCTAATACATATGCGGAACGGATTGCCTGGGCAGCTGGGATGATGGTAAACTGCTTTCAGGCTGAGGGCAGGGTCTTTTTTTGTGGTAACGGGGGGAGTGCGGCGGATTGTCAGCATTTGGCAGCCGAATTGGTTTCAAAATTAAATCTTCGTCGGAATGCATTACCCGCCTTGGCCTTAACTACGGACACTTCTTTAATTACCGCTATTTCTAATGATGATGATTTCAGTGATATTTTCCTGCGGCAAGTGCAAGCCCTCGCCATTGAAAATGACCTTTTGATAGCGATCAGCACCAGTGGAAATTCGCTTAATGTATGCAAGGCCGTTACCGACTGTCGTCGTCGGAGAATCCAAACCATTGCACTGACGGGTAAAAACGGAGGCAAACTGGCTGAAAAAGCCGATCTGGTACTCAAGGTCCCCTCGGATAATGTGCAACGGATTCAGGAATGCCATATCGCAATCGGGCATATATTGTGTGATTTGGTTGAAAAAACGCTCTTTGGGAACCGATGAATACTGATTTGCAGTATGCAAGCGCTATTAGATGATTTTCTGCATTTTCTGCGCGTTGAACGTAATCTATCTGAGAACACCCTGGCAGCTTATCACCGTGATCTGGAGCGCTACTGCCAATTTTTAACTGACCGGGGAATTGCCCGGCCAAAAAATATAAAATTGCGTGATATACAGGATTTTATCAATTGCCTCGTAGAGTTGGGCCTCTCGGAAGTTAGTTTGTCACGCAATATTTCATCGCTTCGCAATTTTCATCGATATTTAATAAGTGAAGCGAAAACCGATCAAGATCCCACGGAATTTTTACAATCGCCTCGCCTGCCCCGGAAATTACCGGTTGTTTTGGAACCCGAAGAAATTGAGAGGATATTAACTGCCATTGATGTTACATCCCAAAAAGGTATTCGTGATATTGCCATGATTGAAACGTTATATTCTACCGGATTGCGGGTATCTGAACTGATTTCAATTACCCTGGACAGTGTATTTCTGGAACAGGGAATAATGAGAGTAATGGGTAAAGGATCCAAGGAACGAGTGGTTCCCTTCGGTCTTCGGGCGGCCAAGTCCATTAAGAAATATATCAATGGCGTCCGGATTGTCTTAATGCGGAAACAAAAAAGTAAAAACGTGCTTTTTCTGAATATGCGCGGAACTCCTTTATCGCGGATGGGCGTCTGGAAGATCATTCGCAATTATGTTCGTCTGGCAAGCATCCATAAACCTGTGAGCCCGCATGTCTTTCGCCACTCTTTCGCAACCCATCTTTTAGAAGGCGGGGCTAATCTGCGTGCGGTGCAAGAAATGTTAGGACATGCGGACATATCGACCACCCAAATCTATACCCATCTGGATCGTGATTATTTGATTGAGCAGCATCGTAGCTTTCATCCGAGGTGGAAATGAACTTTCAAACAATTATTTTACTGATTCCTCCCATTCTGCTGGCCCTGACCCTGCATGAATACATGCATGGCTGGGTGGCCAATAAGCTCGGCGATCCTACGGCCTCACATGCCGGCCGTCTGACTATGAATCCTTTGGTTCATCTGGATCCGATTGGAACCATTATGCTTTTTATTGTCCATTTTGGTTGGGCCAAACCGGTCCCTGTCAATCCATCCTATTTTCAGGATCCCAAAAGAGATATGACGCTGGTCTCGGTCGCCGGCCCTTCCGCTAATATGTTTTTAGCACTGATCAGTGGAATTTTATTACGACTGGTACAGGGTGGCTTTTTACATTTTTTACCGACCGGTTTATTACAGCCCCTGTTTACCATGATCTATTTAAGTTTACAGATCAATATCGCCCTGGCTTTCTTTAATTTGATTCCTATTCCACCTCTGGACGGTTCGAAAATACTGTATGGGATTTTACCAGACAGGTATAATTATATAATTGATTGGTTAGAACAATATGGTAGCTATATTCTCATGGGATTGATCTTGTTTGGTTTTATATCCAATATATCGATTATCGGAGCCTATTTACGACCCTTTATCAACTTTTTTTCAAGGCTTTTTGGAGGTATTTAATGGCTGCCAGAAGCAAAAAAAGGGGATTTTCTCTGCGGGACCGTCGCTCTGAAAGCAGTGGCAAACGCATCCATTTCAGACGGATTACCCGTAAACGTCCAACCAAATCACTAATTATCATGGTCATTATGGCCATTCTCATCTTGGCTCTTATTCTTATATTAAGAGGAATTCCAGGTTAATGCTCATCTGCCATTTTAAGCGGTTTAATGTGCTATTTACATCGCCGGCCCGCTGAAGATAAATTTTCACTAAATTATAATGAAAAGGATCAAATTATAGCTGCTATTATTGAATGTGTGCCCAATTTCAGTGAAGGCAATGACCGGCAGATAATTGAACAGATCACGGCTGCAATTGCCCGCCATACTGAAACCATGGTCCTGGATGTTGAGATAGGCAAAAGTGCCAACCGCAGTGTGATCACCTTTTTAGGCACTGAAGAAGGCATTCTGAAGGGTGGGTTTGCCGCCATTGAGAAAGCAGCTGAATTGATTGATATGACGGCTCACAAGGGTGTGCATCCCTGTATTGGAGCAACGGATGTATTTCCCCTGATACCCTTAGTCAATACAGATGAAGCCCGGTGTATAGCTCTATCCGAGCAGCTGGCTAAGCAGGTGGCTGAAAAGCTGGATATTCCTGTCTATTTATATGAAAAATCAGCGCGGGCTAAACAACGCAAAAATTTAGCTGACATCCGGAAAGGTGGGTATCTGAATTTTCCTCAAAAGATGAAAGATCCGGGTTGGCAACCGGACTATGGAAAACCGGTTTTTAATACACGCTCGGGAGCTACGGTTATTGGCGTGCGGGATGTGTTAATCGCCTATAATATAAATCTGAATACCAGCGATCGAAACATTGCGCAAGATATCGCGTTATCCATCCGGGAGAGTGGTTCCCTATTGCGGAATGAAACCGGTTCCATTATGCGTAATGCCCGAGGCGAACCCTGTCGAAAACCCGGACGTCTGCAGGCGGTTAAGGCCCTCGGATGGTATATTGATGAGTATCAGGAAACCCAGGTATCAATGAATTTAATTGATTATAAGGTGACACCTCCGCATATCGCTTATGAGGAAATAAAGCGTATGGCGGAAGAACATGGAATTGGAGTAACCGGATCGGAAGTGATCGGATTGATCCCCAAGCAAGCCCTCTTATTGGCTGGTCGTTATTATGGAAAGCGGCTACCAAAGGAGCGTAATTTGAATGAAAAGGAGCTGCTGAATCTGGCAGTGAAACGGTTGGGCTTAGATGATATAAGGCCTTTTGATCCGGATCATAAGATTCTTGACTATCGCATTGCAGAATTTCAGGGGAAATTAACCCGGTTTAATTCATAATGCACTTATTGGAGTTAACTAAAAACCAAACCTTATATTTATGTCAAAAATAAAAATATTACCAGAACGATTAACAAATAAAATTGCTGCCGGCGAAGTGGTTCAGCGGCCAAGTTCAATAGTTAAAGAGCTGGTGGAAAACAGTATCGATGCGGGTGCTACTGAGATTACTGGTGTCATCAGAAGTGGGGGTAAATCACTGGTAGAGGTCATTGATAACGGAGAGGGCATGACCAAAGATGATTTGTTATTAGCCTTTGAACGCTATGCGACCAGTAAAATATACAAGGTAGCCGATCTGGAACAGATAAATACCCTCGGATTTCGGGGTGAGGCCTTGGCCAGTATTGCCTCGGTTGCCAGACTAACGGCGATTTCAACACCTCAGGATGCCGAGATGGGCCATGAATTATTTATTGAAGGAGGGGCTTTTCGCAAGATCAAACCACACCCGCCCCAGCCGGGAACCACTATCTCTGTAAAAAATCTTTTTTTTAATGTACCGGCTAGACGCAAATTTCTAAAGAGTACGGCAGTAGAATTCCGGCATATCGTAGAAGTCATGCGTAAATTTGCCCTGATCAATCCTCAACTACGGTTCAATTTGGTACATAATGACAAAGAGGTATTGGGATTGCGACCGGAAAATTTACCGCAACGCATCGAAACTTTATTTGCTCCTGAATACAAACGCAATCTGATCGCGGTTGATGTTGAGCAAGGGGATCTGAGCCTCAAAGGTGTCTTAGGGAATCTTAATCTAGTGCGTGCCCGGCGGGGTGAGCAATTTTTCTATGTGAATTGTCGGTTTGTCAGCGATCGCCTGATGAGCCATGCCATCGCCTCGGGCTATGGTGCGCTGGTCTCACGAGGTGAGTATCCTTTCTACTGCCTTAATCTATCGCTAACACCGGCACAAGTGGATGTTAATGTTCATCCCACAAAAATGGAGGTAAAGTTTCGCAATCAGAATCAGATATATCAATTTTTAAAACATAGCGTGGAAGATAATATTGGTGAATTAACCCGTACAGCACCTAATCTGGATAGCTTTGCGCCACGCCATTATTATGCTGCCCATCCTTTTTCTTCAGAAGGAACAAAAACTCAGGCGAAATCCCAAGATAAAGGTGTTGAACCAGAAAAACCGACAATTCCTCAAGAAGTGGAAAAGGACAAGAAATCACAGCAGCGGATTCCCTTACATTTTACACGGCAGGTAGATCAACACAAATGGGAGCAACGGGCAAAACGCTTCACGCAAAGAGAACCGGAAGATGCAGAGGATGAAACCTTACCGGAAGTAAATGTGTTCCAATTGCACCGGAAATATATCCTCAGTCAAGTTAAATCCGGTTTGGTAATTATTGACCAACACGTGGCTCATGAACGTATCCTATATGATGAAGCCTTAAAATCCATGCAGATGGATCGTAATAATGCCCAACAATTACTATTTCCTCAAGTAGTGGAATTGTCGGTTACCGATCTGTCCGTTTTATTGGAAATATTACCCTATCTCGAAAAAGTGGGATTCCGGGTCAAAGAATTTGGAAAACAGACCGTTGCAGTAGATGCAGTACCAGCCGGTATGAGCTGGGGCAATGAAGGCAAAGTGATCAAGGATATCCTGGATCACTATCAGGATTTGGGCACACAGGAAACTGATATTCAATCCAAAGTAGCGGCCTCCTTTGCCTGTAAAGCTGCCGTTAAAGCCGGCGATGTGCTGAGTAAAGTGGAAATGCTCAGCTTGGTCGATCGTTTATTTGCGACCAAAAATCCCTACTTTTGTCCCCATGGACGTCCGATCATTATCAATCTTAATCTGGAAGATCTGGATAAACGTTTTGAGCGAGGGTGAAATAGCCATCTGAAAAGAGCCCGTAAGAGTTAGAGTGGAATCCTAATTACACCGTACATAAAAATGTCAAATATCACCCCTACTATTCCTTTTATTGTGGGACCAACAGCGGTTGGTAAAACCGCCACCGCCGTAGAATTGGCTAAAGGCATAGGAGGTGAAATCATTTCGGTTGATTCCCGCCAGATCTACCGGGAACTGGATGTGGGTACAGATAAACCCACTCCGGAACAACAACAGAGAGTCCCACACCACTTAATCAATTTAGTCTCACCCCGGGAACAGATCAGTGCCGGGCGCTATCGCACACTTGCTTTAGGAAAAGTAGCTGAAATATTAGCCAGAGGGAATCTGCCTATTTTTGTAGGCGGATCAGGTATGTATATCAAAGCCGTGGTACAGGGCATATTTAGGCAGAGTGAAACCGATCTGAATATCCGTAAAAAGATCCAGCAGGAGCTCTGTGAAAAAGGTAAAATTGCGTTGTATAATCGCTTGGTGGAAGTTGATCCGGACCGGGCTATAAAAATTCATATCAATGATGTTAAGCGTATTACACGGGCTCTGGAAATATATGAAATGACTGGAAAACCATCAGCGCAAATCTATGAAGATCAATCTAAATCTGTTCCCTTTCCCTATTATATTTTTGTCCTGGATCGATCGCGGGAAAGCCTTTACCAGCGGATTAACCAGCGAGTGGAACAAATGATCCGGGCCGGATTAATTTCAGAAACAGAGCAATTGATCCAAAAAGGCTATCGGGATCAACTGAAAAAGTTAAAAACACTGGGTTATGAAGAAGTATTGCTTTATCTGGATGGGAAATGTAGTCAAGAAGAGATGATTGAGAAGATAAAACAAAATACCCGCCGGTTTGCCAAGCGCCAATTAACCTGGTTTCGTAATCAGTTGGACACGGTGTGGATTACCATTGATCATCGGCAAGAACCGGCCGACATCGCCCGAATAATTAAACAACATATCCGATCAAAATAACAAGGAAATATCGCTTTACCGGTATACTGTATGTATACCAACAGCATTCACACTTGGGTTATGGGATAACAAGTTGCCAGATATTTTATTTTAGCTTGGATAGGAAGATAAGGTAAAAAAAAATGAAAAGGCATTATTATATAGCATTAATATCCATTGTTCTGCTCTTTCTAGGACTCTTATTTATATCAAACATTCCAAAACAAAAACATTTTTTATATGAACATCTTTCCTATCTTGCATCTGATAAACTCCAGGGCCGATATCCTACCACAGCCGGCGATACTTTAGCACGTAAATATATAAAAAATCAAATCATTAAAAATAAAATAAAACCACATTTCCAAAGTTTTGAATACCTGAGTTATATTGATATTGAAAGCAGTATTCAGATAGCTCGCCAGGATTCTGTTTATAACTTAAATTTTGAGACTGATTATATCGTTAAGAAACAAAGTGCCAGTGGTAAATTTGGGACAAAATTATCTTATCTGGGATTTGGCATACAGGACTCAGCTGCTGGCTACGATGACTTTAATAAACTTGATCTGACCGGGAAAGTTGTTATACTATATTATTGTTCTCCGAATAACAGAAACACCTTGGTATATCAACTAGAGAAAAAGACAAATTGGCGCACAAAAATAAGATCAGCCAAACAGAGCGGGGCGGCCGGGGTTATCTTAGTTGCACCAAATGATAAAATGGAAAGATTAATACCTGTAAGAAAAAACGATCCTGTCAGTCAAAGAACATCGCAGTTTAACATTCCGGTAATAAATTTGTCCCGGAAAACATTGCATTCGGTAATGTCTGAGGTGAATATTGACCTGTCAATAATTGAGGATAAATTGAGAACATCAACGCAATCCATCGCTTTTGAAATTCCCACTGTCAAGCTCTGCATGAACATTACCAATGATTATGTATATAAAAACGCTTATAATATTTATGGTATTATTTCCGGTCATAACCCAACTCAATCAATTATAATCGGTGCGCATTATGACCATATCGCGCCTAAAAAATATAAGGGTATTCAAGACACCATCAGGAACGGTGCCGATGATAATGCATCGGGCACCTCTTTATTACTGGAATTATCTAAAAAATTTGCAGGGGGTGATACACCAGCATGCAACCTGGTTTTTGTGTTTTTTTCGGCAGAAGAAGGCGGTATGTGGGGATCAAAGTATTTTATTAACCACCAGCCCGCACGAATTGGAAAAATCAAGGCTATGATCAATTTGGATATGGTAGGGAGGATGCGAGGGGATTCACTCTATATCAATCATGGGTCTTCATCTGAAGTATGGCAAAATATTTTCCATGAAATTCAGGATAATAGCCTAACTCTTGTATGGGATAAATATGAAGGCATGACCGATGCGCACTTTTTCCGGCAAAAAGAAATACCATCAATATGGATCACGACTGGATTTCATTGTGATATACATAGAGTCACTGATGAAGTTGATAAAATTAATTTTGAGGGCATGAACAAGATTTTAGATTTATTGTATAAAGCCGTACAATCTGCCAGTTCAGCATCCTATCAATAATTACAATTTAACTTTTACATGCACTGAATGTTAAATTCGCTTCTATAAAATTAAGGTTATAAAGGTTTTTTTACACTTCGATTTATCAAGAGTCAATGACCCCAGCTCCTGATTCACAATCGTAGTGGATAATATATTTAATGTAGGGTATCGGGCTTCTTAATAGATTTTCATACCAATTTGTTTTCCAAGAGTAGGAAAAGGGATAAGTCGTTGATCAGGTTGGAATAGTCTTTAGCTGTCCTTCTGGCTGGTTGACATTTTGATTTTAACAATACTTTGGTTATTTTCTGGTGGGTTGAGTTAATATCTATAATGCATTCTGACTTTATAATGGATTGAATGTTGCTTATAGCGATTAAGGGAGATAATAAGCATGAACAATAAAAATAAGCGTAAAGTCTGTCTTTATCGGTTTACCAGTTCTGATCAAATCAATCAGATCCAGAGTCGCTTAAAGACATTATTTCACAAAGCTGGTTTTGATGATATAGTAGAGAAGAATGATCTGACTGCTATAAAAGTCCATATGGGGGAAAAGGGGAACGTCTCTTATCTGGCACCCGATTATGTTGAACCTGTTGTACGCCTGGTAAATAGCAAGGCTGCAAAACCCTTTATTTCCGATACAAATGTACTCTATAAAAGTGAACGTGAAAATGCCATCGATCACTTGATGCTGGCCCGGAAACATGGTTTTACTATTGAGCGAACCGGAGCGCCGGTAATTATTGCTGACGGAATTGCCGGTCAAAATGAAAAAGAAGTGGAGATTAATGCGCCGATAAATAAAAAAGTAGCCTTGGCGGCTGAATATCTCAATGCCCACTCAATTATTGTGATGAGTCACGTGACCGGTCACATCGCCACGGGTATGGGAGCGACCATAAAGAACCTGGGTATGGGTATGGCAAGCCGTAAAGGAAAATTAGTGCAACATTCGGTGTCTAAACCCACTATTGATAAGGATAAGTGCACCGTATGTGGTGTCTGTGCCGAATGGTGTCCGACAGATGCTATTCAAGTACTGGAAAATCATGCTGTAATTGATGAAGAAAAATGTATTGGTTGTGGCGAATGTCTGACCGTTTGTCGGTTTGACGCCGTTAATTTCAAATGGGATAGTTCTTCTGAAGAATTACAAAAGCAGATAGTGGAACATGCCCTGGGCATCGTTAAAAATAAGGGATCCAAAATCGGGTATATGACTTTTATGATCAGTATGACCAAGGATTGCGATTGTATGGCCCAGAAACCGATTTCGGTGATCGATGATGTCGGTGTACTGGCTGGTAAAGATCCTGTGGCTATCGATCAAGCAGTAACAGACCTGACCCGAAAACAATCGGCTGCCAATTCCATTGCCAAAGAAAGTTATGCCAATGTCAATGCCGAAATACAATTGAGTTACGGAGAACAGATCGGACTGGGAAGTAGGAATTATGAACTAATTCAAATTTAATTGTATATCCTTTTTTTAAAGTTTCAACAGGTGAAGTAAATGGATAAAATGACTGAGAAATATATGCGCCAGATGTTTCAAGGTTGGTCAGGTGAAACAGCCCAACAGGTAGCGCCTTTACCCAGATCCGGTTCGGACCGTGAATATTACCGCATTGAAGGACAGCAAACCAAGGCTTTGGGAGCTTACAATCCCAATCGGAAAGAGAACAAAGCCTTTATTGAATTTTCGCGGCATTTCTCTGAAAAAGGATTACGGGTTCCCCAGATATACGACACGGATCTGGATAAGAATATCTATTTACTGCAAGATCTGGGAGATACAACCTTGTTTTCCTATCTCTCACAAGTCTATAAAGATGGTATATTTCCCGGACAATTGATTGATTTGTACAAAAAAGTTATCCACTGTTTACCGGAATTTCAAATAAAAGCCGGTCGCGACCTGGATTACGACTTATGTTATCCCCGTAAAGCCTTTGATCAACAATCGATGATGTGGGATTTGAATTATTTTAAATATTATTTTTTAAAACTGGCTAAAATATCCTTTGATGAACAGGAACTGGAGAACGATTTTCAAGAGTTAACCCACTTTTTGACTAAGGCTGATTGCAGCTATTTTCTTTATCGTGATTTTCAGTCACGGAATGTGATGTTATTCGATTCAGAACCCTATTTTATTGATTACCAAGGGGGGCGTAAGGGCGCCCTGCAATATGATTTAGCCTCCCTCTTGTATGATGCCAAAGCCGATATCCCGCCCCATATCCGCAAAGAGCTTTATAATGAATATATTACTGTAGTGAGTGAATTTATGCCCCTGGATGAGCAGCAATTCCGTGATTTCTACAATGGTTATGTGTTCATTCGGATCATGCAAGCCATGGGCTCTTATGGTTTTCGCGGCTTTTACGAGCGCAAAGAGCATTTTCTGCTCAGTATCCCCTATGCCTTGGATAATATTCAATACCTCTTGGACAATATGTCTCTGTCGGTGAAGCTACCGACTCTCATGGATATTATGAAACGCATGGTACAATCTGATTTTCTGAAACAGTTAGCCCCTGCCCGGGATATATTGAAGGTTACGATCAATAGTTTCTCTTTTAAAAAGGGAATTCCTGTTGATCCCACTGGAAACGGAGGCGGATTTGTATTCGATTGCCGGGCTATTCGCAATCCCGGCCGGTATGACCGCTTTAAGCCTTTTTCCGGGAAAGATAAACCGGTTATTGATTTTTTCCATGATGATCCGAAAATAACCCAATTTTTAGAGCATGTATATCAATTGGTCGATTTGAGTGTTGCAAATTATCAGAAACGTAGATTCAGTCATCTGATGGTTAATTTCGGCTGTACCGGTGGACAACACCGCTCGGTCTACTGTGCCGAGCAGTTGGCTAAGCATTTACAGAAAAAATTTGATATAAAAATAGAATTGAATCATACAGAAGGCTATTGAATTGATAGTAATTAAAATTCCGGCGGTCCAGTAGTAATGAAAGCAATGATTCTGGCTGCTGGTTACGGAACACGCCTGAGACCTTTAACCCAAAAAATCCCCAAGGCCTTGCTTGAAATCAGAGGCCAAAGCCTGTTGGAAATTGTTATCCACCGCCTGAAAAGGGCTGGCTTTCGGGACCTAGTGATTAATGTTCATCATCATGCTGACCAGATCATCAATTATCTGGATAAGCATAATAAATTTGGAATGTGTATTGATATATCTTATGAACGTGAACAACCTTTAGGGACAGGGGGTGCCCTGAAAGAGGCCTTTAAATTATTGATTGACAGTGATGCTATCCTGATTCATAATGTCGATATTATCTCGGATATAGATCTGTTAGCCTTGTACCGATATCATCAGAAAAAGGATTTTCTGGCGACCCTGGCTGTCCGGAACCGGCACTCGGAACGCTATCTGTTATTTAATCAGGAATATCGCTTGTGTGGTTGGCAAAATAAAAGCACCGGTGTTGAACGGGTCGTCCGGGGCCGCAAAAAAGTTTTGCAAGCCTACGCATTCAGTGGTATCCAGGTTATTAGCCCGGAGGTTTTTCGTTACCTGCCGGAAAAAAAAGTTTTTTCCTTAATTGACCTCTATCTTACAATTGCCAAATACCGTCCTGTGGGAGCTTATGACCACTCCGCTAGCGAATGGATTGATGTGGGTAAACCGCAAAATATATCCGTAGCAGTGGAAGTATTGGCGAATATTCAAAACAAAGAACAATGTTAATAATCCATAGATAGGAGATTAACCATTGAGTACTCTGATTGCTTATGTAACCAAACACGGTACAGTTAAAAAATGTGTTGACAAAATAGCATATGCTTTGTCCGGTAAAGTTGATCAGGTTAATTTAAAAAAGGACCCCAAAGTCGATCTAGCCCCATATGATAGGGTTGTCATCGGCGGCTCCATCCACGCAGGGCGGATCCAGAAACAGATAAAGCACTTTTGCGAACGGGAGTTAGATCACCTAAAACAAAAACGACTGGGATTGTTTATTTGTTGTATGGAGGAAGGGGATAAAGCCCACCAGCAATTCAAAGCGGCCTACCCGGATGAATTGATCAACACTGCGGCAGCCAAAGGTCTTTTTGGCGGAGAATTTTTGTTTGATCAAATGAACTTTTTGGAAAAATATTTCACCAAGAAAATCGCTAAAATTGACAGTAGTGTTTCTAAATTAAAAGAGGACAATATAACCAAATTTATTGATGAAGTTGATGCGGGATAATGCACCTTAAATTCTCGAGAATCAACAGATATTCTTGGTCAAATGATTTTTAAAAACTTCTAATGTAATAATGAACCGAGGATAAGCATGCTACTGAAAAAAAATCCTACTAATACCCATGCCTGGTGTGCCCTTAAGAACCATTATGACGCCATCAAAGATCTGCATATGCGGGATCTTTTTAAGCAAGATCAAGACCGTTTTAAAAAATTCTCTCTCCGATTTGATGATATTTTACTGGATTATTCCAAGAATCGGATAACGGAAAAGACCATCCGACTCCTGCAGGATTTAGCCGAAGAACTGGCGGTCAAAACGGCTATTGAAAAGATGTTCCAGGGAGAAAAGATCAATGAGACTGAAAATAGAGCTGTGTTACATGTGGCTCTGCGCAACCGAAGCAACCAACCGATTTGTATAGATGGTCAGGATATCATGCCGGCTGTGAACCAGGTCTTGAATCAGATAGAGCAATTTTCCAGGAAAGTTATCAAAGGGATTTGGAGGGGATATACTGATAAGCCGGTACGGGATATTGTTAATATTGGTATCGGCGGGTCTGATCTGGGGCCCTATATGGTTACGGAGGCTTTACGACCTTATCACAAGCCAAATCTGAGATCCCATTTTGTCTCCAATGTAGATAGCAGCCATATCCAAAATGTATTGGCTCAGGTACAACCCGAAACCACACTTTTTATCATTTCCTCTAAATCCTTTACTACCCTGGAAACCATGACCAACGCCCATACAGCCAGAGGGTGGTTTTTGCAGCATGTACAGGATGAAAGTCAGATTATAAAGCACTTTGTCGCAGTCTCTAACAACGCGGAGAAGGTGACTGAATTTGGAATTGATCGTCAAAATATGTTTCATTTCTGGGATTGGGTCGGGGGACGCTATTCCTTGTGGTCAGCCATCGGACTGAGTGTGGCCTGTACTATTGGATATGATAATTTTACACAATTATTAGCAGGTGCCCATGCCATGGACGTCCATTTTCAGAAAACTCCGCTCGATAAAAATATTCCGGTCATTTTAGCGTTATTGGGGATTTGGTATAATAATTTTTTTAGAGCTGAATCCCATGTTATCGTCCCCTATGATCAAAATCTACGCCTCTTTCCAGCCTATTTACAGCAGACTGATATGGAAAGTAATGGCAAGAACCACGATCGTTGTGGAGAGAAAATAACATATCAGACAGGGCCTGTAGTTTGGGGTGCACCAGGCACCAATGGCCAGCATGCTTTTTTTCAATTGATCCACCAAGGAACCAAGCTGATACCTGGTGATTTTATTGCGCCGACAAATAGCCATAATCCGGTAGGCGATCATCATCAAAAATTGTTGGCGAACTTTTTTGCACAAACCAAAGCCTTAATGCAGGGTAGAACCGCGGAGCAAGCCAGAAAAGAATTACAAACCCAGGGATTGGATAAGCAGGCCATTGAACATATCTTACCCTTTAAAATATTTGAAGGGAATAAACCTACTAATTCCATATTACTCAAAAAAATAACCCCTTACACTCTGGGAAGTCTGCTCGCCTTGTATGAACATAAAATATTTGTGCAGGGTATTATCTGGAATATATATAGCTTTGATCAGTGGGGAGTGGAATTGGGTAAAAAACTGGCTAAAAATATTTTACCCGAGTTAAGGGACAGAGAACCCACTGTTAACCATGATATCTCAACCAATAACTTAATCAATCAATATCAAAAATGGCGTGCTGAATAGCAAGTCTGCACGGTCAGAAAAAAGGAGCACTATGTCAATCAAAACCCTTGTACTTCTCGCCTGTGGTTTTAAGGAAATAGAAGCAGTCACGATTATTGATATACTCCGGTGAGCCGGTGTGATTGTCACAACAGTATCTCTCATTCAAGCCGCGATTCACGGATTCCACGGAATAAAAACCATGGCTGACGAGTCTATGGATAACAACCAGGAAAATATATATGATTTGATAGCTTTACCGGGAGGCATGCCGGGAACTACCAGTTTATTAAAAAATTCCCGCATTCTGAAGATCATCGAAAGTTTAAATAGTGATCAGAAATTAATTACCGGCCGGTAATCAGGGGCAGCCTTGTCCTTTGCGTTTGCCATGGTGCACTATCTTTATGGGGAAGAAAAAGTAAACGAGGAAAATCAGACCGTTTTGGCTGAATTATAAAGAGACATTTATGTCCGTTAACAATAACCAGGTAAAAATTTTTCCGCTTAGTCTGGGGTTTCCCAATTGTTATTTAATCACTTCATCCCGAGGAACGATTTTGGTAGACGCCGGACAAAAAGAGAAGTTAGATCAATTTTTAAAGCTATTGAACAAACATCATATTAATATAAATGCCATTGATCTGATCATCATCACCCATTGTCATTACGATCACGTTGGATCGCTGGCAGATATTCAATATTTTTCGCAGGCCAAAGTCCTGATCCAGCGCGCGGAAAGTGACCCGTTGCAAAAGGGTATTTCAATAATGCCCAAGGGAGTTGGCTGGTTTGGCAAACTGGTTTCATTCCTTGGAAATATTGGTTTTAAGCAAAGTATGGGCTTTAAAGCGGTACAGCCTGATTTGGTTTATGCTAAGCAGTATGCCTTATCTGACTGGGGGATAGACGGCGAGGTCTTACATACGCCTGGACACACCGCAGGATCCTCTACGATAGTCGTGGGAGAGCATGCTTTTGTCGGTGATACCTGCTTTAATATATGGCCCGGGAGTATTTATCCTTTTTTTTGTAATTATCCGGACGAGTTATTGGACAGCTGGCAAATATTGATCAATACCGGGTGCCGCTATTTTTATCCCGGTCATGGCCGCCCGATAAAAAGGCCGACATTAATTGGCCATTATCGTAAACTCACTGCTGAACGCAATTAGGTAGAAGATTTAGTCTAATTTTTTCGTGCCGCCACTAAATAGATATTATTACGATCGATTGAATACTCAACTTGGAATTGATGCTGTTGTAATAATTTTTCAGCTTGGTCAATTGCGGGCAATAGATCATCGGCTACAGGATAACCAATGGATTGGTGGCAATGGTTTATTGATTGGCTTCCCTGAGGATGAATAATATAGCATTTTTTACCAGGCTTTAGGATCCGGTAATATTCTTTGAGGGCTTTTTTCTTGTGGATAATGTGGGGAAAACAACAGTAATTCAAAATTAAATCCACGGAACTGGTTTTAAACGGCAGTTGTTCACTGATACCCTGTAAAATATACTGTTGGTTGGACATCCGGTGAGGACAGTGTCTCAGCATTTCAAAAGAAAGATCAATTCCAATGATCTGCGCATCCGGATACTGTTGTGCAAGAAAAGGAAATAGCTGACCCGTCCCACAGCCCATATCCAGAATTTTACCTGATATATAGGTGTCTAAATATTGAAAAATTGCGCTGGTTTCCTTTTTAGCTTCAGAAGACATTTGCCAGGTGGGTGCTTTGGTGTCGAAAAAATTTTGCTTGGCTTTATAGCAGGGATAATACATAAAGTATCCTTTTAATTCACTTAGTAGTGTCAAAAGTTTTTCAATTATTTGTACCTTAATTCATTTATAATCATA
>CAZXFH010000034.1:0-36334 GCA_964640055.1 uncultured bacterium | reverse complement strand
CAACCGATTATTCGCAATACTTATTTATAGTTATTTATGCACTGTTACTTACTTCTCCATTTTCCACAGCTTTAACATCTGTACCAAAATCGGCTTTATAATCAGTACCTAAATGCTTACCTGCCGTTCTATTAGGATTATTCGCACAATAATGATATGGCGACAGACTGGAATACTTCTGCCACAGCGGATCTACGCTGATAAACCTGCCGGTAAACGGGTCATAATACCTTTTCCACGAGTAGTAGAGATCGGATTCAGCATCCCATTCCTTGCCGGTGAATTTGTAGTCGTTTGTGGTGCCTGATGCATCCTTATCATTGCCGAAGGGATAATCCCGACACTGAGTGTTGCCCTGCGGCGGGATTTCCGCCCCGATTCCATCGGGACTCCGATATACCTTAGCTAGATCTACATCGCCACCTTCATCAACCAGCGCCCGGGAACTCATCACCTGATGGTCTGCTTGATCGTCTTGAGCAAAGTTGTCATGGAATAAGGCTTATGCACGAACTGGTAACCCCGTTTTTTTATTTCCGCGGGATCTACCCGTTTTTCGGTATATCCGCTCCCTAAAATGATTTTCACTTGTGGTCTTATCTTCCTGATTTCTCTGGCCAGTTCCAGACCGGTCATCATGGGCATGATCACATCACTGATCACCAGGTCGATCGCATGCTGTTCCTGTTGAAACAGTTGGATCGCCTGGCGGGGATCGGAGGCGGTAAAAACCTGATAGCCGGTCCCGGTCAGCATTTCTTTGATAAATCCCAGCACATTTTCATCATCTTCCACGATCAAAACACACTCGGCGTTGCCTTTCAACTCCCGGCTAAGGTGATGACTTTTCTGCCGTTCCACAGCTTGGCAGTCATCAACATCATAAGCCGGAAAATAAAGTTTGAACACAGTCCCCTGCCCCGGTTGGCTCTCTACATTGATCCAACCTTTATGACCCTTTATGATTCCGAATACAACAGAGAGTCCCAGCCCGGTGCCCATACTCTTTTCCTTGGTGGTGTAAAAGGGATCGAATATGCGATTCAATTCAGAGGCCCTGATCCCTTTCCCATTATCCTCGACGGACAGGCATACATATTTACCGACACGGGCATAGGGATATTTCTGGGTGTATTGATGATCAATGATAACATTGCTGATTCGGATCTTAATCTTGCCATCCTTGGCAATAGCGTCCCGTGCATTTAGCACCATATTGATCACAATCTGATCAATATTATTTTCATCCCCTTTTATCGGCCATATAGCGGTGCCCAATTCGGTTTCCAAAGTGATATTATCACCGATCAGACGTTTCAACATACTGAGTAGATCCGCTATATTATCATTCAACTTGAATACGTGGAATTCCATCGGCTGTTGACGGCTGTAAAGCAGCAATTGTCGGGTTAACTTTGCGGCCCGCTGGGCGGCTTTGACCACATTGGTTAATATTCTTTGCAGGGGATCCGATTCCTTTATTTTTTCCAAGGCCATTTCGGTATATCCCTGCATCACCGTCAGAATATTATTGAAGTCATGAGCAATGCCACCCGTCAGATTGCCGAGAGCTTCCATTTTCTGGGATTGAAACAACTGTTTTTGTAATTTTTTCTTCTCTTCAACAGCCTGAATATATTGCGTAATATCGTTAATAATGAGCTGCACTCCAATTCTATTGCCGTCATATTTAATCATATTGGCATTGGCGGATAAAAGTCGTTCATGAGTTCCCTTTTTAATGGGTATCTGAAATTCGGAGAGGGTTTTATCGTTTAATATTTCCGAGAATATTTGTTCATATTCAGCTAAAAGTTCTTTTTTCAACCCGGGAATATCGCGGATACACTTGCCAATTATTTCCGCGGCCTGAATTCCGGTAATTTCGGTAAATCGATGATTGATGGAACTGATCGTTCCATCCAACTCGATGGTCACGATCCCGCTGGGGGCATTTTCCACCAGATTGCGGTAGCGGGCTTCGCTCTCCCGTAAGGAGGTTTCAATCTGCTGACGTTT
Source organism: uncultured bacterium (assembly GCA_964640055.1). Lineage (GTDB taxonomy): Bacteria > Fidelibacterota > UBA2242 > UBA2242 > JAFGTP01 > CAZXFH01. Next base: position 34,315 of record CAZXFH010000034.1, on the reverse strand, counting down.
ATTGATCTCAGATTCCAGGCGCTGGACCTTTTTCTCCAGTTTTTGCTGTAAGCGATCCTGATATATCTCCAGTATTTCGCTATCTTTAGCCTGACCGGACGTACTCCCTTTCAGGTCAGGTTCTGCCAGAAAATGTTTCAGGTTTTCGCTCAGCTGCGGCAGATCCTGAGGCTTGCGCAGAAAACAATCGGCTCCCAGCTTCAAGGCCAGTTCCTCATCCTTTCTGTCAGTATAAGTGGCTGTAAAAAATATAAAGGGTATTTTGCGTAGTTTTTCATCCTGTTTGCATTTACGGCACAACTGAAAGCCATCCATTTTGGGCATTAAGATATCAGAGATGATCAATTGGCACTCTTCCTGCTGCAATTTCTCCAGCGCTTCGCGTCCGTTCTCCGCAACGACCGGATAGTAATTTTCAGCAGTTAACAGGTCTTCTAATACTTCGCGACTTTTCGGAGAGTCTTCCACCACTAAAATTTTTTCCATACCCATACCCCCTGTCCCAATGTGATTATTAAACTGGTTTAAATATTTATTCCGGCTGAGTTAAAAAAAGCAATTCGATTACCATGGCTGTCAAATATTGAAATAAGCTTTACAAATATATAGACTGCTGACATATTAATCAATTTATAAATATATACATTGCCAGAATAACTTTTAGTTGACAATTATCAATTCATTTTTAAAAGCAGCGCCCTTACCGGCTCTGACAGGGTCCCGGTCCCAATTCCTGACTAAGGATAGGATAAAAGTCGGCTTTGGCATAACGCTCGATCCAGGGCTTGTGTCCACACTTTTTCAACTGTAAAAAACGAAAATTTTTCAGGATCTTACGTAAAGGCCCTTCAACACCTGCTGCGGGATGGGGATCATAATCGCCATGTATCGCGCTTACCGGGCAGTTGATCCGGCGGGCATAGTTCAACAACTCCCCGCTGGCACGTAACTTCTGAGCAGCTGGCCATACTTTTTTAAAAATGTTATATTGATAGGCCAGTACTTCACTATCATGTTCTTGGAGTGCATAGCTGTCTGCCTGCTCTGTTAAAGCACCCAACCGGGCAAAAAGCTCTTTTTGCTGCCTGTCCGGAGCTGTTTTTAAAGCGGCAAGCAGCCTTTGCAGTTCCTCTCTTTGGTGACTGGTTAAATTATCTAAACGGGTGCGCAGGGTTTGCCGCTCATAGCGGTTTTCAAAGGCCGGGGTGCTGATCAGGATCAACTGCTTGACCAATTCAGGATACTCAGCCGTGGTTATCAAACTAAGCCAGGCCCCCCAGGAAAAACCAATCAAGACCAGCGGCGGATCTACCTGTGCTTCCAGAACCGACCTTAATTCTGCTACTTGTTCTGCCAGGCTGTCAGCGGTTTGCAGGGGTTCCAGTACCCCCTGCTGCATTGCCAACCAACGGGCCACAGGTGCCATCTCTCCGGGTGCCCCGGGCCCGCCATGTATCACGGCAATTTTATAGGGGGCTGATCCATACTTTCGATAGGATTTCATCTAAACGCAGCTCATATCAGAAGAACCCGGAGTGTTTTTCATCTCCTTTGATGCAACGAAGCAAACCTATCCATTATCTTTCATCCCTGCCAGCTTTTTTATCAACTGTTTGAGGTACTATAAACATAACCTGCTTGAATCTTTGCCCGCAAAGGAGTTAATATTGCTTTGCCTGACAAAGGCATTCAACCTTAATAGTTGCAGCCTGTTTCTATGTCTGATAAAGCCGCTGAAATTCGCAAAAAATATCACTATCGCTGGCTGTTACAGTCCGGCCGGCTTAAATTGCCCATTAAAACGGCCCGCCGTCTGCTGGGTCCCGATACAGCCTATCATCTCTACACACAAATGGATAAAAAAAAGGGAATCTCAGCGGACAAGACCATCAATTCCCACAAGGATTGACTTAGGAATTTTGTCTCTTTTTATAATATTTCAGACATTCTTTTTCACGGCCGCGGACCACACGCTTTCCCCGTAAGGGGCCCTGTTCTTTAGTTACCACCGTGACCTGTCCTTCCTGATCCTGCCTGGCAAAGTAAATAACCACCCAATCCCGGGTTTTTTCCAATTCATGGGCGCGGGCGGTATTAGAAAAAAGCACGGTAAACTGCCAATTCTGCCGTTGGGTATGTAGAATAGGCAGCCAGGCTTTATTTTGCGGATTGAACCGTTTGGGAGCGATTTTTTTCAGTTTCCCGGCAGCCTGTTTACGGCGATATTCGCGATCAACATCGAGCAATACCTTTACTGACGGATGTTCTGCTTGTGGTTCTTCCGCACTTGCTAACCGTCTCATCCGACGCTGTGTATAGCTGCTCAGCATTCCGGCCAGAATGGCCTTTACCGTTTGCAGACGTCCTTTCCCAAAACCTTTTACTGTGCCCAACCGACCGTCATGGGCTGCTTGCTCCAATTCCTCCAGTGTGGTGATATTTAACTCATCGATGATGCGGGGTGCCAGTTGGGGGCCAATACCGGGTATTTTTTGCAGAATCTTTTCCGGAGAGACTTCGCTGAGCAACTGTTCGTGATACCGGGTACGACCGCGCTTGACAAACTCCACGATCAAGTTGGCAATTCGTTCGCCAATACCGGAATAATCTGTCAAATCCGCTTCCCGGCCCTGTTCGATCAGTTCAGCCAAAGGCTTCTTTATATTTTCAATTTTCTGAGCGGCTGCTTGATAAGCCCGGATGCGAAAAGGATTTTCCTCCAGCCGATCAAGTAAATCGGCGATCTGACTTAATTCTTTGGCAATTTCCTGATTACTGGGTTGATACACCTGCACTTCTGAATTGATTTTAACAAACCCTGGCTGCTTTTTCAAGACAAATTCTCTGCATAACCTGCTGAATGGTGCCTATTTTGTATATGTATATTGTGACGTAATATCATATTAACCTTGAGATAACATTTATCTATCTGATTTATAAGTAACCCCCCCCCAATGAATTGTGGGGCTGTCTCAATTTTACTTTTGTGCCGGGTCTTTCGCTAGTGTTCTCGTTTCGGGGCTCTGCTACGGAACCTATTGTCGTAACGCGGCAGGGTCAGGTGCATGACACCCTTAAAAAATTGTCCCCCTTATCAAAGGGGGAGTCAGGGGGTTGTCATTTTTTGACTAAGTCAAGCTCGGATACATTTTTTAATGCCCGTTTTCATCAGGCCTTAAACATTCATAACCCAATATTTATGTTATTTCATTGGTGATTTATTATCAGAATATACTTTGAGACCTTACGCTGGGATTTAAGCGGAATAATCTATATCCGGACAATAATTTTAAAAGATTATTAGTAAATCAAGTGAAAAAATGATTATATTCAGCCGGTGCCATTTTCAAGTAGTAAAAAACAGTGGTTTAACCTGATCGCGGGCTTAATGCTACTTTATTATAGTTGCAGCATGATCAATCCTTTTGTTCGCCCGCCTCACAAGCTATTCGCATACTTGAAACCCGCCCCTGATTCCACTTACGGATACACCCCTACCAATCCGGTCCGCCTGGGATACAATGTACCACAAGGCAGCATTTCCTTCTCCTATATATACCTTTTTCAGCTTCGCAATCAAAACAACCACCCCTTTATCGTCGAAAGACAGGGATCGGCCGTGGATCCCAAAATGAAAAACTTCCTGGACTTCGGTATACTGCCAATGGGTGGCATTTTGGATATTTATCATTTAATCCAACCCGACTACCAGGATACCCTGGTTCTATATATTGATGTCTATCATGCCGGACCGCTTTATATCCCCCAGGGATTAAACTTAACCAAGCCCCGCTGATCGCCACCGGCCAATCTTTAAAAAAACTACCAGTATACTTTTAGTTAATACCGGAACAGTTGTATGGGATAGATCACTTCACCTGTACCCATACCTTGCGGCTGCGCGCCCCATCGAATTCACAAAAGAAGATTCCTTGCCAGGTGCCTAATTCGACCTGTCCATTTTCCACAATCAGCTGCACCGTATTACCGATCAATGAGGATTTTATGTGGGCATCAGAATTGCCTTCTGCGTGGGTATAGCCTTCATCGGGCGGAATCAGATTTTGTAGCTTCATCCGGATATCCCGGGGGACATCCGGATCCGCATTTTCATTGATGGTAATAGCGGCCGTGGTATGGGGACAGTATACGGTGCACATACCGTTTTTCACACCTGATTCGGAAACCGCCTGTTTCACATTACCGGTAATATCCACCATTTCGTTGCGGGAACGAGTTTTAACAGAGAATACTTGCATAATTTACCTTTAATAATTTCATTTTTAATTCAGGGTTTTCAGCAAAATTTTCCAATAACCATCAGGTCTTGCGTTCCTTTTTGCGGGCGGAGGGAAAAAGCACATTATTCAGGATCAAGCGGTAACCGGGTGAATTTTTGTGTAATTCCAACCGGGTCGGCGGATCGCCCACAAAGTGCCGGTAATCTTCGGGATCATGTCCTGCCAGAAAGGTAAAGGTTCCTTCGCCATGACTACCGTGGATATATTTTACCTGCGGTCCCTCCTCCACCTCGCCCATAATGACTATGGATTTCTTGATTTTATCCCGGTAAAAACCTGTGGTTTGCCCCATAAACCCCTTTATCACACCCACATGGTTCTGGGTGAGCATACTGGGCACCGGATCATATTTGGCTGAAAATTCAAATAGCGTAAAATAATCGGCCTGAGCACCCGGCGCCAGCGCCTTATTACTGGGAGGATAATCGATATCGCTGTACTCGTAGATCATGGGATTGGTATACAACTTAAAATTCTCAAAGGCCAGGGTCTTGGAGAAATCCAGCTTTTTTTGGGCTTTAGGATCGGGGGGATCACCATCAAAAGGAGTGGCCACGATGTCCACTCCTTCAGCTGCCAGGGCAATATCCAGGGCATCGGTAGCCGAACACATGGCAAACAGGAAGCCCCCTTGGGCAATATAATCCTTTATTTTCCGGGCCACAGCTTTTTTCTGTTCGGAGACACTGACAAAGCCAAGTTCTTTGGCCATGGCTTCATATTTTTGTTTTTGTTCCTGATACCACTGGGCATGCCGGTAACTGGCATAAAACTTACCATATTGCCCGGTAAAATCCTCATGATGCAGGTGTAACCAGTCATAATCGGACAATTCATTCTGCAGAACCTCTTTATCCCAGAGAATATCATAATCAATCTCGGCATAGGTCAGGGCTAAGGTCACGGCATCATCCCAGGGCCGTTTATTAGGCGGAGTATAGATGGCTATTTTGGCGGCTTTTTCCAGTAATACAATCTCCATATTATTCTGTTCAATCGTGGTATATATCTGCAGCACTTCAGTACCGCTTACTTGATTATATGTCACCCCACGCAATCGTAATTCTTTCTCTATTCCGCTATGATAATCGGTCAGAAAGGAGCCGCCACGGTAATTCAGCAACCATTCTACATTAACGCCCTGCTTCAGGATCCAGTAAGCCACCCCATAGGCCTTTAAATGATCGCTTTGGGGCACATCCATGGGCACCAATAGCTTCTGAGCGGAAAGCGTAACTGTGATTAATATGATACTGATGAGTTGTCTTAACATTATTTACCTATAAGAACCAATTTTATTTCCGGTGCTCATTCCGCTTGCAGCGTACGCAATCTTTTACGGGCTACCTCTGCATAAAAGGACTGTTGAAAGTCCATTAGTATACGTTCATACCACTGGACTGCCCGGGTCAGGTCCTGACGCTTAAAATGGTTTATTTCAGCCAGCATAAAGGCGGCTTGATCCGCCCATTGATTATCCCCGTTCAGGACCGGTATCAGGGTTTTCCGGGCACTTTCAAACTGATGCATGACCAATTGTATCTGCGCCAGGCGGAAGCGAGCCGGGGCAATAACAGGAGCCGCCGGATAATTTTCAATGATAAAGCCATAGCTACTGGCTGCCTGGGATAGCTTGTTCTGGTGCAGGAAGCGCTCTCCCTTGCTAAAATAGTTGAAAGCCTCCTGACTGGCAGTACTGGTTCCGGTGTAATATTGATCCAGAAAATTTGTTAATCCGAAAAAATCATTATATAGGTCATGTTCAGCAGTTAATAAACCTAATATATGGTTCTTTTGACTGATCACACTATCAATCTCTCCGGCAAGATAAAGGGATAATACCTGTTTAACGGCCAGATTTTTTTCAAATTGGGAGCCTTCATATTCACTTAGATATTTTTCTATAATATCTTGGGCCTGATCCAGATCACCCCGGGCAATATAGACATCCACGATCCGGGTGATACATTGCTGGGTAAGGGCAGCCTCCCGGCTTGCTTTCAAGGCACGTTGCAAAAATTGCAGTGCGCCGTCAAAATCATGGGTCAGCCGGAAACGTAAATCACCCAGCCGGTAAATTGCCCGGGCCGAGTAATGAGTTTGCGGATGAATGGTAATCAATGAATCATAAATAGCAAAGGCCCGTTTTAAGTCATACTGGTCGGCCAGTTGATTGACAAAGTCCGTATTGAAAAAAATATTGTCGGGATAAAAATAGTGCAGGGGTTCCGTTTGCTGCTGAGCGAGCAATTTCTCCTCCAGGGTTTTGGCCAGCCCTAAAAGCGCTTCGGGTACTACCTTGGCAAATTGTTCCTCGGTAATTACCTGATGATAGATATATTCGGCTTGTCCATATTCTTTTTCGCGCAGGAGATCTTTGGCCAGAGTTAAGACGACTTTGCCCGGATAGCCACTAATCTGTTCGCTTTTAAAGGCCATGTCAGTGGCCTTCTCATACTCTTGAAATCTAAACAGCAACTCACTGCGCAACTGATACAAAGGCACAAAATCAGGGTGCTGCTCCAATTTGGCCTGTAACAGAGAATCAATGCTCTGGAAAACTTTTTCTTCATGGGGAATCTGGAGTAACTGGCGGGTAACAGTGTTGTATTTACGCTCATCTTGATCAGCATATTGCAAATATTCCCCGGCCGCAGCCTCATAACGTCGGGTTGACATATAGTAATTGGCCAGTTCAAGACTAAGCAAATCTTTGCGCTGATGATATTCCCGGGCCTCCCATACCAGGGCTTCTGCCCGGTCAAGGGCACGATTTTCCAATAGTGCATAAAACAGATGGCGGTAAAAGGTTGTGGAATGTCCGAATTTTTCCAAGGCCTGCTGCCAGTAGTCATGGGCCTGACTTGTGTCACCGCGGGCAAAATACAGTTTGCCCCGGTCCACGATGGCTTCAATATTTTGGGGATGTTTTTCCAGAAAGCGGGTAATAACTTCCTCCATCTCAGCATAACTTTCCGTGGCTAACAGTAAACGAACATACCGTTTATAATAAATGATATTGCCGGGATCCTGTTGAGTGAGGTAAGCATAGATTTGTTTGGCCTGCTCGATCCGGCCCTGCTGTTCCAAACGCAGCGCCTGGTAATACTTAATTTTTTGTTCCTGCTGTTCGGGACGAGCCGACCGCCATTTTTGCTGTGCATGAAGGACTTGCGGCATGAGCCACAGGCATAGCATCAGGCCAAAAAAAAGTCTGATAGAGAAAAATAGTGTTAGGTTTTGCCTCAATTTCATTCTATATCTTCCTCAGCCAGGGCTTCAAAATAGTATCGGATAATTTCCTGGTAATCACGGGTATATCCGTTTTGAAGCGCCTCTTCCAGTTTCTTTTGCAGGATACCCCTTCTCTCTCCCAGATCCCGCGGCAGGCTACCCGGTGCTTGGTGTTCAATTTCTTCCGCCACCCGACTCTTCCGTTCCTTTTTATAGCTTTGGGTCCGTAAAGATTTCTGAGCATCCAGCATACGGGTCAGAATGCGCTCCTGACGCTGAATGGTTTTACGCAGAACTTTATTATTTTTAAGATCCTCAATTACCTCATCCATATCCTTGGCGATCCCGCTCAGATCACCGGCTTGTTGAGTAGCGCTGTTTTCTATCTCCTTTTGTAATTGTTGCAGGGAATTACGGACCTGTTGCTGACGAGCGGACAACTGTTGTAGGGCAGCTTGTTTTCCGCCAGCGGTGGGCCGGGGTTTGCCCATCCCCAGTTCCAATGTTTTCTGATTGATCCCTTGCTGCTGACCGGCCATTTTTTGCAGTTGCTCCAGATAGTTCTGAAAACCTGAAGAGGAACCCGATTGCTGTAATTGTTGCTGCGCGGCTTGCATTAAAAAGGCTCCGCGGTTCAAGGCTTGGGTAGCCTGTTGCCCAGCACGGGCCGCCTGATGGGGATTACGGCCTTCCATATCACTGATAGCCTTTTGCATGGCCATAGAAGCCTGCCCGAATTGTTTGCCGATCTTGGGAGTCACTCCAAAGGTTTTCTTTGACAAACGGATTAGTTCCTCAACCAGCTGCGACAGGTTTTGATGTACGCTTTGCTGATCAACCGCTACATCCATTAGTTGCTCACTCTGACGGGGGGTGTTCTCGATATTCCGGGTCATTTTTTCCTGAATCTGTGAGAGCTGCAGGGTATTGCTGATAATGCGATTAAAATCAGCAGTAATCGCTTGCATATTCTGTTGACGGAAATTCTGGCGGTATTGATCCATCATCTGTTGCAGCTGCTCCAGATCCCGGGCAGCCTCCTCTACAGAGGAACTGGCTTTACTTTTTTGTCCCTGACTTAAATTTTGCTGCGCTTCTTGTAGGTCCGCTACCAATCCCAATTCCTCCATCTCAGCCCGCAGTTGTTGCAGCTGCTCGGCGGGCATTAAGGGAAATGGTTGCATATCTTCTGCAGTGCGCTCCATTATATCCCGGACGATTTCCGCATCCCGCTTGATAGTCTTTTCCTGATTGGCCAGATCAGACATAACAGGTTTATCCTCAGGATCACTGCCTTGTAGTTGTTCTTTCACCTGATCCTGACGCCGGGCCAGATCTGTCAACCGCTTGGCCAATTCATCAACCGCTTGTTCCACTTTAACCCGTTCAAAGAGTTCCAGCATGCGGTCCAATTCCTTGGAGAATTGTTCCTGGTTCATTTTGAACTCTTCCATTGCTTTTCGGGTTTTTTCCGGATTCATCTCATCCAGGGCTTCCTGCAACTTACGCATGGCCTCTTTCAGCTCCGGTGACATGATTTCCTGAAAAGTTTGCTGGAGTTTGGCATATTTTTGTAATGTCTCATCTGTAAATAGCTGGTTCTGCTGGCTCTTTTCAATTGCCTGTTCCAGATCCCTATTCATGTCAGATAATTTTTCGCCCGCCTGTTTGGTCTTATCCATCTGCTCTTGCAGCTGCTTTTTCTGTTCCCACTTTAATTGGGGATCCTTAAGCATTTTCAGGGAAAGCTCTTTCAATTTTTTTTTGGTTTGTTCCATCCCCCTAATAATCTCTTCCCCTTCAGCATATATGTTATTTTGCTCTTCCTGAAAATCCTGATACAAATCATTTAGGGATGGAAAGCGGGCCCGGATCGACTTGGTAACTCCTTTTTTCGGACCATTGATCACATCATTATCATAGACTTCAACCTGAAAGGAGATCACATCTTCCGGTCCTAAGCCCAGCTGACTCACATCCCAGGTATGAAACAATTCTTGCAGAGTCAAGGTCTTGTTCTGCAAGGGAAAAGATGCAGTTTGAGATGCAGGTTGATCCTGACTATAATGCTTTTCCAGTTTGTAACGGATCGCTGTTCGCGTATATCCATAATCATCACTGATCCGAATTCCGATAGGAATTTCCATGGATTCATTTAATTCCATATCCTGTGTGGGGGTCAGTAACGAAACCATGGGATAACTGTCTGGCGAAATCCGGATTTTATAGGTTATCGGTTTGTCGTTGTACACTTGGTTCGCGTCGGCTATCCGGATCTGAAACTGATCGGCGTGATCAATGGAAAAATCACCTTCCGCTTTGTTCCCGTTAAGCTGCAGCGCACAGTTTTGGTCCTCTTTAAACTCTAAATAACCCTGTTTTAATTCCTTATTGGCCTGCACCCTAATCGTTACATGAGTTCCCGGCAGCCCGTAAATTTCAGTGATATTGGACTTCTGTACTTTGGATTCCATCCCGGTATAAGCCGGGAATTCCAAGCGCGTCACAACCTCTAAAATTTCCGGTCGGTTAATCACCCTGATCGTATCAAACCCCGAACTGATCCGGCCCCAGGGCCGAAACCATGAATGTTCTGCTACAAAACCCTCATAGACCACATTCTCCCGCAGCCCTTCCAGGGTCAGCTGCGCCCTCCCCATGGAATCCACAGCCAAATCCGCTTTTTTCTGATAATCATGATACTGTAAGCCTACTTGCATCCTTGCGGGAATCCGTTTTCCCTGACAGTCGAAATTGACTGTAACCGTATCACCACCCAATACTTCCAGATCACCATTCAGGGAGGTGATTTGAAAGGGCTTTGGAACAGGATAAAAGCGGCCCGCATGCCATAAACGCTGGCCGGCTGATAAATAATATCCTGAAAACAAAATCACAAAGATCAGTATGACGGTGATAGTGGTTAAGAGTTGACGAAAATGTCTCTTTAATTCCCGGCGGGGTATGATTTTAGTGAAATCATAGGAGACGATCTGAGCGGCAATTGAATTCAGGGCGGCAATGATCAATGATCGGGAATAACCAACTGAGTCTTGATGCAATTGGCGCTTCAGTTGCAGACCGTTTAATAGCCTGTCTCTAATCCGGGGATAATACCGGGCGATCCGGCGCGCCAGCGGTTCATCGTTATAAGCGGAGATACGGTTGCTGCGAATTAAGAAATAGTATACACAGGGAATCAAAACAAAAATACCACCGAATAGCAAATAAAAGAGTTGTATATCAGATCTGACACTTTGCTTAAAATAGATAAATCCTTCCAGGGTTACCAATAGAAACCCACTCGCCAGTAATACCATTAGCACCCGCAACATACTTTTCAGGAAAATATACCGGGCAAAATGATGCCGCAGCCGCCTTAATTTGGTATCAATTGACGCTATCTGTTTTTGATAATCAGCCATTCTGTTTCGAACGGATTCCTTTTATTAGCTCTATTTTATTGCAGCAGAGCATAGATTACGATATTGGCTCCCATTTTTAAGGCTGCCTGATGCTTATGTTCAGGATCGTTATGGACCCGGGGTGATTCCCAGCCATCCCCCAGATCAGTCTCAAAGGTATAGAAAACGACCAATCGGCCTTTATGGAAAATACCCAATCCACGCGGCGGCTTTCCATCGTGTTCATGGATCTTAGGCAGGCCATGGGGAAAATCATAGCGAGTATGATAAATTTCATGATCATAGGGTAATTCCACCAATTCGTTATCCGGGAAAACCCGTTTTATCTCCCGCCGGAAAGCCCGGTCCATACCGTAGTTATCATCAGCATGCAGAAATCCGCCGGACTGTAAATGTTGTCTTAAACGCAAGACCTCTTCATTTGAAAATTTAATATTTCCGTGGCCGGTCATATAAAGGTAAGGATAGTTAAAAAAATCATTGTCCATAATCGCTACCCGCACCTCTTCGGGGTAAGCCTTAACCGGTGTATTTTCATTTAAAAAGGCCAGCAAATTGGGCAGTGAACTGGGATCACTGTACCAATCACCGCCACCGTCATATTTTAACCGGGCAATGGTAAACTTCCCGAATTTAGGCTGCTCCTGAGCTGTGCTGTAACTGACCGCCAGCCAGAGCAATATTACTGATAGCCCTATTTTTAGGTTCCTGGCAAACCTAAATAGCCGATGATTTAAATTTTCCTGCATAAATGGTACTACTAATGCGTATATTTCTGGGTATTCAAATAGTCTCTTTTTTTCAAACAATTTTATATTGTGCAAGTTCCCGCAGAATTGCTGAAACCAGCAGAAAAGTAGGCATCACACAGAGAATTTCCAAGCATTAACCTATCGATTCCATCTTGTGGTAACCGTATCACCTTGAATTTGATTTAAAAGGCTTGTATTCCAAGGCATGCATAAATAAGTTTTATTAGCTACCGGTTAATTGATCCGTAATCAGGCTATGTTTCACTGTCAAACCCATACCAATACCAATAAAAATATGCTTCAAAAAGGTTTCTGGTTTCTTATCCTGTTGGGCTGCCTGCAGGGTCCATCTCTGAGGGCGCAACTCCGTTACCGGCTCTCCGATATCCTTAAAAGTCCTGTGGAATATCGCACCCCCTTCAAAATGTCCCTTTTCGACCTGAAAGTTGGTTTCTCTGCGCTGGGTTCACAAGCCCTGAGTTTTGATTCCACTGAAACCGAGTTGAAGAATTTTGACCATCTTTTTGCGCGCACCATGAATAGTATTAATCTTGACCTTCTTAAAGTGAATTATCCCTTATACCTGATCCCCCAGAATTTCATCGATCTGCATACCGGTCTGGGGATCAGTTACCGTTATTCGCTGATCAATCTGGGTTTGCCAGCCGACTGGCAACCCGGTGCAGCTACGGAAAAAACAAAATATTACTTTGCTCCCCAGCTGGCGGCTCTCTATCTCAATCAAGCCGCCCTCTATCAGCTCACTCCCCGTATTTACAGCTATGTGCAATTTAATGTCGGACGTTCTTACGCCTCCTTATATAAAAACAAACGCGGCAAACGCTATCTCGATCAGGAAGGGTGGCAATACTCTATTGCGCTGGGATTCAAACTGCTGGAAAAAGCCGGGCCGACTAATCGGGAAGGCTTGGGTATTGAACTCAACTATAGTTTTACCCAGTTTGATCCCATGCGGGATCCCCGGGATATCAGTCCGATTACCCATCTCAATTTCAATGCTCTAGGAATTTTCCTGACTTTTAATCCTATTATGGGTGGTAATCCCACCGTTGGCGATGAAGCCAAAAAATTATTCCGGGACAAAGATTATATCGCTGCCAAGGCCAATTTCCAGAGTTTTATCCAAACCTTACCACAACATCCCCGCCAATATAAAGCCTTGTATATGATCGAGAAATGTAACCAGTTGATCCCCAATCAGGAGGTCGAATTGGCGGATACCCTTATTCAAGCGGAAAATTATGGTAAAGCGGCCCGCTACCTCTCCCACGCCAGTCAGACATCCGATCAGGCCTTGCAAAAAAAAATAGCATCTCAATATGATACCATCCGGGCCTGGTTCAAAACCGAAATGGATTCCATGCTGCGTAATAATCAAGTCGACCAGGCCGAAACCCGCCTGAAACAGGTGTCTGACCTAAAGATACCCGCTACGCAGACCTTGATTGACCAATACCGGGCGGAAATTTATTTTCACCGGGGAGTGGTTTTCACCGAATTTGAAGCCTGGAAACAGGCTATAAAATATTTCGACCTGGCGGTCAAGTCCAAGCCCCCCATACGTGAACGGGTCAATCCCTGGCTCCTGAAGATCGCCTATGGATATGTCCAGGATGTCAATAAATCAGTTGATGTCCAAAGTGTTGCCCTGGCCCTGGAATCTCTCAGAAAGGCAACTTCCCTGCGCCGGGAAATTGTCTTTCTGACCGAAGAATATATTAATAATCTGGAAAATGGTATTGTCCATCTTAAGCGGGAGGCTGCCAAAAAACGGTTCCAGGCGGAAAGGCAGGCTATTCTGGAGCCTTCCGAAAAAAGTCCGCTCCTCATCAAGATCGGCATGCACCAGCACCAGGTGTTAAGCACCCTGGGACCCCCTGCCTATAAAAATCACTACGTTAATCATCAAGAACAGCAGTATGACCTGTGGTTATATCAATATGCTGATGACTTACGACTGGAACTCTACTTCTGGGAAGGTATTTTACAAAAGATAGTCACGCCCCACAGCGATATCGAGTAGGAGGAGGGCTCACGCCCTCCGACCGCTCACACCACCGTACGTCCCGCAAAGGCGGGATACGGCGCTTCCTTCAGATTCCACCTCACGATGGACACCCTTGCCGTTCAGCTAACCGTTCCCCTTGCCGGGCCGGTAGAGGACTTCCGATTACATTGTCGATAAGTCACCTCCAACTGATTGCGCCCTACCGGGCGCACTAAAAAAAAGCCGCTCCCTGCAGAGCGGCTCTGTTTAATTTAAAATATTTTATCGGTTCTTTATGTGAAATCCTTGATGAATTTCTGATAATTCAGGATGGTCAGTTTACGTCCCTCCTTGACAATATAGCCCTTCTTTTCCAGTAATTTCAACATTCGGGATACGGTTTCACGGGAAGTACCCGCCATATTGGCGATATCCTGCTGAAACGGTAGATTATTAATCACTACCTGACCCATTTTAATACGGCCCAATTCCTCGGATAATCGCAGAATGCTCAGTGCAACTCGGGTTTCGGCATCATTCAATGACAACCCCTCAATCTGCTGGTCAGACTTGCGTAACCGCACCGCCATCTCCTCCAACAGCGCAATTGCGATCTTGGGATGAGATTCCAGGATATCGAGAAAATCAGCCCGACGTAACAAAAAGACTTCGGAATCTTCTATGGCGATCACATTGGCCGAACGACTTTCACCATCGAAAATGGACATCTCTCCAAAAAATTCACCCTCGCCTAAAATGGAAAGGATGACTTCCCGCCCGTCTTCACTTAGCCGGGTAATTTTGACCCGCCCCTTGTTGATTAAAAACAAGATGTCCCCGGCCTCTTCTTCCATTAATATAATATTATCCTTTTTATAATGTTTCTTTTGAATACGTGTGGTGATTTTTTCAAGATCCTCTTCCTTTAATTCGGAAAATATGGGTATATTTTTTAATACTGTTAAATCCATTTTAGTCATTCCCCTTTATGATCATCCTAGCACATTTCGTTTTAAAATAAACCCTCCCCTGAAAAAAAACAAGTGAAAAAAGTGTAAAGGAAATAAAAATCATATATGCCTTATTTAGTTGATTAACGATCTGAACAAATATTTATTTAGCACCGATTGCTATACAGCCGCTATTTTTCCTCTTTTTTACTTTTCTTTGCAGCCTTTTTAGGGCCCTTGCGGCGGGTGAACTTTTCCAGGACATCCGGTACCAGATCAACTACCCGGGCCAGATTTACTTGTTCCTTTTTCAAGGAATTGACCTTTACTTCACCCTCATGAATGGTAATGACGGCAATAGGTTCAATAACCGCTCCACCGCCGGTACCGCTGCCGCTTCCTTTATTATCTCCCCCTTCGGGACTTTTACCACCGCCGACGCCAAATCCCAAAGATATTTTCGTTACCGGTATCACGGTTGTATCAGCGGTCTCAATCGGCTTGCCGATTACTGTTTCAGTCTCCACAATATTTTTCATTTTGGTCAAGAGTGTCTCCAACAACTGATCAATCATCTTTACCTCTCTTTTTTCGTTGCATAAATATTTGCATAATAACTGATATAAGCAATGGAATTACACGAATGGGTCTTACCGACGCTTGTAAGATTGCACGTCCCTGCATAATGCGTTGCTGAAAATCAGGCCGGATTGAAATCTCATTCAGAATCGGAATAACCGCCCGCAGAGAAGAATATCCCCCGAAAAACAGACCGGTGACCAAGGGGTTGCCAAAGCCGATCCTTAATTCTCCGTTACACTCTTCAGTTTTTATCAGACGGAAAAAACGGGGCAATTTATTTTTAGCCAGACGAATATAGGGTTTTATCTCCCGGAATAACTTGCCTTTACCTAACTTATGTCTTTTTTGTGCTTTTTTCCCTTTTCTCTTTCTGCCTTTTCGACTTCTTTTCTTTATCTTAAAGGGAATTTGCCAGCCCATTAACCCGAGCCTTATTTCCATGCTGTGATAATTGTAATACAAAACCAGGCTGATCAGCTTATAAAGATAATCGAGACGAAATTGCAGGTATTTTCGGTGATCGGCGTGGACTATTCTAAAGGTAAATAATGTCTTTAAAAACAAGGCTGCGATAAAAAACCCTAAACCAATTAAAACCGCCCACAGTAAAATTTTCAGAAAGATGATAAAAAAGCCCCTCTTTTCATTTGAAATTCATTGACAGATTAAATAAATTACTTTGCTTTTCGTTAATCACAGTAATTTGATAAATAAATTAAAGGACACTCCATGAGTAGAAACAAATCGGTACAAAAACGTATCCGTCAGGCTGAAAAAAGAAGAGATTATAATCGACAGTATAAAACCCTAATGAAAACTAAAATTAAAAAGGTCAAAAAAGCCCAGACCAAGAAGGAAGCCGAACCTCTGTTAAAAGAAGCGGTAGCTGCTATTGATAAAGTTGCCGGCAAGGGAATTATTCATAAAAACAAAGCCGCCAATCAAAAATCCAAACTCAGTAAGTACGTTTCCAAACTTTCCTGATATTCACCGCTTAATATATACTAAATAGCAAGCCAGGCGCCTGCGTCTGGCTCTTTTAAATTTCCCTCTGTCACAAGAGCTCCCAACCGCTTTAACTTTCAGTCCGGTAGTTGGGGGCTTCTTTGCTGATTTTTATATCATGGGGATGACTTTCCTGAATACCTGCTAAGGAGACTTTTATGAACCGGACCTTGTCCTGAAACTCCGTGATGTTGCACGCTCCGCAATACCCCATGGAGGCTCTTACTCCACCGATCAACTGATGCACTGTATCCCTGAGAGCACCTTTATAAGGTACTATTCCTTCTATCCCCTCAGGAACCAGTTTCTTAATCTCCTCTTCCTCTTCCTGAAAGTAGCGGTCCTTGCTGCCTTTACTCATGGCAGCCAGAGACCCCATCCCGCGGTAGGCCTTATAGACGCGTCCTTCATAGAGCACCTTTTCCCCGGGACTCTCATCCAGTCCGGCTAACAGGGAACCTAACATGACCGTATCGGCACCGGCGGCCAGGGCTTTGGCAATATCACCTGAATAACGAATACCACCGTCGGCAATTATGGGAACATCATTCTTACTGGCTGCCGCCACACAGTCCATCACCGCAGTCAACTGCGGCACGCCGACCCCCGCCACAACCCGGGTTGTACAGATAGCACCCGGTCCAATACCCACCTTCACACAATCGGCACCGGCATCGATCAATGCCTGGGTGGCGGCCTGGGTGGCTACGTTACCCGCAATCAAGGGCATGGAAGGTAAGCGCTTTTTAACCGCCGTTACCGCCCGCAGTACCCCTTCGGAATGTCCATGAGCCGTATCAATGACCAACACATCGACCTGCTCTTCTTTTAACTGCTCGGCCCGTTCCATATAATCACCGCTGACACCAATTGCTGCCCCCACACGCAGGCGGCCAATGGAATCCTTGACCGCCCGGGGAAATTTCTTTTTCTTCAAAATATCCTTGACGGTAATCAAGCCCTTGAGACGTCCGTCCTCATCGGTAATTAATAGTTTTTCAATTTTGTGCTGTTGTAAAATCTCCTCCGCCTCTTCAAGCGTGGTCCCTACCGATGCAGTTACCAGTTCACTACTGGTCATGCGTTCTTTTATTTCTAAATCCAGATTGGTTTCGAAACGGATATCCCGGTTGGTCAGGATACCCACCAATTGGCCATCATTAACAATGGGTATACCGGAAATAGAATATTTAGACATCACCTCCAGAGCATCCCGGATGGTCTTATCAGAAGATAAGGTTACCGGCTTTACAATCATGCCGCTTTCAGACCGTTTCACCCGGTCAACTTCGCTGACTTGCTCTGCAATAGTCATATTCTTGTGCAGTATGCCAATGCCGCCCTCCCGGGCCATGGCAATCGCCATATCACCTTCGGTTACCGTATCCATAGCCGCACTCATTATGGGAATGTTGAGTTTTATTTTTTTAGTCAGCTGGCAGGTGATATTGGTTTGCTTGGGCAATACTTTTGACTTGGCCGGCACAATTAAAACATCATCAAAAGTTAATCCATTCTTTATGATCTCTGTTTTTTTCACTTTTCCCTCGTTAAATATTTTAAAACTTAAACACCTTGGACTCTACCCGTCAGCAATCTTTTTAACTTGATCGATAAACACCTGATCGGCAAAAAGACGCTTAATATTTTCCAGATCTTCATACATGATCCGATCCTGCGCCAGGTAGTCAACCAAATTACGGACATGCTGATATCCCCATTGGGTACCCTCTCCTCCGTTCAGGGGTTTACGGAAATCCATGCCTTGTGCCGCTGCCATTAATTCTATGCCAACAACCTGCTGTACATTTTCGATTATGGCATTCAACTTCAAACAGGTGTTGGGAGCCATGCTAACGTGATCTTCCTGATTAGCAGAAGTAGATATGGTTTCCACTGAAGCCGGATTGGCCAGGGTCCGGTTTTCAGCCGTCAAAGCCGCTGCCGTAACATGGGCCAGCATAAAACCGGAATTTTTCCCACTGTTTTCTACCAGGAAAGCCGGCAAAGGACTCATGGAAGAATCCATCAGATTCGCAATACGCCGCTCACTGATATTACACAATTCAGTCAGGGCAATTGCCAGGTAATCTGCGGCCAGTGCCAAAGGCTCGGCATGAAAATTACCGGCTGATAATATTTTATTCTGGGCGGGAAACACCAGGGGATTATCCGTCACCGCATCCAATTCCTTAAGTAATATATTTTCTACAAATTCCAGTGTATCCCAGACCATGCCCAACACCTGGGGAATACAGCGATAACAATAGGGATCCTGGACCCGCTCACAACCGCGGTGAGATGTGACGATCTGACTGCCATTTAAGAATTGCAGCATATGACGGGCCGATCTCTGCTGACCACTTTGCTGACGCAGGGCATGGATCTCAGGCTGAAAAGCCTTATCCGTAGCCAGGTCGGCTTCAATGCTCATAGCCGCGGCCAGTTCACTGATATAGGTCAGATCCCGGGCTTTTATAAATCCATAGGTCAGCAGGGCTGTGGAATATTGGGTACCGTTGATAAGCGATAATCCGTCCTTAGCCTGCAGCTGGACCGGTTGATAAATATTTTCCGCAACGAGTTCGCAGGCTGAACAGGTTCGGTCTTTATAATGGACCCGTCCTTCTCCGATCAGGGGTAAAGCTATATGAGCCAGGGGTGCCAGATCACCGCTGGCACCTACAGACCCTTTTCTGGGAATCACCGGATAGATCTTCTTATTCAGTAACTCGGCCAATTTTTCCACTACTGCCAGTGAACATCCCGAATATCCCTTCAGCAGGCTGTGCAGCTTTAAGTACATGGTCAGGATAACCGTATCCCTGTCTACCGGTGCACCGACGCCACAGGCATGACTGTGCAATAAATTCAGTTGCAATTGCTCTAATTCATGAGTGTCAATCTTCACCTGACTCAATTTGCCGAAACCAGTGTTAATTCCGTATACAACTTCACCCTGCTTCAGCACATCAGTTACTACCTGGCAGCTCTTTAAAATACGGTCTCGCTCCTCGGCGGACAGTTCAATTTTCTCTTCGTTTTTAAGAAATTGTATGATTTTATTAATATTACTCATGGCTTGTTTCTCAAACCTGAAATAATTGCTCAAAGTTATAAAATAACACCCGATCTTACAAGTGGAATGCGTTTATATCAGACCCCGTTGAAATCCCGGCTTTAAATCAAAATCAATCAATAAGACACTACCTTTTACCAGGCAAAAGCATTTAAAATAAATGCAAACACTTATTTTGAATATTTACCCTAAAATCGATTCACTCCAGCAACAGCAATCATGCTTGCCTCTCACAGGGAAAGCCATTATATTCTCTTGGCGAACGGAGACTTGAATATGCGTAAAATCATAATATCACTTACCTTGTTTTTTTTAATCAATATCCTATCAGCTACGGAAGGGGTCCGGATTATTCGAGTGCTATTGGAAAAACGCCCCTATGAAATGATCGACATATCTATTACAGTAAAGAATATCGCCGATAAACCGATCGATGAACTGTCCGGTATTGTGGATATTTATAACCCGCAGGAAAAAGTGCTGGAAAAAATTGCAATAACCCTTCTGTATGATGCTGATATGCCCCTTAAACCGGAATGTATTGTGCGCCGTAAAAAAGTCATCGACTATCGCCCTGAAATGGCTGGTACCGCCCGTTTGCGCATTACCCACTTACGGTTTTACGGAGATGATACCATTTATACGGTCTGTCCCCATTGTAATGCCTTGGTCATTAAGGAATAATTAAATTTATCCCATCAGTTCACCCGGACTGATTCTGGATTTTAATCCGGATGCCCGCAAGGTGGGCCGCTGAATAGCCTGCTGAAAAATATCTTTTCGCATCCACAATTCCACCGATTGCTTGGAACGGGTAATCCCGGTATAGATCAATTCACGGGTTAAAAGGGGTGAATCATGATCAGGCAGGATCAGAATTACTTTTAGGAAACCGGAGCCCTGAGATTTATGGACAGTCATGGCAAAAACCGGTTCATGGGCGGGTAGTTGCGCTGGAATATAGGCTCTGAATTGATCTGCGGCTTCTCTGGCAGGGAAAAAAGCCCGCTTCACTCCCTTTTCATCCCGCTTGATCAGGCCGATATCGCCATTATACAGTCTTAGTTGGGGATCATTTTCCAGGATCAAGAGCGGTAGACCCTGGGGGTAATTTTCTTCTGACAGTAAATATTTCCGCAGGATTTGATTCACATTTTCAACCCCATAAACTGCCGCCCGATGGGAGCACAAAATTCTGAATTCCGAAAATATCCGAAAGGCGGTGTTGATATCGGGCTGATTGCGATAATCGATGAAGGCATACTCCCGGCCATCGAGTTCTACTTTTATACCTGCGATCCGTCGCAGTAACTGATCCTTAAATTTAGCTGGAGAGGGTAAGCCTTTTTGCACTACTCCCGGGGCTTTCTGGTCGATCAATTCCATCACCTGACGGGCTGATTGCGGATCTTCCGCCACTTTGATAAGTCCGCTTAATTGGCCGATACCACTATGCACGTCAAAACGGTAACTCTTTTTCAATTCAATCAGGCAATCGGTCAAAGGGCCCGTTCCGGAGTTTAGTTTGAGCTCCTTAAAAGGGGGATTGGTCTGGCGTAAAACCGTACAAAAAGATTTGCTAAACCGGTTAAGCGGTGCGCTTTCGCATATATCTGCGAATACAGCCCCGGCTTCTACGGAAGCCAATTGATCTTTATCGCCCAGCAGGATCACCTGGCAGTCGGGTGTCAGCGCCTGCAAGAGTTTCGTCATCAAGGGTTGCGAGACCATTGAGGCTTCATCAACAATTAAAACATCAGTATCTAGAGGATTATCTTGGTTGTGCCTAAAATAGGGCGTATGGTAAATTACTCGTAACAGCCGATGAATCGTGGTGGTGTCCAGCGCGGCGATCTGTTCTTTGGTTTTTTGTTCACAATTCAGATATTTCAATTCCTGACCCAGCGCTTCTTTAAGACGGGCTGCCGCTTTGCCGGTGGGTGCGCATACGTCGATCCTTAAATCCGGTCGCCAGGATAGAAAAAGGGCTATTATTTGGGCAGCCACCGTGGTCTTGCCGGTCCCCGGCGCACCGCTAATGACTGTAAGACCGTTGGCCAAGGCGGCAAAGGCCGCGATTAATTGCCAAGCGCATCCGGGATCATTACTATGAAAGCGCTGCGAAATATGGCTTAAGTCAGACTGAAATCTACTGGTATCATGTAAATATTTCTTTTGCGACCGGCTTTTTATCAGATCAGCCAGGTGCTGTTCATAATGCCAGTATCGATGCAGATAGATGCGGTGCTCACGATCCATAATCAAGGGAGTCCGTTGCTGCCCGTTGCTTATAATATGAGGAACACTACTCAGTGTCTTGACCCACTTTTCCAGTGACGGTAGCTTAACCTGTACCACTGGCATCTGTCTGTCATAATAAAACCGGCGCGTATAATCGGGAAAATAACGCCCGGCGTAATAGTTAAGATCGGTGCAAATATGATTTTCACGAATTGAATAACTGACCAAAGCTGCGGTCAGAAAAAGTGTAACCGCCTCCGGTTGATCTGCCAAGCGTAGAATAAAACGGGCGAATTCCAGATCAATAGCATGGAATCCCTCTTTATTCTTAAGTTGGTATAGCGTTTCAATTCCGGGGGTTTCGACTTTTTTCAAATTAAGTCCCCCTTATTTCCCGGTTTAACTGCTCTATGAGACATTTTTCAGGACGATCAAAGTAGATACCCCGACCGGGATGGGCCGGATCAATGCCCCGCAAGAACAGGTAAAAGACTCCGCCAAAATGCTGCTCATAATCATAATCTTTGATGTGCTGCGCTAAATAACGATGCAAAGCAAGTGTATATATCAGATATTGGAGCGCATAACTGTGCCGGTCCATTTCAGCCTGCAGCTGAGCCGGTGCAAATCCTTCCGGGTTGCCTGTAATCTGATTGGATTTCCAATCAACAATATACCATTTATGCTTGTATCGGAAAATCAGATCAATGTAACCATTTAGAAAACCGAATAGAACCCGTGTACTCAGTTTCAGCTGATAATTATATTTTTGCAGGACTTTCTCAACGGTCGAAATGTTGAATCGCTCAATGGGAAAATTGAATTCTCTTTCCGCCAGTTGGTATTGCGGTGCAATATTGCCTAGCTGGAAATCAGGATCCGGAATTAAAAGCGGGGTGGTGAGGACTTTCTTTACCATCTGTAAAGTAACACTGCGCTTCCTGTTTTTATAATCGGTGGGATCGGCTTCCCGGACCAGATGGAAGGCCGCCAGTTCTTCATCAACCACTTGCTTTATTTCTGGTTCATCAGCGGTATAGTCCAGTTTCTCAAAAATATGATGCCAGCAGTTACCGGTGCGTTTCCCGGCAGGAAAATTAAAAATGTCCAAAATCTGTCCAGACTCTATCTCCGGTTTGGATTCCGGATCAACCAGTGCATCATAATCCGGACCGATTTGGCCCGGCGTGGCGCCATCGGGAGTCACCAAGCTGCTGAAGCTGATAATCCCCCAATCCTTTTCAATGTCTCCGGTAAACTGAGGCCATTTCAGCTGGTATTTATCGGTTATTTGACTATACTTTTCTGCCGGCCAACGGGTTTTTGCCAGAGAAAATATTTCTATTTTCGGATAATTTTCTTTTATCTGTGCAAATCGAAAATTCTTATCCTGTTTATGATCGCTAAGGGTTTCATCCAAAGTTTTACTGAGCCGGCCTTTGGGTTGTGCTCCGATTTTAGAATCTGTCCACCCGCTTTGTTTTCTGCAGCTCAAGTAGTCCAAGGCTGAAGTGGTCTTGGTTTTTATATGGCCCCATACAAGATAACAAAGATAATTCCCCCGGGTCAGGGCCACATAGGCCAGCCGCAGGAGCTCTGCCAGATTTTCATCGGCTGCCCGCTCCATGTTTTCATCAGCCCGGATTAAATCAAATATGTAGCGGCCTTTCCGGTCATGAAACTCATAATGGTCACTTCTTTTTAAACTATTGCGGGCATCCCGACTCCATAAAAAAGGGCAAAACAGGATCGGGAATTCCAACCCTTTGCTTTTGTGGACTGTCCGTATTTTTACAGCCCTTGCATCGGTTTCCATCCGGATTTCATATGCTTCCTTTCCTTCCCGCGTCTCCTGATTTCTTTGTTTAATAAACCAGGTGATCAAACCGGTCATGCTCAGATGTTGCTCGAGTTCCTCCTGCTGTAAAAGTTCAACTAAATGCAGCAGATTTGTGACCCGTCGTTCACCTTGCGGTTGACTCAATAATGTATCCTTAACCCGGGCCTGGGACACAAAATAATTGAACATTTCCAGAAAGGAACGTTTTTCCCAGAGCAGCTGGCATTCACGAAAAAGGGTGATCCATTGCTCTAATAGCTCACGCTCCGCGCCATGCACATCCCGATCGAATCCATAGAGCTGCCCGGCCTTCAAATCAAAATAATGCGTGGTCAAAGCCCCCTTGAGAGTGCTAAGATTGTTGGGTTCTGCCAGGGCATGCAGCAACAGTTCCAGTTCCTGGGCTTCCGGAGAATCAAATACACTGCCGGTGGCCTGGAGTACAAAAGGAATATTAAACGCTTGCAGATAGGGTTGCAGAGCCCGGGCTTGCTGATGCCTATCCACCAAAACAGCAATATCACTGGGCATTATATGGCGTCCGCGAATCCCAAACCGATAGTTTTCATCGGTTAAAAGAGAAAATATTTCCCTGGCCGTTTGCCGAAGGGCAAAATCTTCCAGCTGGGGAACGGTCAGAAAGCGATTCAAATAAAATAGTCTGACCGGCCGGTCGATTGGTTTGCCCTTATAGGTTAAATCCGCCTGCTGATCAAATCCATGGTTTCTGACCGGATAATACTCAATAAACTTGCTGGCAAAGGGTCGACTGTTTTTATTCCGGAATAATTGATTGATACTAAAAATGTAGTTGGGTGTAGAACGATAGTTCCTGTCTAAGGTATATATACGGCCCTTGCGTTCCTGCAACTCGCGACGGGCCTGATGGTAGACATGCACATCGGCGCCCCGAAAACGATATATGGCTTGTTTGGGGTCACCCACTAAAAATGTGGTTTTGTTTCCTTGAATAAATAATTTTTTAAAAATCGCATATTGCAAAGCATCGGTATCCTGAAATTCGTCAATCAAAACCACCTGAAATCTCTGTCTGATGCGCCTCACCAGGGATTGCTTTTGGCAATCATACAATGCAGTGTGTAGTTTTTTTAGTAAATCATCAAAGGTATGAATATTGCGCTGTAATTTGCGACGCAGGAAGACCGTCTGAAAGTATTCAATTAAACGATGATAGACTAAAATCTTGTAGTTTTCCACTGCTTCATATTGTCGGAGGAAGGCATCACAAATATTGAAGAATTCACACTCTGGAGTGACGGCACCGGCATTAGTATTATTCTCAACCTGCGAGGCGGCAAACTTCTGTATTGACTCCAGGTTTTCAGAACTGAAATCTCCCGCTAAAAAGCGTTCCGTATTATCTGCCGCACGTTCTATTTGCCCGGGTTTGTACCGTTGGCGGTTCATTTGATGATGCTCTAATAAATCACTTACCCTGTCCCTGTCCCATGCTTGCTTCATCTTTTGAAAAATTTCCTGGCATTCTGCCAGGTTAATCTTCGGTGGTTGTGCAGGTTGTAGGTGAGCTGCATAGCGTTTATTATATTCACGTATGAATTTGAACAGCACGTCCGGAGTGATATTCTGGGCGTGCAGCACCGACTCAGTAAAGCGATCCACTGCATAATAATGCGAACGGAAAAAGTCATTCACAATTTCCTGGATCAAATCCTCTGATTCACCCTCTAACTCCGTATTAAAAAGGGTCGCGGTTTCAAAGGCATACTCATATAATATACGACCGCAAAAGCCATGAATGGTGTGAATTGCC
Organism: uncultured bacterium; assembly: GCA_964640055.1. Taxonomy (GTDB): domain Bacteria; phylum Fidelibacterota; class UBA2242; order UBA2242; family JAFGTP01; genus CAZXFH01. The sequence continues at coordinate 9,106 of CAZXFH010000034.1, read as the reverse complement.
GCTTCATCAAAATTGTGCATGGCCTGGTCAACAGAATTCCGGCGCTGCTCTATATTGACCTGTCTGCCCCCGTAGGCGAGCCGGGTGATCCTGGAATCCTCTCCATCTGTGGGCGGAGGCGTCTGTAGGGCTTTGGCAATGGCTTGTAATAAATGGCGGATTCTCCTTTTGAGTTCACTGGTCGCCGCTTCGGTAAAGGTGACCGTTAGAATTTGATCTACGGAATAGCTTTCCTGAACGATCAGACGGGCAAATAAATTTTCAATGGTATAGGTTTTACCCGTACCAGCGCTGGCCTCAATCAGATTTAGATGGTTCAACGGTGCGGTAAAGGAGTCCAGTATCTGGGGTTGCTTCACGAGAGTTCCTCCACTTGATAAGCTGCGGAGTGTGTTCCTTCAGGACTAATCCGGAAGGGCTGCATTATTTTGTGGCTCAATTCACGGAATTGGGTATAAATCCCTGATAATTTAAATAATCCTTGCTCAAAATAAAGCCGGATGTATTCATCCTGGCCCTCTCCCGGATATCCCCGTGAGACGTTCCCTTCCCATTCATGCTGAGCGGCAGTGATCCGTTTCTGCTCTGCTTTATCCGGATCACTAGGCAGTGTTTTGAAAGGACGGACATACTTAAAACTGGTTTTGGGAAAAAAGGGCAGGACTTGTTGCAGCCCTTGCTGATATAAAGATACTAACTGTTCCAGATATTGCAGCGCTCTTTCCGCTTCGATAGCAGGAAAATGAAATAAGGTATCACGCCCCTGTTTACCCACCAGGCAATAGGTATCGACTTCTCCTTGTTTATCAAGACTGAAAATCAAATGCTTTATCCAGGCTGCCAGCGCATCCTTCCCATTTAACCTCGAAATGCGGATATAGAGCTGGGTATTCTGACTAATAAACTCCAATTGGCCTTTGATAAGGATATTATCCAATTCAACTTCCACTTCCTTAGGCTTGGAATCGGTTAATAAGTTTATTGGTTTTTGATCCAATCCACGAAAAGAGTGCTGTAGCAATTGCTTGACTTCATTGTAATGACGGTAATAGTAGGCCCGTCCGTGTTCCCCGATCGGGAGCTTGGCCTGTGCTTTTAACAGCTGATAATAGCGCTCAGGAGGCTCATTTTTAATAATACTGTGCAGGATGCCGTTATTCATCTGGTAGGCTTCCAAATTGGGTAGTTCAAAATATTCCGCATCGCGGACGTTATAATTGTCACCGGAGCTTAGGTTGATGTTAAGGATCTGACGGGTAAAATAGCGGGGCGGATTCTTAAAAAAACGAATTAATTCGATCATACGAACTGTCCGGGGCATTTGTTCAGTATCTGCCTCTAAGGGCGTTATCATGAACTCTTTCGGTCGCTTCTCACCCAGAAAACTGCGGGATGCACTGGCATCCAGCGTGGAATAGGAAAAATATTTACGCTCGGTTTGCGTACTAAAATAGGCCGGATGAAAACCATGCAGATGATGTTTACGTACAATATTTTCTTCAATTTCGGCACCATAAACCAGTTTAAGATAATCCAGAAATTCTCCTACCGTAGTCGCGGGCGGTAGTTCATCATTGCTGCGCAGATCCCGGCCGATATAGCTGACATAAAACTGTTCCCGGGCAGCCAGCAAGGCCTCTAAAAACAGATAGCGATCTTCATCCCGCCGTGAACGGTCGCAGGGACGGGGATCGGTACTGATCAAATCGAACCCGGCTTCAATTTCCCGACGGGGAAATTTATTTTCATCCATGCCCAGCAAGCAGACCCGCTTAACCGGGATGTTACGCATGGGTTGCATGGTACAGAATGTGACTTTCCCCCGAAAAAAACCGGTTTCAATATTCGGCTGATTCAAATTTTCGCTCAAATGATCCCGGATTACTTCCAGAGGGATTAATTCCTGAAAATCGGCGGATTCAGCGTCTTCTGACAGTTTCGCCAACGCCTGTCTGAGAGTATACATTCCATCGAAAGTATCATTACGGCTGATAAAAAATTGATCAATAATGGTATTCAGTTTGATAGTCCACCAAGTCATATTATGCTCTCCCTGTAGCTTATGACAGGTATCAATCAGAAGGCGTATGAAACAGAGAAATTTACCCAGTAAGACGCCGGTGTCGCCTTCGATCGGATCATAGGGCAAGATGCCCTTATAGAGTCGTTCAGCAGCAGTGGGATCATCGAGCATGGCAAATCCCAGACGCATCCTGTCCATACCAAACTGCCAGGAATTTTCTTTAAAAGGAACCACCCCAAACCGGTCGGCTCGTTGCTGGGCATCAATGCCCCAATTAATCCTGGTCTCTGTAATCCATTTTCGTAGAATTTCCAGATCCTTTTCGTCAATCTCAAAGGCCGTATGCACAACCGTTACTTCCAGAATATTCAAAATTTCACTGGCTTCAAACTTTGATTGGGGTAACTGTAATATCTGTAGAAAAGTCCCAATGATACGACTGGAATAGGCTTGGGAATTATCGGATATGGTATAGGGAATATATTCTGGCTCATCGGTTCTCCGGCGATCAAAGACCGCTTTTATATAAGGCCTATAGGCAGTAATATCTGGTGTCATCACAATGATGTCACGGGGAGTCATATCACCGGTTTCAAAGCCTTGGAGTAAATGGTCATAGAGAATTTCCACTTCCCGCAACTTATTATGACAGCAGTGCAGCTGCACGGACAGATCCGACGGGGAAGGTAGTTTCCGACTTGTTGACTGGCGATTATGATAAATGTCATTTTGCAGGGTAATTAATATATTTTCTCCCTGATAGGACTCATAACAGTTATCAGTTTTAAGGTCACTTTCCAGACTTCTCAGATAACTATAAAAATACCGGCCCATTTTACTGAAGGAAGTAACCAGGGGATTTGCATTGGACTGGATTTCATCGGAATGCAGCTCAGCAGGTAAATAATAGGTGTTGCTATGCTTTGTCTGATAGGCTTTAAGCACGAGATCCAGTTTCCAATTATGACGGGTGGGCGTCAGATAGCAATAATGAATATCAACCGCCCGGCTGAGGTGCCGGAAAAACTGTAGATAGACCGGAGGCATGGCAAAAATACCAAAGATAAAAATACGTTGGTAGTCAGTCACATTATCCCAGCTGTGCTGGGCCATAAACTCGGAAAGGATGGCGGTCCGGCTGGCCTTATCACGGGTTAGCTGTTGCCATAACCGGGCTTGCCAGCCCCTGGTATTGGTGGATTTATTCTGTTCCCAACCGGTAATTATATCCGGACGGTAAATCTGATAAAGATCAAAGGTAATGGCAATTTTATGAGCCAACTGATACCGCTTCACAGCGTGACCCTCGCCTTTCAAATAGTTCTGCAACTCGCTGTGGTCACGGGACAGACCGGGTAACAAGGCATATATTTTCCAGGTCATGGTCTCCGGTAAGAATAATGAATAGTCCGCTTGCCGGGGTACGGTTTGAATCAGTACATCATTGATGAAATTGTTCAAAAAAGGAAATTCAAGATTAAAGGCGATCCGGTTTTGTTGGGCAATTTGCTGTTTCAGATAGGTGGCCATGCCCTGATTCTGGACAATGATAGTCTCCGCCTTGAAGGGATCGGACAAAGGTTGCCCTAACAAGGGACATAAAATTTCTTTGATCAATTTCTCAAGTTTATTACTCTGGTAAAGGTAGAATGACATTTTTATTTAAACCCTTATTGCGGATCAATCGGTTTATCTATTCAAAACTAAATATATTCGCTGCCCTTTGTTTTTACAAGTCCCAAAAGGTTCCTTTTTGGATTTATTGTCGAATTCCGCGGCACTGCCCTGCTAAACTAAAGTCGGATGGGCCTCATCTAGGCTTTGACTTCCAAATTTACTTGCAATAAAATTCTAAATTACTTATACTGAAATAGCTTCGTGTTTAGATTAATTTTACTTAGGGGGTCTTAATGGTACGCATAATCAGAATTACAATTTTAATCCTGATTTTAAGCACTTTAATGAACGCCCAGATCCGGTATACCCTGGAAAATGATACCACTGGTTTTACTACCGCGGGCAACTGGCAACCGATCAGTATTCAGGGCTGTCATGGCGGCAGCGCCCAGGTCACGCCCAAGGGTGACGGCAGCGGTTGGGCCAAATGGGAAATCAGGCTGGAGTATCCGGGCAGCTACCAGGTAGAAACCTATTGCTTTGATTATCAATTTGGTAAAGATACCCGCTGGACCACTCACTCAGTAAACGGCGATACCACAGTAACATGCGATATGTATTACGAAGAAGGTTGGCAAACTTTAGGGACCTTTTCCCTGCCGGAAACAACCTATGTATTTGTTTCCAACTATTTTGAAAGTGACAGTGGTGATTATGTTTTAGCCGACGCTATCCGGTTAACCGGCATGATGGATACTTATACATTACAAAGTGACGTAGTGCTGGACGGTATCAATAATAGAGCAGATGCCGAGGTCAAGCTGTATCCCTCTGGCAGCAGCCAATTGTTACAAGAGGTATTGACCAGTTATCAACAGCGTCATATCACCTTTGAAAATATACCGGAAGGTTGGTATCGGATGGAATGTGTGGCCTGGGGGTATGATACTCTGATAGTTGATTCTGTGCACATCGAAGGCGCTGATCTCATCCATCCGGATCTGCATTTAACTCCGACAAGTTCTCCCACCTACCAGATCAGTGGTCAAGTACAGTTCGATAATCAAAATGACACCGCCCGGTGTCGCGTGGAAATATATCCCCTGAACCAACCTTTGCTGGCTGGTTTTGATTCGGTCGGTCACGGGGATAGTTATGAACTACCCACCTTACCAACGGGTAATTACCGCTTAATTTTTAAAGCGGATCATTACGTTCAGGATAACGAAACCTATAGTAATATCACGCTGAACAGTAGTGATCTTAGTCTGGATCCCGTGACGCTTTATTACTATTTTCAATTTGCTTGGTGTACCGACAGCCATGTGGGTTTATCCTTTACTACCTCCTATTTTCGTGATGTAATTGAAAACATCAATACCATTTCCGATCAGCTTGATTTTGTAATTCATACCGGAGATATCACTGAAAATGGGTTGAATTCGGAATTAACAACCGCCCGGAATTATGCCAATTTGTGTGATCTGCCTGTATATTTTGTCCCCGGTAATCATGATACCAAATGGTCGGAATCAGGATTGCAAAAGTATATTGATCTTTTTGGAGAGCTGAATTATTCTTTTGATCATGAAGGGTACCATTTCGTAGGCCTGAATAATGGTGTCCCCATGCGCGGGGGCGGCGGTTATTTTGATCCCGTTACGGTGGAATGGCTAAAATTAGACCTGGCGGCTATGCCGGATCCCAACACACCAGTCATTGCCTATTATCACATTCCCAGCGACCCTGGTGGAGTCAGTAACTACTGGGAAGCACTAGATATTTTAAAACAATATCGCACGGTTTTCATCATGGTCGGACACGGGCATTCTAACCGTAGTTATGATTTTGAGGGACTACCCGGAGCCATGAGTATGGATACCTACCGCACTTCTGCCCCCTCGGGTTTTAATATTGTCCGGGTTTCCAGTAAGGATATCACCATTACCCCCTATTACAGCGATTCCGGCATCGGTAATCGCTGGTTTGAACATAGCTGCGCAGATACAGCCCAGCCAGGAGTGGAATTCACCAACCTGGAAACCGATGAACTCATTACCGAATCAAAAACCCTGCAACTACATGTCGAAATAGCGGCCAGTAGTGCAACCTATTCTATTAAAAATGACAACCTGAGTGGCTCGCTCAGCGGTTCCGGTCAGGACTGGAGTTGTGATCTGGATATTGACAATCTGGCGCCAGGCTATCATACCCTCACGGTTAGCTTTAATACATCGTCAGGACAACTGACCCGCACGCGTGGCTTTTATGTGGAAAAGGGCACATATCCCCGTGCCAAATGGCGCTATCAGGCCGGGGCCAGCATCGTTGGAAAACCTGCCGTTGATAGCAGTCATGTATATATCGGCACCAGCAAGGGAGAAATCCATGCTATCAATCGTGATGACGGCACCCAGGCCTGGTCACCGATACAGACCGGCGGTACTATTTTTTCTTCACCCACCTTTGCTGATGGCATTCTCTATATTGGTAGTTCCGATGGCAAACTCTATGCCCTTTCCATGGCAGACGGCTCCATCGTCTGGACTTTTGAGGCCGGTTCTGCCATTCTGAACGGTATTGTAGTCAGGGATTCAATTGTTTATTTCGCCGCTAATAAGACCATGTATGCCGTTAATATCAATACCCAGTCAAAAATGTGGCAATATTCAGCCGGCGGTTTGATCGAATGTCAACCGGCAGTGAGAGGCGATAAAATCATCTTTGGATCCTGGGATACCCAAGTACACTGTCTGAACCGCTTGACCGGCAATGCTCTGTGGAAATGGAATCATCAAAGCAGTTTTTACTATTCACCGGCCGCCTGCTGGCCCGTTGTCACGGCTGATAAGGTATTTGTCTGTGATCCGGCCCGCTTTACCAATGCCCTCGACCTGTCCGGCGGAGCACTTGTCTGGCAAAGCGATCAACCCAATGCCTGGGAATCAATCGGTATCAATCGCAAAAAAGAGCAGGTCTATATTCGCTCTCTGGATGGCAATCTCTACGCCTTCTCTGCCACTGCAGATGACCAACAGCAATTATGGCAATCCACGGTGGGCTACGGCTGGGATTCATCCCCCTCCATGCCCATTGGGCTGTTAGGCACGGTTTTTTCCAGCGGTAAAAAAGGCTTTGTGGTGGCCAATGATCAGACTGACGGCACCACCCACTGGAAATATTGGGTATCACAATGCATTGTGAATACAGTCACACCTCTGGACGGTGCCACCGTAGTGGCAGCTGCCCTAGACGGCAGCGTTACCTATATCGAGGGCGATCCCAGCCTGCGGATCGACGAACCTGAACTGAACACAGTGCCCTATAAAAACCGATTGTATCCCGCCTATCCCAATCCTTTTAACAATACCATCACCATTACATACTCGCTGAAAAAAGCGCAAAAAATCACCTTGTCCATTTATGACCTGCAGGGCCGGGAGGTATGGCAGCAACAATTTGATCCGGCCCGCAACGGAGTATTCGAATACAACTGGATTGGAAATAATTATCAGGGACAGCCTCTGGCCACCGGGATGTACATCCTACGCTTAACTGGTACCGGTTTTCAGCAATCCAGAAAGATATTGTTTCTGAAATAAAGCCATTCAATCCACTATAAATATAAAGACCTCCCGGACGTATTGTTTTCGGGAGGTCTTTCATTAGTGGAGCTGAGGGGGCTCGAACCCCTGGCCTTCTGAATGCCATTCAGACGCTCTCCCAGCTGAGCTACAGCCCCTTGTCACTCTTAAAAAACGCCCTAATTTACAATGCTATCCGCACTATGGCAAGATGAAGTTTTGGTCAGAATTAGTACTTAATATATTCCACCCGGATAAATTTATTCCTTAGCTGTGATTTTCTCTTTTTTTCCTTTGGGCATAATCTGGATACAATTCCTCAATACAATCCGGGCAGACCCCGTGACTGAATATGGCTTCAGAATGATCAGAAATATATTTCTCCACATGTTCATAATAGCCTTTATCATTCCGGATCTTTTTACAATTGGCACAAATCGGCAATAGCCCTTTCAGGGTCTTGATTTGGAGTCTTTTACGATAGAGATAGATGGTGACAATGATCGCAAAGAGAAAAAATGCGATCAGTAAAAAAAGGAAATTACGCCACGCCGCAGCTCGGGCCAATTTTAGTTCGTTTATTTTATTTTGCTGGACCAGCCGTTGGTTTTCCTGGGTCTGACGCTCAATTTTATACTGCAGTTGGATCGCGGCAATCCGTTTGGAAGTTTTGATATCCCACAAGCTGTCTTTTATGGCAATATATTCATTTCTTAGATCCCAAGCTTCGGGGTAGTTACCCTCAGCTGCATAAATCTGTGACATTTTCCACAATATTTCACTCTGGGAAAGCTGTTGATTACGCTCCCGGGCAACCTGTAATCCTTTTTCCAGGTCAACCAGCGCCCTTTCTATCTCTCCTTCTGCATAGTGAATATACCCAAGATATGTATAATTGGTTTCGGAGCCGGCCCTGATCCCGGATTTTTTCCTGAATTTCAGCGCCTGCTGCATATACTGCCGGGCTTTATCATAATTACCCAATTGATAATAACACTGCCCCACACCGGTCATACCATCGGCCACGGCAGTACCGGCCCCTGTCTTCTGCCGTAACCGCAGGGCGTTCAAATTGTATTGCAGTCCTCTTTTATACTGGCCCAGTAGCCGATAAACATCACCCAGCTGGCTATAACACAACATAATACCAGTGCTGTCATCTCTCTCAGCAGCCAGTTGACGGTATTTTTCCAGAGATGCGGTAATGGATTGCCGGGCTTTAGCATAATCACCCAGGCGCTTATACAGCAGCGTCATCGAATATGGCAACCAGGCTACACCCTCCAGATAATCGGCCTGCTGATAACTTTTACGGGCTTTTAAAAAATAATCAATAGCCTGGTCATAATCTCCCAGCCGGCTGTACAAATTAGCCAGATTGTTATAGGATTTACCAATATCCCGGTGGTTCTCTAATTCCAAATGGATCTGCAGGGCTCTTTCAAAATAATTTTTTGCTTTCACCTGGGCATCCGTTAACCAGTAGGTGTTTCCCAACAGATTCATCGCCTGCCCCACCAAACCGGAATTATCGATCTGTGCCCTGCGTGTCACAAGCTCTTCTAAATATTTTCGGGCCGAATCAATTTCCACCCATTTATAATAGAGATACCCCAGATTATAAAGCGCCTCTCCCAATAATTCAGCCTCGGCCCCGGAACGAACTAACTGCACGGCCTGTTTGGCCAACAGTTCGGCGCTATCCGGTTGGGAATTGAAATATTGATGGGACCGTTGCATGAGTAATTGCACTTTCTGGACCAGAAACCTCTGTTGGGCAGTATTTCCGTCCATAGTTTGCTCTCCCAATAACATTCCATATTGCCCGATAATAACAGTAGCTAAAATCAGAAGATAAAATTTTGAGTTTATTAATTTAAAA
>CAZXFH010000033.1:0-37265 GCA_964640055.1 uncultured bacterium | reverse complement strand
TTGAACTCCTTTGGAAATCTTCTACGTTGTTTAATCATGGTTCCCCTTTTCTTTAAGGCTCATCGTCATAATGCGTACCAAGGTGATGAATGTAGGGCATATATTTTCAGTTTGAAATAATCCATATCACGATAGCCATATGCCGTTCTTTTCAATACCTTAATCTTATTATTCAATCCCTCCAATGGACCGGTGGATATTTTATGTTGATACCAATTGAAAATCCCATCTCGATGCGACAATAAAGTATCAGCAAACTTCTTTAGTTTGTTTATGCCTGATGCTATCGCTTTTGCAATCCATTGTCCGAAAAATTTCTTTGCCTGATCTAAGGACTTTTGTCCCCAGAATAATCCTAACTCTTCTTTCAAATAATAGGCAGTTGCTAATGGCTTATTGATTGCAATGGCCCGTTCAAGACGTTCTTTTTCATCATACTTTTCATTCAAATTGTGATGGTGTTTGAGCAGTAACCAGCGGGTTCCTTTGAGTATTTTTTTCTTATCAGTATTACTCTCTTTTCGGTATAAATCCCGTCGGATATCAGAAAGATGTTCGTTAAGGATACGGGTTATATGAAAACGGTCAAAGACCAGCATAGCCTGGGGTAAGTTGCTTGAAACTGCTTCGATATAGGCTGGCCACATATCAATGGCAACAGCTTCGATCCGGGCTCCTGAAGATCTTACTCGTCTCCAGAAGGGCTCCAACACGGACGCCTGACGACCTTCGCCAACAAACAATACCTGACCCGATTCAAGATCCATCACTACTGTATTATACTTATGACCTTTATGAACAGCAAATTCATCGATTGCCACATATTTGACATGCTTCAATTTCGGCTTCGAATAACGACGCTGTAAATTTTCCTTATCGATTCGTTTTACCAAGTTCCAACTTACTTTCAATATAGATGATACATCTTGGACTGTCGCAAATCGTAGCAAACTGATTACTACCCTTTCAAAACTTCCGGTATGTCTTTTTTTTTATCAGCAAAACGTAACTTCTCCTGACGAATCTGCCCGCATTCCAGACACTCTAATCTTTGTACGTCTATATGAAGAATAACGGGCTTAAATCCAATCGGATGCGTTCGGAAATCTCGAGGCTTGATTCCCTTCTTTCTTACTTGCGTACTTCCACAATTACTGCATACCAGTTTTGATTTCTTGGTCTTAACGTGAAATACTATTTTGCCATCCCGATACTCGGTCTTCAGGTATTCCTGATCCCGTAATCCAAAGGCATGATACAATAAACTGGTTGACATAGATTCTCCCTATCCTTTTTTACCCTATAATATACGAATTGGTACGCATTTGGGGGATGAACCTTCTTTAATTATCGTAATCTAGGGCTTAACTGTGTGTCCACAAAAATATAAGAAGTCCAGTATCATCTTTAAGGGTTACAGGATTAGAATAGGCTGAATCGGGTGATATGGGACTGGCAAAGAGGCTAACTGGAGTTACTGTCAGAAACCAGAGGGCCAAAGATGTCAGAAAAATAAAACCATATTTTTTAAAAATGTAGCCATATACAGATCACCAGTTACCAAGAGATTACATATCAAGATCGGTTTTTAAAAGCTTTTTTGTTTTATTTTATAAATATGTTTAGGCAATAGAATTATGATGCGGCGATGATAATTCTATTACGCCCCTAAAGGGGCGGTAGGTGTTAGAAGAGATGTTTTTGCTATAAATATGTCGTCCCTACGGGACGCTGGGGTGTGGGCGTGACATGCTGTTTTTTTGACCATAAATTGGCTTATGATGATTAGTCCCGTCAGGGACTGAACAGGTATAGCTTGGATTCACCACCAACCATGGCGTCCCTTTGGGGAGGCAAAAAAATCTTCTGGTACAGGGTGGTAATTCAAGATTTGATTGCCGACCATGTTTGTTCCCGGAACCGTATCGTCATTTAATCCTATTCCGTCTCTAAAAGGGGGGCAGGCGGATGCTGTTGCTATACATGTTTTGCCCCTCCGAGGCACTATGCTGGCATAACAACAAACTCTTTCTGTCTGCTAAGGGTCGATTTTTTCACCTAGTCCCGTTGAAGAATTTGCTCCTTCAATCCGCTTTAAGTGAATAAATCAAAAATTAAAAATGACCAATCCAGCATAATTTTATGTACTAAGTCCGGATCAAAAAAATAATAACGATATGATACGGTTATACCACAAAACTCTTTAACCGCAAAATAGATGGCCGGTTCCAAGAAAAGTCCGTATTTCTTGAGGTTAATTTTTTCTTCCGGAGCGTCTAAAATGACCTCATTGCCATGGGTCTTGGGCGTGCGCTGAATCCAGTTCCCCTCATAACCCAGTCTGAAATAGGGGGTAACCGGAATACCGTAATCCTGTAAGTAAGGTGACTGCAGACTGACAAAAAAGGATAAAAAACTGCCCGTTACATGAGATTTCCGGGTTTCTCCGGACATGAGTTCTACTTCGAATTTTCTTTTGTCCTGGAACCCGGCATATTCCCATTCAAGGCCCATTCCAAAACGCTTTTCTAAGAAAAAGGTGAAACCGACTCTGGGATTATAGGCAGCCGTGCCAATACCCTCTCTTTCGGCCAGGTTATGAGCTACCCGGGACATAGATAAACCGGTATTTAAATGCCCACCGGTTATTTTAATATTAACAGTTTGGCCATTTTCTTCTTCGTTCTCCATTTCTATTTCTGGGGGTGAAATCCCAAATTGATCGATCATATTCCCTAATTGTTTAATTTGTAATTCTGTGCGATAAATTCTGATGAGTTCCTCTTTATCGGTGTCTTTGTCTATATATCTTATCTCGAATACATATTTATCGCTGGATATTTTTTTAACAACGGCAGATTGAAATCCATTAATCTGTGGTAATAATCCATAGGCACGGCATTCGGTTGAATCAATAACCTCGCCGACTTTTTCACTCAGGATAATAATTTCACCTTCATTTTCCTGAGCTCGGAGCTGTATGGAGGTAAAAAAATCCATACTGAGAAGCATCAATCCGATCAATGAAATTGACCTGTACATAACAAATCTCTCCAGATTGGGTGTTTCTTTTTAAAAGCTTTGAATAATTAATCATTAAGATTTCAGGATGATAATTACGGATTAAAATGAAGGAATTATTACTTAGCACATCAAAAAATAGTATCATATGACCCCAGGAGGATAATATTTCTCGTCGTAAGTGATAAAAAGCGTGACATAAATTTACGTAATGTTTTTTGAAAATCGATATTTATTTGGTAAGAGATCGATGTATTGCTGAACGACCCGTTTGGACAAACGTGCGACCTGAGCCATTTTTTCAGGCTCCCGGATGCTATTTTTTCAGAGGAGTTTGACCCGGTGGAAGTCTCGTATATAATGATCGACGGCTTCTTTGGAGTGGTTAGTTTTGGTAGCGATATCCGGAGTCAGGTATCCTTCGAGATAGAGGGTAATGATTTCTTTTTTATGAGTAATTGCGCCGCTGAGATCATGGATATTCCCCCTTGTTGGGAGTATTTTGTCGGTATCTTTCTGGATTTCCTGACCATATTGAGAGACGACGGCATCACAACAATCCAGGAGGGCGGCCAGATCGAGTTGGGTTAAAAGAGCGCCCTGGTCGGCGGCTTGATTGACCCATCTGAGGAGTTTCTTTTTGCGCAGTGATTTGGCGTCATAGCCCTTGGCAATATGGGCGATATCGTCATCGGTGATAAAGGAGCGCAAGATGGGTTTGAGTCTGGTGGCGGCAATGGTTTTACCCCTTTGGGGGTATTCATCTACGGGAACTGCCATCCATGTCAGGTATCCGTAATTGAGGAACTGCATGTCGTCGGGTTTTGGAGAAAGCAGGAAGTAGTTTTCCATGAGGCTTAGGATATCATCCACAATGGCTTTAACTGTGATTTACCCTTTATCGTAGCCGTAGTGATTCAGGAAGCGATAAGTCAATACCTAATGCAGGCTTTTGCTTTTGAGGCGCCGGAATCGTTTCAATTGAATTTGTTCTTTAGTTAATCCTTTTGCCATGGTTTCACTCCTCTTTTTTTTTATTGGGATTGAGGAGTTCGTCTAACCGCTGGTTGTTTTGTTTTTGGTAATCTTGGTAGATCTGCTGATATTCTCTGATCAGACGATCGGACTTTTGGGCAATCAGGCGGATTTGATTGACTGAAAAGTTCTGTTTCAGCAGAGTGATCACCTGGACATAGTCCGCCAGATAGCGTTTGATGGATGTTTCGGAGTGATTGGTTTTGTGTTCAATATTGGTAAAGGTATAGTTTTTCAGGTAGAGTTCGATGATGATGGATTTATGGCTTAAACCAGGCCCCATACGTGTTTCTGACCGCGGGTCATGATGAACTTGCCTTGGTGGTTGAGATGATAGACGTCCCGTTTGACCGTAGCGGGGCTGGTGGTCAGGAGCATTGCCAGGTCTTCGTATGAAAGCAGAGCGCCCTGATCGTAGGCCTGACGGGAGAGTCGTTCCAGCCGATGTTGCCTGAGCCCTGCCAGTCCGTAATTGGCCAGCGCTTCGAAGTCTTCATTGAAATCCGAAAGTTTCAGACGAACAGTGACTTTGCGGGTCAGTCGGATATGTTTGCCGGCGGGCTCATCAGCGGCAACAGCCTCATAGGCAACTTCTCCTGAGGAGAGAGTTACGTTTGCATGTTCATTGAAATAACAAGCCACTTGTTGGTAAAAGGCTTCAGCAATGATCGGTGTGAGATTGAAATCATGAGACAGTTTTTGAATGATGGCATTTCGAGCTGTCTTGGATTCCAGTCTCTTGATGCCATAATTAAATTTCGTGTCGACCATAAAAGACTCCTTTTTGTATTGTGTGAATTTAAGTCTCCTATGGTCATATGAACTAAACTTTAAAATGAAGGAATTATTACTTAGCACATCAAAGTAATAATCCGGTGCCGGGCTGGCTTTTATTAATAATGAACACAAAATGAACCGATCCATATTTTTTATCCCCATTGGTATCATTGCAGGAATAATAAAATAGCTAAAACCTGGGATTCAATTTGAATGTGTAGAGATATCTTCATTTATTTTCCTATTTTATCTGATAGTAAAGATTCGATGGCTTATTGTAAATGCATTACGAGACTTGAGGGAAAAATTTTGTTAGAATTGACATTCATGTGATAATTTGTTATGCTGATTATAGACGGACATGGTGTTACATTTGATAAGAATCAACAATTTTTAATAAAATAAGTGGGTTAAGTTATGTTTAAAGATCGTCAAGATGCCGGTCAGCAGCTGGCTAAAGCGCTGAAGAAATACAAGGATGAAAAGCCCTTGGTACTGGCCATTCCCCGGGGAGGAGTAGCCGTTGGCCATGCCGTGGCTAACCGCCTTGAATCCGAATTTTCCATTCTGATTGCCCGCAAGCTGCCCTTTCCCCATAATCCGGAGGCAGGTTTCGGAGCCATTGCTGAGGACGGGGGCTATCATGTAATCGAGGGTATGAAGGTTTTCATTGCGGAAGAGGAAGTATCCCGGATCATTGAAGAGCAGAAGCAGGAAATAGAAAGGCGTCAGGAAATTTTGCGAAAAGGGAAACCACTGCCCACGATTAAGGGGCGTACTGTAATTTTAGTAGATGATGGTATTGCTACTGGTGCGACTATGTTGGTTGCGGTTAAAATGTGCCAAAAGCAGGAAGCCGGAAAAATAGTGGTGGCCGTGCCAGTGGCTGGCCAGGATAGGATCAGGGAATTTAAAAAAAGAGTGGATGAATTAGTGGTATTGGAAAGTCCGGCCAGTTTCCGGGCTGTAGCCCAGGTCTATGAGAATTGGTATGACGTACCTGATGATGAGGTGCTGGCGATTTTATATGGTGAGGGTAGCAGCTGATATAGGGGCGGAAGGAATTGAACTCACCTCCGAGCCCTTTAAGGGCTTTCACAGGGGAAAGGGTTGAAACCGTTTTATTTATGTTGAGGGATCTTTTTGTTAATGAAATATGTGAACAAATCAGAGCAATTTCCTCAGCCAGCAACTTGAGCAAAAGAAGGGTTTTTATAGCCATAAGGCTTTTATCAGAGCGTTAATCTATAGGGTAGGCCGGATAGCTTGTCTTCCGGATGCGGCATAATCAATCATTTGATATTCTCAGATATTTGTTTATTTTTGAGCGTTTTGTTGTTGGAGGATTTTTGCAAGAATTGCCCCGGTTTCCGGAATTTCACCATATAGAATTGGCCCATAAAGATATCATTACCAATCAGCTGCAGGCCTATCAACCGCAAGCGTCGGAATACAATTTTACCCACCTTTTTGTTTGGCGACACCATTTCAGATTCCAATGGAGCCTCTACCGGGATTGGCTATTGCTGCTGGCCACGGATCAGGCAGGGCACCGATACTTTCTGCAACCCATTGGACCGCATTCCCACCAGTCTTTTATAAGCGAAATACTTACCTGGCTGCAAAAAGAACAGACCGGCGGAAAAGCCTATATTGCGCGGGCCGATAAATGCCTGGTTCAGGAAATCGCCGATCAGCCCGGGCTGACAATTCAACAGGATCGTGATTATTATGATTATGTCTATAAACGCAAACAACTGGCCTATTTAAGAGGAAGAAAATATCATGCCAAACGCAACCATATCAACCGGTTTCTGCGAAATCACAAGTATCAGTATGTGGTCCTTGACCGACAAAACAGTGCTGCCTGCCGGGATGTGGCGGTTAGATGGTGCCAGCGGCATGATTGTGCCCGGGATGCCGATCTGATTGCCGAGTGGCAGGCCCTCCAGCAAGCGTTGAAATATTTCAGGCAGCTACGCCTCAGTGGCGGGGCGATCACAGTTGACGGAAAGATCGAAGCCTTCACCATGGGAGAATTACTGAACAGAAACAGTATGGTGATCCATTTTGAAAAGGCCCGCGCTGATATTCACGGACTTTATCAATTGATTAATCAGCAATATTGTAAGAGGATGCCGGCGACGATTGAATATGTAAACCGGGAGCAGGATATGGGTATTGAGGGGCTTAGGAAAGCCAAGAAATCCTATCACCCGGACCATATGGTTAAGAAATATAAAGTCTTTCTAACCCCCTAGGTCAAGTCTGGTTTTGTTTAGCGGTAAAAATTTCAGCAGGATTTGAAAAAGCGGTGTAAAAAGTTAAACTTATACAGGCTTAATGGGTTAAACAGGATGCTTATGAGACTAGTAAGAATGCTTTTAATGGTTTTGTTGGTTCTGGAAATTTCCGGGGCCCAGATACGGTTTGTGCGCCGGCTGACCCCCGCTTACCCGGAAGAGGGATTATCTTTTGAACGCTTGGCAGCATCCTCCTTTGGGGAACTCTATTTAACAGAAAGCACAAGGCATGAAGTTTACCAGCTCGACCGGAAAGGTAAAATATTAAATAAAAACGGAGGGTTTGGCTGGGGAAAAGGTAATTTAGACACTCCGGTTGACCTAAGTGTTTCCTCCGGGCTGGATATCTTTGTTGCGGACTTTAACAATCATCGGATTGTACGCTATGACCGCTTATTGAATTTTCTGGCAGTTTTTCCGGAGCCGGCCCAGGATTTTGCTTTGATTTATCCCCGTTCCCTGGCGGTATCTCAACAGGGTGAGATTTTTATTCTTGAAGAGGATAACAATGAAATTTTACGTATTGATCAGGAGAACGCCGAACAGATCCGCTTCGGTGGGATCGAATATGGCCCCAATGCCCTGCAAGATCCCTTACTGATCAGAATCAATCAGCAGGGGATCCTGCATGTTCTGGAAACGACCGGTACCGTGTTACGTTACAACCGTTTTGGAGCCCCTTTGGGAAAAACAGGCAATGATTTGTCGGTCGGACTGCGAGAAATGGTGCTGTTGAAGAATACAATTCTACTGTTTGGTGGCCAGTCCCCAAATATACTCTGTTATAATGATCGATCACATCAGTGGCAGCGGATACAGCTAGAAGGCTATTCTGAAGAACCCATTTTTCAGAGCGGCGCCCGTCTGGGTAAAACACTTTTTCTCTTAAAAAACAACGGCACTATTGTCGAATGCCAATTGCCGGAGAAATGGTTCTGACAGTTCTAAATAAAAACCGGCGGAAATCGCTAAAATGGATCAGACATCATACAGGTCACTTCAGTCTGGTTTTGGCTCTTCTGATACCGGTCCTTCCCATTCGGGGTCAACAACAATTCTGTGATACATTGGTGATCACCCCGAATACCCGGATGCTCACATTAAAGCGTGGTTATGTATTACCAGAAACTGTACATATCCAAGCACTAGACAGGGACTCACTGGCCTATGATAGTCTGTTGGTTCACTCTTTATCTGGTCGTTTAAGTGGTTTTGAGCGGGTTGCCGATACACTCTCGGTAGTTGTTTGTTACCAAGCTCTGGAGCTGAATTTCAGCCGGCAAAAAATTCTGAATCCACCGCCGCGTATCTACCTGCCCAATGAACCATCCGGAGCAGCTGCAGAATCTCCATCTCCCTCCAGAACTGAAATGTCTCAGGGCAGTTATGACTTTTTAAAATCCGGCACACTGTATCGCGGGGTTAATCTGGGCAGTGGTAGCGGACTGTCATTAAAATCCGGTCTGAATCTGGAATTACAGGGTAAGATAGCCGAGGATGTTACTATTATTGGAGCGCTTACCGATAAAAATATTCCCATTCAACCTGAAGGCAATACCCAGACCCTGAATGAAATTGATAAGGTGTTTATTCGGGTAAATATGCCGCGTGAGCAGTTTACTTTCGGGGATTACGAATTGTCTCTACCGGAGAGTGAACTGGGGCGTTACCAGCGTAAATTACAGGGGGTTTACGGTGAAAGTCAGCGGGGGAAATTCAATACGGCTGCCGGCGGGGCAGTTACCAAGGGACGTTATTACAGTAATTATTTCCAGGGAGAAGAAGGTAATCAGGGGCCTTATCAGTTGACCGGCAGGGAGGGAGAGACCGCCATAATCGTTTTGGCCGGAACTGAGCAGGTCTGGCTGGACGGAGAATTACAATTGCGGGGTGAAAGTAATGATTATGTGATTGATTATGCTACCGGACAGATCACTTTTACACCCAATACTTTGATTACAACTAATTCCCGCATCACTGTGGATTTTCAATATTCCGACCTCATTTACCAGCGCAATATATGGATGGTGCGCAGCAAGACCAGTTTGGCCAAGGATAAATTTGAGATTTCCACCAGCGTGGTCAGTGAATCCGATGATCGCAATAATCCACTGGAATTGGATTTAGATAAGCCGGATAAACAACAATTACGTCAGATTGGAGATCAGACAGAAGCAGCCCTACGCAGCACGGTCCGGGAGGACAGTAACGGTGCCTATGTTTGGCAGGATTCGGTATTAAAATTTGTGGGTGCTGGTCTGGGTACTCATACGGCCACCTTTTATAATGTGGGCCAACGGGGTGCCTACCGCAAGCGGTATAGTGCTGATCAAATATATTTTGAATGGGTTGATAAAACCGATTCTGCTATTACGAAGCAGATCAAAGAGGAAGCGGTTTATTTACCGGCCAAACCGATCAAATTACCAGTAGAACAAAAGCAATATCATATGCATACACGCTGGCACCCCTTTTCCCGGACCGAGATCAGCTCGGAAGTGGCCTATTCCTATCTGGATCGGAACACGTTTTCGCCCTTGGATGACAAGGATAATTATGGTCAGGCCATACATCTGGGGGCTCGATGGCAATCCCCGGAGACAAATTGGGGCAAAGTAGCTTTCTCTGGTAATTTACAGCAGGAAGGACAGCGCTTTCAGCCCATCGACCGCACCCGGGTGGTGGAATATCACCGCAAATGGGATATCCCACGGGATTCAACCGGCGGGCAACAATTTTATGAGGCCCATTTAGATTATCAGTATCAGAACCATGTGCGATTAAATCTGGAAGGGGGCGCCTTTAACCAGGGGAGTATGCAGGCCAACCGTTATAAGATCCAGGGTCATCTACGCTATAAATGGTTGGAAGACAGCAAGTTCTATGAAGAACGCATTAGACGTCCAGTCAGCACCGAGCAAAACCGGACATGGATACGTCGTTATGGGTTTGCCAAATTCGATGTTTGGCAACTACATCCTTATACCCGTTGGTATTATGAGCAGCGTCAGGGAGATGTTATTGTCGATAATGATTTTCAGTTTCTGGAACAGACCTATGGAATCCAATCCGCGACCAATCAACAGTTTACCTGGCGGATCGAAAATCATATTCGCCAGGATAATGATCTTAGTGACCAACAATGGCGTAAAGCCGCTTATGCTCAGAATCTCAGATTCAGCGGTAAAATATATGACTGGCACACTTTGACCTCTGAATGGAATTTTACCCGGCGTAAAAAAAAGTATTTTCATGCCCAGCAGCTGCCGGATGTGAAATTTTATCTGCTCAATTTTATGTTGACGCAGGCGCCCCGGCAAAGTCCCTTGCGCTGGGAGACCAATATGAAAATCGAGGAAGAAAGAACCATTAAAAAAGAGGAACGCTATTATTTTGCGGGTCAAGGTGAGGGCCAATATATTTATGATTCCACTTATGCTGATTATATTCCCCATCCCCAGGGTGACTTTATCCGTCAGACTTTACCGTCGGAGATCCGGGAACCGGTTACCAGTTTTCAGAATGGATTGCGGGTTCAATTTAATGGTGTGCGCTTAAAAGCCCGGGGCAAAGAGGGACTGTTAACCCGATTATCCACCCGCACCGATATCAGGTTACAGCAGCAAATTAAAAAAGCGGCGCATCCCCTGCAGCAGTGGCGTTTTTCACCGGCAGCCGTGGATTCCAATTGGGTGCATTACTATCGGGTCATCCAGCAGGACATCAATTATCGGATGTCTAGTCTTCAGGGCTACCTGCGCTTCCGTTACCGTAATATTGACCGTGCCAGTCAACTGGATGTTCGCGGCCAAGAGAATAGTATCGACGACGAATATTCACTGCGCTACAAAGGGGCTTTTATATTACCACTGCAGTTGGAGTCGGAACTGTCGGTAAACCAGTTACACCGGGAGTCAGCGTTTAATTCCTTACGGGATCGTAATATTGTGTCCCTGGGATCGGAAAGTATTATTTCCCTGCTTATTGATCGTGTTAACCATTTTAAATGGATATTGACCTTGAACCGGGACCGGCAGCAAGGGCAGCAGGAGATCAATGCCTTTCTGAGCGGCTTCCGCACGATTTACGAACGTAAGTTGAGTGGTAAAGGCCGCTGGGAGGTGTTCGCCGAGTTTGATAATGTCCAGGTGCAGCCGGCCGGGACAGTCATTCCCTATGAAATGGGCCGGGGCAAACAATCCGGAACTACCTGGGGCTGGGGTGGTGCGTTTGAATACCGGATTGGCAAATACCTGAGCGTACGGGTCAATTATGAAGGCTGGAATGAACCCAGCCGGGGACTCTATCATCTGGGCAGCGCTGTGGTCCGGGCGGTATTTTAATCCGGACGGTCAAACATGAAGATTATCAGGGAAAAAGTGGAGAATAAGGTGCTTTTGGAATTAAGTAGATATACTAGAAAATATTGTCTATTACTGGTCATGCTGGTCAATATCACCCTAGGGCAGGCGCAAAGCGGGGCAGATTCTCTGATGCCGGCGCCGGTGTACTTTGGCCGGATCCGGATACAAAGCGATCGCGCCCAGACTGAGTTAATGCATCGGGCTAAAGATTTCGTTCCGTGTGTCGCCAATAAGACTAATTATGAGCAACTCTGTCAATATTTATTGAACATCCCCCAGGCACAGGGCTATTATTATCCGGTGTTATCTCTGCAGGAAGTGGTCCCCTGTCAGAATGCGGATAGTCTTTATCTCAACCCCTGTTTTTATTTGGATTGGGGTGAGCAGGTAATCATCGACACCTTTATGTTTGAGGCGGCAGATCAAATCGCATCGCGCTTCTTCAAGCGCGAACTCAGTTCTTTTCGTCATCAGGTCTATTCGTCCTCAATGGTGGCTAATATCCGGGCCTCCCTGAACCGCTATGATTTTTTCAGTGTCGGTCAACAGAGTGAGATTGTGAAAACCCGGCAGGGCCATTACGGATTATTAATGCAAATCAAGACACTGCCAGCCAATGAGTTCAGCGGTGTGCTGGGGTATGTTCCGTCCAAAATAGAAGCGGCGGGCTATTTCACCGGTCAGCTCAATCTCAGGCTATCCAATTTAGCCGGGATCGGCCGTAAACTGGCAATTCATTGGTCGAAAGTCAATCGCTATTCTCAGGAGCTCCGTCTCAGTTATTTCGAGCCCTGGATCGGCCATAGTAATTTTTTCGGTGAGGCGCAATTTGAGCAAACGCTGCGGGATACTCTGGTGGTTATCAGACAATTTCAAGCCGGAATTGGGCGCCGGGTGTTCGGATCTGCCCGGCTACAGGGCAATGTGGTCAGTAAAACCACAATTCCCACGCCTGGCGGGCGGAATCTTTTAGATTTGCATGCCAGCAATGCCCTCTTAGCCGGCATTGATTTTTCCATGGACCAGCGGGATAATAAACGCAATCCCCGCAGGGGATACCGGTATGATTTAAGTGGTCGTTACGGGTATCGGAATGAAGCCCGGCTGAAAAGCCGGTTATCACAACTGGAAATAGATGTCCAGGGGCTGTGGTCGCTCTACAAGCAGAGTGTGCTGGCCCTGCAGATGGTATACAAGCAGAAATGGTTACCCGGACGTAAACTGGACTATAGTGAGCATTTTTGGTTTGGCGGTGCCAATACCCTACGGGGATATCCTGAAGACTTTCTGCATGGGTCCGGTATTGGCTGGATTTCGGCCGAGGTAAGATGGCTATTCGGTCACTCCAGCCGCATATTTCTATTTTTTGACCAAGGCTATTACCAGCGTCAGGCGCAGCTACTCAGTCAAGCCCATTACCCTTGTGGATATGGTCTCGGCATCCAACTGGATTCCCGCATGGGGATCATCGGTCTGGATTATGCCTTCGGAGAAAATGACAGTTTTACCACGGCCAAAATACATGTCCACCTGGAAAACCGGTTCTGAAATGAGGGCCTATTCCCGGATTCAGGGATATTTTAACTTGCAAATTCCCTGGAGCTTGCCCCAGGGACACCGATTATCAGTTTGAATAAAATATAATTTGAGAATACGCTCATAAACTTGTATTTTACGACGGTTTAAACAGGATTTACCAGATGCAGAATGAAGCTAAAATAAAAAAGGATGTTATCAAGTTTTTAAAGCGCCACCGAGGGCGCTATTTTAAGCAGAAAAAGATTGCCCAGGCTCTAAATATTCCGAATTCCTTGTATCGGGATTTTAAATCACTTTTACAAGCGCTTTCCCGGGCCGGAAAGATCGAACGGGGACGTAAAAGTCGCTATCGGATATCTGATCCCTCCAAAGTGTTACAAGGCCGGATCTCTTTTTCCAGTAAAGGCTTTGCTTTTGTCACTACCGAAGACGGAAAAGAGATCTTTATTGATGCCTTTGAGGCGGGTACTGCTTTCCATAAGGATTGGGTAGCGGTTCAGAAGTACCGCCGCCAGAGGGGACCCCGCCCGGAAGGAAAAGTGACCAAAGTTCTGCAGAGGTCACAGGAACCGATTTTCGGAACAGTTAAACGAAAACCACAGGGCTGGGTGACGATCCCGGAATCTCCTTCACCGCCGGTCAACATTTACATTACCGGTGATACGCAACAGTTGGAAGAAGGACAAATTGTTGAATTGGCTGATCTGGAATGGCATCATCCCAAAGAGATGCCGCGTGCCCGGGTGACTGACATTATTGGCCGGCCGGAAGATCCGCAAAATGACCTGACATTGGTTAAAAAAATGTTTCAGTTGGAGGCGGGTTTTTCAAAGGGTGTTAAAAACGCTACACAGCCATTGCAACTTCCTGATATAAAAAAAGAGTTGCCCCGACGGGTGGATCTGAGAGACAAAACCATTTTTACCATAGATCCGGAAACCGCCAAGGATTTCGACGATGCGGTGTCATTAGAGAAAAAGGGTAATAACTGGATCTTAGGCGTTCATATCGCCGATGTCAGTTATTTTGTCAAGCCGAAAAGCACTATTGATAAAAGTGCTCGCGATCGGGGCACCAGTGTTTATCTGGGCAATGCGGTCATCCCCATGCTCCCGGAAAGACTTTCTAATGAGTTGTGCAGCCTGCAGCCGGATAAGGAAAGATTGACGCTTTCCATTTTCATGGAGTTAGATCATCAGGCAGCGGTTAAAAACTACCAGATCCAACCCGGTGTGATTAAATCCAAGAAAAGGTTCAGTTACGAAGAAGCTCAGCAGATTTTGGATCAGGGCAGTGGACCCTTGCATGCCGAGCTATCCGCTATGCGTACGCTCAGCCGCTTGCTTTTTGAAAAGCGTAGTGCAGCAGGCAGTATTGACTTTGATATTCCCGAGCCGGTCTTTGAGATTAGTGATGCAGGGATTCCCTATGAAATGAAACCCTCAGAACGGTTGGATACACACCGCTTGATCGAGGAATTTATGCTGCTGGCTAACCGCACGGTAGCCGAATGGATCGCCATAGACCGCAAAAAGGAAAAACTACCCTTTCTATATCGTGTGCATGAAGCACCTGATGAGGAATCGGTTAAGGGATTATACCACCTATTAACCCGCTTGGGTATGAGTTATGCCCGTCCCAAACGGTTTACACCCAACCATCTGCGCAAGATACTAGAGGATGTGGAGGAGTTACCCTTTAAGAATTTTATCGAACAGATTTCGCTGCGCTCCATGGAAAAAGCCATATACACTACCCAGCGACAAGGACATTTCGGTTTGGCATTTAAACATTATACCCATTTTACCTCACCTATCCGGCGTTATCCTGACCTGATGGTACACCGGCTGATTAAACTGTACCGGCATCGCTATAGATACGAAGATATTGATTTCTATCGTCGCTTTTTACCCAAGGTTGCCGAGCAATCCACGCAGGCTGAGATCAATGCTATGGAAGCGGAACGGGAATTTATCAAACTAAAGCAAATCCGCTTCATTGCCGGTAAAATCGGTGAGTGGTATAAAGGGGTTATTACCGGGGTAATGGAATTTGGGTTTTTTGTGGAACTATCAGAATATTTAGTGGAAGGACTGGTGCATGTCCGTACCTTACAGGATGATTATTATGTCTATGATCAGGAAAATCATTTGATGAAAGGTCGGCGGCATGGCCGAGTTTTTCGCCTCGGTGATGTGGTTAATGTAAAGGTTAAGGAGGTCTCGATAAAGGAACGGCGCATTGATTTTATTTGGGGAGAATGATACACGCTAGCCATCAGGGGAGTAACATGCTTAAAAAAAGTCACCTGTTCATCATGGGTAGTCTATTAGTTCTGCTTTCTTTTTGTACTCAACGTCAAAAAGATGCCAAGGGTCCCAATGATATTGTCTACATTCTGGCTAACAAGGAAACTAAGGAAAAATTGAAGTCGGCACTGGATACTACTTTTGCCTATGGTATGGTGACACCCCGTTTTCAGCCTTATTTTCAGACGAGCTGGTATCCTATTAAAAAGTATCATCTGTTTGCAGAGTATAAAAATTTAATTGTGATCGCTGATCTCAAGGAAGAGGATCTTGACAAACGGATCGCCAAGGCAGTTTTGCCGGCGGAAAAGTATCAATTAGCCGCCGCTGACAGCCTGTTCATTTTTTCCAGCCGGGATCAGTGGGCCAGGGGACAGGCTTTTGTTTTGATCGCCGGAAAAGATCCTGAGGAGATGCGCCGCAACATTATCGAACAAAGGGAGTGGATTTTTCAAAAATTCAATCAACCCTATTTAAAGCGTGGGGAGCAGGTTATTTACCGATATGGAGAGCAAAGAAATCTAACCCGTTATCTATACGGCAAATATCACTGGACCCTGCGGATTCCCAAGGAATGGGAGATACTGCAAGAGCAACCGGAGAATAATTTCCTCTGGCTGGGGAAATCCATGCCTTACCGCTGGATCTCAGTGCATTGGACAGAGGGGGTGAATTCGCGGTTATTAACGCCCAACGGCTTGCTGGAAAAACGGCAGGAAATCGGTCAACTCTATGACCATATAAAAACGGATACCTTGTACCTCAGGCACCGATTTACTAAATTTGCCACATGGGACGCTTTGCGCATGTCGGGGCTCTGGTATCATGCCAAACAAGCCAAAGGAGGTCCCTTTGCCACTTATAGTTTTTACGACGGGAATACGGACCATACTTATATCATTGATTTTTTACTTTATGATCCCGCCCGGCGAGTTACAAACTATTTCCGCCAGACTGAGATCATCGCCCGGACTTTTGTAACGCAATATGATGAGGATACCTATAAATAAAGGTTAATAAGTCTATTTTCACTTTACCACCCTTGCGAGATTCCTTTGGAATATGGTTGCCTATTGTCAGGGGTGCTTTTAAATTATTTTGATTGATAAAAAGGAGTAGCAATGAAACGTATAGCCATTATTGCTGGTAGTCAATCAGATTTAAAGACCCTTGAGGCGGCACAGCCCTATTGGGAATTTTTTCAGATTGAATATGAACAAAAGGTGCTCTCCGCCCATCGTCAACATGATGAATTGGTAAAATATATTGATAATCTGGGGAGTGAAGTAGATGCTATTATCGCCTGTGCCGGAATGGCCGCCCATTTACCGGGCGTAATTGCTGCTTTAACCCAGATACCGGTTATCGGGGTCCCGCTGGAAGCTTCCGCGTTGCAAGGGGTAGATGCCCTCTATTCGATCGTGCAAATGCCCAAAGGAATACCGGTGGCGACCATGGCCATTGGAAAAGCGGGGGTAATCAATGCCGTGGTATTTGCCGCCAGAATATTAGCTCTGAGCGATAAAAGATTAAAAGACAAACTGCACGAATTCCAGCAGAAAGGAAGTAAATTGGCCTGATATGAAAATCTTGATTACCGGGGCAAATGGATTACTGGGTGAACGCACCAGCGGTCTTCTTGCTCAGAAATATACACTGCTTTCTACAGATTTACAGGATAAACTGCTCTATCCGAGTCAAGCACCCTATTTGATGCTGGATATTACCAATCAACAGGAGGTCGTCGAAATCATTAAGGAGTTCAGGCCGGATATACTGGTCAATTGCGCGGCCTATACTAATGTAGATGGGGCGGAAAAATTCAAAGACAAAGCCTGGTCGATTAATGTTACCGGCGTTCAGCACTTGATCCAAACCTGTCGGCCGCTGGGTACCCATCTGATTCATATTTCCAGTGATTATATATTTAATGGCATTAATGGTCCCTACGAAGAGGATGACAGACCTGAGCCGGTTAACTATTATGGTAAGACCAAGTTGGCATCAGAGAAGCTGTTAGAGGAGTCTGAAATGGCTTACACTATACTGCGGACCAATGTGCTATTTGGAAATTCCCACCGTCAGCAAGCCAATTTTGTCTATTGGGTCATTGACAAGCTCAAGCAACGGGAAACGATAAATATAGTCAATGACCAGTTTGGCAACCCCACCTGGACCGATGGTCTGGCGTGGGCGGTTCTGACGGTCATTGAAAAAAAAGCCACCGGTGTCTATCATTATGCCGGACTGGATTATATCAATCGTTTCGAATTTGCCCTGCAGATTGCCGACATATTTGGATTAGATAACCGGTTGATCCGGAAAACCACAACCCAGGCTTTGGACCAGAGAGCCAAACGCCCTTTTAAAGCCGGGTTGGTTTCAGAAAAGATACATGGAGATTTAGGGGTTGAACTGTATGGTATTAAGGAGGCTTTGGCCAACATGAAAGCTGAAGGAGTGCGATCTTGAACAAGGCTGTTGTCATCATTCCCACTTATAATGAACGTGAAAATATCCAGATCGTTATTAAACGATTAAAATCCTATGCGGTGGACGTGCTGGTTATCGATGATAATAGTCCGGATGGAACCGGGCAGCTAGTGGAAGATATCATGCGTCAGGATAATCATGTCTATCTGCTTAAAAGGAGGAAAAAGTTAGGGCTGGGCACTGCCTATGTGAAAGGTTTTAAATGGGCTTTGGATAAAGAGTATGCATATATCCTGGAAATGGATGCCGATTTATCACACAATCCGGCTGACGTGCCGCGTTTGATTATGGAATGTGAGAAGAATTATGATCTGGTGATCGGTTCGCGCTATTGCAGCGGAGTAAATGTGGTCAACTGGCCCTTGAAGCGCTTGATTATTAGTTATGCGGCCAGTCGATATACCCGTTTTGTCACCCGTTTACCTATTCAGGATCCCACCGCCGGATTTAAATGTTTCAAACGCGATGTTTTGGAGAAAATCAATCTGGATAGCATTAAGTCTTCCGGCTATTCTTTTCAGATAGAGATGAATTTCCGGGCCTGGATAGAGGGCTTCGCGCTCAAAGAGATCCCTATTATTTTTACCGAACGCACGGAAGGCAAATCCAAGATGTCACGGGATATTATCTTTGAAGCGGTTTTTATGGTATGGAAATTGAAAATATTAAGCATACTGAGGCTGCTTAAATAATGGATATTTCGGTTGTAATTGTTAGCTACAATGTAAAAGAATTTTTACATCAATCCATTCTTTCATTGAAAAAATCCCTGACTGGATTTAAGAGCGAAATAATTGTCGTTGATAACAATTCCATCGATGGTAGTGATCGGGTAATCGAGCGCGAGTTTCGGGAAGTGCAGCTGATCAAAAATGAAAGAAATCTGGGCTTTGCCACCGGGTGTAACCAGGGTCTGAGCAAAGCCAAAGGGAAATACCTGTTATTGTTGAATCCAGATACCCTAATACAAGAAGATACAATTACGACCATGATCCGATTTTTCGAGGACCATCCTGAAACGGGAGCCGCCGGATGTAAAATATTGAATCCCGACGGCAAGTTGCAACTGGCCTGCCGGCGTTCTTTCCCCACGCCGCTGGTGTCCATCCCCAAACTAATTGGTCTGAGTCATTTTTTCCCGAAAAGTAAATTGTTCGGGAAATACAATATGACCTATAAAGATCCGGATGATTTGACTGAGGTAGATGCAGTCAGCGGCTCCTTTCTGATGTTTCGCCGAGAAATATGGGATCAGATCGGAAGATTGGACAGTTCCTTTTTCATGTACGGGGAGGATCTGGATTACTGCTATCGGATTAAACAGGCCGGCTGGAAAATTTATTATGTGCCCTTTACCAAGATAATCCATTATAAAGGGGAAAGTACCAAATTAGCTCCCTTTGATAATCTGATTACTTTCTACCGAGCCATGTCCGTTTTTGTCAATAAGCACTTTAACCGGGGCTATTACCTGCTGCTGGCCTTTATTCTGAGGCTGGGTATTATTGCCCGGGCTTCAGTCTCTTTTGTAGGTCGTTTTTTCCGTGATCACTTTTTAATGATCATCGATGGGATTGTGATCACCATCGGGATTTTATTGGCCCACCAGGTTCAGCCGCATCCTTTGCCCTCATTTCCGACCCTGATTTCCATGCTTGTATTTTATCTGCTGCTGTGGTTGGGTACGGGTTATGCGATTGGTCTTTACGACCGCCGGATCCTGTCCTATTCGCGGGCGGCCGTAGCAGCGCTGATTGCTTTCACCGTTTCTTTATTAATCAATTATTTCTTTAAAGATCTGATCTATTCACCACGCCTGATAGTGTTCAGCTTTTTCATTATATCCCTGATGCTGCCCGGTTGGCGTATGTTCCTGTTGACTCTGCAGCGCCGCAAGATCATACCACCGGCTTCCAAACTCTCCAAAGCACTACTCTCCCGCCGTACGGTCATTATCGGTACTGGTAAAGAAGGTTGCCGGATCGCCGGAAAACTGCAGGCGCATATGGAACACGGCTTGGAAATCATCGGCTTTGTGGATAAAAATTACATTGATCACCGTATCGGTGGCTTTCCCTTTTTAGGCACTCTGGAGAATATCAGGGAAATTTTACGTATCTATCGCATTACCGAAATTATTTTTACCTCCGATCGCTTTAACAACAATGAAATCATGAATATTCTGGATGAAATTCAGAACACCCGTACCGAAGCGAAGATTGTACCCAAGAACCTGGATTTTATTCTGGGTAAATCAAGTGTTGAAAAAATTGAAGATATTCCTCTGATCGAAGTCGATTACAATATCTATTATTTTGGTAACCGGTCCATTAAGCGTTTGTTTGATATCATCATTTCTATGGCGGGAACAGTCATCTTTAGCCCCTTTATTTTGCCCTATGTCTATTTTAAGGGCGGGCGCCTGCAGAAGGAAAAGTTTCTCACCCGCGACCGGCGAGCATTTACGGGATATGTCTTCCGTAAAAACAGTAACAGTTTGAGCAAGAACCTGACCCGCTTTCCTTTGATATGGTCGGTATTAAAAGGAGATATGAGCATGGTGGGCAGCGAATTACTGTCAGCCAATCATAACCAGCGACAGCTACACTGTAAGCCCGGCATCACCGGCCTGTTTCAGGTCCAAAGTAATCATAAACCGAATGTTGTGGACAAACAAAACTACGAGCATTATTATATGCGCAATTACTCTTTGTTTTTAGATATTGAAATTATTCTGAAAGCAATTTTAAGAATATAGGTTAATATGTCTGATATAGTTTTAGATTTTGAAAAGCCAATTGTTAAATTGGAGAATAAAATTCAGGAGATGCGGGAAGTATCTGCCACTAGTGAAGTGGATTTGACACAAGAAATTCAGAAAATGGAGGATAAACTCCAGAAACAAATCAAGAAGATTCATTCCGGGCTCAATCGCTGGCAACGGGTGCAGCTGGCCCGCCATCCGGAACGTCCCTTTACTATGGACTACATCAATGCCATGGCATCGGACTTTATTGAACTACACGGTGACCGTTTTTACGCCGATGATCCATCCATTGTTACCGGTTTGGCCACCATTCAGAATGAAAAAGTAGTGATTATAGGGCATCAGAAAGGTCGCAACACCAAAGAAAATATTGCGCGTAATTTTGGTATGCCCAATCCCGAAGGTTATCGCAAAGCCTTGAAGGTTATGCAACTGGCGGAAAAATTCAAAAAACCTATTCTTTCACTGATCGATACACCGGGTGCATTTCCAGGTATTGGGGCCGAAGAACGGGGGCAGGCCGAGGCAATTGCACGCAACCTGTTTGAGATGGCCAAGTTACGGACTCCGATTCTGGTCGTGGTGATCGGTGAAGGAGCCAGTGGGGGCGCTCTGGGCATCGGGATTGGCGATCGTATTTTGGTACTGGAAAATACGTGGTATTCGGTCATTTCACCGGAAGGGTGTGCTTCTATTTTGTTCCGGGATGCTTCCAAGGCTCCAATTGCAGCCGAAGCCATGCAAGTCAGTGCCAGTGATGTTAAAAAATTAAAAATTGCCGATCAGATCGTAAAAGAGCCGCTAGGCGGCGCCCACCGGCATCCGCAAGAGATGGCCCGTCGATTAAAAAAAGTTATTTTAAAACATATCCGGGAACTGAAGCGGTTACCGTTGAATGAGTTGGTGCAACTGCGCATAGATAAATTTTCGAAAATGGGTTCCTGGAAAGAATAGATATGAGGATACTGAACCGCTAGTTATAGTTAGCTAAGGATCTTTATTTAGCGGTACGCAAGAGATTTTCAGCAGCTATTTTTTCAAATATAGTTAATGGTTAGTGATAACATAAATTCAGAGGATGAGAAGACGCTTGATTTGATGGATAAGCCGGGAGCGAAGATGCTCCTGGCAGTTTTATACGGGAATATAGAGCTAAAACCAAGGAGTAGAGATGCTAAATGAACTCCTCTTCTTGTTAATGGCACTGATTGTTTTATGTTTAGGGCTACTGGCTTTTCGCATGGGAATACATTGGATGTTTGCTTTTATTGCCGCCAATATCATCCTGGCGAATATTTTTGTAACCAAACAATTTACTCTGTTTGGCATAACCGCTACCGGCGGTAACATTACCTATGGCGCTATTTTTTTAGCCACCGATCTGTTGTGTGAACATTATGGGAAAAGGGTGGGACGTAAGGCGGTCATTATTGGATTTTTTGCAGCCCTTTTTTATCTAATCACTTCCCAGTTGATATTACTTTTTCAGCCGGCGGAAAGCGATCTGGTGCATGACAGCATGCAGGTTATTTTTTCTTTTGCCCCCCGGATTGTACTGGCATCGTTGCTGGCCTACTTAATTTCACAAATGCATGACATCTGGTTTTTTCATATGTTGAAACAGAAGACTCATGGGAAACTTTTGTGGCTGCGAAACAATGTATCCACGTGGATCAGCCAGTTAATTGATTCCGTGGTATTTTCAGCCGTGGCCTTTTTAGGCACCTTTCCCTTAGGAGTTGTAGGACAGATTATTATTTCGACATACCTGCTGAAAGTACTGGTAGCTGCCCTGGATACTCCGTTTATATACTTAAGCTATCGCTTAAAGCCTCCGGCAGTCGTAACCTAAGGCAGTTGGATTTTGGTTTGGGGAAATAACTGTAAATTCTTAGTTTACTGATGATGAAAGATGAAAAAGGGATTATTAATCAGTTTTGAAGGTATCGATGGCTGTGGTAAAACCACCCAGATAGATCTGTTTATCAAAAGACTGGAGCAGGCCAACATCTCGTTTAGCCTTTATCGTGAACCCGGAGGCACACTGATCGGTGAAAAAATTCGTACTATCCTGCTGGATAATCATAATATTGACTTGCTTCCCTTCAGTGAATCCTTGCTCTATGCGACCAGCCGACATCAATTATGCTGTCAGAAAATCAAACCCGATCTCGAAAAAGAAATGGTGGTCATTTGTGATCGGTTTTACGATTCAACCACGGCTTACCAGGGCTATGGCAGAGGTATCGATTTAAAATTTATTAAGCAATTAAATACCTTTGCAACGAAATCATTACACCCTGATCTAACTTATGTGCTGGATATTTCTTTGCCGGAACGCAGCCGACGTATAGCGCGCAAAGATCGAGATCGGCTGGAAAACGAAGATGAAAAATTTCAAGAAAGGGTCCGTCAGGGATTTTATGAAATCGCAATCCAGGATCCGGACCGGGTGAAAATGATTGATGGGGCACGGTCATCCCAGGAGATAGCCGCGGAAATATGGAAATATTTTATCAATAGATGGAAAGGTAATTAATAATGAAAATCTATAAAACCTGGTATGCAAAACTAATATTACTGGTGATCATATCCATCACTCTGTTATTGGCTTTGAATCAAAAAGACTATTTTGCCTCTATTTCTAAATCACAACGTCTTTTCAACGGTGTATACCGGCAGCTCATCTCTCATTATGTGGATCCCATAAAGGTAGCGGAGTTCACGGAAACAGCAATTAAGAATATGGTCAACGAACTGGATCCCTACACCGTTTTTCTGACCCGGGAGGAGCGGGAACCAATTGAAATGCTTTCCAAGGGTAACTACGGAGGCGTAGGAATTCAGATCAGCAAACGAAATGATACTCTGACAGCGGTTTCCCCGATTGAAGGGGGGCCAGCGGAAAGGGCTGGCATTTTACCTGGTGATCAGATCATTAAAGTGGATTCTGTAAAAACCAAAGATCTGAGTCTAAGTGAAGCCGCCCGTAAGATACGCGGTAAGGTCGGTACGCCGGTTAAATTGACAATCAGACGGCCGGGAGTGTCCGGCACCACCGTGTATGCGCTACAGCGGCAGAAAATCAAAGTGCCGGTACTCAGTTACGCCGGTATGTTGGATGAGGAGACCGGTTATGTACGCTTGACCGGATTTTCCAAAGGATCCAGTCGGGAGCTCTATAAACAGGTCAAGAAATTTGTAAATCAACCCAAGTTCAGCCAATTAATACTGGATTTAAGAGGCAATCCGGGGGGCCTGCTGGAGGAGGCTTTACAGGTGGCTGAATTTTTCACACAGCCGGGAGATACCCTGTTATATACCAAAGGGCGGACCAAAAATGCCAATCGTGTTTTCCTGGCCAAGAAACAGCCCCTTCTGGATGCCGAGATCAAGTTAGCCGTACTGATTAACAAGGGCAGTGCTTCGGCCAGTGAAATTGTAGCCGGTATCATCCAGGATCACGACCGGGGTGTGATTCTCGGTCACCCCAGCTTTGGTAAGGGATTGGTCCAGGGAGTGGTTCGTATAGACGAGCAACATTCCCTGAAAATCACCAATGCCAAATATTATATTCCCAGCGGACGTCTGATTCAGCGACCGGGTTATGTCAGAAATCAAACGGTGGTTACCGAAAGTTATCCGGAAGATTCAATATTTTATACCCGGAACGGAAGAGAAATAAAAGGTGCCGGTGGGATTGAACCGGATATAACTGTTACCGGAGATAAATTAACCCCTTATGTGATAGATATGTGGCGTAATAACAAGTTTTATAGTTTTGCCATTGAATATAAATCCGACCACGGGAAGATGCCCCATTATTCCCAAGTGGATGAGCAGATGATCGCCCAGTTTAAAGATTATTTGTTAGCGGATAATTATCATTATACTTTTCCAGACGAAGCCCAGTTGAAAAAGCTGGCTGAAAAATTGTATGACGATGAAAATTTCAAGCATCTGGAAGGTTCCTTTAGTGAGTTTTATACCGTCTGGGATCAGGAACGCCATAAGAAGTTTCAGGAGAACAAAGAAGCGATTCAGCAGGGCCTGAAGGGTGAATTCGCCACTTTGCAAGGCGGCGTATCCATGCGGGTAGAGGCCACCATACAACAGGATAAGACCGTTGAAAAAGCCTTGCAGGTTTTATCCGACCAGGATAAATATTCAGTCACTCTGGGTTATTTGGGGCAATAGGGCGCGGAATATTGCGAAAGAGGTCATGATTAATAGAGCATGGGAGGCATCAATGTATAAAAGATTTTTCAGCTTAATTTTTGCCGGTTTGTTAGTCTTTAACCTCAGTTTGGCAAATGCGGCGGATACCACCGTTGTTATGCAGCAGATCGCGGCCCTTTCTGATTCGATTGAACAGGCCTACTGTCCTGACAGTCGCACCAGTGTCTGGAAGATACAGGTGGAATACAAGGATGACGCCTATCTGATTCGAGGTGAAACAGATAAAGCGCCGGCCCGTAAAGCCTTTTTAGCACAAATGGATCAACAACTAAGGGAAAATATCACGGCCGAGATTAAATTATTGCCAGAGGATACGGTGGGTGACCTTTCCTTTGGCGTGCCTATAAATTCCGTGGTTACCCTGCGAAGCGGTCCCTCGGTTTTCAAAGATATGGTCACCCAGACCTTGCTGGGAATTCCGGTAGAGATACTAAAAAAAGAAGGTTACTACTATTTTGTACGGACCGAGGACGGTTACCTGGGTTGGGTAGCGCGCGACCGGGTGGTTCAAGGGGGTGACGCACTCCGTCAGGCGTGGCAACCCGAAAACCTGGTGGTCTATCGTGATATTGAAGGTTTGGTCTATACCCAGAAATCAAGAACCGCGATTCCCTTAGGTGATGCGGTTCTGGGGGATCGGTTTCTGTTGTTAGAGCAGAGCTGGCGCTGGATGAAAGTCGGCTATGCCGACGGAAGAGAAGGATATATTCCCACCCGGGAACTGGTGGCCTATGACACCTATGCAGCCCGGGAGATTTCCGCAGAAGGGGTCCTGCAAACCGCTTTCAGTTTAAACGGTCGACCCTACCATTGGGGCGCCGCTTCACCCAAAGCCATGGATTGCAGCGGATTCACCCAGACTGTTTTTCGCAACAACGGATTTCTACTTTTAAGGGATGCCAGTATGCAGGTTACCCAGGGATCAGCGGTGGATACAAGTGGTTTTCTGGAACAGCTGGAACCAGCGGACCTGTTATTTTTCGGTTCACAGCCGGGACGGATAACCCATGTTGGGATTTATATTGGTGACCTGAAATTCATCCACTGTTCAGGTCGGGTAAGAATTGACAGCTTTGATCCATCCGCGGAAAATTATAACGCTTACCGCCGGCGCGGTTTACAGCAGGTTAAGCGCATCATCCAGTGAATATTTTGCGAGCCTCTAAAGGACAGAGACGAATTAGTGTCTATCTAATATATTTGCTAAAATAATAGTTGTCATTTTTTCAAAGCTTTTAATAATTTGGAAAAAATGGCTGATAAAAATAAAAATAAACCAAAGATCTTGATTGTAAAAACGGGATCTACCTATCAGGAATTAAGGACACAGTTGGGAGATTTTGATCAGTGGATCCGGCAGGCGGTTAACGATAATCAGATCAACTGGACTACTCAAAAAATGGCAGATGTCATTCCAGAGAAAGTAGATCAGTGGAATGGGCTGATCTTGACCGGCGCCCATACTAGTCTGACACAGACTTATCCTCATTTTGATGGTATACAGCGTATGCTGGAAAATATTATCGAGCATAAGATTCCAACTTTTGGAATCTGTTTCGGACACCAGTTGATTCATGCTGCCCTGGGAGGTAAGGTCCTGCGGAACCCGCTGGGGATGGAAATTGGGGTCAGTACGGTTCAGTTGACGGTGGAAGGTATGGCTGATCCCTATTTCCATGCTGATCAGCCCGGTAAAATGGCGGTTTACCAGAGCCATGTGGACATGGTTTTGGATGTTGTCCGGGGAGTGACGCCGCTGGCTTGGAATGAGTTCAGCCCTTATCAGGCCACCCGCTATAAACATTTTATCTATACGGTTCAATTTCATCCGGAGTTTTTCAAACCGATAATGGCCTATTATATCAAAGTCAACCGTAGATTAATTCAGCAGGAACATCAACATAACCCGCTACAGGTTCCTCACCCGGACAAAATTTTAAAAGGCAATCGACAATTGCGGCAATGCAATATTCCTTTGAAGAATTTTATTAAGCTCGTTAAGGAAATGATGTAGTTTGCAGCCGGTTATACAGCATACCTGGTCGGTAAACCGTTCAGAGGCAGTGCGAATTCAGCAGTCCTTAAAGGGCAAAATTGAATTGCAGGCCTATAACCACCATCCGGAAACTGTAGCCGCAGTGGATGTGGCCTATGCCAGACATTGGGAAATGAGTTATGCGGTTATGTGTGTTTTTACTGTGATCCATGATACCGCCAATGAAGTACTACAGCTTCGCAATGAGCGTATTTACACCCATTCTGACAAAGTAAGACAGTCCTATGTGCCGGGATTGCTGAGCTTTCGTGAAATTCCATTGCTCATCCCTCTGTTTAAAGGTTTGGCATCACCCCCGGATTTACTGTTAACGGATGGGGCAGGCATTGCTCATCCGCGTCGCATGGGCCTAGCCACTCATCTCGGGATTCTGTTCGGGATTCCCTCCATCGGAGTCGCCAAATCCAGACTGATCGGCAGCTACCCAGCTTTGGGTGCTGAGAAGGGGAGATTTGCCTATCTGCAGGACCGGTCCGAGATCGTGGGTACAGTTTTGCGGTCGCGCAGGAACTGTAAACCGGTTTTTGTTTCGCCGGGTTATTTAACCGACGTTGAGAGTGCTACCCAGATTGTCCTCAAATTTTGTCATAAATATCGGATTCCAGAACCTTTGCGGCGGGTGGATCAGATTTCAAGAGAAATGCGGAAAAAAGATCAGATCAGAAGATAATATGGCATTTGATTTGCTAACTAAGTATACCGTATCTGTTAATTTGCAGGGAACAATATCCATCTGAGATGATATACAATTTTAAAGTGAGGGCACTAATTATTATAAGGTTTTAACATATGCATGTGACACAAAAAATTGGAATTTGGGCCATAATCATTGTTCTCATAGCCAGCTTTTGGCAATGTGGCCGGGACTCACAGAGGGAATCAAAGCCTTTGGTGAGAGTGGGTGATCGAACGATTACTACTGATGAGTTCATCCGTCGAGCTGAATATACTGTACGGCCACCCTATTGCCGGGGGAATTATCCCTATGATAAAAAGATCATTTTGAATTCGCTCATTGCCGAAAAGTTATTGGCTCTGGAATGCGATACGACTCAGGTCTTTAAAGAAAACCATCAGGCGGCATCCTACCTTAAGGGCCGGAAGGAACAAGCCATGCGTCAGTATCATTATTATCAGCATGGCTTTCAGAAAGCCCAGGTTGATAGTAACCGCCTAAAACAGGCCTATCGCTTTGCCGGACGAAAATACGAGCTGGCTTACTGCCGTTTTACTAATCCGGCAGTTGCGCGCCAAATAATAGCGCTGCTTGATCAAGGTAATTTCAGTTTTGCTGAAATATGTACACGGACTTTCGGAATACAGGAAATACCGCAGAGAAACCTGACCTTCAATGATGAGATGGATATTAATGTTTTTGAACGACTTTTTATGCAAGGAGTCGCAAAAGGACAGATATTACCACCCATCAAGGCCAGTGACGGTAGCTACGTGTTTCTGAAGGTAAAGGGCTGGACAAGTGGCGTCGCCTTGGGATCCACCCAGCAAAGCGAGCGCTATCATCAAGTTCAGGAGAAATTAAAAGCCATGGAAGCTCAGCGGATTTATAACAACTATGTACAGCAATTGATGCAGGGAAAACGGTTAGATTTCAATGAATCAACCTTTTTTCAACTGGCTGATTTATATAAAGAAGTTTATTTTGCTTCGGTAAAAGAAAGCAAAAAGGTGCTTAGTCAACAGTTATGGAACCGGGAAGTGGATTTAACCCTGCCCGATAGTCTAGGAGACCGGCTTAGTAATTTAAATAAACAGCCCTTTTTTAGGGTTGACGGAGAAACCTGGACGGTAAAAGATTTCAGGCAGGCGGTTTTATCCCACCCGCTGGTGTTCAGAAAAGATGATATCGCTCCGGGGGAATTTGCCAACCAGTTCCGTTTAGCCGTGGCCGATCTGATTCGTGATAAATATATTAACGCGGATGCTTATCGGAATGGCTATGGAAAGGTTACTCCTGTACAACAATATAAGGCCATGTGGAAGGACAATATTTTAGCCATTTACACGAAGCAAAGGATTTTGCAAAACTGGGGCGTATCCAAGCAGGCCACAGATCATCCGGTAGCAATCATCGAAAATTATCTGAATCCATATATCGATAGTTTACAGAATGTCTACGATGAAAAGATCCAAATAAATGTACCGGCCTTCAATGAAATTCAACTCACTGATATTGATATGTTTGTATTACAAAAGAAAACAGCCTATCCCATTGTGGTGCCCGGTTTTCCTTTGCTTACCACAGATAGTAACCTGGATTATGGTCGTAAAATGACAGATTAAAGATACAAAAGACCAGAAAAAGAGAAGGGCGCTGTATATCAGCGCCCTTATTTATAGAGAGAAGGAATACCTTTTACCAGAAAATGATATAGAGGATGACTACCAGACCGATCACGGTAATGCCCAACCATTTGACCAGCGGGGTAGGTGTCATATTAAAATCCCGGCGTTTGGGCATGGTAACCGGTTTATCCAGAGGCTTCAGATAGGTAATTATCCCCATGACAATGAAAATAATGATGAAGGTAATCGCCATGCGGTTCAAAAATGCAATCGGCATGACCGTCAGACCGATTTCATTGAGGTAGGGGATTGTACCAAAAAAGATCAGTAAAATACCATAGATAAGCGGATTTAACACCAATGCTGCAATTCCGGCTTGCTTGGGGGCCCGTTTAAATAAGAATCCAAAGGCAAAAGCAGCAAGAATACCGGGAGAAATGAACCCCTGGAATTCCTGAATATAGGTAAAAATTCCGTGCAGTCCCGGACTACCCAACAAGGGGGCGATGAAACAGCCGATCAACAGGAAAATGATGGTGGAAATCCGCCCGGTCCAGATGATGGCTTTTTGCGATGCCTCCGGTTTGATGTGCTTTTTATACAAATCCATGGTGAATATTGTGGAGGCCGAATTAAGCATGGAGGCCAGGGAACTCATAACCGCACCCGTAATAGCGGCAAAAATGAAACCGCGTAGACCACCGGGGATTAGATTGCGGATAATCAAAGGGAAAGCAGCATCAGTGGTAGCTTCATTTCCAGTCATTTGGCCTCTGAAGAGTTGCCAGGCCATAATACCCGGAAAAACGATTATAAAGGGGGTGATTAATTTGAGAAAGGAAGCGAAGATAACCCCCAGCTGTCCTTCCTTAAGACTTTTGGCCGCCAAAGTGCGCTGGGTAATAAATTGGTTAACACTCCAGTAATAAAAGTTGGGCAGCCACAGCCCAAAGACCAGAGCAGTCCAGGGCAATACCGGATGATCTGCAGGTAGAATCATGTGGAGCTTCTCGGAATTATGTTCAAAAAAGCTAGCCACGCCACCCACTTCGTTGAAGCCGAGTATCAAGGTGATCACACCGCCCAGGATCAAGCTGGATCCCAGAAACAGGTCAGCCCAGGCCACTGCCTTTAAACCGCCCCAGATGGTATAGATAGCCGCAATGATCGCAACCAGCCACACCGATTTGGCTAGTGTCACCTCGATGCCAAAAGGATGACTGCCCTCAAACAGGGTCCGTATGGTCAGTCCTCCGGAATAGAGTACCGATGACACCAGCACAAAGACATAAATAATCATGGTATAAATAGCCATCAAATTACGCGCGGTGGAAGAATAACGGTATTCCAGATACTCAGGAAAAGTATAAATACCGGCACTTAAAAACTTTGGCAGGAAAAACATGGCCACGATGACCATGGTAATAGCTGCCATCCATTCATAGCTGGCGATCGCTAATCCGGCTTCCCCAGCTCCCTGACCAGACATGCCCACAAACTGTTCCGTGGAAATATTAGCGGCGATCATGGATAACCCGATCAAAGGCCAGATCAAACCGCGACTGGCCAGAAAATAATCTTCGCCGGTCTTTTCTTTGCGGCTCTTGTACATACTGAATCCCACTACCACGACGAAAAATCCAATAAAGATAAGTGCGTCGTACCATCCGAAAGCTAAGCGATCAAACATGTCATCTTCCTCCTCGATTTAGGCTAGCCCATTGAATGAATCCTTGCCTAATTATCAGCTAAAAATTCAGAATTCCAAATAGATATTAAATAGATAGACAACTATTATGCCATTTATCATAAATAGTAAACAAAATCACCATTTTTATCTAAAAGTCTACCTGGTTACTGACAAAATTGTCTTCTTCCTTGATAGCAGTAAAATTAAAATTGAAAGCAATCAGTCTATCCAACGGAATAAAATAAAAAATTTGTGATTGTCTATTTTTCAATTTTGTTACTAACATAAAATTATTAATTTGATAATAATGATTGTATCCCTTTTTATATTCGATTATATTTGTTTTGATAACTATTAACATTAGAAATGGATAAGAATGAGAAAAATTGGTTTAATTGAAAAATATAATGTTGCCTTTGCTTTTTTCATTGTGGCCATCACCGTGATTCTGATAATCAATCTGTTAACCCTAAATATTTTTTCATTTAATGGAAAGCAGGCGACCAAGGTTTATTATGCTGATAATATCTCAATGGCTCACCGCCGTGTGATAAACCGATTTAATCAGAAGTATGTTGGGCAAATAGAAATAGTCCCTATCGATTTACCTTTTACGAAATTTAACACCAATGAGCGCAAGGAACTGATCACCAGATCCTTGCGCAGCCGGAACAGTCGTATCGATATTTTTGCGATTGATCAGATCTGGATTTCCCGCTTTGCCAAATGGGCCGAACCCTTGAAAGATTATTTCAGTGAGCAAGAAATCGCGAAAATCCTACCTCAGGTGCTCTGGACATGTCAATTTGAGAATCAATTATTGAGTATACCTTTATATTTGGATATCGGTGTTTTGTGCTATCGGAAGGATCTGTTATCAAGAATACCTAATTCCGAAGCCCTGATTAGGAAGATACACCGCTCAATATCTTGGCAGGATTTTATCAAAATAGCGCACGAATATCGGGAAAATTATGGGTGGAACCAATATTGGTATTTATTTCAAGGGGATGCTTACGAAGGATTAATATGTAATTATTTAGAGATCTTGGCCTCCCGGGGGGGTGAATTGAATCCTAAAGTAAAGACCAGTATATATAATTCCGGCACAATTGATGCCTGTCAGTTTATGCAAGATTTAATTCATAAATTCAAACTATCACCTCCGATAGCTACAAGTATTAATGAGGTGGAGAGTTATCAATATGCCATGGAGAATAATATTCCATTTTTCCGGGGGTGGGCCAGTTCAGTGAAGGATAGTGCTGCCTTTCAAGGATACACTGACAAACTTGATTTATTAGAATTCACCGTGTTACCTCATTTTAAAAATAAGGATTATAAAATGGTTTTTGGAGGCTGGAATCTAGTGGTTTCCAAGCATAGTAATAATAAATCAGAAGCGATCAAGTTTCTTAAATTTATTTTAAGTGAGGAAGCACAATCCATTTTATACGAAACTTCTGGATATTTACCTGTCATAACCGGATTATATCAGGATTCCACTTTAATCAACCAACATCCTCATTTCCCTTTCTATAAAATCATAATGGAGCATGGTATTCATCGTCCTAAATTACCCAATTACACGCGTATGTCTGATATTTTATCTTATCATATCAATAAAGCTTTAAAAGATGAAATGTCTCCGGAAGTCGCCTTGCAGAAAGCGGCCGAAATGATATCCTCCGATGAAGTTTTTGTAAAATAAAATGGGATTATTTTTGGGATAATTATGAGTTTAATCAAGCGTATTAAAGAACATAGTTTTGAAGTAAAGCACATTATTGTATTATTTGTCATTTTAGTCATATTTCAGGTCGTATTGATTTATTTGAATAAATTTTCGACCAATAATTTGATTAATAAAACCATGAATCTTTATAAAAAGGATTCTGCCGAACGAATAGCAAATTTGACGACAACTTCTTTAGAATTATTAGTTGAACAGAGTTTACTGTATCCAACACACAGCGAGCCGGCCAAAAGAAAAATAATCCAAGCCTTTAATATCATTTTCAGTCAGCAAACACTCCAAAGGAATGTGGATGAGTTATGTATTATTGTTTCATCACAGGGACAGACGTTTGCCATTGATGATGGGAAGGATTTAGTTAATCTATTCTTTGATAACAGAATTAAGCAATTGGATTATCAGTCCCATCAAGTGGCTGTCAACCGTTATGCTACTATTCAAAATAAAATTATGCATCAGGAGGAGATATACAGCTTTTTTGATGGAAAGCGATCTTTTCACATATTTGTGCCCTTTGTTCCTAAGGGTGAATTTCAAGGTGTTGTGTATACTAAAATCACTCCGGATTTATCAAATATTACCCGTCAAATTTCCACTGCATATAATGAAATCAGTGTGGTCTTTATTGCCTTGATCTTGTTTGGGTTGCTCGCAATGTTCTATGTCACTTCTTATACCGTTGAGGATCGGGATCAAACCAAAGAACTTCTTTTCCAGGAACGTGAGCATCAGTTAAAGCTGGAGATCGCACACCAGAAAGAGGCTCTATTTACCAAGCGAATTTATCATGCCCATCATAAGGCGGAAAAGATCATGGGATTTATTAAAGAGGAAGTCAATGCGTTGACCGCAAACAATATTAAACGGTTCAAATATATTGTGACCAAGTATGCTAATTTTATATCGCGGGTGATATATGATATGAAATGGTATAATCCCCCTATTCATGCGACCCGTAATCCAATGTTCCATACGGATGTCAATGAGGTCTTAAAATTTTTAGTAAACCATGTATTTGAACGGGTTCATACCAAACATGGTAATTATCAGTTTGAATTTGATCTGGATGAAAACTTGCCAGTAGTTTCTATCAATGAATATGTTGTATGGGAAATACTCGAACCTTTAATCCAGAATAGTATTGATCACAACCGGGAACAGAATATCACTATCCTCTTAAAAACAAGATATTATCCTGAAAATCACTTTGGTGAAGTCATAATCGAGGATAACGGACAGGGAATTCCCCCGAAATTAATTGAAACGGATTACAATGGTATTAAAAAGATATTTCTGGAGCATACCTCGACGAAACGTGATGAACTAAATTCGGGTTATGGCTGTTATCTTGCCTATGAGATCAGTCGCAATCGTTGCGGATGGCAAATGAACGCTGAAAATATAGAGCAGGGAGATCAAGGGTGCCGGATTCGTATTAAAATACCCTTAACGAACAAAGAGGTGTGATATTATGCAGGATGATATTATTCGTCTACTGGTAATTGAAGATGAAGAATTTGATGTACGTCGGATTAAAAATACAATTAAACTATCCGAGTACAATATCAAGATCTGCGATGTTGTTTCCAGTGGTTTGGATGCCATGCGCCTAATGCGGGAAAAGGGTCATTATGACGTGGTGATCATGGATTTCCAGATTGCGGGAGGAGTCATGGGAGAACAACTCATCAAGGAGTTGAAAAAAATTGATTCTGCGGTCCAGATATTAGTGGTAACCAAAATGACTATTCAGCAAACCGATTTTAATTTTGCCAACCGGTTACTAAACGCCGGTGCCTATTGGTTTTGTACCAAATATCCCGGGGATATAGAAAATTATATTTATCAACCCACGGATTTTGTATTGAGCATTGTGAACGCTTATAAAAATAAGCAATTGAAGCTCGAAAAAAACCGTTCCGAAAATATATTAAATCGCAATATTAAGGATGTTTTAATTCAGAAAAAGATTATTGGACAATCAGATACCCTGCAAAAATTAAGAGCAAAGATTACTAAATATGCACCTACAGATGCCAATGTTATTATCTGTGGAGAATCGGGTACCGGAAAAGAGTTGATTGCTACCAATATTCATTACTGTAGTAACCGGAAATATGATCCTTTTGTTCCTATTAACTGTGCCAGCATTCCCTATGAACTAATGGAAAGCGAACTGTTTGGCTATGAGAAAGGTTCCTTTACTGGCGCTAAAGGCCAGCGCTCCGGTTATTTTGAACAAGGGGATAAGGGCACCATTTTTCTTGACGAGATATCTGAATTTCCCTTAGATGCACAAGCAAAATTACTCCGGGTCTTGCAAGAAGGGGAAATTGATAAAATCGGTCGTAAAAAGAGTCACAGGGTGGATGTTCGCATTATCGCCGCAACCAATAAAGACCTTAAAAAAATGGTTGCCCAAGGCAAATTTCGTGAAGACCTTTTCTACAGATTAAATGTATTACAACTCGAAGCACCTGCCTTAAAGGAGCATCCCGAAGATATTCCGGATTTGATCTCTCATTATGTCGAACGATATTGCTTTAAGATGGGACTCAGATATCCTGATATCGACGAAGATGCTATAGAAATGCTCCAGGAATATCACTGGCCCGGCAATGTCAGACAGTTACAGAATGTTATCCAGCGGAT
Source organism: uncultured bacterium (assembly GCA_964640055.1). GTDB lineage: Bacteria > Fidelibacterota > UBA2242 > UBA2242 > JAFGTP01 > CAZXFH01. The sequence continues at coordinate 1,960 of CAZXFH010000033.1, read as the reverse complement.
ACTATTAATTGATAATTCTCACATTGGTACAGCGGCCGTATCAGAGGCACTGGGAACCAATGTCGGTATTAATCAGAAATTAGTATCACCTATTAAATTTGATCAGGAACAGATACTGCCCTTAAGAGATATAGAGAAAAAGTTTCGTAAAAATTATCTCTGTTTTGTCCGCAAACATTGTAAAACCGATGCAGAAGCTGCTCAAAAACTGGGACTAGCCCCTCCAAACTATTATCGGATTAGTAAAGAATTGGGCTTGAAATAAGCCCTGCTCCTTTCTAAATATAGACAATGAATATCTTGAATTATTATTATGATAATTTTTACTTATACTTTTTATAACAGGATGATAGTCATCATCATGGTTTTTAAGTAACGACGTGTTTGCAAAACAATCCGCCATTGTCTACTAATCAGAATACAATAGATTTTTACAGTGCTTAGCTGTTTCGAGTTATATTAACTTGAATCATTTTCAGCTGATCAATACGTGCGGATTGGCTTGATTTTTGTCATCATCTTTTGTGTTGAAATGGAGAACCGTAAAAACTGATATAGTTATGTTTACCAGTAAACCAATGATATATATGATTTTAGCCATTCTTTGTGGTGGTATTATTGTTGAAATCATATATTTGTGGCGTAAACATTTCAAAAAAAGAGGAGCAGATGAAAAAAAGCAGATTGGTTAGTTTTGTGAGCATTATTATTGGGCTGATATTATTGTTAGGATGTCAACAACCGTCCCGGACAGGGTTGGATAAAAAAGTAGAGCTGTTATTAGAGCAGATGACTCTTGAGGAAAAAGTAGGGCAGATGACTCAATTGACCCTGGCAATGGTATCCCATGGGAAAAACGGAAGAGCTGAACCTCATAAAATAGATCCGGTAAAATTAAGGGAAATAATCGTTGATCATCACGTCGGTTCGATTCTAAATGTTGTTAATTCAGCCTATTCTGTAGAACATTGGCAAGAGATCATTGCGCAAATACAGGAAGTGGCAGTAGAAGAAACTCGCTTAGGTATCCCCGTTCTTTATGGCATTGATGCCATCCATGGCGCCAACTATACTTTGGATGCCACTATTTTTCCACAATCAATTGCAATGGCAGCGACGCGTAACCGGGAATTGGTCCGGCAGGAAGCCGAAATCACCGCTCTGGAAACCCGAGCCTGCGGCATTCCCTGGAATTTTAACCCGGTCTTAGGCTTGGCCCGGCATTCATTATGGTCAAGGAATTTCGAGACCTATGGGGAGGACCCCTATTTAGCCGCAGAATTAGGCAGGGAATATGTCAAAGCCTCACAGGGTCACGATCTTAGTGTGTCGGATAAGCTTGCAGTCTGTGCCAAACACTATATCGGTTATAGTATGCCCTTCTCAGGACATGATCGTACCCCGGCCTGGATACCGGAAAGGATGTTACGCGAGATATTTATTGCACCCTTTAAAAGGGCCATTGATGCGGGCGCAGTAACTGTGATGGCCAATAGTTCGGAAATCAATGGAATACCAGTGCATACCAGTCACTTTATATTAACTGAATTATTAAGAGATGAATTAGGATTTAAAGGATTAGTGGTTTCCGATTGGAATGATATTAAAAATTTACATGAGCGTGAAAGAGTCGCTGCCACCCAAAAAGAAGCCGTCAAAATGGCGGTCATGGCCGGGGTTGATATGAGCATGGTTCCTGAAGACCTGAGTTTCTATGAGCTATTGCTGGAATTGGTCAAGGCCGGCGAAGTACCCCGGTGGCGCATTGATGAAGCGGTCCGCCGCATCTTAAAAGTTAAATATCAACTGGGGCTTTTTGACAACCCCTATCCGGATGGAAATTTGCTGGCGAAATTTGGATCAGCGTCAGCGCAACAGGTTAATTTGCAGGCTGCTCGCGAAGCACTTAAGCACCAATGCATATATATCTATAAGATACTTTCATAAATACTCATTTTAA